>JAWLAD010000006.1:0-92864 GCA_041395605.1 Steroidobacteraceae bacterium
CGCCGTCGGTCCGCACCCGTACCCGCAACTGGTGCGCGAACTGCAGGCCGTCATCGGGCGCGAAGCGCGGGCGCAGTACCTCGAGGCCTGTGGTCGATTGCCGGACGCAGTGTTCGCGTGCGTGGGCGGTGGCTCCAATTCCATCGGCATGTTCCACGCGTTCGTGCCGGATCGCGACGTCGAGATCATCGGCATCGAAGCGGGTGGTCGCGGCCCTGGCCTCGGTGACAACGCCGCCAGCCTGTCCTTCGGCCGGCCTGGTGTGCTGCAGGGCAGCTACTCGCTGCTGCTGCAGGACGCGGACGGCCAGATCCAGGAGACGCACTCCGTGTCGGCGGGTCTCGACTATCCCGGCGTCGGACCCGAGCACGCGCTGCTGATGGCGGCGGGCCGTGTCCGCTACGAAGCGGCCGGCGACAGCGAGTCGCTCGACGCGCTGCGCGAATGCTGCGAACTCGAGGGCATCCTTCCCGCGATCGAAACCGCACACGCACTGCACGGCGCAAAGCGCTGGGCGAGGCAGCATCCGGGACGCAGCGCGCTGATCTGCATGTCGGGTCGCGGTGACAAGGACATGCCGACGCTGCAACGAACGATCCTCGCCGATCCTGCGGGTGGGCGATGAGTGCCGCGACACCGCCGCGTGAGCGGCTCGCAAACGGCATTCGTGCCGCAGCCGCGCGCGGCGAGCCGGCGCTGGTTGCGTTCATGACGGCAGGCTATCCGAGCGCGGCGCGGTTCCGCGAGCACCTGACCGCCGTGGCGGCCGTTGCCGACGTCGTCGAGATCGGCGTGCCGTTCACGGATCCGATGGCCGACGGCGTCACGATCCAGCGTTCCAGCCAGGAGGCGCTGCGCCAGGGCGTCAGTTTGCGCTGGATCCTCGCGGAACTGGGCGCCATGCAACCGCCGGCGACGCCCCTGGTGCTGATGAGCTACCTGAACCCGCTGCTGAACTACGGCTACCCCCAACTGGCGGCCGATGCAGCGCGCGTCGGCGTCTGTGGCTTCATCGTGCCCGACCTGCCATTCGACGAAGGTGATGAACTGCGCGCGGCGCTGGGTGCCGCCGGTGTCGCGCTGGTGCAGATGGTCACGCCTGTCACGACGCCTGCGCGCATGGCGCGCGTCTGCGCGGCCAGCGAGGGCTTCGTGTATGCCGTGACGATGACGGGCACGACGGGGCGCAGCGCCACCGTGCCCGAGTCAGTACTGCAGTACCTGGCCGCGGCCCGCGAGGCGGCATCCGTGCCACTGTGCGCAGGCTTCGGCATACGTTCACGCGAGCAGGTGCAACGGCTTGCGGGTGCCGTGGATGGCGTCATCGTCGGCTCCGCACTGGTCGAGGTGCTGGAGCGTGGCGAGGATCCGGCGATATTCCTGCGCAGCCTGCGCGGCTGCTGAGCGCATCGTGGACGGCTTCGACCAGGCGCATGCGGTCGTCACCCTGGTCGCGATCGTGACCGTGTCGGTTTGCGTGCTGATCCACTATGAGTCGCTGGCGTGGCTGTCGCAGGTCCTGCCGCGGATGCAGATGCAGCGCAGGCCGCGCGTGTTGTTGCTGATATTCGCGATCCTGACCGTACACAGCGTCGAGATCCTGCTGTTCGCGTTCGGCTATTTCCTGCTGCTGCAGGACCCGGCCTTCGGTGCGCTGGCAGGGCTTGGTGACCTGACGCTGGTCAACTGCGGGTATTTCTCCGCGGTCGTGTTCACGACGCTGGGTCTCGGAGACATCATTCCCCACGGTCCCGTCCGCCTGCTCGCAGGCCCCGAAGCGTTGGCCGGCTTCGTGCTGATCACCTGGTCCGCGTCGTTCACGTTCATCGAGATGCAGTCGTTCTGGAAGCGCGCGGCATGACCCCGCGGGCTGTTCCGGTTGGCCTTGCCGTGCTGCTCGGGGCACTGTCGATGCTCAGTCCGTTCTCGATCGACACGTTTTTCCCGAGTTTCCGCGCGATGCAGGCGGAATTCGGCATCGGACCGCTCGAGATGCAGCAGTCGCTGACGGCCTACCTGCTGCCATTCGCCGTGCTGTCGCTGGTGCATGGTCCGTTGTCCGATGCATTGGGGCGGCGTCCCGTCGTGCTGTGGGGCATCGGCATCTATTCACTGGCGTCGCTGGCCTGCGTGTTCTCGCCGAGCTACACGACGCTGCTGCTGTTCCGCGCCGCACAGGGCATGACGGCTGGCGTCGGCATGGCGGTCGGCCGGGCCGTCATCAGGGATCGCTTCGACGGTGTCGAGGCGCAGCGCCTGATGAGCGCCGTGACGATGGTCTTCAGCGTTGCGCCCGCGATCGCGCCCATCGTCGGTGGCTGGATACACGTGCTGGCGGGATGGCGTGCCGTCTTTGCCTTCCTTGCGCTGTTCGGTGCCGTCTTGTGGTTCGCCGGCTTCAAGCTGCTGACGGAAAGCCATCCGCCCGCCCGACGCGTGCCGCTCGTCGCAAGCGCGCTGGCGTTGACGTCCTGGCGCATCTTCCGTGACGCACGCTTCCTGCCGCTGGCGGTCGCCGCGGGTTTGAGCTTTTCCGCGGCACTGGTCTACGTGGGTTCGGCGCCCGCGCTGGTGCTGGATCACTGGGGATTGTCCGAAACGGGTTTTGCCGCGCTGTTCGTGCCCATCGTCAGCGGCTTCATGCTCGGGGCCGCGCTGTCAGGTCGGCTTGCAGGGCGCTGGCCCCCGGCGCGGCAGGTTGTCGTCGGCTTCGCGACCTCGGCCTGCGCTGCGGCCATCGGCATCGCGCTGCAGCTGCCGGGCGACGCAGCACCGCGTCTCGCGGAGCAGTTGGTCATCGCCGCGATCTCGCTCGGCGTGCAGTTGGCGTTTCCGCCGATCACGTTGCGCATGCTCGACCTGTTTGCGCAAACGCGCGGCGCCGTGGCGTCGGTACAGTCCTTCGTCGGCCTGACGATCGGCGCGACCACGATCGGCGTCGTCGCGCCATTGCTGCGAGGTTCGCTGCTGGCGCTGTCCCTGGCGTCGCTGCTGGCCTCGTTGACAGCCGCCGCCTTGTGGGGCATCAGTACCCGGCGGAGGTGAAACCAGTGCTCGAGTCGGTGCATCACGTCAATATCCTGGTGCGGGACCTCGAACATGCGCGTGCACGTTTTTCGCACGCGATGGGAGTTGTCTTTGGACCGGTCGAGACGCTCGCCGCACGCGGTGCGATCGCATCCCGTGTGCGGATTGGCGCGACCTGGCTGGTCCTCGTCCAGCCCACGGATCCGGACGGCGTGCCGGGGCGACGTCTTGCCACCCGCGGCGAGGGCGTCTTCCTGGTCTCGTTTGGCGTCACCGACCTCGACGCAGCCATCGCGGCCCTTGGGGAACGCGGCTTTGGTTGCACGTCGGATGTACCGCGCCGCGGTCTCGACGATTGGCGGGTCATCGACACCGTGCTCGGCGCGGAGTTCGGCGTCGAGCTGCAGTTGTGCGAAACGCCGCGGCAATGAACCACGGCAGCCTGATCCGGGTCGACCAGCGGTTTCGCGGTCCGCCGGACTCCGCCAACGGTGGTTATGTCTGTGGCTGCCTCGCGAGTCTTGCGGATGTCACGCTGCGAATCCGGCTGCTGTCGCCGCCGCCACTCGAAGTCGTGATGCACGCGATCGCGCGCGACGACGGCGGCCTCGATCTGCTGCATTCCGGCATCCGGATCGCGACGGCCGTGCGCGACGACCTGCCCGGCGACGCCGAGTTCGATCCGGACGGCGTGCTGGCGGCTCCGCCCGGCTACGAGCAGGCGCTGCATGCTTCACAGCAGTTCGTCGGCTTGCGCAACCATCCCTTCGACGGCTGCTTCGTCTGTGGACCGGCCCGGGCGCGCGGAGACGGATTGCGGATATTTGCCGGTCCGGTCGACGGTGCGCCGGGTCCGAGGGCGGTGTTCGCGGCCCCCTGGCTGCCCGACGAGTCCCTCGCGGGGCGGGATGGCAGGATCGCCGCGAAGTTCATGTGGGCGGCACTCGATTGTCCCGGCTTTGCGGCTGCATCGCCCGACGGGCGATTGATGCTGCTGGGCGAGT
The DNA here is from genome assembly GCA_041395605.1 of Steroidobacteraceae bacterium. Taxonomy (GTDB): domain Bacteria; phylum Pseudomonadota; class Gammaproteobacteria; order Steroidobacterales; family Steroidobacteraceae; genus UBA964. Next base: position 4,032 of record JAWLAD010000006.1, read on the forward strand.
TCACCGCCCACGTCGATCGGCCTGTGCACGTCGACGAGCCTTGCGTGATCCTGGCCTGGGTGCTGCGCCGCGATGGCCGCAAGTGCGAGGTGGCGACTACGTTGCTGGATGAGGACGGCGAGTGCTGTGGTCGCGCGCGAGCTATCTGGGTGGAACCGCGGCGCCGCGACGCCTGACACGGTCGCACCGCGACGCGGATCGAGTCAGCGCCGGGAACGCCGTGTGCGGGCGGGAACCAGCGGCTCTGGCGATGACTGACTTTCCGAGCGCAGGGCGGAGACGAAGTGGTCGCCCAGTCCCTGGCTGGCACCGTGCGATTGCCAGCGTTGCAGGTCGTCGGCCGTATCGATTCCGCTGACGATGGGTACCAGACCGAGCGTCGTCGCGAGCGCCAGCGCCGCGTTGGCCGCACGTCGTGCGATGGCGTCTTCGCGCGCCGCGACGGCCAGGCCGCGATCGATCTGCAATCCCCACAAAGGCATCCGCGCGAGGCGCGTCAGCGAGCTGACACCGCGGCCGAACTCGTCCACCACCAGCCGTATCCCCATCTCCGCGAACGGACGCAGCACGCGCCCTGGCGAGCTGATGCCGGCGAGTACGCGCTCCGGGAGGCGCAGCTCGAGTTGCGCGGGTTTAATCTCGCCGCTGCCGATCCATTCGCGCACGTCATCGAGCAGTGCTTCCGAGGCAAAGTGCTGGCGCAGTGCACCGAAGGAAATCCGCAGATCGTCGTCCCCCAGTTTGCGCAGAGCATGCGCATCGCGACGCAGGCGGCGCAGCGCCCACCGCGACAGGTCGAGCGCGAGGCCCGTGCTCTCGGCCACGGGCAGGAATTCGGACGGCTTGATGTCATGGCGCAGCTCGCTGGGCCAGCGCAGGTACGCGGCGATGGCGGCAAGATGTCCGGTCGACAGGTCGCAACGCGCGGCGTAGCGCAGCGCGAACGCGTCGCCGGCGATCGCGTCGCGCAACTCGCGCTGGAAGTCCAGCCGCGCGAGCGAGCGCAGCTTCAGCGTGTCGGAGTAGAAGTGCACGCCGCCGTCTTCGCTGCGGCGGGCCTCGAGCATCGCCGTCTGCGCATGGTCGAGCAGCGGCTTGGTCTGCGACGCGTCGTCGCCGAGCACGGCGATGCCGATCGCGGGCCTGACGCTGAAGTGCGCGTCGCCGATGGCAATTGGTTGGCGAAGCCGCTGCACGAAACCAAGCGCGAGGTCGCGCAGTGCGCCGCGTTCGTCGAAATCGCGCACGATCAGGCCGACAACGCCCTCGCCGATGCGCGCGGCCCGCCAGGTCGCTGCATCGCCGTGGGCCGTGCCTGGGGGCTCCAGTCGCGCGAGCAGGCTGTCCATGACCTGCTGGCCGACCGCATAGTCGATGATGCCGCCGATGTCGTTGACGCCGTCGACGTGAACGACGCACAGCGCCAGGCGCCGTTCCCGCAGCGTTGCATCCGCGATCTCGTTCGAGAGCAGGGCGAAGAACGCCCGGCGTTCCACGGCGCCGCTGCGTACACCCTCGCGTTCGCCCTCGACGGCGGTCGAGGTCGACTCCCGGATCACGCAGATGACCCGCTCGCGTCCGTGCGCGGTAATGCGCGCCTCGAAGGAGCGATCGTGCTGGCAGAAGTTCAGCGATTCGCTGCCCCGGCTCGCGAGGGCGCGGCGTACCAGCTGGCGGATCCGGGCGCCGGTCTCGTCATCCCAGATTTCTTCCGGACGGCGGCCGGCGAGCGGCTGATCGGCGCTGCGGATGCCGAGGTGGCGGCCACCCAGATGCCGCAGGACGACGCCGTCGCGTCCGAGGAAGGCGACGAAGTCGGGCATCGCCTCGATCAGCGAATCATCGCTCATCGATCGATCGGTCCCTGCAGGATGCGCAGCTCGTCGACCGTATCGGTGCCGCTGATCAGCGGGCGGCGTACATCGAGGTAACCGCCATCCTCGAGCGCCGCGGCGTCCCGCTCAATGGCTTCCTGTACCGACAGCAGGTCCAGTGCTCGCTCGGAACCGCACCATCCGACCCACGTGTTGCGCTGGCGCTTGGCGCTGTACAGGGCTGCATCCGCGACTGCCAGGGACTCCTCGAATGATCCGCGGTCGTGGAAGCCTGGGACCAGCGGATAGACCGAGAAGCCGATCGAACAACTGGTGCGCGCCGCGACGCCGTCGCCGACGCGAAAAATCTGCTTGGACACGGCCGACCGGATGCGCTCGGCGAGATCTTCCGCGGCATCCATGTCCGCGTTCTGGCACAGCAGCAGGAATTCATCGCCGCCCCAGCGGACCACCTGGTCTGAACTGCGCGAGACCCGTTTGAGGATCTCGCCGATCTGCAACAGCACGCGATCGCCCGCTTCATGGCCGTGCTGGTCGTTGATCGGCTTGAGCCGGTCCAGATCCACCATCATGATCGCGAACTGCGGTCCGGCGATTCCGGGCGCCCGATCGTCGCCCAGCAACTTCCCGACCGCGTCGTACAGCGCGCGACGGTTGCCGAGCCCGGTCAGCGGGTCCGTGTAGCTGGCTTCGCGTAGCTGGCGGTTGGCTGACTCGAGCTGCTCATTGCGCAGGTGCAGTTCCTGCGTCCGTTCTTCCACTTCGTCTTCCAGGCGACGCTTGTAGGCGGCTTCACGTTCGACGCGACGCTGCTGGCTGAACCACACCGATGCGAGCAGGCCGATTCCGGCGAGCGCGTACAGAGTCCATGCCCACCACGTCAACCACGGCGCGGGTTCCACGCCGACGGCGATCGAGGCACCCTGCTCGTTCCAGACGCCATCGCTGTTCGCGGCGCGCACGCGAAACACGTAACGCCCGCCGTCGAGATCGGTGTAGGTCGCCTGGCGCTGGGTTCCCGCGTCGACCCAGTCGTTGTCGAAACCCTCGAGCATGTACTGGTAGGTGTTCTCGCCCGGTGCCGCGAAGTCGAGTCCGGCGAAACGGAACGCGACCACGTCGTCCTTGTAGCCAAGCTGCAGTGCGCGAATCGATTCCTGCGGGACACCCAGGTCGACCGGCGAGTTCAGCTTCAGGACCTCGGTGATGACGACTGGCGGCGGGTGGCTGTTGCTCTGCAGTCGTTCGGCGAAGAACGCGTTGTAGCCACGCGCTCCACCGAAGAACAGTTCCCCGGACGGCGCGGCGTAGTGCGCGCCGAAGTTGAATTCGTCGCCTTGCAGGCCGTCGCTGCGGCGAAAGTTGGTGAAGCGCCGCGCCTTGATGTCGAAGCGCGACAGACCGCGGTTGGTGCTGAGCCAGAGTCGTTCCCGCGCATCCGACTCGATCCCGTATACCGTACTGTTCGGCAGCCCGTCGATCTCGGAGTAGTTCTGGAACGTCAGTCCACCGCCGGACAGTGGCGCGCCGATGGCGCGATCGAGCCCGCCGCCGCGCGTGCCGATCCAGACCTGGCCGTCCGCTGCGACATGGATGTCGTAGACGGTGTTGGCGCTCAGTGAATTCGCGACCGTCGCGTCGTGAAGGTATTGCCGGAAGCTTCCCGTCACGGGGTCCAGCACGTTCAGGCCGCCACCGTCGGTGCCGATCCAGATCAGGCCGGCCTGGTCCTCGGCGATCGCCGTGGCGCGATCGCTCGAGAGTCCGTTGCCGCCCTGCCGATCGATGGGAAGGCGTCGTACGCTGTCGTCCCGCGCATCGATGCGCGATATTCCGCCACCGAAGGTGCCCACCCAGATGTTGCCGCGGGAATCCAGCGCGAGCGTCATGATGCCGGGCGCACTGAGTGATGCTGGATCATCGCGACGATGCACGAAGCGATCGATGCGCCCCGACCGCGGGTCGATGCGCGCGATACCTGCGGACATCGTGCCTGCCCAGACGCGATCCTGCGCATCGACGATCACAGCCATGACGTTGTCATCACCGATGTCGAGCGCCGACGTGGCCCGCGCGCCGTAGCGGCGCAGCGTGCCGCTGCGGCGGTCCAGCGCCACCAAGCCGCCGCCGAACGAACCGACCCACAGCGTGCCGCGGCGGTCTTCCGCGAACGACGTGATGTTGTTGGCCGCACCGTCGCCGAGTCGACGATGGCCGAAGGACCACGTGCGCGGGTTCCAGTGTGCGAGTCCGCCGGATTTCGTGCCGATCCACAGCAGGCCACCGCGGTCTTCGAACAGCGTGGTCACGTGGTCGTCGGGCAGCGTGGTCGGATCGCCCGGTTCGTGGCGCACGACGTTGAAGCGCCCCGAGCGGCGGTCGAGCAGCGCAAGGCCGCGCGAGGTACCCACCCAGAGACGACGCTGGCTGTCCTGCAGCAGCGCGGTCACCCGGTCGTCGGGCAAGCTATACGGATCGTTCGCGGCGTGTCGCAGCAGCGTCAGTTGGCGCGACACCGGATCCGCGCGACCCAGGCCCGCGCGGGTCGCGAACCAGGTCGTGCCACGTTCGTCGACCCGCAGCGCCGCGACTTGCCGGTCTGCGCCTCCGGGCAGCAGCACGGCGAGCTGTTCGCCCCAGCGCGTGATCCGGTCCGTCCCCGGTTCCAGGCTGTCGAGGCCACCTTCACTGCCAATCCAGATGCGGCCATCCATGTCTTCGGCAAGATCGAGGATGGAGTCATGGCTCAGCGAGTCAAGCCGATCAGCGTCATGGCGAAACCGACGTGCGCGACCTTCGCCCAGGTCTACCGCGGTCAAGCCACCGCCGCGGGTGCCGACCCAAAGCGTGCCGGCACGATCGAAGGCAAGAGCGCGCACGCTGGCCTGCGGGTCCACCAGTGGCTGGCCGTTGGCGCCTCGCGGTACGGTGAAATGGCCGGTTGCCGCGTCGCGCATCACGACGCCACCACCATCGGTCCCGATGAACAGTCGCCCGGCGGCATCGCGTGCGATCGCGGAGATCCAGTTGTTTGGCAGGCTGCTGGGGTTGCGGCGATCGCGCACGACATGCAGGAAGTCGTGGCCATCGAAGCGGTTCAGGCCGTCCTCGGTGCCCACCCAGATGAAGCCGCTGGCATCCTGCTGGATCGCCGTGATGCTGCCCTGTGACAGGCCCTCGTCGGCACCCAGGCGCGCGAAATGCATCTGCTCCGCAGGCACCTGTGCCAGCGCTGCCGAACCCCAACAGGCGGACAGCAGCAGGCCGCACAGCACGGCGGACATGCGCCGGCCATGTCGGGACGGCGACGGGTAGTGCCATGGATGGCGCGGCGTGGGCATGGTCTTCAACGAGGCTCCGGGCGTGACGGTTCCCTGCGCGGGAAGCGTCGCTCGCGCATCGTACGAACGGGCGAACCTCCCGTCCGGTAATCGCCCGCAAACGGAGCGGAATTGAGTTCAACTCGCGCGGATGTGAACTGCGTCACACGTCGCCCGGTGTCAGTCCTCCCGGATCCGTATCGACTGGTTGCCGACGCTCATCGCCGTGTTGTCGCCAGTCACCGCGTTGTTCCACAGGTAGCCATTGCTCCAGAGGTAGCCGTTCGACCACAGGTAGCCGTTGCTCCAGAGGTAACCGTTCGACCACAGGTAGCCGTTGCTCCACAAGTAGCCATCGCTCCACAGGTACCCGTTTGCACTGGCGTAGTTGTTCGACCACAGGTAGCCGTTGTTCCACAGGTAGCCGGCGCCCCAGGCAGCGTTGCCCCACAGACGCGCGGTGTCCTCGATCATGATGGCCGTGCCGGAGCTCGAGCGCGCCATCAGCGGCGACAGCGCAGGAACCGTCAGGCGACCCGTCTCGGCCAGCGCGGCGCGCACATCGAGCACGCCGGTGCCGGCGTCGGTCGCGTCGGCGGCGATCTTGCGCGAGGAGCGCATCAGGCGCGCCTTGACCGACGCCGGGTTCAGCGACGGATCCCTGCTGAGCATCAGCGCAGCCGTGCCGGACACCATCGCGGCCGCCATGCTGGTGCCGCTCAGGCGCAGATGGTTGCTCGCGTTGCAGTTGCCGCCGCAGGTTGGCACGCGGGCGGGCAGCAGCGTGCGCAAGCGCGAGCCGGCGGGGATCGTCGAGACGATGCCATTGCCCGGTGCGACCAGGTCGGGTTTCAGCACGTGGTCGATCAGCGACGGACCGCGCGACGAGAACGTCGAGACGCTGTCGTCGGCGAAGTTCGTGCCGGTGCCGGCATCGTTCAGCGAGCCGACCGTGATGACCTTGCGCGACGTGCCCGGGCTCGTGATCGTCATGTTGCCGTAGCGGCCGAAGTTCCCAGCCGAGGCCACGACGACGAAGCCGTTATCGACAAGCTGGTCCACGGCCCAGACCAGCGGATCGGAGTCGATGCTCTCGAACACCGGCGTGCCGAGCGACAGGTTGACGACGCGGATGCCGCGCGCGGCGCCGTTCGCGAGCAGCCAGTCGAGGCCCGCGAACACATCCCAGAGGTCGCCGCGGCCGCGACCGTCGAGCACGCGCACGTCGTGCAGCGCAACGCCACGCGCGACACCAGGGAAGTTGCCGAGCGACGACAGTGCCCTGCTGCCGGCGATGCCGGCGACGTGCGTGCCGTGGCCGAGCAGGTCCTGCGCTTCGCCGCGGTTGACGTCGATCGTGACGTTGTCGACCCAGAGCGTCGAGCCGATGCCACTGCGCGCGACGCGGAAGCGGATGCGCGTGTTCGCGCTGCGATAGGGCGTCAGGTCATACGACCAGCCCCAGCCGCGCTGGTCCCACGAGAAGCGCTCCAGCACCGTCCAGGTCGCGCCGCCGTTGTCCGATACTTCGAGCACGAAGTCGTCGCGGCCGTTGGAACCGTACCGGCGGTTGAAATCGAAGCTCAGCACCGCACTGAAGGCGTCCGAGAGGTTGATCGTGCGGCTGACCGAGTCGTTCAGGCCGCCGAAGGCGTTCAACTCGAGGCAGCGGCTGGCCGAATCCGGGCAATCGTTCTGGCGCACCTGGATCGAACCACTCTGCGGCGAGTTGTTGTCGCCGCTCTCGGTCCAGCCGCCGGCCCAGCTGTCGGTGCCGTTGCTGTTGTTGAACGATGCGGTGTTGAACTCGTCGCGAGCCGCCGTCGTCGTCTTGTACCAGACCTCGACGTCGTCGACGTAAACACGGCGCGCGAATCCGCATCGGTTACGCGGAAGCGCATGCGCGTATCCGCCGACGCCCATGGCGTGACGTCATACCAGTAGTAGCCGTCGACGTTGTCAGCGGCCGTGGACAAAGGCGTGCTCCAGGTCTTGCCGCCATCGCTGCTTAGTTCGAGCACGACCGCGACGGACTCGCTGCGATTGTGCAGCCGGAAGCCGAAGCCCAGCCAGGCCTCGGTGGCGCCGCCGAGGTCGAGCGCACGCTCAATGCCCGTGCCGACGGCGACCGTGTCGATCTCGGCGCAGATCGAGTTCCAGTCGGGGCAGTAATCGCGTTCGACGGTCACGCGACCCGTCGCCGCATTGCCGTCATCGCCGAGCTCCGTCCACGGCGAGTCGTGCCAGGGGTCGGTGCCGTCGCTGCCGCTCCAGCTCGCGGTGTTCCAGAAGTAGTCGACGTAGGAATTCCACATCGTCCAGCGCGCGTCGGCGAGCACGACCCGCGATGCGACGTTCAGGTCGGGGTGCGCCGCGATGCCCGAGTCGACGATGGCAACGCCAATGGCCGAAGACGGCGCGACGTAGTCGAAGTTGCCGGGCACCGGCACGCGCGCGGCGGCGATCGCCGCGGTGCTCGCGCTCGCGACCGGTGCGTTGACCTCGATGAACTTGACGCCCGGCACGTCGGCCAGCGCCGTGATCTTCTGGGCGGGAATGCGCACGGCGCGCAGCGGCAGCTTCTCGTAGCTGCGCACGATCTGGCCGCCGGCGGCGCGGATCGCGCGGTGCGTCGCGTCGGTCGGCGTGGCGTCGAAGCGGACGACGAGCTCCATCGGGCGAGGCGACGCCGAGCGCGCGAGCGCCGCGACGCGGGTGCTGAGCCGCTCGTCCTTCGGCTGCGGGCCGGCATCCTGCTGCTGCTGGATCTGCAGCGGCGCGTCGCGGCCATTGGCGGCCGGCGGCAGCGCAGCAGCCATGTCGTAGTCGAAGCTGGCGGAGTAGGCGGCACCGGCAGCCGGCGCGGAACGCCCAGCATCCGGTGCCACGCTGCCGATCGGCGCGGTTGTCGCTGCTGCGGCGTTGCCGGCAGGCGCTGCAGCCATCGCGACCACGGCGGCCGGGACGTCGGCGTGCGAGCCGCGGTCATGGTCAGTGCCCAGCCACAGGCCCAGCGTGGCTATCGCCGCCGAGGCCGTGACCCACTGGATCTGCTTGCTGTAACGCATGTCCGTCTTCCGCCGCATCGGTTTGTCGATGGGCGGAATTGTGCGGATGCGGACTGTGATTCACGCCGCGCTGGGACCTGTCGCCAACTGGCGAATCGTGATGCGCTTCAAATAATGCAACGGTCAAATCAGCCATCGGGGAGGGGCCCTTAGGTACAAGAACGGATGCGGCCCGATTCGCCATATTCCAGAATATTAGAGAGTGCTAATACTACAAGGAGTATGACAATGAGCGTCAAATCGGTCCACCTCGCCGTCATCGTCTCAGCCGCCATGCTCGCTTCCGCCGCGATGGCCCAGGGTGGCGGGGGAGGGGGAGGCGGAGGTGGTGGCGGCGGCGCAGGCGGCAGCATGCAGCGCGGCACGCAAGGCCAGCTCCAGACGGGCGATCGCGACACGCTTCGCGACCGTGACCGGTTACGCGACCTGACGCGCGATGTCACGCGAGACCGCGATCGCGTCCGAGACCAGGATCGGCTCCACGCGCAAGACCGCGAGCGGCTCGAGGCACAGCAGAAGCTGCTCGAGCAGGAGCGACAGCGCCTTCAGCAGCAGGAACAGTTGCGCAGCCGCGAGGCGTCAGCACCGGGTGATGCAGCGCAGTCGAGGAATCGCTCGCAAGCCCTGCGTCGCGAGGCTGAACAGGTGCGCGAACGCCAGGCCCTGGCAACCCGCGAGACGGCCCAGGTCGAAGCGCGACGGCGCTTGCTCGAGCAACAGGAGGCGCAGGTCAGGGAACGCGTGCGCCTGCTCGAGCAGGAGCAGGCACAGTTGCAGGAGCGGATCAGGATCGCGGACGGTGCGACGGCCCGCTGACTGAGTCAGCTATCGGTATCGCAGGTATCCCCAGAGCGCTGCGCAGGTGCCTGCGATACCGAGGGTCCAACCGACCCACGTCGGGGTCTGGCCGGCCGCGATCCAGACGATGCCGCCTATCAGGAGCGCGGCCCCGATGGTCACGCGATCGCGGCGGCGGTCCGAGCGGTCGATGGATGCCTGCAGCAGGCGGATGCTCTCGTCGAGCGCGCGCGACTCGACTTGCAGCCGGAGATTGCCATCCTGCGCACGCTGCACGGCACCGCGCAGCAGCGGCGGCAGCGCTCGCGCCGCCTCGAGGATCTCAGGGAATTCCTTGCGCAGGTTGCCGATCATCGCGGCACCGCTGATGCGCTCCTGCATCCACTCGCGCAGGATCGGCGCGGCGGTCTGCCAGATATCGAGTTCGTCGTAGAGCTGGCGCCCGAGCCCTTCGATGTTCAGCAACGTCTTCTGCAGCAGGATCAGCTGCGGCTGGATCACCATGTCGAAGCGGCGCGAGATGTCGAACAGGCGCAGCAGGATGGTGCCGAAGGAAATGTCCTTCAGCGGCTTGTTGAAGATCGGCTCGAGCACGGTGCGGATCGCCGATTCCATTTCGTCGACGCGCGTGTCGGCCGGCACCCAGCCCGACTCGACGTGCAGTTCGGCGACACGACGGTAGTCGCGGTCGAACACGGCGAGGAAGTTCTCGGCGAGGTAGTGCTGGTCGCGCGGGTCCAGCGTGCCGACGATGCCGAAATCGATCGCGGCATAGCGCGGCTGTGCCGGGTCGTCGATCAGCACGAAGATGTTGCCGGGGTGCATGTCGGCATGGAAGAAATTGTGCCGGAACACCTGCGTGAAAAAGATCTTGACGCCGTTGACCGCAAGCAGCGGGATGTTGGCGCCCGCCGCGCGCAGCTTCTCCATGTCGCTGATCACGACGCCGCGGACGCGCTCCATGACCATGACGTTGACGCGGCACCAGTCCCAGAAGATCTCGGGCACGTGCAGCAGGTCGCTGCCCTCGAAGTTGCGGCGCAGTTGCGCGGCGTTGGCGGCCTCGCGCATCAGGTCGAGTTCGTCGAGGATGGTCTTCTCGTACTCGTCGACGATCTCGTCGAGGCGCAGGCGGCGGGCTTCGTTGGAGTTGCTGACGGCGAGCCGCGCGAGCTCGTGCATGACTTCCAGGTCGCGGGCGATCACTTCGCGCATGCCGGGGCGCAGCACCTTGACGACGACGTCGCGGCCGTTCGGCAGCGTGGCGCCGTGCACCTGCGCGATCGACGCGGCGGCCAGCGGCTCGGACTCGAAGCTCGCGAACATCTCCGTGACCGGCTTGCCGTAGGCCTCTTCGATGGTGCGCCGCGCCACCGTCGCGTCGAACGGCGGCACGCGGTCCTGCAGCTTCGCGAGTTCGTCGGCGATGTCCTCGGGCAGCAGGTCGCGCCGCGTCGACAGGGCCTGGCCGAGCTTGACGAAAATGGGGCCGAGTTCCTCGAGCGCGAGCCGCAGCCGCTCGCCGCGGCTCGCGCCGTGGCGACGCTCGAGCCAGGTCCATGGCGACAGCATGAAGACGAAGCGCAGTGGCCGGTACAGCCGCGTCTCGCGCACGAACTCGTCGAGACCGTGCCGCACCAGCACGCGCTGGATCTCGATCAGCCGGAAGAACACGCGTGCCTTCATGACTGTGTCTCGCCGGCCGATGCACGCCGTTGCTCGAGCTGCGCGAGACGGGCTTCGAAGCGGTCGGTGTCTTCGCGCAGCCGGTCGACGCCAGCAAGGAAGGCGTCGGCCTCGGCGCGCGGCACGAGATCGCCTGTTTCGTGCGCGAAATACTCCGCGGCGTTGCGTGCCGTCGTCGTGGTCGCGCGGCGGCCGAAGTCGAACAGACCGCGCGCGATGCGGCCGAGCTGGTGCGCGGCCGTGTCGCCGAACAGCGCGGCGAACTCTTCTTCGGCATCGGGCCGCAGCAGCTTGCCCAGCTGCTGGAAGCGCTGCGCGAGCTCCGCGTCGCCGCGGATGCGCACGTCGCCACGCTGGATCATTGCTTCGGGGTTCGCGCCCGCGAGTGCCATCAGGTTGACCGGGCTGCCCTCGACCTCGGCATCGCAGGGAGAGTCGTCGCGCCGGCTGAGGCGCAGCGAACTGCCGAGCGACTCGACCACGACGCGCACGCCGAGTCCGGAGACGACCACGCCGAAGCGCTTGCCGGCCAGCTCGGCGCACAGTTCGCGCGCCGCGGGCGAAGTCGCAAGGTTGCGGTTCAGCAGGTTCTCGATCGCTTCGGTGAACATGGCTCGACCGCGCTGCGCTCAGTCGCGCCAGCCACGGTGCACCGCGACGATCCCGCCGGCGAGGTTGTGGTAGCGGCTGTCGACGAAGCCTGCGTCGCCGAACATCGCGAGCAGGGTGTCCTGGTCGGGATGACGGCGGATCGACTCGGCCAGATATCGATAGCTGTCCGAATCGCCCGCGACGACCTTGCCCATGAGCGGCAACACGCGGAACGAGTAGACGTCGTACAGCGGCTTGAGGCCGGGCACGACGGGCTGCGAGAACTCGAGCACGAGCAACTGCCCGCCCGGCTTCAGCACGCGGCGCATCGAGCGCAGCGCGGCGGACTTGTCGGTGACGTTGCGCAAACCGAAAGCGATGGTGACGCAGTCGAACGTCGCGTCGGCGAACGGCAGGCATTCGGCGTTCGCCTGCACGTACTCAATGCCCTGCGCGATGCCGGCGTCGAGCAGGCGATCGCGACCCTGCGACAGCATCTCGGCGTTGATGTCGGTCAGCACGACGCGGCCGGTCGGCTCGACCTGGCGCAGCAGCCGCTGCGCGATGTCGCCGGTGCCACCCGCGACATCGAGGGCGTGCTGCCCCGGGCGCAGCTGCGTCAGCGACATCAGGAAGTCTTTCCAGAGCCGGTGCATGCCGCCCGACATCAGGTCGTTCATCAGGTCGTAGCGGGGCGCGACCGAGTCGAACACGCCGCGGACGCGGCGCGCCTTCTCGTTCCAGGGGACTTCCTCGAAGCCGAAGTCAGTGCGTTCGCGGGGTGGGTTCGACACGCGTCAACGATACCACAGGCAGGTCGTAACAGATTGTTTGTATTGCTATTTCCCGGCAACGCGGTCGAGATAGCGCTGCCACAGCGCCGCCCGGTCGCGGCCCAGTTCGTACAGGTATTTCCAGCTGTACAGTCCGCTGTCGTGGCCGTCGTCGAAGATCAGCCGCACGGCGTACTGGCCGATGGGTTCGATGCCCTTGAGGCCGACGTCCTGTTTGCCCGTGACCAGCGTTTCCTGGCCCGGTCCATGGCCCTTGACCTCGGCCGAGGGCGAGTGCACGCGCAGGAACTCATACGGCAGTTCGAAGCAGGCGCCGTCGTCGAAACGGACTTCCAGCAGGCGGGACTGCCGGCGCAGCTTGATCTCGGTCGGAGTCGCTTGCATCAGTATCGGAATCCGCGCTGAGGATGTCCTGCATTGTGCCGAACCGGTGCAGGCTGTCCACGGTGACAATGCAGGGGTGCTGTCCGATACTCGGACGGAGGGGGTGAACGCATGCAACCGACGGATACGTCGCAGCCTGACTACTTCCACAAAGTGGTGGACTGCCAGTGGGCCTGTCCCGCGCATACCGATGTGCCGGAGTACATCCGGCTGATCGCGCAGGGCCGCTTCACCGACGCTTACCTCGTCAACAGGGCGTCAAACGTATTTCCGGGCATCCTCGGCCGCGTCTGCGACCGGCCCTGCGAACCGGCCTGTCGTCGCCGACGCGTCGAGAAGAAGCCGGTCGCGATCTGCCGCCTGAAGCGCGTCGCGGCCGACCACAAGGATGAATTCCGCTCGCGCCTGCCCGCGGTGCCGAAGATCAAGAACGGCAAGAAGGTCGCGCTGGTCGGCGCCGGCTGTGCGTCGCTGACGGTCGCGAACGACCTGATGCCCCTCGGCTATGAAGTGACGATCTTCGAGCAGTGGGGCGAACCCGGCGGCCTGATGCGCACGAACATCCCGTCGTTCCGCCTGCCGCACACCGTGCTCAACGACGAGATCGGCGCGATCATCGAGATGGGCGTCGACCTGCGCCTGAACACGCCTGTAGGCAGCCTGCGCAAGCTGCTCGACGAGGGTGGCTATGACGCCGTGTTCGTCGGCAGCGGTGCGCCGAAAGGCAAGGAACTCAAGCTGCCCGGTCGCGACGAGGCGGCCGCCAACGTGCACATTGGCATCGCCTGGCTCGAATCGGTCGCGTTCGGACACCTCGACAAGATCGGCGAGCAGGTGCTGATCATCGGCGTCGGCAACACGGCGATGGACTGCTGCCGCACGTCGCTGCGCCTGGGTGCGAAGAACGTCAAGGTCATGGCGCGCAAGCCGCGCTCTTTCTTCAAGGCCAGCGAGTGGGAACTCCAGGATGCCGAGGAAGAGAACGTCAGCATCGTCATCAACCGCTCGCCGAAGGCCTTCGTCGTCGAGGGCGGCAAGCTGAAGGGCATGATGTTCGACGTCATGGAGTACGACGTCGATGCCAAAGGCCGCATCACGGCCGAGCGCGTCACGGGCGAAGAGTTCTTCCCAGCCGACGACGTGATCCTCAGCGATCGGCCAGAGAACGCCTTCCCGTGGATAGAGCGCGACCTTGGCATCGAGTTCGACAAGTGGGACGTGCCGAAGATCGATCCGGTCACGTTCGAGTCGACGCGTCCTGGCGTGTTTTTCGGCGGCGACGCGGCCTTCGGCCCGAAGAACATCATCTGGGGCGTCGAGCACGGCCACCAGGCCGCGATCTCCATCCACCTGCACTGCCAGGGCGTGCCGGTCACGGAACGCATGCCGCCGGGCGTCAACCTGCAGAGCCGCAAGATGGGCATGCACGAGTGGGCCTACTCGAACGACTACTCTCCGGTCGAGCGGCGGCTGATGCCCCACGTGTCGCTGAAGGAACGATTCAAGAAGCTCGATATCGAAGTGGAACTCGGCTTCACGGCCGAGCAGGCCGCGGAGGAAGTGCAGCGCTGCCTGAACTGCGACGTGCAGACGGTGTTCGACGCCAAGCTCTGCATCGAGTGCGATGCCTGCCTCGACATCTGCCCGGTCGACTGCCTGACCATCACCCACGATGGTGACGAGGCGGACCTGCGTTCGCGCCTGAAGGCTCCGGCGCAGAACCTGGCGCAGGCGCTGTACGTCAGCGGTCCGCTGAAACACACGGGTCGTGTCATGGTCAAGGACGAGGACATGTGCGTGCACTGCGGCCTGTGCGCCGAGCGCTGCCCGACAGCTGCCTGGGACATGCAGAAGTCCATCGTCAAGTGGCCGCATGCCGACGCGCAACCGTCGGCGACCGCCGCCGCGTCCCTGAAGTCCGCCTGAACGAGAACACATCCATGTCGCCCGCCGCGTCGCGCGTCAATGACTTCGTGATCAAGATCGCCACCGTCAACGGCACGGGTTCGGCGAGTGCCAACACGCTGCTGATGAAATCGATCTTCCGCAGTGGTATCCCGGTGATGGGCAAGAACTACTTCCCATCGAATATCCAGGGGCTGCCGACCTGGTACGAAATCCGTGTCTCGAAAGACGGCTATGTCGCGCGCTCGGGGCAGGTCGACATCATGGTGGCGATGAACGCCGAGACCTATGGTCGTGACCTGCGCGACCTGGCCGCCGGCGGCTACCTGATCTACGACTCGACCTGGCCGCGCCCGGCGCTGCTGCGGCGCGAAGACATCACGGTGCTGGGCGTGCCGCTGGCGAGGCTCTGCAACGAGAACTTCAAGGGCGTGCGGACCCGCATCCTGATGAAGAACATCTGCTATGCCGGCGTGCTTGCGGCGCTGCTCGATCTGGACGTCGCGCAGATCCGCGCGCTGCTTGCGGAGACCTACGCGAAGAAGCCGGCGCTGGTCGATGCGAACATGCAGGCCATCCAGCTCGGCTACGACTACGCGAAGCAGCACTTCGCCTGCCCGCTGCCGCTGCGGGTCGAGAAGTTGGACAAGACCGCGGGCCATATCATGATCGATGGCAACACCGCCGCTGGCCTGGGTGCCGTATACGCGGGGGCCACCGTCGCGGCCTGGTACCCCATCACGCCGTCGACGTCGCTGATGGATGCGTTCAAGAGCTTCGCCGACAAGCTGCGCGTCGACCCGGAGACGGGCCGCAATAATTTCGCATTCATCCAGGCGGAGGACGAACTCGCCGCGATCGGCATGGTGTTGGGCGCCAATTGGAACGGTGCGCGCTCGTTCACGGCGACCTCTGGTCCCGGCATCTCGCTGATGAGCGAATTCCTCGGCCTCGCGTACTACGCCGAGATCCCGGCCGTCGTGTTCGACGTGCAGCGTGTCGGACCCTCGACCGGCATGCCGACCCCGCACACCAGCAGTGCGACCTGGTCTCCGCCGCCTATGCGTCGCACGGCGACACGAGCAGGTCTGTCTGTACCCGTCGAACCCGGAAGGTGCTTCTACATGGCCGTGCAGGCCTTCGATCCTGGCCAACGGTTGCAGACGCCCGTGCTGAACTGTCGGACCTGGATATCGGCATGAACGACTGGATGTGCCGCGAACTGAAGTGGGACGACGCGTGGCAGCCCGATCGGGGCAAGGTGCTCGGCAAGGAAGCGCTGGAGGGATGGACAAGTTCTACCGCTACCTCGACAGCGACGATGACGGCATCCACGTACCGGACTTTCCCGGGCGTGCATCGCAAGGGCGCCTACTTCACGCGCGGTTCGGGCCATACCCAGTTCGGCACCTACACCGAGGATTCCGCCGAGTACCAGATCGTGCTCGACCGGTTGACCCGCAAGTTCCAGACCGCGAGGCGCTACGTGCCGCCGCCGGTGATCGAACAGGATGCGCGCACCGACATCGCGATCGTCTCGATCCGGCAGCTCGGATGGTGCCGTGCATGAAGCACTGGACATCCTGCGCGGCTTCGGGGTGCCGATGAACTACATGCGCGTGCGCGCCTTCCGTTCGGCGAAGATGTCGAGGCGTTCCTCGCCGATCACCGCCTGCTGTTCATCGTCGAGCAGAATCGCGACGCGCAGCTGCGCTCGCTGTTGACTCTCGAGACGCGGGTCCCGAAGGAGAAGCTGCGCTCACTGCCACTACAGCGGCCTGCCGGTCTCCTCGAGTTTCATCGTCGACGGCGTGCTCGCCGAGATCGGCGAGGTCCGCGAGGCCGCAACACGGGCGTTGCAGGAGCCAGGTCATGACGTTCATCCCGAAACCCAAGGTCGCCCATCAAGCCTGCCGAAGAACGCGCTCGGGCTGACGCGTCGGGACTACGAAGGCGCGCTGTCAACGCTGTGCGCGGGCTGCGGGCACGATTCGATCACTGGCGATCGTGGAAGCCTGCTGGGGATCTCCGCCGAGCCTCACGACATCGTCAAGCTGTCGGGTATCGGCTGCTCGTCGAAGACCACGGCCTATTTCGTCAGTGGCGCGCACGGTTTCCAGCTCGGTGCACGGTCGCATGCCGTCGATCGCGATGAAGGGCGCGAATGCGGCCAATCGCAAGCTGCACTACATCGGCATCTCGGGCGATGGCGATACGCTGTCCATCGGCCTGGGGCAGTTCTGCCACGCGATACGCCGCAACGTGAACATGCTGTACATCATCGAGAACAATGGCGTGTACGGCCTGACCAAGGGCCAGTTCTCGGCGTCCGCGGATATCGGCACGAAGGCGAAGAAGGGCGAGGTCAACGTGCAGCCGCCGATCGATCCGGTGCTGCTCGCGATGCGCCTCGGCGCGGGTTTCGTCGCCCGCAGCTTCTCCGGTGACAAGGCGCAGCTGATTCCGCTGATCCAGGCGGGGCTCAACTACGATGGCTTCGCGCTGATCGACGTGCTGTCGCCGTGCGTGACGTTCAACGACCACGAGGGGTCGACCAAGAGCTACGCCTACACGCGCGAGCATTATGAACCGGTCGTCAATGCGGACTTCGTGCCTTTCCAGCGCGAGATCACCGCTGAGTACGGCGAGGGAGAGACGCTGCCGATCGTGCTGCACGATGGCAGCCGCATCGTGCTGCGCAAGCTCGACGCGGCCTATGATCCATCGAACGCCACTCGCGCGTTGAACTATGTCGAAGAGCGTATCCACGAGGGCGAGTACGTGACGGGACTGCTGCACCTGCGCGCGGCGGATCACGAGTTCCACACCGTCAACAACACGCCCGATGTGCCCCTGAACCAGCTGCCGTTTTCGAAGCTGTCACCCGGGGCCCAGGCGCTGCAGAAGCTGCAGGCGCGGTATCGGTGAGCGTCGGCGGATCACTCCGCGTGACAGCTGGCCACCGCTTGCCTAGAATCCGCGCCACGCGATACCGCGCAATGCGTGCAGATGGAGTACTGAATGGGTAAGGGAGATCGTCGTTCCCGCCGCGGCAAGATCTACGCGGGTTCCTTCGGCAAGAGCCGTCCGAAGAATCCGAAGGCCGGCAAGAAGACAGCCGCCAAGAAGAAGACCACGAAGAAGTAACGGCCAGACTGAAGGCACAGGTCCACAGGCGGCCCGCGGGGGAGACTCCGCGGGCCGTTTGTCTTTCCGGCGTGATCCCGCTCGCGCGGCACCAACTTCCTGATTTCATGGGCCTTTAGGCGGGATTATTGCCATCGCGCTGCGCCCGCAGCACGCTGTTCGACATGCAGGACGACACCCCCAGGCCACGCGGCCGCGCCGCGTCGGCGACGAAGCCGAAGTCCCGGGCGAAGAGCTGGAGCGACAAGGTCAAGCAGTCGCGCGCACCCAAGCGCGTGCGCCTCGAGACGGATTTCGCCGGCATCAAGGCCGGCAACATGCTGTTCGTCGGCACCCCGGCGATCCTTGAGGACTACGTTCGCGCGGTGCCGCGCGGCGAAGTCCGCACGATCGAACGCATGCGCCGTGAGATCGCGCGGCGGTATCGCTGCGACGCCATGTGTCCGGTCTCGACGGCGATCTTCCTGCGCATGGTCGCGGAGGCGGCCTGGGAGCAGATCGAGTCGGGCAGGGACGTGGACGACGTCGTTCCGTTCTGGCGCGTCGTCGAACCGCACTCTACGCTGGCGAAGAAGCTGCGCGCCGATTCGCGCTGGATCGGGTTGCAGCGGGAGTCGGAGGCGGGCTAGCGATCGCCGCCCGATGCTGCGGCCGTCGCGGTGCGCGCGTGATGCGCCGCCGTGGCCCGCCGGAACAACACGATTCCGGCCACCAGTGCCAGCGCACCGGCGATGAACGGTGCGCCCGGGAAATGGATGCTGCCGCCGGGTGCAGTCGCCGCGTGCAGCAGCTGCGTCATCGACACCGGCACGATCACGGCCGTCAGGCTGACGACGCCGCTGATCGCACCCTGCAGTTCACCCTGCGCGTTGGCGGGTACGGCGCGCGACAGTATCCCGCGCACGGACGGCATGGTCAGTCCGAGCAGCGAACCGGGAACGATCGAGACGAACAGCACCGCCGGGTTTTGGCGCGAGGGCGTAACCCGTGAAGCCAATGACGGCGCCGACCAGCCCGGTGGTCGCGACGCGATGCTCGCCGTAGCGTCTGGTCAGCGGGCCGACGAGGCCACCCTGCACGATCGCGGTGCCGACGCCGAGCGCGGCCAGCGACAGGCCGATGGCACCGGGATCCCAGCCGAACTTCAGCATCGTGACCCAGGACCAGGTCGACGGCAGCGTGTCGTGTCCGACCTGGTACAGGAACAGCACCAGCAACAGCCCGATTGCGCCAGGAATCGGCCGCAGCGCGCGGAACGCACCGAACAGGTTCGCGCGCTTCAGCGTGAACGGGCGGCGGTTCTCCTGCGCCAGTGTTTCGCGCAGCACGAACAGCGCGACGAGCAGGTTCAGCGCGACGAGGCCCGCTGCGAAGAAGAACGGCACGCGCGGACCGAAGCCGCCCAGCAGGCCGCCGATCATCGGACCGACGATGAAGCCGACCCCCCAGGCGGCGCCGTTCAGGCCGAAATACTTCGAACGCTCGGCGGGCGGGATGATGTCGGCGACGACCGCATTGGCGGTGCCGAAGGTGGCCCCCGCGATGCCGGCGACCAGCCGCCCGACGAACAGCCAGAACAGCGTCGGTGCGAAACCCATGATCATGTAGTCGATCGACAGTGCCGCAAGCGAAGCGATCAGGATGGGTCGCCGGCCGTAGCGGTCCGAGAGGTTGCCGAGGATCGGCGAGAACAGGAACTGCATCGTCGCGTAGGCGACGGTCAGGTAGCCGCCGATCGGCACTGCCTCCGCCGCTGACAAGCCGCTTAGTTCCATGATGAGTTGCGGCGCGACCGGGATGATGATGCCGATGCCCATCGAATCGATGAACAGCGCCAGCATGACGACGGGCAGCATGCGCCGGCGGGGATCGGGCAGGCCCGGTGCAGCGCCAGCGGTGGTCGTCGTCAAGCGCGCCGCCCCTTCGCTGCGCGCAGCGCATTGACGATCTCGAGAGCGCTGCGATCGCAGGGCGGCAGCGCGGCATCGCTGGCGTCGCGTGGCGTCGTGCGTTCGCCCCAGCGGATCAGGTGCGCGCAGAATGTCAGGCCGCCGCCGAAGGCCGGTGTCAGCAGGCGAGCGCCCGGTGCAATGCGACCCTCGGCGAGTGCTTCGCACAGCGCCACCGGTACCGTCGCCGCCGACATGTTGCCGTAGCGCTGCACGTTGACGTAGACGCGTTCCATCGGCACCCCGGCACGCTTGGCGACGAACTCGATGATGCGCAGGTTCGCCTGGTGTGGCACGACCAGGTCGATCTGCTCGGGCCCGATGCCGGCGCGCGCGAGGACGTCCTCGCAGGCACCACCCATGCCCATCACCGCCTTCTTGAAGATCTCCTGGCCTTCGAATTGCCAGCTCGTGTCGCCGAGGATGCGGCCCTGGTTCGCGTAGGCGCCGCCCATGCCGTGGATGCGCAGGATTTCGCGCGCGTCGCCGTAGCAACCGAGCTTCTCGAGCAACACGCCCTGTTCATCATCGACCGCTTCGACGACGACCGCTGCCGCACCGTCCCCGAACAGCACCGCGACATTGCGGTCGTTCCAGTCCATGAACGGCGAGATGATCTCGGCGCCGACGACCAGTGCGCGACGCACGACGCCGCTGCGTATCATCGCGGTGGCCGTCGACAGCCCATAGAGAAAGCTGGTGCAGGCGGTGTTGATGTCCATTGCCGCACAGCCGGATGCACCGAGTCGTGCCTGCAGGCCCGAGGCCATGTTCGGGCACTGGTCATCGTAGCTGGTCGAGCCGAACACGATCAGGTCGAGCTCCGTGCCGGCAACTCCCGCGCAGGCAAGGGCGTGCGCGGAGGCGACGTAAGCCATCTCGGCCAGCGACACGTGCGACACGCGCCGCTCCACGATGCCGGTGCGGCTGGTGATCCATTCGTCGTCGGTTTCGAGGAAGGTCGCGAGATCCGCGTTGCTGAGCACCGCCGGCGGCAGGCACTTGCCCCAGCCCGTAATGCCCGCCCACGGCGCGCCCAGTGAACCTGACACCGTCTCCCCCTCCACGTTACGGCCAGCCGCAGCGATTGCGTCCGGGTGCCCTTGCGGCGATCAAGTATGGTGTTTTCGCGACAGGCTTGGAAGGGAGATGCCGCGATGTGGATGCCGCCGCTCGAAGACGCCTGGCAGGGGAAGGTGCAGTTCTATGAACTGCTGTTCGGCACATGGACGGTCTATGTGTTCCTGGTATGGCTGTGGCAGGGCGTGCTGAAGGAGCCGCTGGAGGAGTGGCGCTACGCGATGCTGACCTTCCTCGGGGCGACGGCGTTCTGGGTCAACCACTACTTCCTTTATGCGCCGAAACCGACCTGGGTCATCCTGATCAATGTCTACACCGTGTTGTTCCTGATCGCGTGGTGGAAGGTGGCGATCAGCGGCCGCAAGCGCAGCACCGCATGGAAGTTCGGCGCGCTTGCCGCCGCCGTGCCGTTCACGGTTGCCTTCATCCTGTTCGAGCAGCTCGCGCGTTACGGCGTGGAGCACTGGAACATGCACGAGTTCTGCTGGATGACGCTGTCGCTGTTCGGCTTCGTCTGGCTGATCTGGTGGCGCGGCCGGGCCAGCCGCGCCTGATTCAGCCGAGCGCACTCAGCCGAGCGCGCCGAGCACTTCGAGCGTCGCGCGCTCGGCGGATTCCAGCGCGCCCTCGACACCGCGGCTGCCCACCGAGGTGTGCTCGCCGGCGAAGTACAGCCGCTCGTGCGGTTGCGCGACGACGCTCTGGAACGCGCGCACCTGGCCGGGCTGGTAGATCGCCCAGTCGCCGGCCGAGAACGGATCGGCGGTCCAGGAGTGCACGGCGGCGACCTTGAGCTTGCCCTTCGATGCGGGGCGCAGCCGGGCGAACTCGTCGAGGATCAGCTGCTTGCCGCCCTCGATGCCAAAGCGGTCGATGAACAGGCTGTTCGCGCCTCGACACCAGACGGTCAGGCTCGTGACCTCGTTGTCCTTGCCGAAGAAGCGCTGCGCGAGCACGAGGCCCAGCGGGCCGTCGGTCCACATCGACGGCGACAGGCCGTCCTGTTCCCAGAACGGCTGCCTGGCGACCAGGTGGAACTGCGTGATCGGGATGTAGCCGAGCTGCGTGATCGCGCCGAGCTGCCGCGACGGCGGCAGCGGATCGATCGCGACGTGGCGCAGCGTCGAGAACGGCATCGTGCAGACGATGGCTTTCGCGCTGTACTGGCTGCCGTCGGCGCAGCGGACCTTGCCGCCGGTGGCCGAGGTCTCGATCGCCGCGACGCGCTTGCCCTGCAGCAGATCGCCCTTCAGGCGTCGGGCCATGGCCTGCGTCAGGCGTGCATTGCCGCCCTTGAACATGCCGATCAGCAACTCGCCGCCCGCCGCACCTGCCGCAGGCGCCGGCGGTGCAGCGGGCGTGCCGTTCGCCGACACGCCCTGTGCATTCGCGGCCCCGGTGCGCGAGAAGCCCATGATCGCGCCACGGTTGACCGCCTGCCAGTGGTCGGAGAACGCCTGCATCAGCAGCGACACGTCGTGCGAAGTCGTGCCGTAGGCGATGTTGGTGTCGTAGCCGAGGCGGATCATTGCGTCGTTCGCGCCGTGCGAGGTCAGGAACTCGTGCACGGAGATGTCGTACTGCGCGTGCTTCGGGTCGTACCAGTTCTCGAGGTCCTTGAACGGCATGTGGCGCTTGAACATCGCGTCCGCCCAACCCCAGGGCGGCAGCTGCTTCATGTCGGCCGGGAACGGATTGCGCGGATGCGTGGCCCAGTCCTTGAGCGGCACATGCTTGCCGTCGAGGAACAGCTCCTGGCCGGCCCGGTTGGCAAGCAACTTGGGCGCGAGGTTGACGATCTCGACGCCGACGCGGCCGGCCATGTCGATCGTGCGGCCGTAGGCATTCGCGAGCGAGTTGAAGCCCACCTCCGGATGGCCCGGCACATCGAACAGCGTGTAGATGCGGCCACCGATGCGCCGCCGCCCCTCGAGCAGCAGCACCTTGAGGCCGTTCGCTTCCAGCTCCATCGCCGTCGCGAGGCCGGACAGGCCCGCGCCGATCACGATGACATCGGGCTCCCCGGAACCCGAGGCGTAGGCTGTGCTGCGCAGCGACGAGGCGACGGCGAGCGCTGCCGTGGAGGTGGCGACGAACTGACGACGGTTGATCGACATGGACAGGCTCCGCTGGCTGGGCACCCGGTTATGGCCCACGATCAGGATAGCGGCAACGACGCCCGGACGCCTGCGCCGCGCTTCGGTCGCCGGCGGACCAGCCGGTGGATGATCAATATCGACACGGCCAGCACGGGCAGCGCGACGACGTAGCCCAACGGGATACGGAAGACCGCGGCGATGCCCTGCCAGTCGCGCGCTGCGTAGTAGCCCGCGACGGCTGCGGCGTAGCTGGCGAACAGCAGCCAGCTCCAGCGACGTGACAGGCCCAGCCCCCAGCCCTGGGTGATGAAGAAGATACCGGCCAGGCCGAAGCCGAACATCGTCCAGAGACCGTCCGCGTTCATCAGTGCGACGACGACGCCGTGGACGATGACGAGGACCTCGAGCGTCGCGGTCCACCAGCGGTTCAGGTGTGCGCGCGTGTACAGCAGCGCGCCCTGCGTGAACAGCAGGAACATGTAGAGGAATCCCAGCGCATGGCCCGATGTGAACACCATCGGGTGGTACCAGAACGTGTAGATCGTCGCCCACGCGAAGTAATAGCCGTGGTAGCGGCGCGCGACATCACCGGCTTCGGCCATGAAGCCACCGACACGCCAGCCGAACGCGACGCCGCGACGGCGGTTTTCGAGCAGCACGACGACCAGCAGCAGCAGGATTACCGACCACATCGCCGTCCATTCGGGGACATCCTGGGCGAGGCCGTCATAGCACAGCTGGGTCTGTACGAAGTGCAGCAGCACGAAGCCGGCAGTCGCGGCGAACATCGCGACGTTCACCCGCTTGAGCGTCGTCGTGTAGCCGAGGCCCGCCCGCTGCGCGCGCCAGATCAGCGCCCAGATCGCGACCTGGTGCAGCAGGTAGCCGATCCATGCCGTGGCGCGACTCCAGAACCCCGGGTCCGCCAGCTGCCACGGATAGATCCGTGGGCCGCCGGGTTCGCGCTGTGCAAGGCGCCAGTCCGCCAGCGATGCGTTGCCCCACCAGATCAGCGCACTGACGGCGAGGCTGGCGAGCACGGCGATCAACAGGGCGGCGTGGCCGGATACGCCACGTGGTTCGTTGCCGGCTGCCGCTACGGCAGGCGGCATCGCAGCAACTTGCGCTCGGTGATCGAACCGATCAGCAGTTGGCGCTCGAACACGGTGCCGACACTGCCCGCCGAGATCTCCTCGCCGAGGTTCAGGTAGACCTGTTCCACCTGCGTCGCAGCGACGTCCTCGCCGACGGTCAGGCGGAAGACCTGCGTCGGCGCCAGCCGTGTTGCGTCGCCGAAATGCTGGATCAATGCCAGCACCTTGGCATGCGCGGCAATCCATACCGAGCCATCGGTGCCGACGCTGATGTTGTCGGGCGCGCTGCCGAGCTCGACATGGCCCTGCAAGGTCAGCTCGCCCGTCGCGCCGTTGCGGGCGAACACCGCAATCCGGTTGCCCGCCGTCTCGCTGACGTACAGCCGCGTGCCATCCTGGCTGATGGCGATACCCGAGGCGGACTTCAGGCCCGTCGCGACGACGCGCACGCCCGCGCCGTCGTAGTACGCCACCGTGGAGAGGCCGCGGCGGAACAGCAATTCGGTGACCCGCTCGAAGCCGTTACGGGCGCCGGTATCGTTCGCGACATAGAACTGCGTCGGGCCGACCGCGACGATCGCGTTGGGGTCGACGAACAGCGGATCGCGGATCACGCGAACCGCCCGGAAAGCGCCGGTGGCACCCTGCTCGAACAGGTGCACCTCATGCGGGGCGCCGGGCGGATGGCTGATCACGAACAGCCGCAGGCTGCCGTCGCCGGCGCGGTACAGCGACATGCCGTGCGGGCGGAACGCGGCAGGCTCGGACAGCAGCGCCGGACGCGGGCGCGGGTCCGGCAGGTTCAGATCGAGCAGTGTCACCGTGCCACTGACCGGCCTGCCTTCGACCAGCCCGCGACGATCGAGATAGGACAGGTAGGCCACGCCGCGGGTGCGATCGATGCGGATGTCCTCGGCGCTGGCGTCAAGCGGCAGCGTTTCGCAACTGCCCGCGAACGCCGGCTCGAGCGACTTGAACTGGCCACCGTGGCGCAGGAAGTCGACCGCGATGACGGCGACCAGCACGATCAGGATGGCGAACGCGATGCCAATGCGCTTGAGCCAGGTCATGTGACGATGCGTTCCATGCGTGGAAAATCGATTGTAACGCGGCCGCAGCGTTTCACGCGGAAGATCGCCATCTGGGCTCGGGTTGTCCGGATGTCCGTCCCGGTCGCTACCGCGTAGAAGGTCCTGCATGGAACGATCTGCACCAGCCGCAGTCGACGTGGTCGTCATCGGCGCCGGTCTCGGCGGGTTGACGGCTGCCGCGCTGTGCGCCGAAGCCGGCTTTCGGGTGCTGGTACTGGAGCGCAATGCCAATGTGGGCGGCGCGGCGACGGTGTACCAGCGGGGAGAACTGCGCATCGAAGCGTCACTGCATGAAATTGATGGCTTGGATGCCGACGATCCCAAGCTGGCATTGCTGCAGCGCCTGGGGCTTGGCGAGTCGGTTCGCTTCGTCAGCGTAGGCGAACTCTACGAGCTGCGCACGCCGCTGCTCTCGCGGCCCTTTCTGCTGCCGCACGGCGAAGCCGCTGCCATCGGGGCTGTCACTGCCGCGTTTCCTGAGGCCGCCGACGGTATCGCCGAGTACTTCCGCCGCCTGACCGGGGCGCGGCGCATCGTTGCGCAATTCGCACGTCACGGCGGTAACCCTAAGTGGTGGCGCCAGCACCTGTCTGAAGCCTTGCGTGATATCTGGACCTTGTTGCACGAAGGACGTTCGACGCTGGGGTCCGTGCTGAACGAACTGTTTGGCGACGACGAACGCATCAAGATCGCCCTCGCGGCCAACCTGTTCTACTACCATGACGATCCGGACGAGTTGCCATTCCTCTGGTGGGCGATTCCGCAGGCATCGTATCTGCAGGGCGGCGGCCACTACATCGAGGGCGGGTCGCAAGCGCTCAGTGACGCGCTCGCAGACCGGATTCGCAACGCCGGTGGTGCCGTGCTGAACCGGGCGGAGGTCACGGACATTGCCGCTGGAAGCGACGACCTGCATGAGGTGCTGTTCTCCTTTCAGGGAGGCGAGGCGGTCGAACGAGTTGCTGCGCGGGTGCTGTTGGCGAACGCGGCACCGCAGTGCGTAACCGGGATGCTGCAGGGTGACGCCCGGCAAAGATTCGAAAAGGCTTATGCGACCAAGCCTTTGTCGATCTCTCTGTGGACCGCCGCGTTGGGCCTGACGCGTCCGGCAGCCGAGTTCGGCATCGGCGCCTATTCGACTTTCATTCTGCCCGACTGGCTGCGGCGTCTGGAGGACTACAGGCATGCAGCCGATGCCGTGGGTCGACTCGATCGAAACCGGCAGCCACCGTTCGCCGTGGTTGACTACGGGCGGTTGCCCGAAGCCGTGCGACGCGGCCCGCCGTACCCCTTGTCGCTGTGCGGCGTCGATCAGCTCGACAACTGGGCTGGCCTCGATCCTGGCGCCACGAAAGACCGAAAGGACTTTTGTCTCGACCTGCTGGTCCGTGCGCTCGATCAGGAGTTCCCGGGGATCGCTGGCGCGATCTCGCAGCGAGAACTCGCGACCGCCGCGACCATGCAACACTATCTCAACACGCCCCAGGGCGCCGTCTACGGATTCGCTCCGCCGGCATCGCTGCGGGAATTGCTGCGCCGCTCGCCTCGAACACCGGTCGCGCGGTTGCATCTTGCATCGGCGTTTACGACGGCAGGCGGCTTCACGGGCGCAATGCTCGGCGGTGCCGCGGCTGCGCGGCTTGCGTTGCAAGACCTGCAGAGCTAACAGGCATCCGATCTATTCGATCGCTGCCGCGGCACGCAGGCCTTCGAACATCGCGGTGCGCAGCAGGTAAGCGCGCGCCCGGGCCGGGTCGGCGGCCGTCGCGCGCATCTCCTGCTGGCGCGCGACCCGCCGGACCGGGTCGCTTTCCTCGAGCGTCTGTTTGTTGGCGATCGTCTGCGCCTGCAGGAACTGCTCCGCCACGGCGCGCCGTTGGCGGTCGTAGCGGTCGAGCAAGGCTGCATCGGCCCGACCGTGCCAGACCTCGGCGAGCTTGTCCGCGAGGTTGTGCGCATCGTGCAGGCCGAAGTTCAGGCCCATGCCGCCCAGCGGGTTGTTGACGTGCGCGGCGTCGCCCGCGAGCAGCACGCGTCCGGCCCGATAGCGCCGCGCAACCCGCTGGTGCACGGCGTAGAGATTCGTGTGCACGATGCGCGCGCCACGGCTGGCGGGTGCGAAGGCGGCGAGCCGGTTCGCCGCCAGCGCGAAATCCAGCAGCTCGCGCTCCGGTGCTTGCGGATCCGTCGGGAACACGCAGCGCCACAGACCCTGGCCGCCGTCACCCGGTATCTTGAACGTCGCGGTCCATTCAGCAGGGTCCATCGTGTAGCTGCTGAACGCGAAGCCCAGCGGTTCGAAATCGAAGTCGGTCGTGATGACGAGGAAGCGCTCCGGCCAGGTGAAACCCTCGAAGTCGATCTGCTGCGACTTGCGCACGACGCTGCGGCCGCCGTCGGCGCCGACCAGCCAGTCGCCGCGCAGCGACGTTTCCCGGCCCGCCTCGCGCAGGCGCAGCGTGACGCCAGTGTCGTCCTGCGCGACGTCGAGTACCTCGCAGTCCAGCCGGATCTCCGCGAGCGGCGACGCCGCGACGCGGCGCTGCATCATCGCGACCAGCTTGTGCTGCTCGCACTGCAGCCGATACGGGTAGGGCGTCAGGTCGCGCAGCAGTGCCAGGTCGAACTCGGCGATGAGTCCCGCGGCGCGGTCGCGCCACTGCCAGGTGCGCGCGATGATGCCCGCGGCGTGCAGGTCGTCCGTCACGCCCGACGGCGCCAGCATTTCGAGAGACGGCGGATGATAGGTCGCCGCGCGCGGATCGGCATGCGGCGTCGCACCGCGCTCGAGCACGACCACCGGCACGCCGCGAGCGATCAGGAACAGCGCCGTGGCCATTCCAGACGGGCCGCCGCCGGCGATGATGACGCGGGATGTGGGGGTCATCGTGTTGCGCCCGAGGCACGCTGCGCCGGCGCGCGGACGCCGTGAATCCGTCCCTGGAGGCTCGCGCGCGCCATCCATGGCGCCCGACGCCGCGCTCCAGCCCAGCGTGCCTCGAGCGCGATTCGGCGTCCGCCAGATCCGGCGTCATCGTCGCCGGACCGCGCAGGGTTCAGGAACGCCGCGCCGCAGGGCGCTGGGCTCTTCGTCGCGTCCGCGACGGCGTGCGCGTGTGGTGCTGCGATGGCCGAGCCTGCAGCGACGGACGCTGCGGTAGGCACCCAAGCCTGGCTGCCGGGGGCGTGCGCGACAGGACGTCGCGCGCGCAGCGTCCAGGACGGATCACAGCGGCCCCGGCAGCCAGGCTTGGGTGCTGCCGCGGCGATGCCTTGCTGCCGACTCGTTCATGTCAGCGTCAGAACCGCTCAAGCACGCTGCCGCACCCGTACACCTTGTCCTCGATGCCGGAGCGCCGCAGTGCATCCCAGTAGGTCACGGCGTTGATCGCGAGCACGGGTTTGCCGAACCAGCCCTCGGCCTCGGCGCACAGCTCGATCGCCGCGAGGTTGGTGCCAACCTGCACCAGTGCGTCGACGTCGTCACCGTCGAGTTCACGCAGCGCCGCGATGACCTGCTGCGGCGTCGTGTGGGCGATCAGCACCGGTGATGCGCACTTCAAACCGATCAGGCGACGCACGTCGTAGCCGGCCTCGCTGAACCAGGCGCGCACCTGCTCATCACCGCGCGGCTGGTGCGGCGTCAGGATCGCGATGCGGCGCGCGCCGAGCCGGCGCAGCGCGGCGTCGGTCGCGGTCGAACCCATCGACACGCCGATGCCGGCGCGCTCGGCGAGTTCCTTCTGCAGCGCCTGCGCAGCCGCCACGCCCCCCCAGAAGGCTTCGAGCGCGACACCCATGATCACGTGCGTCGGCTGGCAGGTCGCGACCTGGTCGATGGCCGTGCGCATGCCGTTGCGCATCGCCTCGACATGCTCGAGGAAGGCCTGCTCGGTCGTCAGCGGGCGTTCGCGGATGCTGATGCGCGCGATGTGGTTCGTGACGCCGCGCGGCCGCAGTCGCTCTGATTCGGGCTGGCAGCTCGTGTTCGTGGACGGCACGACGATGCCGATGCGGCCGCGGTATCCAAGTTGATCAACCATGCGATGTCGTCCCTGTCGTCAAATCGATTTGGTCGTGCCGCCGTCCACCGTGACGGCGGCGCCGGTCATGTGGCCGGCGCGCGCGGACGCGAGGAACAGCACGTGCTGCGCGACGTCTTCCGCGCTGCCGAGCTGGCGCAGCGCGGCGCGCGCCAGGTGCGGTGCTTCGGCTTCGGCGACGCTGCCGCCATCGCGGTCGGCCGCGGCCTGCATCAGCCGGTCCCAGCGTGGTGAACGCACGGGTCCCGGGTTGACGGCGTTGATGACGACGCCGTGCGGACCGAGCTCCTCGGCCAGGCCCCGGATGATCGCGAGCAGCGCCCCGTTCGCGGCGGCGCCCGGCAGCATGCGCGGTTCCGGCTGACGCCCCGTGTTGCCGACGATCACGACGATGCGCCCGCGCCGACGCGCGACCATGCGCGGTGCCACGGCGCGCAGCACGCGGATCGTGCCGAACAGCTTGGCGTCCAGATTCGCGCGCCACGCCGCGTCGTCGATCTCCCAGAACAGGCCACCCTGGGCCGCGCCGGCGGCCGCGACCAGCACGTCGATGCCACCGTGGCGCCGATCGCAATGCTCGATGGCCGCGTCCACCGAGTGCGGATCGCTGACGTCGCAGGCTTCGGCTGCTGCGCTGGCGGCGCCCTGTGCGATGCAGCTGTCACGCACGGCGGCGAGCGCGACCGGGTCGCGACCCAGCAGCGCGAGTCGCGCGCCCTCGGCCGCGAAGGCATGCGCGGCCGCGCGGCCGAGCAGGCCGCTGGCCCCGACGATCACGACATGGCGGTCACGCAGTGCGAGGTCCATGCACTCCCCAGCGCGCAGCAGCGGCGCTCACCCCAGCTGGCGCCGCGCCAGCGCTGCGCCCGCACCCAGCGCACGCAGCTTGCCGCGTGCGAGTTCGGCCGACAACGGCGCCATGCCACAGTTCGTGCAGGGCAGCAGTCGCTCGCGGTCGACATGCCGGGTCGCTTCGATGATGTTGTGTGCGACTTCCTCGGCGGTTTCGAGCTTGCCTGGCAGTACTTCGATTGCCCCAACGAGCAACTGCTTGTCGGGCAGCAGGCGCAGCACGTCGTGTGGCACGCGCGATCCGGCGAACTCGAGCGACACCTGCTGCACGCTGCTCGCGTTGATCCACGGGAAGATGGTCTCGTACTGGCGCCAGCTGTCGCCCAGCGTGTTCTTCCACTTGATGTTGGCTTCGATGCCGTAGCCGTAACAGATGTGCACGGCGGTTGTCGCGCGCAACCCCTGCATCGCGCGCTCGAGGGCAGGCAAGCCCCATTCGCGGACTTCCTCGACGAACACGTTGAACGCGGGCTCATCGAACTGGATGACATCAGCGCCCGCCGCCTCGATCTCGCGGGCCTCCTCGTTCAGGATCTCCGCGAAGCGCATCGCCATGTCGGCGCGGCGACCATAGTAGCCATCGGCGACGGTGTCGCAGATCGTCATCGGGCCAGGGAGCGTGATCTTCAGTCGCCGGGTCGTGTTCGCACGCATGAACGCGGCGTCGCCGACGTGCACGGCGGCCGGACGGCGCAGTGCCGCGGTGACGGTCGGCACGTCGGCTTCATAACGGTTGTTGCGGATGCCCATCCGCGTCTTGCGGTTCCAGTCGATGCCTTCGATGCGCTCGAGGAAACCGTGCACGAAGTGCACGCGAAACTGTTCGCCGTCGCCGACGACATCGATGCCCGATTGTTCCTGCTCGCGGAGCCAGTCGAGCGCGGCGCGCTGCTTGCCTTCCTGCAGGGCGGCGCCTTCGAGACGCCAGGGCGCCCACAGTTGTTCGGGTACGGCGAGCCAGTCTGGTTTCGGCAACGAGCCGACGGTGGTGGTCTGGAACATGCCAGGATCGTAGCAACGCGATCCCGGGCGGCCTGGCGTGGGCGGTGCCCCGCTCGCCTGGCGGATTGTCAGGGAGTCCCGGCGGGCGGGGGGGCCCCGTCCGGCGTTCCATGGACTACCGAAGTTGCGCTTCGCAGCGTCCTTGCTGGCGGCCCATCCGTGGGCCGCAGTCCTCTGCAGAAACCGATCAGTTCGGGATCAGCACCTGGTCGACCGCGATCACGCTGCCGTTGGCGGCGTCGTAGTCGCCGGTCACGCGCGCATCGTTGACGCGCAGGCGACCACGAACCAGTTCGAACTTGACCTGATCGCCTTCCAGCGTGGTCGTGCCGCGCTGGCGCTTCATCTGGTCAGCCGTCAGGGCCTTGCCCGGAACGACGTGGTTCGTCAGGATCTGGACCAGCTTTTCCTTGTTCTCGGGCTTGAGCAGCGCTTCGAGCTGCTCGGGGGGCAGTTTGGCGAAGGCTTCATCGGTCGGCGCAAAAATCGTGACCGGGCCCTGGGCGGTCAGCGCATCCTGCAGACCGGCGGCTTCGATCGCCTTGGCGAGCGTGTTGAATTTGCCCTGCTGCTTCGCGACCGACAGGACATCCTTGCCCTTCATGTCGTACGAATCAGCCATGGCGGTGACCGACGCAGCGCCCAGGAGGGCCACCGCAACAGCCGACTTGATCAGCGAGAAAGCTTTGAAATTCATGGACTTAACTCCTGTAACCCGACTCGGTTCAAACCCGCCGGGTGGCGAATACTCCGTTGGGGCGAGAGAGATGGTGACATCCTGTACAAGATCTGTCAAGCTTTTGTACAAGATTAACCTATACAAAGCATGAACAAATCCGCAGAGCACTCAACTTCCCATGGCCACTTCTCGATCAAGGCGGTCGCCCAGGCGACCGGATTGACGGTGGAGACGCTGCGGGCCTGGGAGCGGCGCTATGAAGTGGTGCAGCCCAATCGTGACGGATCCGGCCGGCGTACCTACTCGGCGACCGATGTCGCGCGGCTGCGGCTGCTCCGCACGGCCACCGAACTGGGGCACACCATCAGTCGGCTCGCGCCGATGTCGGACGAGGACCTGGCCAAGCTGGTCAACGATTCCGGTGGCCATGCCCGCATCAGCAATGCGCGCGGCCAGGCGTATGTCGAGCGCGCTCTCGATGCGACGATGCATTCAGACCCGTCGGGCGTCGAAGAAGCGCTGACGTCGGCGATCGCGCTGCTGCCGCCGAACGAGGCGATCCACACCGTCGTCGTGCCACTGGTGCGCGAGATCGGCGAGCGCTGGCACCGCGGCGAAGTGTCGATCGCGCAGGAGCACATGGTCACCGACATCGTGCGGCGGCTGGTGATCTCCGCGTCGCGTGGCTACTTGCGCTCCGACAACGCGCCATGCCTGGTGCTCTCGACGCTGTCGGGTGAAAGGCACGAGATCGGCCTGCTGATGTGCAGCTGGCTCGCGTCGATGCGCCGCTATCACACGCATTATCTCGGCGTCGATTGCCCGCCCGAGGAGATCGCGCGCTTCGCGATAGAGGTCGATGCGAGTGCGGTGCTCGTCTCCATGGTCATGCCCGAGAGCTACGTGCCCGTGCTCGAGCAGCTGAACCTGCTGTCGCAGCACCTGCGCGGACACTGCGACATCTGGATCGGCGGCATGGCGGCGCGTGCGATCCCGGCCGAGGACGTACCGCCCGGTTGCGTCGTGCTGCCGACCACGATCGATTTCGAGCAGCGTCTCGATCTGATCGGCGTCGCGCACAGCTGAGCCGTGGTGCTCGCGGCGCTGGTGCTGATGTCGCTGCCCTCGGGCGCCATCGTCCGCGACTGCGCCGATTGCCCCGAACTCGTCGTCGTGCCTGCGGGCCGCTACACGATGGGCTTCGATGGCGGCGAGCAGGGCAGGCCGGAGGGCCCGGTCCGCCGGGTCACCATCAGACGCGCGTTCGCGCTCGGCCGCCATGAAGTCACCCACGCCCAGTACGCCGCGTTTGTCCGTGCCACGGGCCATGAGTCCGGGCGCGGTTGCTACGGCCCGCTGCGCGCCGGCGAGACGGGCAACTGGAGCTGGTATCAGGAGGCGGACTGGCGGCAGCTGCCTGCCGGCGCGCCGCCGCCGCGTGGCGATGATCCCGTTGTCTGCGTCAGCTGGCGCGATGCGCAGGCCTATGTCGCGTGGTTGTCGCAGCGCACGGGTCAGCGCTATCGCCTGCCGACGGAAGCAGAGTGGGAGTACGCGGCGCGCGCCGGGTCGACGACGCAGTTCCCGTGGGGTGACGACGAAGCGGGCGCCTGTGCGCAGGCCAACGTCTACGATCAATCCGGTCGTGATCCGGCAAGGCGCACGCCGGTCGCGCCCTGCGACGACGGCCAACCGCGCGTCGCGCCGGTCGGCGCACTCGCCCCGAATGCGTTCGGGCTGCACGACATGATCGGCAACGTCTGGGAATGGGCGCAGGATTGCTACGTCGCGCCGTATCCACGCAGCCCCGTCGACGGCTCCGCCGTCGAAGCGCGCGGCGACTGCGAGCTGCGCGCCGTGCGCGGCGGCAGCTGGCGCACGTTGATGTTCCGCCAGCGCAGCAGCTGGCGCGGCCGCGATCCGGAAGATCGCAAGGCGGACATCTTCGGCTTTCGCATCGCCCGCGACCTGCGCTGAGCATTGACGGCGCCGGGTGGCGCGGTCAGACTGCCGGCCGTCGAGGTGTTCCGCGCCCGAGCCTGGATGCGAGGGCGGCGGAGTGAAACGGGAAGCTGGTGCGAACCGCCAAAGTTCAATGCCAGCACTGCCCCCGCAACGGTGAATGGGTGGCCCGGGTCTTCATGCCACTGCGGCCTGCGCAATGCAGGCTGTGGGAAGGTGACCCGGACCGCGGCCAAGAACGGTCAGCCCCATGAGTCCGGAGACCGGCCACGACAGAACCCTCAGCTGCGGTGGGCGGCCAGGAACGGGTCGGGGCGCGTGTCCCTGCTTGTTTCCTCGAACCCTCCCGACGCTGGGTCTGCAACCAGCCGGACGCGGGCGTGCGTCCCGGGGAGTGAGATGAAGAAGTGCCTGATCGCCGCGCTCGGTGCGGCCTGTGTTCCCGCAGTCCTCGCGCAAGCTCCGCGCAATGAAGTCGAGCAGGTCATCGTGACCGCGAGCCGCATCGCCGAGCCGCTGTCGCAGACGTTGTCGTCGGCCACCGTGATCGACCGCGCCAGCATCGAGGCGCGCCAGTTCCAGACGCTCGATGAAGTGCTCGCGACCGCGCCGGGCGTGGCGCTGACCAACAATGGCGGTGTTGGCAAGATCAGCACGTTGTTCATCCGCGGCGCCGAGGCCGACCAGAACCTCGTGCTCGTCAACGGCGTGCGCATCGGCTCGACCACGGCCGGCATCGCGGCCATCCAGGACATCCCGCTCGAGCAGATCGAGCGCATCGAGATCGTGCGCGGTCCGCGTTCCGCGCTGTATGGCGCCGATGCGCTCGGCGGCGTGGTCCAGGTGTTCACGCGCGGCGCTCGCGCCGGCGGCAACTGGCAGCCGCAGTTCTCGCTGGGCCATGGCTCGAACCAAACGGAACGCGTCGCAGCCGGCATCGGCCGGCGCGGCGAGCGCGGCCATTTCCAGATCGACGCGAGCCGGCTCGAGACCGATGGCACGAACGCCTGCCAGGGCTTCGGCTTCCCGGTGTTCGTCGGCTGCTTCACCGACGAGCCCGATGCCGATGGCTACCGCAACAATTCAGGCTCGCTGCGCGCGGGCATCACGCTGGGTGCCGCGACCGAAATCGAGGGCTTCGCGCTGCTGACCGACGGGCGCGTCGAGTACGACGGCTCGTTCGGCAACGTCGCCGAGTTCGGCCAGCTCGCGCTCGGCGTGTCTTTGACTCAGCCGCTCGGTGCACGCACGACGCTGCGCGCGCAACTGGGCCGCACGACCGACGACACCGAGAACTTCTCGGGCAACGCGTCCGTGTCGATCTTCGAGACCACGCGCGACAGCGGTTCGCTGCTGCTCGACTTCGCCGCGCGCGAAGGCCTGACGCTGACCAGTGGCATCGACCTGCTGCGCGACCGCGTCGACAGCAGCACGGCCTATGTCGAGACGTCGCGGCGCGGCACGGGCGTGTTCGCGCAGGCGCGCTGGACGCTGGGCGCGCACGACCTGCAGTTCGGTGCGCGGCACGACGACGACCAGCAGTTCGGTGGCCGCGCGACGGGTTCGGTGGCCTGGGGCTGGTCGTTCGCGCCGGACTGGCGCGTGACGCTGTCCGGCGGCACGGGCTACAAGGCGCCGACCTTCAACGAGCTGTACTTCCCCGGCTTCGGCAACCCGGATCTCGGTCCCGAGACCTCGCGCTCGCTCGAAACCAGCCTGCGTTTCCAGCGCGGCACGCAGCGCGTCGCGCTCGCCGTGTACGAGAACCGTGTCGACGACCTGATCGGCTTCGACCAGAACTTCAGCCCGGTCAACATCGACCGCACCCGCATCCGCGGCATCGAACTCGAGGGCGCCGCCGAGTTCGCGGGCTGGGACCTGTCGGGCTCGCTCGAGTGGCAGGACCCCGAGAACCTGTCCGGCGCGTTCGCGGGCAACGTGCTGCCGCGCCGCTCGCGCGAGGTCGCGCGTGCCGACATCGCGCGGCGCGTCGGGGCCGTGCGGCTTGGCACGCGGCTGATGTACGCCGGCGAGCGCTTCGACAACCTCGCCAACACGCGACGCCTTGGCGGTTATGCCACGGTCGACCTGCTGGCCGAGTGGGCGTTCGCGCCGGGATGGCGGTTGCAGGCGCGCGGCGAGAACGTGCTCGACCGCGAGTACGAGACGGCGGCGTTCTATCCGCAGCCGGGCCGCGAGTGGCACCTGACGCTGCGCTACGCGCCGGTGCGCTGACCCAGGATTGCTGCGTCAACCGTCGGCTCGCCGCGACGTTATCGCCTGTACGGGCCACCGTCTAGACTGCGGTGACCAGGAGGTCCAGGCATGCGACACATGGCACGACGCGACGGTTCCGGCGGTCGCATGATCCGGTTGGTCGCTGCGGCGGCGCTCGCACTGGTCGCGGCCGCCTGCGGCGGGGGAGGCGATTCCGGCACGGGTGGCGGGCCACCGCCGCCACCGCCACCACCCCCGCCAGCGGCCGTCACCAAGGCAGAGGCCTACCGCTTCCTGAACCAGGCCACGCTGGGCGCGACTGAAGCCGAAGCGCAGCGCCTGATCGGTCTGGGCGATGTTTCCAATGCGTATGCACGCTGGATCGATGCGGAGGTCGCCAAGCCCGCCTCGACGCTGCGGCCCTACGTCGAAACGGCCTATATCACTCTGTCGGCCGGTGCCAATTTCAACCTCAACCAGCTGAACGCGCCGCGGCTCGAGAAGTGGTTCGAGAACGCCCTCGTGGGCGAGGACCAGTTGCGCCAGCGCGTCGCCTTCGCGCTGTCGCAGATCATGGTGGTCTCGCAGGTTGGGGCGCTGCAGAACCTCGGTTTCGCGACCGCCGACTTCCACGACATGCTCGCGCGCAACGCCTTCGGCAATTTCCGGGTGCTGCTCGAGGACGTCACGCTGCATCCGGCGATGGGTGTGTACCTGTCGATGCTCGGCAACCAGCGCGCCGTGGCGGGCACGAACCTGCGCCCCGACGAGAACTACGCGCGCGAGCTGATGCAGCTGTTCGCGATCGGGCTCGTCGAGCTCAACACCGACGGCACGCCGCGCCTCGATACGGCCGGCCAACCGATTCCGACCTATGACCAGGCCATCATCGAGGGTTTCGCGCGCGTGTTCACGGGCTGGAAGTGGGCATGCCCGTCGACCAATCCGAACTGCACGTTCAACAACGTCCGGCCGCAGCTTGCGCCGGTCGCGGGCTACAACCAGGTGCTGCCGATGCGGTTGTATCCCGAGCAGCACGAGCCGGGCGAGAAGCAGTTGCTGAACTACCCGGGCGTCGTGCTCGGCGAACGGTCTGCTGCCTGCGGGGCAGGGTGGCACGCAGGACCTCGCCGCCGCGCTCGACAACATCTTCAACCACCCGAATGTCGGGCCGTTCATCGCGAAGCAGCTGATCCAGAAGCTGGTCACGAGCAATCCGTCGCCGGCCTACGTGCAACGCGTCGCCGAACGCTTCAACAACGATGGCACTGGCCGGCGCGGCAACCTCGAGGCGGTCGTCCGCGCGATCCTGCTCGACACCGAAGCGCGCAGCGCGCCGTCCGGCGCGAACGCCGGCAAGGTCAAGGAGCCGCTGCTGCGCCTGACGCAGTTCTGGCGCGCCTATGGGGCTCGCGCGGCGAGCGGCCGCTATGGTGTACAAGCCGGGAACTTTCCCGGGGGTGTGTCGTCGATCTTCGGCCAGGGGCCCGGGCAGTCGCCGTCGGTGTTCAACTTCTTCAGTCCTTTCTATGCGCCACCCGGCGAGATCGCCAATGGCAACCTCGTCGCGCCGGAGCTGCAGCTCGCGACCGAGTTCCTGAACACCCAGGTCACCAACTTCTTCTGGACCCAGGCGATTGCCCGCACGACGGCGCAGACCACGCTCGGCGCCGACATCATGTTCATCGACACGACCGCCGAGCAGGGCCTGGCGGCGGACTCGGGCGCGTTGCTCGATCGCGTCGCCGAGAAGCTGTTGGGCGGTGCGGCGCAGATGTCGGCGACGCTGCGCGCCGAGGCGCGCGCGCAGATCGACCTGACCGCGGCCGGGACGGTCGCTGGCAACAACACCCGCGTGGCCGATGCGATCTACTTCGTCGTCACGTCACCTGAATTCGTGCTGCAGCGCTGAGGAACACGAACATGAACCGTCAACGACGTCGATTCCTGCGCGCCGCGGCTGCCGGTGGCGTCGCCTATGCTTTCGGTCGCACGCCGGGCACGGTGTACGCCCAGATGGCAGGCGGCGGGCCGTTTCCCGACTACAAGGCGATGGTCTGCCTGTTCCTGTTCGGCGGCAATGATTCCTGGAACATGCTCGTTCCGAACAGCACGGCCGAATACAACGCCTACTTCGCGGCGCGCGGCGGTGGCACGGCTTCAAGTCTTGCGATCGACCGCAGCGCCTTGCTGCCCATCAACCCGCTGACGCCCGATCCGACCGGCGCGACCTATGGCCTGCATCCGTCGATGGCGGGCATGCAGACATTGTTCAACAGCGGCCGGGCGGCCGTGGTGGCGAACGTCGGGCCGCTGATCCGCCCGACGACCAAGGCGCAGTACCAGAACGCGGCCAGCAGCGGTCATGCGCTGCCGCCCCAGCTGTTCTCGCACAACGACCAGCAGGACCAGTGGCACAGCCTGCGTGGTCGGGCGATCATGAAGTCCGGTTGGGGCGGACGCGTTGCGGACGTGCTGAACGCCCAGGCGGGCTCGCAACAGCTGCCGATCAATGTCTCGCTGGCGGGCCAGACGTTCTTCCAGGCCGGCGATGTCGCGACGCCGTACGTCATGGGCGCGACCGGTGCGAACACGTTCGCGGGTTTCGGCACCGGCCGGGTCGCCGCCGGGCGCCGGACGGCGTTCGAGGCCATCGCCAATGCGAACTACGACACCATCTACGAGCGCGGCTTCGCCGCCGTGCAGCGGCGTGCGGTGCAGTACGCCGATACCGTCAACGCGGCGCTGGCAACGGCTCGTGACTTCGCCGCGCTGCCGAACAGCGGCGTGCAGCTGTCGCCGCTGCAGACGCAGCTGCGGACGGTGGCCAAGATGATCGACGTGCGCTCGCGGCTGTCGATGAGCCGGCAGATCTTCTTCGTCTCGACGGGCGGCTTCGACTCGCACGACAACCAGAACGACGACCAGCCCGGCCTGCTCGGCAACGTCAGTGCGTCGATCGCGTCGTTCTACGCGGCGCTGCAGGAGATGGGCCTCGAGAACAGCGTCACGCTGTTCACGCAGTCGGATTTTGGCCGCACGCTGACCTCGAACGGCGATGGCTCTGACCATGCCTGGGGTGGCGTGCAGTTCGTCGTGGGTGGCGCGGTGCTCGGGCAGCAGGTCTACGGCCAGTATCCGCTGCTGTCGATCAATGGGCCGGATGACGTCGGCGGCGGGCGCATCATCCCGACGACGTCGTCGGACCAGTACGCTGCGACGCTCGCCCGCTGGTTCGGCGTGCAGGATTCGAACCTGCCGCTGGTCGCGCCCAGCATCGGCAACTTCGCGCAGCGCGACCTCGGCTTCATGGCCGGTTGAGCGGGATCCGGAACACGTCGCTGTAGAGCAAGCCGATCGCCTGGCGCGCGATGTCCATACCCGCCGGGTCGACGGTGGTCGTGCCCTCGAGCCAGGTGAGGTAGGCCTCGACGGCCTGCTCGGCCGGCAACTCGGCGAGGCGTTGGGTCTGCGGGGCCTCGTTGTGGAACCGCAGGTACTGCTCGATGTGGCGCAGGTACGTTGCCTGAACAGCCACCGGCAGTTCGCGACCGCGCAGTCGCTCCGCCACGAACTCCAGGAAGCCCCGCCTTCGTTCCAGCATCCACCGACCCCACCCCGATAGGTCGCGCACCTTAGTGGGGCCAGGCTGAACGACACCTGAAGCGGCCGGCCAGTCCAGTGCAACTGTCATCCGTTGTTCAAAGTCCTGTCATCGACGCGCGCGACCCTGTCGTCAGTCCACCAGAACGACGAAGGGGAGAGACCACGATGGATCGCGACGCCGATATCGAGTGCAACCTGTCCGGCAATACCGAGTTTGCGGACGTCGTCGAACGCCGGCTCGCGCGACGCGACGTGCTGGTAGGCGGGTCGCTGCTCGCCGCCGCCGCGGCGGTACCGGCCGAGGCCATCGGTGACGGTGTATGGATGCCGCCCGCCGATCCGAAGTGGCGCAAGCCGACGTACCCGATGTCGCCGGGCTTCGAGCCGATCGCCGCCAACACGGACGATCTCGTGACGCTGCCGCCGGGTTACCGGTTCGACGTACTGTTTGCCGAAGGGGATCCGGTGACGGCCGACGCGGCGCCATACCTGCCCGGCGACTTCAATACCGGCGCCGATCGCGAACTGCAGGCCGGCGCGCATCACGACGGCATGTGGTACTTCCCGCTGGCCCGCGGCAAGCTGGGCAGCCGCCACGGCGTGATGTGCATCAACCACGAGAACATCGATCCGCCGTTCCTGCATCCCAACGGCATCATCGGCGAGACCAGCGGCGAGCGCGATGTCGACCAGGTCCGCAAGGAAGTGGCGTCCCATGGCGTGTCCGTCATCGAGGTTGCGCGCAGCGAGCGCAGCGGCAAGTGGCGCGTGCGCCGTCGCAGCAAGCTGAACCGCCGGATCACGGCCAACTCGGTCATGGAACTGACGGGTCCTGTCGCCGGGTCGGCGTTCGTGCGCACGAAGTTCGATCCGGAGGGCTATTACACGCGCGGCACGCTGAACAACTGCGCGATGGGCTACACGCCCTGGGGCACCTACCTGACCTGCGAAGAAAACTGGGCGGGCTACTTCAAGCCGGACGCGGTCACGCAACCAGCGCCGCGCGAGCAGGCGCGCTACGGCGTCAACGGCGGGCAGGGCTACCAGTGGTGGCGCGCACCGGGCGACGACTACGAGCGTTTCAACACGGATGCATCGGGCGCGAGTGCGAAGGACGACTACCGCAACGAAGCCAATGGCCAGGGCTGGGTCGTCGAGGTCGATCCGTTCGATCCGGACTCGACGCCGAAGAAGCGCACGGCACTGGGCCGCTTCGCGCACGAGGGCGCCTGGGTGGCGCCGGTCGTCGGCGGGCTGCCGGTCGTGGTGTACTCGGGCGACGATTCGCGCGGCGAGTACATGTACAAGTTCGTCAGCCGCAAGAAGTATCGGCCGGGCCGCGCCCGCAAGGACGACCTGCTCGAGGACGGCACGCTGTACGTCGCCGTGTTCAACG
The DNA here is from genome assembly GCA_041395605.1 of Steroidobacteraceae bacterium. Classification (GTDB taxonomy): domain Bacteria; phylum Pseudomonadota; class Gammaproteobacteria; order Steroidobacterales; family Steroidobacteraceae; genus UBA964. Next base: position 44,630 of record JAWLAD010000006.1, read on the forward strand.
ACGACGGCAGCGGCGAGTGGCGCGCGCTCGATGTGCACAACAAGGACTTCCAGCAGCGGGTCGCGGCGTGGGTCGCCGCGGATCCCGCCAATCGTCGCGGCTTTGCGAGCCAGGCGGAATTGCTGGTCAACGCGCGCACTGCCGCCGATGCCGCCGGTGCGACGCGGATGGACCGGCCGGAGTGGTGCGTCATCGACGCGAAGACGGGCTACATCTACCTGACGCTGACGAACAACACCAACCGCGGCGTCAGTTCGAACCAGCCGGTCAACGCACCGAATCCGCGCGCGCGCAACCGCGATGGCCACATCGTCCGCTGGAAGGAAGACGGTGGACGTTACGAGGCGCTGAGCTTCCGCTGGGATCTGTATGTGTTCGGCGGCCCGACGCTGGCTCGCACGCAGGCGTTGGGCCTGGATCCGGCCTACGCCGGCCAGGTCTTCCCGGGCACGGCGCAGCAGGCCTACCTGCCCGAGACGGCGACCTTCAACAGCCCCGATGGCTGCTGGGTCGATCCGAATGGCATCTTCTGGATCCAGACCGACGGCTATTCGGACGCTGCACGCGGCTACGGCAACCAGCAGATGCTGGCGGCGAACACGAAGACCGGCGAAATCCGGCGCTTCCTGGTCGGACCGCGCGACTGCGAGATCACTGGTATCACGATGACGCCCGACAACCGGTCCCTGTTCGTCAACATCCAGCATCCGGGCGAGCGCGGCAACAGCGCGTGGCCGAACATCGGTGGCGAGACGCGACCGCGGTCCGCGACGATCGTGATCACGCGCGAAGACGGTGGAATCATCGGCACCTGAGGCTTCCACGACGACCGGAGTGGGCTGCAGCGCAATCACCCCCGCCGCTGCAGTCCGCTCCGGAGCACGTCAATCGTCGATGAGTGGATCCAACGCGCGCTGCCGCTGGAAGTCATCCACGAGTGCACCGTAATCCGGAGAGAATCCGTCGGCGTCTGTTTGCGGTGCCACGTCATCGCCTGTGATGACGGTGTCCGTTGAGTCCACCTGCGCGATCCCCGCGTCGCGATGCGGCGCCGTTGCGGCCGCCGGGCCTGTCGGTTCCCGGGTCACGGGTGTTGCCGGTCCGGCGCCGGCCGACGGTTGCGCGGTGCCCACCTGCGGCGGCGCAGTCGGCGCCTCTGTCACAACGGGCTGCCACGCATTCCAGCTGAAGACGGCGGCCGCGCCCGCCAACGCGCACAGCAGCGCGAGCCGGACGCTGCCGCGCTGGGTGCCTGCGATCGTGCCTGCATGATCCATGTGCGCATGATGATGGCCGGTGCATGACAACCGTGTGAAGGCTCGCGGTGGCATTCGGCTAGACTCCCCGGCAACAGGACTTGCCGGGGTACACCCATGCCACTACCGCATTGCCTCCGTCCGTTGTTGCTGGGCGGTGTGTCGCTGCTGGCCGCAGCGCCGCTCGCAGCCGACGTGCTGGACGACTATGTCCGCGTACAGACCGGCAGTTTCACGACGGCTCGGCAGGCCAGGCTCGATGCGCGCTACGAGACCGCGATCTGGCATGTCGCCGAGATCTGGCAGCAGCCTCGCGATGTGGCAGCGGCCACCGCGGCTCCCGCCGCATCGCCCGTGCGCTGGCTGTACAGCGAAAGCTGGATGAAAGATGCCAAGGCACCCTACATGCAGCGCATCTCGCGCCTGGTCGCCGAGCCGGATGGCACGATCTCGGTGCGCCGCTACGCCTTGCCTGAGCCGCAACGCTTCATCGGTGGCTGGCAGGATCGGCGAAGTTGGCGCAATTGCCGCCTGGCGCGCTCGCACCGCTCGAGGGCTGCGACCTCGTGCTGACGCGCACCGGGCCGCGACGCTTCGAGGGCGGCACCGTCGGCAACCGCTGCCGCAACGCCTACAAGGGTTCGAGCTATGCGGTGTCCCAGGCGACGATCGCGGCCGAAGGCTTCACGAACTGGGATCGCGGCTTTGCCGCCGACGGCACGCAGACCTGGGGCCCGAAGCATGGCGGCTACCGCTTCGAGCGGCTCGATGCGCCACCGCGCTGCGCCGACCCGGTGCGCATGCTGGTCTACGGCGAGATCCGCGATCGCAAGGCGTTTGGCGCCTACGCGCGGGCGCTGGCGGCGTCGGGCCTGTATCCGAAGAATGGCGGGTGGTACGAAGCCGCGTCGCCGGCGCTCGAGGTGTTCGAAGGCCAGCCGCCGCCGGGTCGCGGCGTCATCATCGCGCGCTTTCCCTGCCTCGAGGCCGCGCGCGCGTTCTGGAACTCACCCGAATACACCGAGATCCGCAAGCTCCGGGAAGGCGTCGCGGAGTTCGAGGTGCTGGTGCTGCCCGGCGCGCAACTCGCGGAGTACGCGGCGCCCTGATGGCGCCGCGGGTGGGCAGGGCGCCTACAGGATGTAGCGGCTGACGTCCTCGTCGCGCGCGAGCGCGCCGAGCGCGTTCTCGACGTAGCCGGCGTCGACCGTGATCGTCGTGCCGGCGCGGTCCGGCGCATCGAACGACACCGCCTCGAGCAGGCGCTCCATCACGGTGTGCAGGCGCCGCGCGCCGATGTTCTCGGTGCGCTCGTTGACCGACCAGGCGATCTCAGCCAGCTTGCGCACGCCATCGCCGGTGAAGCTCACAGTGACACCTTCGGTCCCGAGCAGCGCCGCATACTGCGTCGTCAGCGACGCATCGGGCTCCGTCAGGATGCGCTCGAAGTCTTCGGTCGCCAGCGGGTTCAGCTCGACGCGGATCGGGAAGCGGCCCTGCAGTTCCGGGATCAGGTCCGAGGGCTTCGCGACGTGGAACGCGCCCGAGGCGATGAACAGCACGTGGTCGGTCTTCAGCGTGCCGTACTTGGTCGACACGGTGCTGCCTTCGACCAGCGGCAGCAGGTCGCGCTGCACGCCTTCGCGCGAGACGTCGGCGCCGTAGCTTTCCTGGCGGCGGCAGACCTTGTCGATTTCGTCGATGAAGACGATGCCGTTCTGCTCGGCATTGGCGAGCGCGCGGGCGCGGATCTCTTCTTCGTTGACGAGCTTCGCGGCCTCCTCGTCGACCAACAGCTTGAGCGCTTCGCTCACCTTGAGCTTGCGCGGCTTGCTGCGGCCGGCACCGAGGTTCTGGAACATCGATTGCAACTGCTGCTGCATTTCCTCCATGCCCGGCGGTGCCATGATCTCCATGCCGGCGGGCAGCGCGCGGACTTCGATTTCGATCTCGCGATCGTCCAGTTGGTGTTCGCGCAGCATCTTGCGGAACTTCTGCCGCGTCTCGGCATCGCGAGGCTCGCGCGGCTCATCGGTCGAAAAGCCCATCATCCGCGGCCGCGGCAGCAGCGCATCGAGCACGCGCTCTTCGGCGGCATCGGCGGCGCGTTCGCGGACCTCTGCCATCGCCTCTTCGCGCGTGATCTTGACGGCGACCTCTGCGAGTTCCTTGACGATGGACTCGACGTCGCGGCCGACGTAGCCGACTTCGGTGAACTTGGTTGCCTCGACCTTCACGAACGGCGCGTTCGCGAGCTTCGCGAGGCGGCGCGCGATCTCGGTCTTGCCGCAGCCGGTCGGGCCGATCATCAGGATGTTCTTCGGCGTGACCTCGGCGCGCAGTCCGGCATCGATCTGCATGCGGCGCCAGCGGTTGCGGAGCGCGATCGCGACGGCGCGCTTGGCGTCATTCTGTCCGATGATGTGCTTGTCGAGCTCGGCGACGATCTCGCGCGGCGTCAGGGCCGGCGTGATGGCGGGCGTCGCGGCGGATGTCGTGTTCATGAGCCGTTCCCCGCGGGCAGCGTCTCGATGGTCAGGTTGCGATTCGTGTAGATGCAGATGTCGGCCGCGATGTTCAGCGAGCGCTCGACGATGCTGCGCGCATCGAGGTCGGTGTTCTCGAGCAGAGCTCGGGCCGCGGACTGCGCGAACGGTCCGCCCGAGCCGATCGCGACGAGGTCATGCTCGGGCTCGATGACGTCGCCGTTGCCAGAGATCACGAACAGCTTGGTCGGGTCGCCCACGAGCAGCAGCGCCTCGAGGCGGCGCAGGTAACGGTCGGAGCGCCAGTCCTTCGCGAGTTCGATCGCCGCGCGCGTCAGGTTGCCGAACTTCTCGAGCTTGCCCTCGAAGCGCTCGAACAGCGTGAACGCGTCGGCCGTGCCGCCGGCGAAGCCGCCGATGACCTTGCCGCCGCCGAGCAGGCGCACCTTGCGGGCGTTGCCCTTCATGACCGTGTTGCCGAGGCTGACCTGGCCGTCGCCGCCGATGGCGACGAGGCCGCCGCGGCGCACACCGAGGATGGTGGTGCCGTGCGGATTGAATGCTTCACTCATCAGGAACGTCCTGTTCGCTTGGCCCTGGCCCGGGGATGGGCCTTGTCGTAGATGCGGGCCAGGTGCTGGAAATCAAGGTGGGTGTAGACCTGGGTCGTGGCGATGTCGGCATGCCCCAGCATCTCCTGGACGCCGCGCAAATCCTGACTGGATTCAAGCAGATGCGTCGCGAACGAGTGCCGGAACAGGTGCGGATGCACGTGCACGGGCAGGCCCTGGCGGCGGGCCCAGTAGGCGACCCGGCTCTGGATCGCGCGCTGGCCGAGGCGGCGGCCGTTCTGGCCGACGAACAGCGCCATCTCGCCGATCGCGGCGAGCGTCGCCCGTTCGCGGCCCCAGCGCTCCAGCGCTTCGCGCGCGACCCGACCGACCGGCACGATGCGGGTGCGGCGGCCCTTGCCGGTCACGCGCACGGTGGCCTCGCGCAGGTCGACGTCGCCGAGATCGAGCGCGACGAGTTCCGACAGCCGCAAGCCCGACGAGTAGAACAGTTCCATCAGCGCGCGGTCGCGGATCGCGAGCCCATCCTCGGGCGGGATCTCGAGCAGCCGCGCGATCTGGTCGGCATCGAGCGCACCGGGCAGCTTGCGCTTCGTCTTCGGCGCGCGGATCTCACTTGCCGGGTTGGCGGCGAGCGCTCCCTCGCGGATCAGGAAGCGGCAGAAGCTGCGGACTGCCGACAGCAGTCGCTGCACGCTGCGCGGGTCGAGGCCGCCGGCGTGCGCGCGCGCCGCGAACACGCGCACGTGCTGGTGGTCGAGCGCGCGCCAGTCGTCGAGGCCGTGCGCATCGCAGTACTCGACGAGCCGCGCGAGATCGCGGCGGTAGGCTGCGATCGTGTGGGTGGACAGCCGCCGTTCGCTGCCCAGGTGGCGCTCGAAGCGCGGCAACCAGGCGAGCGCCGCGCTGTCCATCGGGTCGACAGGCCCTAGCGGAAACGCTGCACGGCGTCGGTGATCAGATCGCCCATGCGGGCGAGGAACTCCGTGCTCATGCCGGGGTGAAACCGCGCCGGATCATTCGAGCCGACGGCCAGCAGGCCCACCGGCGTGACCACGCCCGCCGTGCTGGTGCGCAGCAACGGCACGAGCGCGACCGAGGCGATGCCGCCGGCATCGGAACCGAACAGGTACTCGCGCTGCGAGTCGCGCACCTGGCCGCAGCGCGGCTTGGCACTCTCGAACAGCGAATCGAACGAGCGCAGCGCGGCGTCATCGCCGGCCGCCGTGCGCAGGAAGCGCTCGAGGTCCGCCGTGCGAAGCGCCGCATCCGCGGGCCCGATCAATACGAGGCGGGCGTTGAACGCGTCGAAGTCCTCGCGCAGCGACGCTTCGAGTTCGGTCAGTGTCGCGGCCAGCGAGCCGGCCCGCAGCAGGCGCCGCGTGAAGCGGTGGATCTTGTCGGCGAGCTGGTCGTTGGCCCGCGCGACATGGACGAACTCGGCCAGCTTCTGCTCCATGGCAGCATGCTTGTCGCGCAGCACCTCGACCTGGCGCTCGATCAGCGACACCGCCGCGCCGCGCGCGTGAGGCAGCTTGAGGCGTGCCAGCGCATTCGGATGGCGCTCGAAGAAATCCGGGTGGGATTCGAGGTAGGCCGTGATCGCGGCTTCGTCTGAACTGGGTGCGGTGCTGCCGCGGGCGACGTTGGAACTCATGATGCGGAACCGACCTCCGGAATATCGACTTCACCTTCGAATGCCACGACCGCCGGCCCCTGCAGCCAGAGATGCTGCCCCGGCCCTGGCCAGGCGACCTCGAGCAGGCCGCCGGGCAGGCGCACGGCGACGCGCTCCGCGAGTCTGCCAGCTTTGCGCCCGACTGCAACCGCGGCGCAGGCGCCAGTACCGCAAGCCAGCGTCTCGCCGACACCACGCTCGAATACCCGCAGGTTCACCTGCGTGCGGTCCACGATCTGCAGGAAGCCGACATTGACCCGACGCGGGAAGCGCGGATGGCGTTCGATCAGCGCGCCGAGCGTTGCGACCGGCGCCGTCTCGAGTTGGTCGACCAGCAGCACCGCGTGCGGATTGCCCATCGACACGGCGCCAATCTCGAGCGCCTGCCCATCGACGTCGAGTGGATGGAACGGCGATCCCGGTGCGACGGGACCCGCGGAATCGAACGGCAGGGCCTGTGGCTCGAAGCGCGGCTCGCCCATGTCGACCGCGATGACGCCGGGGGCGACGATGCGTGCGGTGACCGCTCCGGCTGGGCTGTCCATCGCGATCTCGCCTGCTGCGGCGCGGGCAGTGCGGCGCAACAGTTCGGCGACGGCTCGCGCGCCGTTGCCACATTGTTCGACCTCGCCGCCGTCGGCGTTGAAGATCCGGTAATAGACCTGCGTGCCGGCACGGCGGGGCGGCATCAGCACGAGCGCCTGGTCGAAGCCGACGCCGGTATGGCGGTTGGCCAGGGCCCGCAGTTGTACTGGCGACGGCAGCGCGCGCTCGTCCGCGGCGTCGAACACGATGAAGTCGTTGCCGGCGCCGTGCATTTTCGTGAATCGAAGCTTCATCGCGACCGCGCCCCTCAGCCGAGTGCGGCGCGGTCGCGCCACAGGCAGCGGTCCATGATCGTCAGGACGCCGGCGTCGCGCGCACGGACGGCGGCCGCCTCGTCGATGACGCCGTCCTGCAGCCACAGCGCCGGCAGGCGCAGCCGGATGCAGTCGTCGACGATGCCGGCGACATGCTCCGGGCGGCGAAACACGTCGACGATGTCGACCTGCTCGCCGGGCGCCAGCACGCGACCGAGCTGGTCGAGGTCCGGTACGGCACGCTCGCCGAGTACCGTGTCGGCGCTCGGCGTGACCGGGATGATGCGGTAGCCGAAACGCTGCAGGCCACGCGCCACGCCATGGCTCGGGCGCGACACGTCGGCCGACAGTCCGACGATCGCGATGACCCGCGCACGCTGCAGCAGCGTCGCGATTGTCTCGGCGTCGGGGTTGTGGAACATTGCCGCAGTTTACCGCACAGGCCTCGACCCCCGCTCATGTTCACCGTCCGCATCGAACCCCATGCTCGCGACATCGGCGTGCGTCCCGGGCAGAACGTGCTCGACGCCGCGCTCGCAGCGGGACTCAACATCCCGCACAGCTGCAAGGCGGGCCATTGCGGCTCCTGCCGCGCGCGACTTCGCAGCGGCGAGATCCGGTATCCGCGCGGCCGTCCGGCAGGACTCACGGCCGCCGAAGCGGCGCAGGGGCGCGTGCTGCTGTGCCAGGCCGAACCCGAGACCGATCTCGTCGTCGACGCCCGCCTGGTCGCGCGCGTGCCGGACGTCGAGATCAAGCGACTGCCCTGCCGGATCGCCGCGAAGACGCTGCTCGCGCCGGACGTGCTGCGCGTCGACCTGCGGTTGCCGGCGGTCGAGCCGCTCGCGTTCCGCGCCGGCCAGTATCTCGATGTGCTGCTCGACGGCGACCGTCGCCGCAGCTTCTCGATCGCGAGTCCGCCGCACGATGCAGCGCTGCTCGAGCTGCACGTGCGCCGCGTCGACGGTGGCGGTTTCACCCAGCGGCTGTTCGACGAACTCGATGTCGGCGCGCTGCTGCGGATCGAGGCGCCTATCGGCCAATTTGCCTACGAGCGCAGCGAGGCGCCGCTGCTGCTGGTTGCCGGCGGCACGGGCTTCGCGCCGATCAAGAGCATCCTGCGCACGGAGCTCGAAACCGGGGCGGTTGGCGGTGGCACGCGACCGGTGCACCTGTTCTGGGGGGCGCGCCAACCGGTCGACGTCTACGAGGATTCACTGCTGCGGCGCTGGGCCGATGCGCACCCGCGGCTGCGCTACACGGCCGTGCTGTCCGAGGCGACGACCACCGACGCTGCGCACCAGCGACTCGGGTGGGTGCATGAGGTCGTGTTGCGGGAGTATCCGGCCATCGCCGACTGCGATGCCTGGGTCGCAGGCCCGCCCGCATTGATCGACGCGGCCCGCGCCGCGTTCACGGCGGCCGGCTTGCCGGCGGGGCGGCTGCGCTTCGATTCGTTCGACTACGCGCCGCGCTGAGCCGCGACCACCGGCTGGCAGGCGTCGCGCTGCAGCCGCTGCGCGCGGGCGATCGCCGCCGCATAGGTCATGACGGCATCGTCGGGCAGCACCTGCGCCAGGCCGATCGCGTTGCGATGCAGGTACTCCGCCATCGCGAGGGACATGCCGCGCAACTCATCGAGCCAGCGCAGGTCGTCCGCGCCGCGCTCGGGCAGCAGCGGCAGCAGTGCCTGCGCGATCGCCAGCTGCAGCGACAGCCGGTCGCGGTCCTCGCGCAGCAGTTCGTAGGCGTCTGACAGGCTGCGTACGGCGCCGAGCACGTGGCCGTATTCGCGCTCGACGAGCAGTGCGACGTGCAGCGGCATTTCGCCCGACACGCCGCGCACCGCGCGGTGATCGCGCGTCGGAAACAGTACCTCCAGCGGTGCCCAGGCGCGCAGCAACTCGCAGATCCAGCGGCGGTTCGCGCTGGCGGGCCGGGCGTGCGTCAGCACCGTTTCGACGCGTGCCAGCGTCGTGCCACGCAGCGTTGCGTCGGGGGCGAGGATGCGCCGCGCGCGATTCGGCGCAGGCGCCGCCGCGATCCAGGCATCGAATTCGGCACGCGCCACTTCGCGGATGCGCCCGGCATCCAGATCACCAGCCTCGAGCATGTCACGACCTCCCGTCGCCTGATCACAACGGACGACGCCTGCCGCTGCGGTGATCGGCATCACAGTGGGCGCGTTGCGCGCGGTCAGCACGCGATAAGTCAAAGGAATCGACGTTCAGATGCGGAAACGTTCACGCAGGTCGGACGCCATGCGCCGGCTGACCGCGAGTCGCTCCGGGCAGTCGCGCAGCCGCACGAACGCCTGCCCCTCCGGATCACGCTCGATCGCGGTCATCCGCTCGACCATGACGAGCGTGTTGCGATGGATGCGCACCACGGCCGTGCCGAGTTCGTCCTCGAGCGAGCGCAGGCTGTCGTCGATCAGTTCCTCGCCGCGCAGGTGGCGGACCGTCGTGTACTTCTGGTCGGCGTAGAAGTACAGCACGTCGCCCAGTGGCACGAGACGGGTGCCGTCGCGGTGGCGCACCGCGATGTGCGTGCGTCGCTCGACGAAGCGCGCGGCCTGCGCGGCCTGTGCCAGCTGCGGGCGCGTCAGGCGGCCCGCCTTGGCGATCGCGGCGGCGAGCTTCTCGGCACGTATCGGCTTCAGCAGGTAGGCCACGGCCTGGGAATCGAAGGCCTGCAGCGCGTACTCGTCGAACGCCGTCGTGAAGATCACGGCGGGCGGTTCAGGCAGATGCTCGAGGCGCTGCGCGACCTGCAGGCCGTCGATGCCAGGCATGCGCACGTCGAGCAGCACGATGTCCGGGCCATCGCGCAGCGCGGCATCGAGCGCCTGCTGGCCGTTGGCCGCTTCGCCGACCACGTCGGCGTCCGGCAGTTCCTCGACCAGCGCCCGCAGCCGGTCGCGCGCCGGGGCTTCGTCGTCCACGATCAGGATGCGGTGCTGTGCCATGTCAGGCCTCGCGCTGCGGCCGGGAATAGGGGAAGCGCAGGGTCACGATGTACTCCTCGTCGAACCGCCCTGCCTTGATGGTGGCACGGACGCCGTACAGCAATTCGAGCCGTTCACGGATGTTCGACAGCGCGACGCGGTTGCCGTCGCGCGTCACGACGCCGGACGGCAACGGATTGCGCACGACGATCGTGATCAGGTCGTGGTGGCGCTCGCCGGTGACGCGCACCGTGCCGCCTTCGGGTCGCGGCTCGATGCCGTGGTAGATCGCGTTCTCGAGCAGCGGCTGGATCACCAGCGACGGCACGGCGGCGTCGCGCGGCAGCGCGTCGAGTTGCCAGTCGACCTGCAGGCGATCACCAGGCGGAGCTTCTCGATGCGCTCGTAGGTGCCGGCGATCTCGAGTTCTTCCTCCAGCGTGATCTGGTCGCGCTTGTCGGACAGGCTGGCGCGAAACAGGTCCGCCAGATCCTGCACCGCCAGCTCGGCGCGCGCCGGATCGGTGCGCGTCAGCGACGCGATGGTGTTCATGCTGTTGAACAGGAAATGCGGCCGGATGCGCGCCTGCAGCGCATGCACGCGCGCCTGCGCCTGGATCTCGACGTTGCGCCGCCATTCGTGCGTGACATAGAAGTAGCGCAACGCGACGGCCGTGATGATCACGGCGATGCCGACGTTGCGCAGCACGAACGCGCCATGGGACTGCGGGAACAACCCGACGAGCGCGCCGCCGCCGAAGGCGTCGCTCTGCCCGAGCTGGAAGGTGACCTCCGAGATCAGCGCCACGAGCGCCGCCATGGCCGCGAGCACGATGACGGAGCTGCGCGCAGCCGTGACGCCGGCGAGTCGCTGGCGCAGCACGCACAGCAGCCCCGCGGCGGTCAGGCCGATCCACAGCAGGAACAAGGATGTGCGCGCGAGGTCGGTCCAGAAACCCAGCGTGTCGTTGCCGCGGGCGAGCGCCAGCGTCAGTGCGGTCAGCTCGACGATCAGCACGACCGCCAGCACCGCGCGCGGTACGCAGAAATCCGGCAGGTAGGGCGCCGAGCCGATGCGCTCGGGAGTCGCGGCCATGTTCGGGCTGGTCGCGGCCACCGTCAGTGCCTGAACAACCCGGTCTTCAGCCGGTGGACGGCCGAGATGTCCTCATCGCCGTGCCCCTGCGCGATCAACTCGGCGTACTCGGCCAGCATCGCATCGACCACTGGCAGCGACGCGCCCAGTCTGGCCGCCATGTCGCGGCAGATCTGCAGGTCCTTCTGGTGCAGCCTGACGCGGAAGCCGGCCGGATACTGCTCGCGGATCATGAACGGCGCGCGGTTGACGAAGTACCAGGACGATCCTGCCCCTTGCCGAGTGTCTCGACCAGCGGCTCCAGCGGCAGCCCCGCGGCGCGCGCGAACGCCATCGCCTCGGCGACGGCGCGGATGATGCCCGCGCACATGATCTGGTTGGTCGCCTCGCGGCCTGGCCCGCACCGCTCGCGCCGAAGTGCGTGATGGTGCGGCCCATCGCGGCCAGCACCGGTTGCGCGCGCGCAAACGCTGCCGCATCGCCGCCGCACATGATCGCGAGCGTGCCCTGGCGCGCGCCTTCGACGCCGCCGCTGACCGGACAATCGAGGAATCCCGCACCGACGCTGGCGAGCTGTGCGGCCGCGTCGCGCGCGGTGTCCGCGCTGACGGTCGAGCAATCGATGACCAGCGTGCCCGGCTGCAGCGCGGGGCGCAGCGCCGCGACGACCTCGAGCACGTCGCTGTCGGCCGAGACGCACAGCACCACGACATCCGCCGTCGCGGCCAGCGCGCCGGGCGACGGCGCGGCCTGCACGCCCAGCTCGCCCGCAAGCGCGTGCGCGCGGGTGGCCGTGCGGTTCCAGACGGCGGTCAGCAGTCCGGCTCTGTGGAGATTGCGCGCCATGGGCTCGCCCATTGCGCCGAGGCCCGCGAATGCGACGCGCATCGGGCGGCGTCCGCGCTGGGTCAGGGCCTGGTGCCGCAGGCGAGGTCGCGCGCGTTGCGCGCTTCGACGCGAGCCTGGGTCAGTTCCGCCTCGTTCAGGAAGATCTGTTCGCCGTTCGGACCGGTCTTGTAGATCCGCCGTGCTTCGATCGCACGGTTGTATCTGTCCGTGGCTTCCTTGCATTGCTTCGCCTGCGTCGCGGCGACGTCAGCCTGTACGGCGCGCGACGTGGCTGCCTGCTGCAGTCGCTCGCTGACGGACGCGTTGACCGCGGCGACGCTGCTCGCCGGTGCAGGCGGCGTCGCAGGCGCGGGCTGCAGGTTTTCACCGACGATCTGCGACTGGCCGCTGCGGCGCACCAGCACCGCGCCCTCGAACGGCGTATCGCGGCACTGCAGGCGGCGGTCGACGGTCTTGCAGTAGACGTCCGAGGCCTGCGCCGCCACCGGCTGCAGCAACAGGACGGCCGCGGCCAGCGCGGCGGCGGCCGCGAGCACGGACAGAGCGGATTTTTCGAGTGTGGTGCTGCGCATGGCGGTACTCCGGCCGGATTATGGCGCCGGCCCATGCCCGGAATACCGGAACTCCGTCACAAAGAAAAGGGCGGGGCAGCCGAAGCTGGCCCCGCCCTGCACGGATCGGGAAATGAGGGGGGCCCGATCAGTTCGTGTAGGCGCGTTCGCCGTGTGAGGTGGTGTCGAGGCCTTCGCGCTCGGCGTCGGCTTCGACGCGCAGCCCGATGACCAGATCGACGAGCTTGAAGGCAATGGCGGCGACGACGGCCGACCAGACGATCGTGATCAGCACGCCTTCGGCCTGGATCAGCACCTGGCTCGCGATCGAGAAGTCCTCCGCGCCGGTGCCGCCGAGCGACGGGGCCGCGAACACGCCGGTCAGCAGCGCGCCGATGATGCCGCCGACGCCGTGCACGCCGAACACGTCGAGCGCGTCATCGGCACCCAGCATCTTCTTCAGGCCAGTCACGCCCCAGAGGCACAGCAGGCCGGCGACGAGGCCGATCACGATGCCGCCCATCGGACCGACCGAGCCGCAGGCCGGCGTAATGGCGACGAGGCCTGCGACCGCACCCGATGCCGCACCCAGCATCGACGCCTTGCCCTTGATCGCCGCTTCGGCGACCGTCCAGGAGATCACCGCGGCCGCTGTCGCGAACAGCGTGTTGATGAATGCGAGGCCCGCGCCGCCCGTGGCTTCGAGGTTCGATCCGGCGTTGAAGCCGAACCAGCCGACCCACAGCAGCGATGCACCGACCATCGTCAGCGTCAGCGAGTGGGGCGTCATCGCTTCCTTGCCGAAGCCGATGCGCTTGCCGACCATGTAGGCACCGACCAGGCCCGCGACGCCCGCGTTGATGTGCACGACCGTGCCGCCCGCGAAGTCGAGCGCACCCTTGTCGAGCAGGTAGCCGCCGACGCCCCAGACCATGTGGGCGATCGGCAGGTAGCAAAACGTGAACCACAATGCGGAGAACAGCAGCACCGCGGTGAACTTGATGCGCTCGGCGAACGCACCGACGATCAGCGCGCAGGTGATGCCGGCGAAGGTCGCCTGGAACGCGATGAAGATGTACTCGGGGATCTTGACGTTCTCGGTGAAGGTGTCGGCGAGGCTGTCCGGGGTGATGCCCGCGAGGAACAGCCGGTCGAAGCCCGCGATGATCAGGCCCTCGCCACCGAACGCGAGGCTGTAGCCGTAGATCGCCCACAACACGCAGATCAGCGAGAACACGACCATCACCTGCATCAGCACGGACAGCATGTTCTTCGCGCGGACCAGGCCGCCATAGAACAGCGCCAGGCCCGGCACCACCATCAGCACCACGAGCACCGTCGCCGTCATCATCCACGCGGCGTCGCCCTTGTCGACGATGGGCGCGTCCGCCGCGAAACCGAGTGACGGCATCAGTGCAAGCACGCCGGCCATCAGGGCCCAGGCCCACAGGCGCAGTACCGAAGGTGTCTTCATCGTCGTCGTCATTGTTATAGCTCCCAGCTCACTGTGTCTTCAGGCTGCCGCCGCGCCGGTTTCGCCGGTGCGGATACGGATCGCCTGCTCGAGATCCGTTACGAAAATCTTGCCGTCGCCCACCTTGCCGGTGCGGGCCACGTTCGCGATCGCCTCGACCACCGGCTCGACGATCGATTCGTCGACGGCGATCTCGACGCGCGTCTTCGGCACGAAGTCCACCCGGTACTCCGCACCGCGGTAGTACTCGGCATGGCCCTTCTGTCGGCCGTAGCCCTGCACTTCGGTCACTGTCATCCCCTGGACGCCCAGCCGCGCGACCGCGAGTTCGAGATCGTCGAGCCGGAACGGGCGAATGATCGCGGTGATCAACTTCATTTCTCGCCCTTTCCGCCCGTTTCGCGCATCGCCCGTCGCGAGCCGTGCGGGTATGCTTCGGCTGGTCGTCCGCCAGCGTCTTTGCAGCTTCCATGCCATGGTGGTGCAGGGCGCACGGCTGGCGGAATGCCGTGTCGGCGCCGTGGCGCTGCACCGTTTTGGAGCCAACGACTGCGTGGCTGCGTTAACAGTGGGCAGTGCCCGGCCGCTGCCCCGCTTGAACCGTACCCGCTGTAACCGTACCCGCTGTAACCGGACTGGAGGCCTGCATGGAATCGGGTTCAGACAACTCGCGCGATCGTTTCGGTGTCGATGACATCGTTCGCCGCCTGCTCGACAGCGTGCCGGCCTCGGTCCATGCACTGCGGAACGACCTCGAGTCGAACTTCCGCGCCGTGCTGCGCGCCAACCTCGGCAAGCTCGACTTGGTCTCGCGCGACGAATTCGACGCGCAAGCCAGGCTGCTCGCCCGCACCCGTGCCAAGCTCGATGCGCTGGAAGCCCGCCTCGCCACGATCGAGCGGGGCGAGTCGCCGCCGGCGCCCTGAAGCCCGCCGCCGCAGTCGCCCCAGTACGGTCGCCCCGGTACGGTCGCCGCGGCCATGGCGCTCGCCCAGCTGCAATGTCGCGCCCAGGTCGGCCTCAGCGCGCCGCCGGTTACCGTCGAGGTACACCTCGGCGCGGGCTTGCCGGTGTTCAATATCGTCGGCCTGCCTGCCGCGGCGGTGCGCGAGAGCAAGGAGCGGGTGCGTGCCGCGCTCGTCAACAGCGGCTTCGAGTTTCCGGCCGGGCGCATCACCGTCAACCTCGCGCCGGCGGATCTGCCGAAGGAGGGTGGCCGGTTCGACCTTGCGATCGCGGTCGGGATACTGCTGGCGTCAGGGCAACTGCAGCCGCTGCGCGATCTGGCGCGGGTCGAGTTCTACGGCGAACTCGCGCTGACCGGCGCGCTGCGACCGGTCCCCGGACTGCTGGTCGCGGCACAGGCGGCGCGGGCAGCGGCCGTCAACGGCGCCCACCCGCTGATCGTGCCGGCCGACGGTGCGGCCGCGCTGGCGCTGCTGCCCGACGTCTGCGCCCTGGCGGCGGGGTCGCTGCTCGAGGTCTGCGAGTGGGTCCAGCAGCAGCGCGACCTGCCGACGCCGGCGAGTGCCGGCCGGCCACCGGCGGCGGACGCGGATCCCGCGGGCGGCACCCCGTCCCTCGCCGATGTCTGCGGGCAGCAGCAGGGCAAGCGTGCCGTGGTCGTCGCGGCGGCGGGCGGCCACAGCCTGTTGATGGTCGGCCCACCCGGTTGCGGCAAGAGCATGCTCGCGCGCCGCCTGCCCGGCCTGCTGCCGCCGCTCGCACCGGACGCATTGCTCGAAGTCGCCAGCATCGCGTCGCTGGCGCCGGCCGATGCGGCGCTCGCGCCGCGCCGGCGGCAGCAGCCGGCGATGCCGCCTGCATCTCGCGCCCGTTCCGCGCGCCACACCATACGACCTCCGCCGGTGCCATCGTCGGCGGTGGCACGCGCGTGCGCCCGGGGGAGATCACGCTGGCCCACCAGGGCGTGCTGTTCCTCGACGAACTGCCCGAGTTCGACCGCCGCGTGCTCGAAGCCTTGCGCGAACCGCTCGAAACCGGCGTCGTGCAGGTGTCGCGTGCCAACCTGCGGGCCGAGTACCCGGCGCGGTTCCAGCTGGTGGCGGCGATGAATCCCTGCCCCTGCGGCTGGCACGGCGATCGGCAGCGCGCCTGCATCTGCACGTCGAGGCAGCGCTCGCTGTATCGCGCCCGGTTGTCGGGGCCGCTGCTCGATCGGCTCGACCTGCGGCTGGCACTCGGCAGCGTGACGCCCGAAGAGATCGAACTGCATCGGCGTGCTGGCGGTGACGCGGATGCGGACGCCCAGGCCCAGGCTCAGGCTCAGGTCGCCACGGCACGCGCCTGTCAGCAGCGCCGCGGGCTGCTCAACAGCCACCTCGAAGATGCAGTACTGGAAGCGGTCGCGGATCCGACGCCTGCGGCGCGTCGGCTGCTGGCGGCCGCGCAGGTGAAGCTCGGGCTATCGCTGCGTTCGCAGCACCGTTGCCTGCGCGTCGCGCGGACGATCGCCGACATCGAACAGGCGGCCAGGGTCGCGGACCACCACATCGCCGAAGCGCTGTCGCTGCGGCGGGCGCTCGTCAGTTGAGGGGTTGCGCGGTGCTCAGAGCCCGGCCATGTGATCGACCGCCGCCTGGATCAGCTCGTCGCTGATGTCGGTGCGTCCGCCCTTGGCGGGCATGACACCGGCCGCACCCTGGAAGCCCTCGATCGCGTGCTTGTAGAGGGTCGCCTTGCCCTGCGCGATGCGTGGCGCCCACGCCGCGGCATCGCCGGTCTTCGGGGCGCCACCAATGCCGGCACCGTGGCAGGCGGTGCAGGCGGCTGCGTAGACACCCGGGCCATCGGTCAGCGCCGCCGCCATGGCAGCGCCATCACCGTCGGCGCTGGACGTCGCGACGATGGCGAGCGCGGAGTTGTCTTCCCCGGCGACGGCGACGCGGGCGAACGGCTGGATGTTCTGGCGGACCGCCGCCTGATACTTGGCGTCCTCGAGGACGTGTTCGCGCTGCGTGCCGGCGCCAACGGACCGCGCAAGTGCGAACAGCACCAGCGTGATGGCGACGAGAATGCCCAGTACGAGGCTGAAAACGTTGAAGAACACCGAGTCCTGCTTGCTCACGATCCATCCGCCGCTGGTATGACTTGACCCGGAATTATAGCCGGAACGGCCGGGTCGGTGCATCGAGGCCAGACGTCGGCCGCCTGCGGGGGCGCGGCAACCCCCGACGGCCGGGCGGCGATCAGGCCGCGTCGCTGACCTGGCTCGGGGTATCCGGCCGTGACGCAGCGGCCAGCCGATCATGCAGGCCCTGCTCCCACCCCTCGGTGATCAGCCGGAAAAAGTATCCATGGGCGGACGATAGCCGCGCATAGCACGCCGGCAGGTCGAGCAGCATCGTGATGCGGCGGTGGTCGCAGCGCAGCTCCCCGGTCGCATGGGTCGCAACCGGCACGAAGCCGAGCACGCGGGTATGAAACTGCAACGGGCTGTTGGCCTCGTCCTCGAACACGTCCGTGATGTAGTGCGTATAGCCGCGCCTGACCGTGTCCGCGATGGCTTCGCGCAGCAAAGCCATCATGACGGCCGCGTTGCGGCGCCGATCAGGTACGACGGCGAACCGGCCAATTTCCGCGATGCGGTGCGTGGCGAGGAAGTGATCGATATCAAGGTTGGCGTGCATGAACTGCAGGCCGTAATCGCGATACTGCGCCAGCGGTGGGGTGTACAGCACTCGCACGACGCCAGCGGGCGCGCCGTCCGCAAACACGACGAACCAGGCGATGTCGTCCCGAGCGAGGTCGGCGTTGGGCAGCTGCGAGGCGGCGTCGGCCACCCAGCGCTTTTCGTCGCAGTAGGTGGTTGACAGTACCTCGAGTGCGCACTCGCGCAGATCCTCGCAGGTGACGCGTTCGGTGCGCAGCGTTGGCCGTGGCTTCATCGTCGCTGATCCTCTAGGTGTAGTGCCAGGTCTTGCCGCTGAGAGCGGCAAGCGTCGTCATGATCGCGGCGTGATGCGCGCGAACGTCGTGCAGTGCGATCGCGCCGGCATGGGACGGGCGCTGCGCGGCGAGCGGCGTACCGATCTCGATCGCAAGCCGTGCGAAATCGCGGATTGGCGCTCCGGGAGGTTCGAACGGGAAGCGGATTCCGACCGGGACGATGGGTGCACCGCTATGCAGCGACAGCCGGGCCGCGCCGTGCCGGCCGCGCAGCAGCCGATGCGGATCGCGGTTCGCGGTACCTTCCGGGAACACGCCGATCGAGCGCCCCGCCGCCAACAGCTCGGCCGCGCGCGCGAACGGGGCCTGGGTTGGGGCGTGGCGATGCCGCAGGCGATTCAGGAAGCGCGGCCGTGCGTTCTTGCGCATGCTGGTCAGGACTTCCCCGCGGCGCATCAGGTTGCCGATGCCGGGAACAAGCAGGAAGTTCCAGTCCGCGATGAAGTGGATCAAGCGCCCGCCGCGCAGCAGGAACAGCAGCGTCGGCAGGATCATCGCTTCGAGGCGATTGCTGTGATTCGCGACGAGGATGAACGGATCGTGTGCGCCGGCGATGTGCGTTGCGCCACGCAGCTCGACGACCAGCGGACGCAACGACGCCGCGACGCCACGGAGCAGCCAGCGCGTGACCCGATCACCCGCCAGGTGTGGTAACGGTGCACGCAGAATCGCGCCTATGGTCGGTAGCGTGTCAAAGCCGTGCGAGCCCATGTCGCGCAGGCTCGCATCGCAGCGTTACAGTTTCGTGGCCTCTAGAGTCGGGCGCCGTAACGCCGTGCCGCCCCCAGCAGCAGCGGCAGCGCCAGCAACGCCGACACGCCGCAGACCCAGCCGAGCGACACGCCGACACGCAGCGGATCCTGCAACACCTGGTCGGTGACGAGGGCGATGACCGACGGCGCCAGCCCCATGCCGACGGAGGTCAGTACGAACGCGTATGCCGACGTCACGAGACCCCGCATCCGGTTCGGCGTCGAGGCCTGCAGCGCGGAGGCGGCCATCGGCAGCGCGAAATTGACGCACAGGCTGCCGATGGTCGAGGCGAGCAACGCGCCCCAGTAGCTGCCGGCGAAGGGCAGGTACAGGCAGGCGGGCGCCGCGCACAGGCCTGCGACCAGCGTCGTGCGCAGTTCGGACTGCCGCGGCCAGCGATGCGCAAGCCGTCGCGCGATCCACGGCCCCAGCAGGATGCCCAGCGAGCCGGCGAGCAGCGTCGCCGTGCCGTATTCGAGCCCGACCTCGCGCGGACTGCCGCCATGGGCGCGCATCAGGAACGCGGGTGTCCATGCCGGCAGCGCGTACAGCATCACGACCAGCAACGCCATGCCGCCGAAGAACCGGCCGTAGAAGGCCCGTTCCTGCCACAGGAATTGCACGACCTCGCGCGTCGTGAAGGTTCGGTCGGTGGCGGCACCGCCGGCCGCGCCGCCGGCTGCGCTGCCCTCCGCCATGCCCTGGGCCATGCCCTGGGCCATGCCCTGGGCGATGCCCTGCCGCGGCGGTTCGCGCACCCACAGCAGCAGCAGCGCGAGCACGAGGCCGGGCGCGCCGACGAACACGAACGTCAGCTGCCAGGGTTCGAGGCCGGCGAGCGGACCGCTGAACTGGATGCCGGCCACGCCCTGCACGATCAGGCCACCGAAGATCAGCGCGAAGCCACCGCCGACGAACGGCCCCAGCAGGAAGATGCTCATCGCGCGCGGCAGGCGCTCGCGCGAGAAGTAATCGGCCAGCATCGACCAGCCGGCCGGCAGCAGGCAGGCTTCCGCGGCGCCGACACCGGCGCGGGCGATGAACAGCGTCCAGAAGTCCTGCGCGAAGCCGCAGGCGATCGTGAACAGGCACCAGAGCGTCACGCCGATGATCAGCAGGTTGCGGCGGCTGCTGCGATCGGCGTAGCGCCCGAACACCGGACCCATCGCGACATAGGCGGCGACGAAGGCCAGGCCCTGCAGCAGGCTGATGGACGTGTCGGACAGCAGCAGGTCGCGCTTGATCGGGTCCACCAGCAGGTTCAGCACCTGGCGGTCGACGAACGCGACGGCGTAGGCCAGCGCCATCAGGCCGGCGACCGACCAGGCGTAAGGGGTGTCTCGCGGAAACCCGTCGGGCGTTGTCGTCATCGAACCCTGCTGCATGAAATCCGCCGTTTCGGACCGCGCCGCTGCACGGCCCACAGCCTAGCAATCGGCTCGTGCCGCGTGCTAGTTTTTTGCCAAACGATGGTTTGGTCAGCAATCTGAGGGGGTTGTATGTCGTTCCGCAGTCACCAGGGCGTCGCCTGGGCCGTTTCCGTCGCGCTCGCATCCGCCGCAGCCGCGCTGCCGGCGCAGGAACTGGAAGAGGTCGTCATCACTTCGCAGAAGGGCGCGAGCGGCCTGTCCAACCAGGACGTGCCCGCCGCGATCACCGCGTTCGATGCGAATGCGATCGAACGTAACTTCGCGGTCGACCTGCGCGATCTCGGGCGCCTGACGCCCAACGTGCAGCTGAACCAGGTGTCCACGTTCAACGGCTACGCGAACTTCTACATCCGCGGCATCGGCATCAACGGCAGCACGCGCACCGTCGACCCCGCGGTCGGCCTGTTCGTCGACGGCATCTATGTCGGCTTCGGCCCCAGTTCGCTCGTCGATACCTTCGACATCGGTTCCGTCGAAGTGCTGCGTGGTCCGCAGGGCACGTTGTTCGGGCGCAATGTCACGGGCGGCGCGGTGGTCGTCACGACGGCGGGTCCCGAGCGCGAATTCAGCCAGAAACTCAAGCTGACGGCCGGCAATTTCCAGCGCGGCGACATCGCCTACAGCGTGACCGGGCCGCTCAGCGACGTGGTCTCCGCCCGGCTGTCGGCGATCTACTCGCACTCCGATGGCTACTTCGACAACCTGGTCAGTGGCCAGGACAAGGCGAACAAGAACCTGACGCTGATCCGGCCGAGCGTGCGCTTCGACTTCAGCGATACCTTCGATCTCACGCTGAAGGGTGAGTACCAGAAGAACAAGGGCGGACCCGCGACGTCGCAGAACATCGTCAACCCGGTGTTCCCGAAGCTGGCGCAGACGCTGTTCGGTTACATCCCGCCCGATGACAAGTACGACATCAACCACGACCTGCAGGGCTACTCGATCACCGAGGTCAAGCAGATCTCGGCCGAGGCGAACTGGACGCTGTCGCACGGCAAGGTCACCGCGATCGCCGGCTGGCGCGACGTGCAATTCGATTCGAGCACCGATTTCGACGGCTCGCCGATCACGCTGTTCCACTTCCCGGACAACAAGGAATCGCAGGACCAGACCTCGCTCGAAGTGCGCTACGCCTCGTCGTTCAGCGACACGTTCAGCTTCACGACCGGCCTGTACTACTTCCAGCAGGACTTCCTGATCGGCGAGCGCCGCGCGACGTTCGGTGGCGCGCTGGGCACCGTCAACACGGCCGGTCGCACCGAGCAGGAGCAGAGCAACTGGGCGGCGTTCTTCCAGGGCAACTGGAAGTTCAGCGACCGGTTCTCGGCGACGGTCGGCGGTCGCTACACCGAGGAGGACAAGGAGATCCTGTTCTCGCCGCCGGGTCGCTGCGCGCTCGACTTCACCAACTGCACGCTGACCTTGCCCGGCCAGCGCGACTGGAGCAATTTCTCGCCGAAGTTCGGCCTCGAGTTCCAGGCCACGGAAGACCTGCTGACCTATGCGAGCTGGACGCGCGGCTTCCGCTCGGGCGTGTTCAACGCGCGCGCGCAGCGCGTCGAGTTCCTCGGCCCGTCCGACGAGGAAGTCGTCGACTCGATCGAAGTGGGCCTGAAGAGCCAGTTCGCGAACGGCCGGATGCGCTTCAACGCGGCGTTGTTCTCGATGAAGTACGACGACATCCAGAAGATCGTCAACGACTCGTTCGACCCGGACGGCCCGGGCCCGCAGCCGCCGACCTCTGGCCAGGTGGTGCGCAACGCCGCCGCGGCGACGATCCAGGGCGTCGAGCTCGAGTTCAACGCCGCCGCGACCGAACGCCTGACGATCGACGCGTCGTTCGGCTACACCGATGCGAGCTACGATGAGTTCAATGGCCAGGACGTGACCGGCGATGGCGTGCCGGACCCGGCGCTGGCGCGGCAGCTGAAGTTCGAGAAGGTGCCGGAGTTCACCGGCTACTTAGGCCTGAACTACGAGATGCCGCTCGCCGGCGAAGACGTGCTGACGTTCCGCGGCTCGTACAGCTACACGGACAAGTTCTACACCGACATCCTCAATCGCGAGTGGCTGGCGCAGGATGGTTACGGCCTGCTCGATGCCAGCGTGACCTTCGCGCGCGGCGATTGCTGGAGCCTGTCGCTGTGGGGCAAGAACCTCAGCGACGAGGAGTACATCGACTTCGCGGCGGACGTCGGCACGCTGGGCTCGTGGGTATTCGGCGGCGAGCCGCGTCGTTACGGCATCGAGTACCGGATCACGTTCTGACGGGCACCCTGCGGCGCCGGGCCATTGCCGGCGCCGCAGGCTCGCGTCAGACTGCGGCATCCAAGGGGGACCCTGATGCTCGCACGTCTGATCCTGATGCTGGCGCTGGCCAGCCTGTCCATGCCTGCGCTCGCCGCGAGCAAGACCAAAGCACCGAATCCTTTGCCCAAGGGCGTCACGCTGCCCAAGGGCATGACGCTGCCGAATGGCACCACGGTCGCGGCCTACGTGCCGGCGGCGCGGCGCAAGTCGCGCTTCTACGTGGCTACCGGTGGTTTCTGGGCGCAGCCGGGGCGCGCGCTCGAAGACAGCGTGACCAGCACGCTGCAGGGATTCTTCGCCGACAGTTTCATGGCCGCGCTGGACGATGCCCGGCCCTATGGCCTGCTGCTCGTGCTGCACCCAGAGCTCAAGTTCGACCAGGGCAATGTCACGACGAACCTGTCGTACCGGGTCTACGATCCGGCCGACAAGCTCGTGCTGGAGGGCAAGCAGGCGGGCAGCGCACCGATCGGCGATCTGAGCAATGGCGCGGGCTTCTATCGCTCCGCGACCAAGGCCATGCAGCTCGTGCTGGTGGACGTCATCAAGCAGCTGACGCCCGACGCGACGAAGTACGCCGCGACCGGCACGCTGGCCGACATCGATGCCTCGCTGCTGGTCGATCGTGAGCAGCAGGTCGCGAGTGGCACCGGCTTCTACATCAATACGGATGGCCAGGTCCTGACCGCGGCGCACGTCGTCAACGAGTGCGTCGTCGTCGACGTCAAGCGTGATGGCGTCGCGGTGCCGGGCCGGGTCATCGCGAGCAGCAACCTGCTCGATGTCGCCGTGATCGACACGGGCAAGCCCGTCGAGCGCTTCCTGCCGCTGCGCAAGGGCAATGAGATCGTGCTGGGCGAAGGCATCACCAACGTCGGCTATCCGTTGCAGAAGGTGCTGGCCGCGTCGCCGAACCTGACCCGCGGCAACGTCAGCTCGCGTGGTGCACTGGAGGGCTCGGTCGGGCAGTTCCAGTTCTCGGCGCCCATCCAGCCCGGTTCGAGCGGTGGGCCGGTGGTCTCCGATGGTGGCGAGCTGCTCGGCGTCACGGTGGGTACGCTGAACGCAGCCAAGCTCGCTGAATCGGGCGTGCTGCCGCAAAACGTCAACTTCGCGCTCGATGCGCGCCATGTCGCGCAGTTCCTGCGCAAGCATGGCGTGCCGTTCACCGAGGTCGAACCGAACTTCAAGGGCGACATGCGCACGGCGAACGATGCCGCGCTCGCGACCGTCCTCAGCCTGAGCTGCTACCAGTGAGGTCCGCCATGCATTGCATTTCCCTGCGTCGCACCGGACTCGCGCTGGCGTACCTCGCCGTGCTGCCGCTTGCCACCGCGCAGGACGCCCCGGTCATGATGGACGCCCCGGTCATGCAGACTGTCGTCGCGCCGCCGCCGCCCGCCGCGAGCGGCCCGCGGCCGCTGCCGCCGATGCGCTGGTTCGGCACGGTCGCGGGCGAGGAGCTGTACAAGCTGGTCAAGGCGGACCCGCGTTTCACGCAGCTCAACAGCGAGCTGATCGGCAGCCCGGTGTTGCTGCGCGTCTCGCACAGTTTCGAAGCGACGTCGGGCGGCAAGGCGGCCGGGCTCGCGTCGGCGATCCTCGCCGGCAGCACGCTGGGCCTGTTGCCGGTCGTCATGAACAACGACCTGATCATCAACTACGAGCTGGTCGTCAACGGCACGACGCTGTCGACCTACACCTACCGGAAGAATTTCACGCGGTCGGTCAACATCTACGCCAAGGACGAGACCTACGGCCTCGGCAAGGAAGGCCTCGCCTGGGCGAAGTCGACCGTCGGTGAGTTCCTGAACGCGGTCCGCGACGACGCGAAGCTCGCCGAGCTCGTCGCCGAGTACGAGTTCTACTTCCCCGAAAAGACGGAGGGCCCCGCGGGGCCCTCCGGATCGAACGGCTGATCCCCGCGCGGCCCGCGCTGCGCCCGGGTCGCCATGCCTCAGAACTTGAGCTGCGCGCGCACCGTGTAGGAGCGCGGCATGCCCGGCGCCACCCACAGGCGCGCATACGAGCTCGCGTAGTACTCCTCGTCGAACAGGTTGTCGACGTCGACGCTGATCTTCAGCTTTTCGTTCGGCGACCACGAGCCCAGCAGGTTGACGAGCGTGTAGGCCGGCAATACGAAGCTCGGCACGCCGGTCTCGCCCAGGCGTTCCGAGATGTGCGTGATGCCGACGCCGGCGGTCAGCTTCGCCGTGCCCCAGTTGAAGCCCTGCACCAGCAGCGCATTGACCTGGTTGCGCGGGATGTTGATCAGGCGGCTGCCGGCCGGCAGCGACAGGCCGAAGTTCGGATCCAGCGCCGATTTCGTGACCTTCGCATCCGTGTAGGCATACGACAGGTTCAGGTTCAGGTCTTCGGCGAGTTCGCCGGTGAAATCGAACTCGAGGCCACGGCTGCGCGCTTCGCCTGCCGAAATCGAGAAGCCGGCGTTGATCGGGTCGGCCGTCAGGATGTTCGACTTGTCTCCCTGGTAGATCGCGATTGTCGCGTTCAGGCGCTTGTCGGCGCTCGACAGCTTGGCGCCGATCTCATACGACTTGCTGAACTCCGGTTCGAACGACACGCCGGCGAAGTCGAAGCCACTGTTCGGGCGGAAGCCCTTGGAGTAGCTGGCGTAGAAGCTGGCGTTGTCGGTCGCTTCGTAGACGACGCCCAAGCGCGGGCTGGTCGCCGTGTCGGACTGGGTGACCGCGACGTTGCTGGCGCGGTTCGTGATCGTCTGCTCGAAGTCGTCGTAGCGCAGGCCGACCAGCACCTTCCACTGCTCGCTGAGATCGATCTGGTCCTGCAGGTAGACGCCGAAGGCCTCCTGCTCCTCGAGCGAGTTGACGAACGGACCGGGCGTGCGCGTCTGGCCGTAGACCGGTGCGAACACGTTGATCGCGTACGGGTTCGCCAGCGTCGGGCGGAAGCGCGTCTGCACCTGGTCCTGCTCGAAGTTGTAGTAGTCGACGCCCATCAGCAGGTTGTGCGTCAGCGTGCCGGCTTCGACCCGGCCCGACAGTTCGCCGCGGACGCTGACGTCTTCGGTCTTGTAGTCGCGGAAGCGCCGCTGGCGCGACAGCGTCGTGCCGGTCGCGTAGAACGGTTGGCGACCGCCCACGAGTTCCGGATCGCTCGAGAAGCCGGTGAACTCCGACTCGCGGAAGCCGGCGCCGACCAGCAGGCTCCAGTCGTTGTTGAACTCGTGCTGCACGTACAGCTGGTGGCCGGTCGCGTCGACTTCCGTCACGCCGTCGCCCGGCTCGCCGAGGAAACGCGTGATCGGCACGGATCCGAGGATGCCGCCTGGCGCGACGACGCCGCGATCGAACGGCGCCTCCTGCTGGACGATCTCGAGCTCGTAGTTGACGACCGTCGCATCGCCGATGCGCCACAGCAGGAGGGTCACGCTGAGCTTCTCGAACGTCACGCCATCGCGGAAGCCGTTGGAGTCTTCCCAGGCACCGTTGATGCGGAACGCCAGCGAGTTGGAGATCGGGCCGGTGTAGTCGCCGGCGACGCGATAGGTGTCGAACCGGCCGGCCGCCACTTCAAGGCTGCCTTCGTGGTCGAACTGCGGCTTCTTCGTCACGATGTTGATCGTGCCGCCCGGTTCGCCGCGGCCGAACAGCGCCGAACCCGGGCCCTTCAGCACTTCGACGCGCTCGATGTTCGACGAATCGCGCCGGCCGCTGAAACCGCGGCCGTTGCTGAACCCGTTGACGAGGTAGCCCGTCGGCGTGTTCTCGTCACCGGCGAAGCCGCGGATCGCGAACGCGTCCCACAGGCCGCCAAAGGTGTTCTGGCGGGCGATGCCGCTGGCCAGGTCGAGCACGTCATCGAGCTTGGTCACGCCGATGGTCTGCAGCAGTTCCGAGTCCAGGATCTTGACGGCCTGCGGCAGCTCCTCGAGCGGCACGTTGCCGCGGAACGGCTGGCGCAGGGCGGTGACCTTGACCTCCTCCAGGCCGTCGGCAGCAGGTGCCGGGGTCTGCGCTGCCGTGGTTGCCGCGACGGACGCGACCACGATCGGCAAGAGGACCTTGTTGATGTTGCGTTTGCTCGACACTGGCGACTCCTGCGGGGTGCACCCGGAACTTAATGTTACATTGTTACATTACCGCAGTTCGGGCGGCAAACAATGCCGAATCCGGGCGGTTCGGAGCGGGCGTCGTTGCAGAGTTCGGCGCCGGATCAGCACGATGTCCCGCGCGTTGCGCGCGAGCCGCAGCGGTTCCCGCCGCTGTCCACTGCTGCTCGGGCGCTACAACTGTTCGTCGCCGAACAGCTTGGCGAGCGGGTAATGCAGCTTCTGGAACGGTGTCTTGATGACGATGTAGCTGAAGTACTTGGCGACCCCGATCTCGCGCTCGAGGATGCCTTCCATCACCGACTGGTAATGCGCGACGCCGCGCGTCAGGAACTTCAGCAGGTAATCGTAGCCGCCGCTGATCAGGTGGCATTCGATGACTTCATCGACCGCGCGGATGCTCTGCTCGAACTTGATGAAGTCCTCGCGGCGGTGGTCGTGCAGCGTGACTTCCGTGAACACCGTGATGGTCTCGCCGAGCTTGGCGATGTCGACATGCGCGTTGTAGCTGGTGATGAAACCCGCTTCCTCGAGGCGCTTGACGCGCAGCAGGCAGGGGCTGGGCGACAGCGACACCGCGTTGGCGAGATTGATGTTGGTGATCCGGCCGTTGCGCTGCAGCTCGGCGAGGATCTTCATGTCAATGCGGTCGAGTTTGATGTTTCGCAGCGCCATAGGGTGATTCAGCCGCGCAGGTCGTTCTGGTGGGCCCGGACCAGTTCGGCCAGGCTCTGGAATGAATATTGGACGCCGCAGGCGCCGCCGCCCCGGCGCCGGTCGATCCAGGCCCAGGCCATCCCTGTTGCCGTGGTCGACGCCGGATCATGGGGCAGGCTGGCGGCGACGTGCAACACCTGCGCCGGTCCGATGCCAAGCTTGCGCGCACGCCGCTGCAGTGGCTCGAAGCTGCGCCCCCGAGGCTGGACACCGCCGGCGTCCTCGGCGGACAACAGCAGATCGAAGCGCAGGTCGAGCCGCCGACTGATGCTCTCGAGCGTCCGACCTTCCGCGTTGCTGAGCAGCGCGACGCCGGCGTAGCGCATCAGGTACTGCAACGCGCCGGCGGCGTCGGGATACGGTGGCCAGTCGTCGACCGAGCGGGCGAACAGCGCGTCATCGTCATCGGTACAGAGCACGCGCCACTCGTCGGCGAGACGGCGATGCGTCGCCGCGAGCACGGCCGAGTACCGCGCACCCGGCATGGCCGTGATCGTCTCGCGTTCGTGCCGGTCGAACGCGGCGATCACCTCGTCGCGGAGAGGCGGGCGTGCGCTGCGTGCGAGCAACGGACGCAGCCCCGCGACGACGCCGCTGTCGCGGTCGATCAGCGTGCCGAAGCACGCGAAGCTGATCAGTCGATAGTCGGTCAGCGCCATGTCGATGGCTGCCGGCGTCAGTACCCGCGTGCGCGATCCACGAGGCCCGCGAGCGGCTCGCCGCGCTGGTGCTGCCCGATCGAATCCATGACGAACGCCGCCGCGGTTTCCGGACGTGTCATCGCGGCGATGTGGGGCGTCAGCATGACCCTGGGATGCTGCCACAGCGGATCGGACTGCGGCAGCGGTTCCTGCTCGGTGACATCCAGCACCGCGCCGGCGAGATGCCCCGAGTCGAGTGCGGCACGCAGTGCGCGCGTGTCGACGCTGCTGCCGCGGCCCAAATTCACGAGCTGTGCGCCGCGCGGCAGTGCGGCGAGCCGCTCGGCATCGAGCAAGTGACGGGTCCGTGCCGTGCCCGGCAACAGATTCACGACGATGTCGCAACCGGCGAGGCAGGGGGCGAGGCCAGCGACGCCGCTGAAGCAGTCGACGCCGGCGATCTGGCGCGCGGAACCGTTCCAGCCGCGCAGCGTGAAGCCGAAGCCGGCGAGGCGCGCGAGCACGGCGCAACCGAGTCTCCCGAGGCCGAGTACGCCGACGCGGCGCTGCGCGGCGGGCAGCGGGACATGGGGCCGCCACAGCGCGGCGCGCTGCTGCTCGAGATACAGCGGCCACTGCCGGTGCGCCGCGAGCACGGCCAGCGTCGCGTATTCGACGACGCCCTCGACGATGCCGGGATCGAGCATCCGCACGATCGGCACATCGGCCGGGATCGCCGCGAAGTCGAGATGGTCGACGCCCGCGCCGGTGCAGAAGAACAGTTCGAGCGCGGGCAGTTGCGCGAGCAGCCCGCGGTCGGCCTGCCAGGCCACGAGGTAGCGCACCTCCGCGAGAGGTGCGTCGGTCGGCCAGACGTCGAAGCGCCACTGTGGCGTGCGCTGCGCGAACACGTCGCGCCAGACGGCGCCGCGCACCGGATCAGCATGGTAAAGGACATGCGTCACGGCGAGCGGCAGCCCCGGCCTTCAGCCCAGTGCCTGCGACGCGAGTCCGAAGCACCGGGCCGTTGGGTCGGTGGCGGGCGCGGGGCCGCGCCGCATCAGCGTCACCCGATCGACGCAGCGCAGACCGACGCGCGCCAACCCGGTGCCCAGCAGCGTGGCTTCCGCGGGAATGTCGAGCCGTGCGATGCCGGTGAGGTTCGCCAGTGCCCGCGTCGCGAGTGCCGCCGCGGCGGGCTCGTCCGGTGCGATCAGCGGACCGACTGTGTGGCCATGTCCTGCCGCACGTACCATCGTGAAGCCGACGATCCCGCCTGATCGCTCGGCGACCCAGCCGCCGACCGCGACCTGCCAGACCGCGTGCAGCAATGCGTCGCGCGGTGCACCGGTCGCGCGCGCATCGAGGTCGATGACGGTGGACAGGTCGGCCGCGCCCATCGGGCGTATCGCCAGTCCGGACGGTGCCGCCGCCGCGACCTCGGCCGCCGTCACCGGTGCGACCGTACCCTGCCACTGCTCGATCTGCCCGGTGCGGACGAAGCCGGTCTGCTCATAGAGGCGGATGCCCGCATCCGTCGCGGCCAGGCCGAGCGTTCGCCCGCCGGCAGACGCGAGGATCGCATCCATCAGGCGCCGGCCGTGACCGCGCCCCTGCTGATCCGGATCGACGATGACGAGCCCCACCGTGCCGTAGTGCTCGCCGTAGGGCCAGCGCATGATGGTGCCGATCAGGCGGCCATCGTCGTCGCACAACGCGAAGCCTTGTCCGAGGCGCCAGTGCAGCGACCAGTCGTGCAGCTGATGCGACCAGCCGATGCGTTGCGTCAGGGCGAACGCGGCGGGCAGGTCCGCCTCCGTCAGCGGCCGCAGCATCAGAAGTACTTGACCCAGCCTATCGAGGTGCGGCGCTTGAAGTCGCCGAAGGCACGCGTCGGGAAGTACAGCAGCACCGACAGCACCGCTGCGCCGATCCAGATCCACAGCACGCTGTCCACGCCCCAGCGCTCGCCATGGTTCGCGCCCAGGGTGGCCACGGCGATCTTCTGCAACACCAGCAGCACGTACAGGTGCAGGATGTAGAAGAACATCGGTGCGCCGCCGATCGCCGCGATCGCGCGCGTCAGCGTGTTGTCCTGCTTCTCGAACCATGCCATCAGCAGCAGCGCGATCCCGAGCGTCAGCAACAGGAAATCAAGCGACGGCGGGTACTTCGTGAAGTTCACGAAGTCCATGACGGTGCGGATCGCCTCGCCCTGCGCCGCCCAGGGCAGCGTCTCGCCGTAGATGTTGAACGTGCGCAGCAGCACGAGCAGCGCGAGGCAGCCCGCGCCCAGCATCACGAGCAGCTTGATGCGCCGCTCCGCGGCCATGAACTTCGAGTACAGCGGCCCGGCGACATAGCCGAGCAGGATCACGCCGATCCATGGCAGCACCGGGTACGTGACCTTGATCTTCACGAGGCCTTCTTCGACCAGGAAGGCGCGCTCGTGCAGGATGGTCCAGATCGCGAACAGCGGATGGCCGGGTGGGAAGTGGATCGGTGTCAGCAGGTTGTGGCCGAACACGATCAGCGCACCCACCGTGGCGAGGACCCAGCGCGGCAGGCGCGTCATCAGGCCGAGCGCCACCATGCTGATGCCGATCGCCCAGATGACCTGCAGCCACAGCGTCTTCGGTGGCATGTCGCCGGCCCAGGCGAAGTTGATGACGGTGAGCTCGAGGAAGATCAGCAGCAGGCCGCGCTTGATCAGGAATGACGACGGCGAGCGCGGTGCGCCGCTTGCCGGGTTCGCGTACAGCCAGGCGCCGAGGCCGGTCAGGAACACGAAGGTCGGCGCGCAGATGTGCGCCAGCGTCCGGGTGAAGAACAGCGCCGGGTCGGTGCTCTGAACGTCCATCGGATCGCCGACCTGCATGTGCAGGTAGATCGCCTCGCGGACGTGGTCGACCAGCATGAACAGCATGACGAGGCCGCGCATGACGTCGATCGACGCGATGCGCGAGCGCGCGACGGCGACACTGGCAGCCATGGTCTGGGTCGTGGCGGCGTCTGCCGTGATGGACATGTCCCGTTCCCCCTGGACTTCTGTGATGCGCGGTAGCAAGCCTGCGACCGATGGGGGAGAATTATCTGCCAAGTTCGCGGTCGCCGCTTGCGGCTGATGCCGGATGCCTTGACTCAAACGGCAGGCCTTGCGAGGCCGGCGCACCGTGCCAGTTCATCATGCCGGGAGGTACCTGTGTCTTCCAGACGATTCCTGCTGCCGTGGGCTGCGCTCGCCGCCCTGCTCACCGCGCCGGCCCTGCCCGCGCATGAGATTTGGTTCGAGCGCGAGCGCGGGGAGATGGTGCTCGTGTATGGGGATTTCGGCGTCAACATGCGGGAGCGCACCCCGGGCGGCAACGACCGCTTCGGCCAGTTGACGGCGCGACATCTGGGTGGACAGTTTGATGTCGAGGTGCCGCTGACGCCTCAGCCGGATCATTTCTCAGGCGTACCGACGCCGCGCGCCGGCGAGTCGCTGGTCGCCTGGGACGACTACTACCGCATCTTCGACGAACTGCACGATGGCAAGCGGGTGCGTTCCCGCTGGATCGTTGCCGCGCGTTATGTGCCCGATCTGGCCGTCCGTGCGCCGCGGCTGGCGCTCGACGTGGTGCCGACGGGTCGGCTGGACGGTGACCGCATCGAATTGCAGGTCTGGTTCAACGGCGAGCCGCTGCCTGAGGCGACCGTACTGCTCTACGCGGCGAGCGGCTGGCGGCTCGAGCAACAGGCGGACGAAGAGGGTAGGGTGTGGTTTTCGCTGCCGTGGAAGGGTCTGTATGCCGCAACGGTGCTCCGCTACATCGACGCCACGCCAGGGGAGCGACGCAGCGAACCCGTGCCCGGCAATCCGTTGCGCGCGCGGCCCAGCGAGACGGCGACCGAGCGTTACGATCGCACCAGCCACACGACAACGCTGACGTTCTACCAGTCGCGCGGGCTGCGCGCGCTGCCCAAGCCGCCACCGACGCTGCCGGCTTCCATGTTGTGAACCGAGTCCTCGACGCCGCCCCGGAGCCTCCCCCGATGCACACCCTCCTGAAGTCCACGCTGTTCGTCGTGCTGCTCTGTACGGCGCCGCTGCTGCACGCGCACGGCGACCCCGTTCCCCAGCACGGCGGGATCATCAAGGTATCGAAGGACATCACCTTCGAGCTGGTCGTTCGGCCGCAAGGGGCTTCGGTTTATCTGGACGACCACGGCAGTCCGATCCCGACGGCGAACCTCGTGGGCTCCCTGACAGCGGTCAAGGGACTGTCGAAGTCCGAGGTCGAGTTGAAGCCGACGGGTGGCAACCGACTGGATGCCGAGGGCATCGAGATCGACGGCGGCGCCAAGGTGCTGGCCCGCATCGCCACGGCCGATGGCGCCCGCAAGTTCAACGTCTGGTTCAGCGTTCCTTGACGGGCGTCGCGAACCGCTGGATCGAGTAGGGCCGCAGGTCGATCGGCGTCGAGCCGGTCGCGATCAGTTCCGCCAGTGTCTGACCGGCGCCCGGGCTGAGCTGGAAGCCCGATCCCGAGAAGCCGAAGCCGTAGAACAGTCCGGGCACGCGCGCACTCGCGCCGATGACGGGTGTGTCATCCGGGGTGTAGCTCTCGACGCCGCTCCAGACGCGGATCAGCTGCAGCACGCCGAAGCCGGGTACGAGGCGGCGGATCTGCCGCAGCTGGCTCAGCGTGTTCTCGGGGACGACCGGTGCGCGGCGGGCGTCAGTCCACGACGGGCCGCGCGTGCTGCCGCCGATGATGACGTTGCCGCGCGGGATCTGCCGGAAGTACACCGACTCCTGTTCGACGGGCGTCGACACGCCGATCGACGGCTCTATGGCATACGGCACGGGCTCGGTGACGGACATCGTCGGTGCACGCGTGACCAGCGCCACCGGCTCGCCGAACGCGGCGGCGAGTGGCGCGCTCCACGCGCCCGCGGCGATCAGCAGGGCCGGTGCGCGCCAGCGGCTGCCCTCCGCAAGGTTCACCTCGAACTGCGCACCGTCGTGCACGGCGGCGAGCACCTCGACCTGCTCGAGGATCGTCGCGCCGCCGCGCGCGGCCGCGCGCGCGAAGGCGGGCGCCGCGAGGCGCGGATTGGCGTGGCCATCCTCGGCGGACCACGAACCGGCCAGCACCTCGGGGCCGAAGAACGGAAAGCGCGATCGCAGCGCCGCGCCCTCGAGGATCTCGAGCGACAAGCCGAGCGGGGCTGCCTCGGCGGCGTAGGTCGCGAAGCGCTCGAGGTAATCAGGGCGATCGCGGTAGCAGATGCGCAAATGGCCGCGCTGCAGGTACTCGACGTCGCTACCGACCAGTTCGGGCATGCGACGCCAGATCGCACTGGCGCGATTGGCCATCGGCAGTTCGAACAGCGGCCGGCCCTGGCGGCGGACGTTGCCGAAATTGGTGCCGCTGGCCTGTTGGCCGACGAGCTGCTGTTCGAACAGCGTGACGCGCTGGCCTCGCTGCGTCAGGAAGAACGCCGTGGCGGTGCCGACCATGCCGCCACCAACGATCAGCACGTCGCTGCCGTGCACGCGGCTCACGCGGTGGATTCCCCGAGTGCGCCGCGGCGTCGATCGCGTTCGTTGCGACCGGGATCGGTTTGACCGGTGCCTGCGCGCGCAACCGACCGACCGCGTCCGCCGCGACGCCGGTGGCTGCGGCGATCACCGCGGTCGCTGCATCGCCGCAGTAGCGGCCCTGGCAGCGGCCCATGCCGACGCGCGTGAACGCCTTGGCGCGGTTCGCCTCGCGCGCACCGAGTTCGGCGCAACCGCGCCGCAGCTCGCCGACCGTGATGCCCTCGCAGCGGCACAGCGTCGTGCCGTCATCGAGGCGGCTGGCAAGTGCCGCGGGCCACGGGAAGGCTCGCGCGATGCCGCGCGCGAAGCGGGCGTCACCCGTCAGCGCGGCGCGCAGGCGCGCCATCCGCGCGGTGTCTACGTCGTGGCCCAGGTCGCGCAGTGCCGCGAGCGCCGCGAGCTCGCCACTGCGCTCGGCCGCGACCGCGCCGAGCACGACCGCGCCGTCGCCGGCGAGGTAGATGCCCGGCACGCTGCTGCGCCGGTCGGGTCAATGCGCGGCATCCACAGCCCGGTCAGCGGATCGCGGTCGAAGGCGCAGCGCGCGAGGTCCGCGAGCTGCGCCTCGGGCCGCAGGTGGAAACCGAGAGCGACGGCGTCGCACTCGATGTGTTGCGCGCGGCCGTCCGCATCCAACCAGCGCAGGCCCGTGACGCCGCGTTCTGCATCACCGTCGATCTGCTGCGGCACGATGCCGCGATGTACGGGCACGCCGGCACGACGCAGCGCGCGCTCGAGGCCGATGCCCTTCAGCAGCGTGGACGGTCGCGCGAGCAGCTCGGGCAGTGCGCGCACGCGCGCCGCCCAGGGCGACGTGTCGAACACGCCGGCAATGCCCGCACCCGCCGCGGCGTACTGCGCGGCGATCAGGTACAGCAGCGGGCCGGTGCCGACGAAGGCGACGCGGCGGCCGATCGCGCAGGCCTGGGTCTTCAGCAGCAGCTGCGCGCCGCCCAGCGAGTAGCAGCCGGCGTATTGCCAGCCGGCGATCGGCAGCAGCCGGTCGGTCGCGCCGGCGGCGATGATCAATGCATCGAACGGCAGCGTCTCGTGCTGGCCATTGCGCACCACGTATAGGTTGCGGCCGGCGAGATTCCAGGCGGTCGTGTCGGGCCGATAGTCGATCTGCCCGGCGAGCAAGTGGGCCAGGGCATGCACCGCCGTCGCACGCGCGGCCTCGGTGCCGTAGAGTGCGCGCGCATCGAGGGGCAGCGGTGCGGGCGGTCGCGCGTAGATGCGGCCGCCGCCGGCGCGCGATTCATCGACCAGCGTGGGCGAACAGCCCGCGGCCACCAGCGTCTGCGCGGCGCGCAGGCCGGCGGGACCGGCGCCGACGACGATCAGCTGTTCGTCAGCCACGTGCGGTCCTTCGCGGCCAGCGTCACGCGCAGACCGTCGGTGGCGGGCGTCGTGCAGGCGCGCAGCCGCGTGCCATCCTCGCGCCAGATCCAGCAATCCTGGCAGGCACCCATCGCACAGAAGCCGGCGCGTGCTTCGCCGGCACCGAACTCCGCGTGGCGCAGCGTCGCGCGCTGCGCAAGCAGTGCGGTCAGCACCGTGTCGCCGGCGAGCGCGGCGACGGCGACGCCGTCGACATGCAGCGTGATCGCGGCGCGGCTGCGCGCCGAGCCGGACGAAGCGGCCGCTCATGGCGCGGCCGGGCTCATTGGGGTTCGAGGTGGCAGAGGCGCTCGGTGCCACTGGCATCATGGCGCCGTGGCGGTGCGACCTTGTCGCAGCGGCCATCGATGCGGACGTCGCAGCGCGACCGGAACGCGCACAGTGCCGCATCAGCCACGTCCGTGCTGGTCGCGAACCCGGGCAGCGCAGGCGCGACGCGCGCGGCGTCGAGCCAGCCCGCGCGCATCTGCGGCACCGAGTCCATCAGCAGCCGCGTGTACGGGTGCACGGGTGCGCTGTCGAGCGCGGCGCGCGGGCCGCGCTGCCGCAGCGACCCGCATACAGCACCATCAGCTCGCTGCAGACCGAGCGCGTCGCGCCAAGGTCGTGGCTGATGAAGATCAGCGACAGGTCGAGCTCCCGTCGCAGGCTCGCGAGCAGCTCGAGCACGGCGGCGGCGACGACCGTATCGAGCGATGCGGTCACTTCATCGCACAGCAGCAGATCAGGCTTGGCAGCCAGTGCACGTGCGAGACTGACCCGCTGCTTCTGTCCGCCGGACAGCTCGCGCGGGTAGCGGCCCGACAGCGACTGCGGCAACTGCACGAGGTCGAACAGCCGGCGCTGCTCGGCCCGCGCGGCGTCGCCGCGCAGGTCGTGGTACAGCGCGAGCGGCCGCATCACGATGCGTTCGATCGTGTGCGCGGGGTTCAGCGAGGTGTCGGCATCCTGGAACACGAGCTGCACGCGCCGGAACTGTTCCCGGCTGCGCCCGCTGAGCCCGGGCGGCAGCGGCGCGCCATCGAGTTCGAGCGCGCCGCGGGCCGCGGGCACGAGTCCCGCGATGACGCGGGCCAGCGTCGACTTGCCGGACCCCGACTCGCCGATGACCCCGAGTGCGGCACCGCGCGGCAGGTCGAGGTCCAGGTCGTGCAGCGCGACCTGACGCGGCAGGCCGTCGCGCCCCGCGCGACCATAGCCAGCCGTGACGCCGCGCAGCTGCAACAGCGACGCGGGCGGCGTCGCGGTTGCGACAGAGGCCGCGGACGTCGTCGGCGCCGTTGCAGGCGACGCGTGGCCGCGGTGGGCGGCGACGAGGCTCTTGGTGTAGGCATCCTGCGGTTGGCCCAGCACGTCGGCCATGCTGCCGGATTCACGCATCCGGCCCCGCTGCAGCACGACGACCCGGTCGGCGACCTGGGCGACGACGGCGAGGTCGTGCGACACGTAGACCGCCGTCGTGCCGCGCGCGCGCAGCACGTCGCGGAACGAGCGCAACACCTCGATCTGCGTCGTCACATCGAGCGCCGTGGTGGGTTCGTCGAACACGACGAGGTCCGGATCGGCGACCAGCGCCATCGCCGCCATCACGCGCTGCAACTGGCCGCCGGAGACCTGGTGCGGATAGCGTGCGCCGATGTGCTCCGGGTCCGGCAGCGACATCGCGCGGAACAGCGCGACCGCGCGCGACTGCAGTTCGGCGCGTGGCGCGATGCCATGGATCACGCCGCTCTCGATGACCTGGTCCATCAGCGTGTGCGCGGGGTTGAACGAGGCCGACGCGCTCTGCGCGACGTAGGCGATGCGCGTGCCGCGCAGCCGCTGGAGCGCACGCGGTTCGAGGCGGCGCAGATCCAGATCGCCCACGCGAATCGAGCCCGCCGCGATCCGGCAACCGCGCCGTGCATGCCCAAGCAGTGCCAGCGCGATGCTGGTCTTGCCGGAGCCGGATTCGCCGATCAGCGCGAGTACCTCGCCGCGCGGAATGCCGAAGCCGACGTCGTCGACAAGCGTCACTTCCTGCCCGGCGTCGCCCGCGGTGATCGTCAGTCCCTGGACTTCCACGAACATCGCCATGTCAGCGGCGCTCGCCCGCGCCGGGCAGGGCGTCGATCAGCAGGTTGACGGCGATCGTGATCGACGCGATTGACAGCGCCGGCGCGAACACCGCCGGCGCGGCTTCCGTCAATCCCGACAGGTTCTCGCGCACCAGCGAGCCGAGGTCGGCGTTGGGCGGCTGCACGCCCAGCCCGAGGAACGACAGGCCCGCGAGCAGCAGCACGATGAACACGAAACGCAGGCCGAAGTCGGCCAGGATCGGGCCGCGCAGGTTCGGCAGGATCTCCCGCAGCGCGATCGCCGTACGACTCTCACCGCGGGCGCGGGCCGACTGGATGTAGTCGAGCGCGGCGATCTGCGTCGCCGTCGCGCGGGCGATGCGGAACGCGCCCGGGGCATAGGTGACCGCCGCCGTCAGCAACAGCAGCGGCACGGACGAGCCGAACGCGGCGACCATCACGAGCGCGAAGATCTTGCTCGGCACGGAGATCAGCGCATCCATGCCGCGACTGATGATCTCGTCGATGCGCCCCGGTGCGACCGCGGCGAGCAGCGCCAGCGCGAGCCCGCTGCCGCTCGCCAGCAGTGCTGCGGCCAGCGCGAGACCGATCGTGTAGCGCGTGCCGAGCAGCATGCGGCTCAGCATGTCCCGCCCGAGATAGTCGCTGCCCAGCGGGAACTGCCTCGAGATCGGGTCGAAGACTTCCTGCGAGACCATCTCGCCGACGCCGTGCGGCGCGAACCACGGTCCGAACAGCGCCACCACCAGCCAGAACGCAACGACGACCGCGCCGATCCAGCCACTCGGCGGCAACGCGCGCAGGCCTGCCCACCAGGAGTTCATCGGTGTCGCAGCCTCGGGTTCGACAACAGCGCAATGAAATCCGCGATCAGCACGAGCAGGAGGTAGACGGCACAGAAAATCATCGCGCAGGTCTGCAGGACCGGCATGTCGCGGTTGGTCACGGCGTCGACCATCAGGCTCGCGAGCCCGGGTAGTTGAAGATCGTCTCGACGATGATCGCGCCACCCAGCAGGTAGGAGAGGCTCAGCGCCACGGCGTTGGCGATCGGACCAGCCGCGTTCGGCAGCGCATGGCGCAGCACGCGGCGCGTGGTGCCGACGCCTTTCAGCGTCGCCATCTCGGCATAGGGCTGGTCGAGCTGCGCGATCAGCGCCGCGCGCGTCATCCGCGCCATCTGCGCGACGATCACGAAGCCGAGCGCCATGACCGGCATCGCATAGGCGCGCAGGAAGTCGAGCGCCGTGTAGTCCGGCGGCAATGCCGACAGCGCCGACAGCCAGCGCAGCTGCACGGCGAACAGCAGCACGGCGATGCTGGCCACCAGGAACTCCGGCACCGCGACCATCGACAGCGTCAGCACGCTGAGCGTGCGATCGAGTCGGCCGCCGCGGCGCAGCGCGGCGAGAATGCCAATGCCGATCGCGAGCGGCGTGACGACCAGCGCCGTCAGGCCCGCCAGCAGCAACGACTTCGGCAGTCGGTCCTGGATCAGGTCTGCGACGGGCGTGCGGCTGGCCAGCGACATGCCCGGGTTGCCGCTGACCAGGCCCGAGAGCCACTCGGCGTAGCGGACGTAGCCCGGTTTGTCGAGACCGAACTCGGCGCGCAGCGCCGCGACCGTTTCGGGGGTCGCACCCTGGCCCATGGCCTGCTGCGCGGCGTCGCCGGGCAGCAGCGATGTGATCGCGAACACGATGATCGACACGAGCAGCAAGGTCAGCAGCGCGAGGCCGATACGACGCAGCAGTAACAGCGGCAGTGTCATCAGTACAGCGCGTCCTTGATGCGGTACCAGGCGCCGACGGCTGGCAGGAACCAGGCCTTGCCGGTGTGACCGGGGATCGCGGGCCAGTCGAGCTCGCGCCACGGGTTGGCGCTGGCATCGCCGGCCATCACGCGCGCCATCGCATCGCCCATGTGTACCGACATCTGCACGCCGTGGCCACTGTAGCCCATCGCATACCACAGGCCGTCATGCTCGCCGACCCGGGGCAGGCGGTCCTGCGTCATGTCGACCAGTCCGCCCCAGCAGTAGTCGAGGCGCACCCGTGCGAGCTCCGGGAATACGGCGCCGAGCGACTCGCGCAGGATCGCGCCGCTGCGTG
The DNA here is from genome assembly GCA_041395605.1 of Steroidobacteraceae bacterium. Lineage (GTDB taxonomy): Bacteria > Pseudomonadota > Gammaproteobacteria > Steroidobacterales > Steroidobacteraceae > UBA964. The sequence continues at coordinate 83,490 of JAWLAD010000006.1, forward strand.
CGTCTGAACGCGGATTGGACATCGCGAATCGCGCCCGCCCGCCCCACAGCAGCCGGCCGTCCGCCGTCGGGCGGAAGTAGTTGCCGATGATGCGGCTCGTCACGTAGTTGCGCCGCCGTGGCAGCAGTCGCCCGAGCAAGGCGGGATCGAGGGGCTCCGTCATGACGATGAAGCTGCCGACCGGTGCGAGGCGGCGACGAAACCAGCCGAACGGCCCGATGTCCGTGCTGCCGGTCGCGACGAGTACCTGCGCGGCATCGAGGCTGCCGCGTGGCGTCGTGACGCGGTGCGTGCTGCCGGCCAGCCGCTCGAGTCCAGTGACGGGTGCCTGTTCGTAGATCCGCGCACCGTGGCGCGCGGCAGCGGTCGCCAAGCCGACGGCGAGCCGGGCCGGATGCACCTGGGCGCTGGGCGGGTGCAGCATGCCGCCGTGGAACGCATCCGACGCCACCTCGTCGCGGATACGCTCCCGCGGGATCAGCTGGTAGTCGGGGTCGATCCGCGTCGCCAGCAGTTCACAGGTACGCGCGAGACCGTCGAAGTGCGCAGGCTTGGCCGCGAGTTTCAGCCGGCCGCGGCGCGCAAAGTCGCAGTCGATCGCCTCTTCACGGACGTATCGCTCGACCGTGTCGACCGCCGCGCAGTAGGCCTGGTGCCAGGCGCGGGTGCGCTCGAACCCGTGGCTGGTGATCAACGCGGGATAGTCGTGCGCGAGGCCGCCATTGCACTGGCCGCCATTGCGACCGGACGCGTGCGCGCCGATGCGTTGCGCCTCGAACAGCGCGACGCTCGCGCCGCGGCGCGCGAGCGCCACGGCCGCAGCAGTCCCCGAGAAGCCACCGCCGACGATCGCGACGTCGACCTGGCCTGCCACGGGTTGCGACGCCGCGGCCGCGAACCGCGGCGCCGTCTCGTGCCAGTAGCACTCGAGCTTCAAGCGCGCGTCCGGTCAGAGTCCAACCAGTGCGGGCAGTCCGCCGATGTCCTTGATCTCGACGTAGTTGTAGGCCGGGTTGCCGGTCTCGTGGCCGCGGTTCACGAAGGCCTTCATCCGGATGCCGATGTCGTCGGCGGACATCAGGTCGTAACGCATGCTCGACGAGACATGCAGGATGTCCTCCGGCTTCGCGCACAGGCTGTCGAGCATGTACTCGAACGCCTGCAGCCGCGGCTTGTAGGCGCGCGCCTGCTGCGCGGTGTACACGGCATGGAACGGCGCACCGAGCTTCGCGACGTGGTGCGGAATCTGCACGTCCATCGCGTTGGACAGAATCACGAGCGGGATGTGCTTGGCGATCCGAGCGAGCGGCTCCGGCACGTCCGCGTGCGGACCCCAGGTCGGCACCGCATCGTAGAACTTGCGCGCTTCGATCGGCCGGTACTCGATGTTCCACTTCAGGCAGGTGCGACGCACCGCATTGCAGACCACGTCCTCGTAGGGCTTCCAGTCGCCGAGCACTTCGTCCAGGCGGTAGGCGGAGAAGTCCTTGCAGAAGGCGTCCATCTGCTGCGCGGGGACACGGTCCGGGAACAACTCCCGCGCCAGCGCCGACATGCGGAAGTTGATCAGCGTGCCGTAGCAGTCGAAGGTGATGAACTTCGGGCGAAAGGCGCTCATGGGCAGGATCCTGTTGTGATCGGGTTCATGGTTCGACACTTTGGCGGCGAGCGGCGGCGTCGTGGCGTGAAAACATCATCGAGGATCGCAAAGAAACACCAAATTGCGCAGCCGGTGCAGCATCCCGTGCTAGGGCCCCGGGCCTAGCATAGGACCATCATGAGGGGACGAGAACCATGGTGAACCAGCAGCTGCTCGCGCTCGACCGGCAACACCTGATCCATCCGGTCTCTAACTTCCGCGCCCATGAAAGGCTCGGTCCCATCGTGCTCGAATCGGGCCGCGGGGCGTTCGTCCGCGACATCGACGGGCGTGAATACCTCGATGCGTTCGCTGGCCTGTGGTGCGTCAACATCGGCTATGGCCACGACAGCGTCGTGCAGGCGGCCGCTGCGCAGATGAGCCGGTTGCCGTACGCGACCGAGTATTTCGATTTCGCATCCGAGTCCGCGATCCGGCTCGCCGCGCGACTCGTGGAGCTCACGCCGAAGTCGCTGCAACGCGTCTACTTCACGCTGGGTGGCTCCGACGCCGTCGATTCCGCGATCCGCTACATCGTGCAGTACTACAACGCGCGCGGCGAAACACAGCGCAAGCATTTCATCGCGCTCGAGCGCGGCTACCACGGGTCGTCGTCGGTCGGCGCCGGGCTCACGGCACTGAAGCCGTTCCACACAGGCTTCGACCTGCCGCAGGCGACGCAGCACCACATTCCGTCGCCGTATCCCTACCGCCATCCGGCCGGCGCCGATCCGCAGGCGCTGATCGCCGCATCCGTCGCGGCGCTGCGCGCCAAGGTCATGGAGATCGGTCCGCAGCGCGTCGCCGCGTTCTTCTGCGAGCCGGTGCAGGGCTCGGGCGGCGTCATCGTGCCACCGCAGGGCTGGCTGCGCGCGATGCGCGAGGCCTGCCGCGAGCTCGGCATCCTGTTCGTTGCCGATGAGGTCATCACCGGATTCGGTCGCACGGGGCCACTGTTCGCCTGCGAGGCCGAGGGCGTCGAACCAGACCTCATGACGATGGCGAAGGGACTGACCGCGGGCTACGCGCCGATGGGTGCCGTGCTGATGTCGGAAGCCGTCTACGGCACGATTGCCGATGGCATCGCGCCCGGCGCGCCGCTTGGGCATGGCTACACCTACTCGGGTCACCCGGTCAGCGCTGCCGTGGCGCTCGAAGTGCTGCGGCTGTATCACGAGGGCGGACTGCTCGCGAACGGCATCGCAGTGGCGCCGCATTTCGAGCGCGGCTTGCAGGCGCTGCGCCAGCATCCGCTGGTCGGCGACGCGCGCCAGCGCGGCCTGCTCGGCGCGCTCGAGCTCGTCGCCGACAAGCGCAGCAAGCGGCCGTTCGATCCGTCGCTGCGCGTCAGCGAGCGCGTGTTCCAGGCGGCGCTGCGCAACGGCCTGATCTTCCGCGCCTTTGGCGACAACATCCTCGGCTTCGCGCCAGCGCTGTGCTACACGCCCGCCGAGTTCGAACTGCTGTTCGAACGGCTCGGCCACGTGCTCGACGAAGTGCACGCAGAACTCGACGTCAAGCAGGCGGTCGGATGAACGCACCGGCGTTGCGCGCCCGCGTCGCCGTCATCGCGGGCGATGGCATCGGCCAGGAAGTGATGCCCGAGGGCCTGCGCGTGCTCGAGGCCGCCGCACGCCGCTTCGGCATCGCGCTCGACCTGCTGCACGTCGACTGGGCCAACTGCGACTACTACCAGCAGCACGGCACGATGATGCCGGACGACTGGAAGCAGCAGCTCGCGGGCTGCGACGCCGTGCTGTTCGGCGCGGTAGGCTGGCCGGCCACCGTGCCCGACCACGTCTCGCTGTGGGGTTCGATCCTCAAGTTCCGGCGCGAGTTCGACCAGTACATCAACTTCCGCCCCGCGCGAGTGTTCGCCGGCGTGCCGTGCCCGCTCGCGGGCCGCGGCCCGGGCGATGTCGACATCGACATCATCCGCGAGAACACCGAGGGCGAGTATTCGAAAGTCGGCGGCGTCATGTTCGAGGGCACGCCGCGAGAGATCGTGCTGCAGGAATCCGTGTTCTCGCGCTTCGGCACCGAGCGCGTGCTGCGCCATGCGTTCGAGCACGCGCGCCGCCGCCGTCGCAAGCACGTCACCGTCGCGACCAAGAGCAACGGCATCGCGATCAGCATGCCGTGGTGGGACGAGCGCGCCGCCGAGATCGCCGCGCAGTACCCGGACGTCAGCTGGGACAAGCAGCACATCGACATCCTGTGCGCGCGCTTCGTCATGCAGCCGCAGCGCTTCGACGTCGTCGTCGCGTCGAACCTGTTCGGCGACATCCTGTCGGATCTCGGCCCCGCCTGCACCGGCACCATCGGCCTCGCGCCGTCCGCCAACATCAACCCCGAGCGCGCGTTCCCGTCGCTGTTCGAACCCGTGCACGGTTCCGCGCCCGACATCACCGGCCGCGGCATCGCGAACCCCGTCGCGATGATCTGGTCCGCGGCGCTGATGCTCGACTTCCTCGGCCGCGGCACCGGCGCCGGCCGTGCCGCGCACGATGCCATCGTCACCGCGATCGAACAGGTGCTCGCGACCGGGCCGCATACGCCCGACCTGGGCGGCAAGGCGACGACCAGCGAACTGGGTGCGGCGATCGCGGCGCGGGTGGCGGGGTGATCTCGCTGTTCTAGCGGGTCTGCGATACGCTCGCCGACATGGTGCGCGATGAACAGACCCTCCTCAATCTCCGGCGAGATCTCGCGTTGCAGATCGCCCGCCATGTTCGCCGTGCCCGCAAGTCTCCGGCCGTCATGGCATGTCGGCTAGGGGTTGCCGAGTCGACGCTGCGCAGCATCCTTAACGGCCGTGTGAGTTCGGTTTCGCTTGAGTTCTTGATCCGCGTCGCCGTGCGAGCGAGGTTGAAGTTCGTTCTGCAGGTAGGTCGGGCACCCAGCGAGGCGGGCGCCTTCGTGCAGTTCGCGCGAAATGGCGTACGGACAAAGTCGCAGCCGTCTTGCGCGCCCACTCGCAGCATCGTCAGTGCCTTGACACCGTCTGAGCGGCTCGCAGTACAACTGCGCCTCAGTGAGCTCCTGTTCCAGCCCAACCGGGTCGCCGGCCGCGATCGTTGCGACACCTTGGGTTAATCTCGTCAGCAGGGCATCCGCCGGTTGCCTGCAAGAAGGGATCTATGGCCGTACCCGGGATATCTCCGAAGGCATCGCGAGAGGTACACGAGGCGAGCCCTAAAAACCGGGCGAGCTCAGAAAGCCGGGGAAATGGCGCGCCCGACAAGATTCGAACTTGTGACCCCTGCCTTCGGAGGGCAGTACTCTATCCAGCTGAGCTACGGGCGCGTCCGGGGCCGATTATAACCAACCGCGCCACTTGAAGATCAGGAACGGCACGACGGCCGAAATCGCCATCAGGGAGACCGCCCCGGCGAAGCCCCAGGTCGCGTGGGCGGTCGGGATCAGGTCGAAATTCATGCCGAAGGCGGCGCCGATCACGGACGGCGGCAGCAGCACGACGGTCACGACCGAGAAGATCTTCAATATGTTGTTCTGGTCGATGTTGACCATGCCGAGGGTCGCGTCGAGCATGAAGCTGACCTTGTTGCCGAGGAAGCTGGCATGGTCTGCCATCTGCGCGACGTCGCGCGCGATGGTCTTGAGGCGCGAGCGCACGTCGGGCGACAGATCGATGGCGGTTTGCTGGACGAACACCAGCGCACGGGACAGCGAACCCAATGACTCGCGCGCCTTGCCGACCAGATCGCCGTCGTGGCCGATCCGCTGCAACACTTCGCGGAAATCGCGCAGGCCGCCGCGCCGGCGGCGCGGCGCGAACACTTCGCTGGAGATCGCGTCCAGGTCGGCGCCGGCGCGCTCGAGCACGTCGGCGATCCGGTTGACGACGCTCTCGAGCAGTCCGGAGAACACCAGCGGCCCCGAGCTGCACTGCGCGAGATGCTTCTCGGCATACCCGACGAACATCCGGAACGGCAGTGGATCGACATAGCGGTTCGTGACGAGCCGGTCGCCCTTCAGCACGAAGGTGACCTGGTTGTTTTCGGGCACGTCCGAATCGAGCTTGGTCACGAGCGTGACCGTCATGTACAGCGCGCCGCCCTCCTCGTACAGGCGGTTCGACGTCTCGATCTCGCGCATCTCTTCCTGGGTCGGGACGTCGATCGCGAGGAATTCCTCGACGCGCTTCTCTTCCGCGGGCTGTGGTTCAAGCAGGTCGAGCCAGATCGCCTCGGCGGGCAGGTCGGCATCCGCCGGCAGCTCCCGGCGGTGCAGGCCGAGCGCGTTCGGAACGAAGACGCTCAGCATGGCGGGCTGGCAGCGCCGCCTGGATCAGCGGCGCGACTCTGCGGCCGCGAGCGCTTCGATCAGCGGCGGTACCTTCACGTGCGGTACGTTGGTGATGTACTTGCCGGCCACCGCGAGCGCCGGCGTGCCGGTGATCGGATAGCGCCGCAATTGCTGGTTGGCGCGCTGGATCGCCGTGCTGACGGCGAAGCCCTTCCATTCGCGCTCGAATGCCGCGCCATCGACGCCGTTGGCTTCGGCCCAGGCGCGCTGCACGCGCAGCGTCGAGTCTTCATCGTTGCCGAGCAACGGGTTGCCGCCGCGATGGAACGTATCGAACACCTTGTTGTGCAGGCGGTCGAGCTGCCCCAGCACCTGCAGCGTGTAGAACAGGCGCGCGTGCCAGTTGGCCTGCGGCCCCCAGGTCACCGGCACGCGGATGAACTCGATGTTCGCGGGCTTGGACTTCTTCCAGTTCTCGAGGATCGGATCGATCTCGAAGCAATGGATGCAGCTGTAGGCGAAGAACTCGAGCACTTCGATCTTGCCGGCGTCGACATCGGTCGGACGCGTCGGCGTCAGCACGACGTAGTCGCGACCGGCGATGAACTGGCCGTCGCCGACGGACGTCGCGGCGGCGAGCTGGATCGGCTGCGGCGCCACTGGCGACGCGGCCGCCGGTGGCGTTGCGTCGCCAGGGGTCGCGTCGTCCGCCGGCGCCGTGCCATCGGTGGGCGCGGCGTCTGTCGGCGCAGTCTCGGCCGGCGCGGCCTCGCTGACGGGCGCCGATTCTGTCGCCGCCGCATCGGTCGTCGCGGCCGGCTCCGGCGCAGGCGCCTGTGGTTGGGCGCAGCCTGCGAGCAGCGTCGCGAGCAGCAGGATGGCGGTCGATGCGCGCAGCGTGTTCATCAGCGCAGGCCCTGGATGTACGAGGCGAGGTTACGCATGTCGTCTGCCGTCAGCCGCTGCGCGATCGTCACCATCATGTGACCGTTGCGGGACTTCTGTTTCTCGCCGTTCGCATCGACGTAGCGCTGCTCAGAGGCGTAGTTCGTCAACTGGCTGATCGTGTACACGGCGTGCTGCGCGCGCAGCGCCGGATAGCCGGAGCCGGGATTGCCCTTGCCGACCGGACCATGGCAGGCCTTGCAGGAAGGAATGTTGCGCTTGCGGTCGCCGCCGCGGTACAGCGCCTCGCCGGCCTGCCAGTAGCTTGGATCGGCTTCGAGGCCCACCGGCGTTTGCGCCGCGTAGTAGGCGCCGATATCGGCGATGTCTTCGTCACTGAGGCCAATCGCCATCGCGGACATCAGCACGTTGACCCGCTTGCCGTCGCGGAACATCTTCAGCTGCTCGGCGACATACGCGGCGTTCTGCCCGGCGAGGCTCGGCCACTCCGGGTTGGTGCTGTTGCCGTTGACGCCGTGGCAGGCGAGGCAGGCCCCGGACTTGGCTTCGCCCGCGGCGGGATCGCCGGCGGCCTGGGCAGTCGCAGGCACAAGCGGCAGGGCCAGTAACGGGGCGGCCGCCAGGGCGGCGAGGGCAGCGGTGCGCATCGACCTCAACATGCTGATCCGGCTCCAAAAACAAGGGGCGAAAGAGTCGAAATTGTACACTAAGGCATGTCACGATTTCCCAACGCGCAGTTCCTGCTCAGCGTGGCCTCCGTGCCACAGTTTCCGGCCGACCGGGGGGCCGAGGTGGCCTTCGCCGGGCGGTCGAACGCCGGCAAGTCGAGCGCGATCAACGCGCTGACGGGCCGCAATGCGCTGGCCCGGACCAGCAAGCAGCCGGGGCGGACGCGCCTGCTGAACTACTTCGAACTGGCCCCCGGGCAGCGCATCGTCGACTTGCCGGGCTATGGCTACGCCGAGGTCTCCCCCGCGGAACGCAAGATCTGGGTGCCGCTGATCGACGCGCTGCGCGAGCGCGCCTCGCTGGCCGGACTGATGCTGATCATCGACGCGCGCCGCGGCGTGCGGGACGAAGACCGCGAGCTGATCGACTGGGCCGACCCGGCGCGCCGACCGGTGCACGTGCTGCTGACCAAGGTCGACAAGCTGAACCAGCGGGAAAAAGCCGCTGCGCTGAAGGCAGCGAGGGCGGCCCTGTCGACGGACAGTGGCGTGCAGCTGCTGTCGGCGCACAGCGGCGAGGGCGTGGAGGCCGCGCAGAAAGTGCTCGCCGGGATGCTGAAAAAAGAAACCCCGGTGGCGTGAACCACCGGGGCCAGACTAACCCGGCACAGGTCTCGATGGACCGGGTTATACCCGCTCAGGGAGGGAAGCGGGGAGCACCGTAGCGCTCATGGGATAGGACCCATGCCTGCCTTCAGAGTTCAATCGTGAGCGAAAATAAAAACCTTTAAAAATCAGTCAATTACTGACGCGTCTGTATCTTTTGCGCCACAGATTCGCGCCACATTACAGGAAGGTCCAGGTGGCACCGACGCTGACCAGCTCCGAGCGGGCGCTGCTGCCGACATCGAAGCTCTCGTACTCGACGCGCACTGCAAGACTGCCGAGGCGCGCCTGCAGGCCGGCGCCCCAGGCGAACTCGGTGCCGTCGTCCTTGAAGCGGCCGAGCGCGCTGCTGGTCGTTTCGGTCTCCCAGCGCGCGAGCCCCGCCTTGGCGTACAGGTCGACGACCGCGAGCGGCAGGTAGCCCACGGCGAACGCCGCGTACGCCTTGCTCTGCCCGTCGATGGTCAACGGGCCGACGGTGACGCTGTCGCTGCCGAGGTCGATGTAGTTCAGCTCCACGCCGAACGAATCCAGCGGCCGGAAGCCCGCGATGATCTTGAAGCTTTCGTCATCGAAGTCGAGTTGCGTCGCGAAGTCGTCGACCTTCGCCTTCGTGAAGCCGGCGCCGAGGTACAGGCCGTTGTCGGCGGCCTGTGCCGCGGGTGCGAACGCCGCGGCGCCGAATGCCGTCAGCGACAGGGCGACCAGCGTGCGAGCGACGATACGATGGGACATGAAGGAGATCCTCGTTGTGGGGACGGTGCATTGGATGCCGGGTCGTGCGCCGAAGTTCGCGCGATTTGCGTCGGCACGCGGCGACAGCAGGTAAAGTTCGCGATTATGAGAACCCTTCACGCCCTGTTCATGCGGGTTGTGCTCGCGGCGAGCCTCGCGCTCGCGCCCGCACTGCTGCCCGCGCAGACGCCGACGCCAGCGCCACGCGACGTCGACTATCCCGGCATCCTCTCGCTGGACGTCGACCTGACGGACCTCGAGCAGCGCGTCATCCGCACGCAGATGCTGATCCCGGCCACGCCCGGTCCGATGGTGTTGCTGTACCCGCGCTGGCTGCCGGGCAACCACGCGCCGACCGGGCCGATCGAGTCGCTTGCCGGCCTCGTGCTGCATGCACGCGATGCGCGCGGCGAGCGGCGCCGCGTCGACTGGCGTCGGCATCCGCTGAACACGCATGCCTTTGAGTTGACGTTGCCCGAGGGCACGACGACG
>JAWLAD010000007.1:0-85211 GCA_041395605.1 Steroidobacteraceae bacterium
CCGTTCAGGCAGTTGTTGTTCGCGGCGATGATCAGGCAGTTGATGAAGATGTCGATCGTCGCGTTCGATCCGCCATTGTTGAAGCCGCCGCTCTTGAAGCCGATGCCCCAGGTCGTATAGAGCGTCAGGTCCGGCGAGTGCTCGTAGGTCAGGCTGACCTTCGGTTGCAGCTGCGAGAACGTCCGGTCCTGCGGCTGCAGGCCACCCGGGTTGATCGCCGGATCGAGGCCGGGGTTCAGGAAGGCGTTGCCGCCCGCGATGCCGTCCGGCGTGAAGTCGATGTACTGCGTGCGCGCGCTGGTCGGCACGAGGCTGCGCGACTGGCGCTCCTCGCGGTCGTAGCGCAGTGCCAGCGACGCCTCGACGGAGTCGGTGACGTCATACGCCAGGTTGCCGAACACCGCATAGACGTCGGTATCGAACTGGTCCCACACGAGCTGCTCGGTCGGGTTCGCACCGGTCGGTGGCACGTACAGCGACTTGACGATGCCCTGGCCGCGATCGATGCCGGTGTTGACGCCGACCTCGCGGTCGATGTTCATGTAGTACAGGCCGGTCAGCCAGCGCAGACGCTGGTCGCCCGAAGACGCCAGGCGCAGCTCGAAGCTGTAATCCGTCTGGTTGCGCTCCTGGTACTGCGTGCCGTCGCAGGCCACCGGCGTGTAGGGACCGAAGATTGCGTTCGGCGGGGTATTCGGCGCCGCGAAGAAGATGATCTGCGGCGGCGGCAGCTGCTGCCCGGAAGCCACGAACGCCGCAGTGGTGTTCTGGCACTCGGCGTCATTGTTGAAGAAGCCGAAGGCGCCGCTGGTGCCGTCCGTGCCGAAGGCGTTGTCGATCTTGCTGTACAACGCCCACGCCGTCAGCGTGCCGAACGACAGCTCCTGGTCGAACTTCGCGGAAATCTCGACCGTCTCCTGCTCGTTGAACGGATCGATGTTCGGTACGAAGTCGAACACGTGCGTGTTGACGTCTTCGTTGAACAGCTCCGCGTTCGGCAGCCCCGAGAACGTGAACCCGGGCAACTGGAACGCGGCATTGAACGCGATCGCCGCCGCGTCGATCTGGCCAACGCGCGCCTTGATGTCCAGCGACGACGCGTCGCTGATGTCGAACACCAGGCGGCCGGACACGTTCCAGCCCTCGTAGTCGTCGACGATCTTGCGATCGAGGAAGGTGTTCCGATAGAAGCCATCGGTGCTGCGATAGTCAGCACCGAGCTTCCAGCCGACCCGGTCGCTCAGCGGACCGCCGACGCTGAATGCGCCGGTGATGGTGTTGTCCTCGCCATAGCCGACCTTGACGTTCGCGCCGAGCGTGTCGCCCGGCTTGTTGGTCGTCACGATGATCGCGCCCGAGGTCGCGTTGCGGCCGTAGATGGCGCCCTGCGGTCCTTGACGATTTCCATCTGCTTGAGGTCCGTGTACTCACGGTTCACGGCGGCAGGGTTCGTGATCAGGATGCCGTCGACGATCAGCGCGACGCTGTTCTCGGCGTCGCGCGCGCCGTTGATGCCACGGATGTTGACCTGGCCGTCCGCGACCTCCGCGGACTGCACGAACGAAACGCCCGGCGTCAGGCGGATGAAGTCCCCAGCGCGCTGCACGTTGGCGGCTTCCAGCGTGTCGGCGGTGATCGCCGTGATCGCGGCCGGCACGTCCTGCAAGGCCTCCGAACGCTGGCGAGCGGTCGTCACGACCACCTCTTCGAGGGCGTCGACCTCGCTGTCCTGCGCCAGGGCGACCTGACCGGAGAGCGTCGTGGCGGCTGCAGCCAGCGACAGGCTGGCGAGACGCAGCGAATGGGCGCGTTTGCTGTGCATCGAGAGACTCCAGAGATGTTCGTATTTTGTTGACGTCGAGCAACGCCCCACACGATTGCTCGAGAGCGCCCGATCCTAGCACGGGCTTTCCTAGTCGAATATATCAGAGCTTGTCCGGACAAATACAGCGAGATCATGTTGCGGTCGAGCAACACGATCGCCATGGATCAGCCCGGCGTCGGCTGGCATGCTGCGCGGGCCGATTCGCCACAGCCGAGTTCACCCATGACCACGCGCCCTCCCGTCCCAGCCATCGACATCGTCTCCGGCATCTGGACCGAAGACGCCCTCGCCGTCCGACCAGGCTGGCAGGACCAGTTCTTCGCGGGAAAGATGAAGTCGAAGGCCAACATGAAGGGCGTGACGCTCGAGCAGCACCTCGAGTTGATGGCCGAGGCGGGGGTCGAGCGCGCCTTCCTGTTCGCGCCCAAGGTCGGTCGCAAGGGCCTGCCCGGCTGCTTCCACGTCCCCTACGAGATCGTCGCGCGCGCGGTCGAGAAGTACCCGGGTCGGTTCTACGGCATGGCCGGGATCGACCCTTACGAAGGCATGAACGGCGTCCGCGCGCTCGAGGATGCCGTCAAGAACATGGGCTTCATCGGCGCGCACCTGTATCCGCACTGGTTCGACCTCGCCCCGGACCACGCCAAGTACTACCCGTTCTACGCGAAGTGCGTCGAACTTGGCGTGCCGATCCAGATGCAGGTCGGCCAGTCGATGGTGTATTCGAAGGAAGCGCCGATGCGCAGCGTCGGCCGGCCGATCACGCTCGATGCCGTGGCCTGCGATTTCCCCGAATTGAAGCTGATCGGGATCCACGTCGGCATCCCGTGGACCGAAGAGATGATCGCGATGGCCTGGAAGCACGACAACGTGTTCATCGGCTCCGACGCCCACAGCCCGAAGTACTGGCCGCAGGGCTTCGTCAACTACATCAACACCTACGGCCAGGACAAGGTGATGTTCGGCACCGACTACCCGGTGCTCGGCTTCAAGCGCACGATGGACGAAGTGCTGGCACTGAACCTGCGCCCGGATCCGCTGCGCAAGTTCCTGCGCGACAACGCGCTGCGGGTCTACGGAATCAGCTAGCAGCGCCCGCGGGGGGCGCGACGCGCCGATCAGTCGCCGCCTTCGGCCACCGTGCCGGCGGCCTGCTCGGCCGTCATCGCGGCACCGCGCGCGCACAGCTCGGCGATCTGCGCGTCGCTGAGGCCCGCCTCGCGCAGGATCTCCGCCGTGTGTTCACCGAGCCGCGGCGCGGGCCGGCGGATGTCCGCGGGCGTCGAACCGAAATTGACCGGGAAAGACGGCATGCGCAGCCGGCCCTCGGTCGGGTGCTCCTGGAATTGCCAGAAGCCGGTGGCCACGAGATGCGGGTCGGTGGCCAGGTCCTCGAGCGTATTGACGACGATCAGCGGCACGCCGGACTTGTCGAAGATCGCGAGCCAATCCTTCGTGGTGCGCGTCGCCATGATCTCACCGGTCTTGCGGTAGGTATCGTCGATGTTGCGCACGCGATCGGCGAGCGTGCGGAAGGTCGGATCATCGATCAGTTCCGGATGTCCCGTCAGCTTGCAGAACTTCTCCCAGTGCGCGTCGAGGTACGGCAGGATCGCGATGTAGCCATCCTTGGTGGGATACGGCTTGCGGTGGTGGCTCATCAGGCGCGTGTAGCCCGGCGCACCCTTCGGCGGGTCGAAGGTCATGCCCCACAGGTGCTCGGCCATCACGAAGTTGACCATCGTCTCGAACATCGGCACTTCGAGTTCCTGGCCTTCGCCGGTGCGCTCGCGATGGAACAACGCGGCCAGCACGCCGTAGACCACCGTGATGGCCGTGGTCTTGTCGGCGACGACGGTCGGCAGGTAGCGCGGCTCCCCCAGCACGAGCTTGTTGAGCATCGCGATGCCGCTGACGGCCTGGATCGAATCGTCGAGTGCACCCAGCGTGCCGTACGGGCCCTTCTTCGAATAACCGTAGGCGCCGCAGTAGATGATCTTCGGGTTGACCTTCTTCAGGTCGGCGTAGTCGAGGCCAAGCTTCGTCATGACTTGCGGCCGGTTGTTGTGCACGAACACGTCGGCGGTCTTGATCATCTCGAGCAGCGCATCGCGCGCGCCGGGCTGGCGGAAATCCAGCACCATGCTGCGCTTGTTGCGGTTGCAGGTCAGGTACAGCGCCGCCATGCCGGGGTTCTGCGCCGCGCCGAGCGTGCGGTTGCTGTCGCCGCGGGGCTGCTCGATCTTGACGACGTCGGCACCCATGTCGGCCAGCATCTGGCAGGCCCACGGGCCCAGCACCACGCTCGTCATTTCGACGACTTTCACACCCTGCAGCGGACCTGGCATGCCTGACTCCCGAGGCGACTTCGCGAAGCGCGGAGTATGCGGCGTTACCACAGGGTGGCAAGCGGAATCGATGCCGTGCTGCGCTGCGTGGATATCCGGTTAACTCGGCGGGCGAAGGCGCGGCGGACGCGCCATGGGAGTCGACATGGATTCGCCGGTCCCGTTGATGCAGGTCATGTTCCTCGCGCAGGCAGGCTTGCAGCTGCTGCTGCTGTATTGGCTGGTCACCATCTGGCGCGCGACCGGGCTCGCGGTCGCGCTCGTGCTGATGGTCCCGCAGTTCGGCCTCTTCTACGACAATTTCATCGTCGGCATCGGCAGCTGGATCGGCATCAGCCCGTTGCTCGAGGCGATTTCCTGGCCGCGCTTCTGGATCCACTGGCTCATGGGCACATGGCTGATCATCGCCTCCGGCGCGATCCTGCGGCTCGCGGACATCGGCTGGGCACAGAAGAAGTGGGTCATGGGCGCGTTCTGCGGATTGACGGTGTTCTGGATGATCTGGGACATCCCGTACTTCTTCTCCAAGTCCCTCTACCCCGTTTGCGAATTCGGGCTGGTGCGTTACTCGGTGCAGGTCGCGGCCGACAAGTTCTGCCTGTCGACGCAGGTGGTCGTCCCGGGCGACGGCCCGCCCTGGCCCCAGCTCGTGACCTGCTTCGTCGTGATCGGCGCCGGCATCGTGCTGTGGGTCAAGCGCAGCTTCCCGTGGATGGCGCTCGGCGGCATCCTGATGTTCATCAGCGCCACGCCGCCCTTCCAGGCGCTGAAGCTCGACAATCTCGGCGAGGTGATGATCGCCGGCGGCTGCATCTGGGCCCTCGCGCATTTCTCCAGGGGGCGTCGCCGCGCCAGGCTCGCCCGCGAGGCGGTGAGCGCCTAGAATGTCCGGACATTAAGCCCGGGACGGCGGCTGCGCCCGCCGAATCGAACCATGCAGGTGTCTGAAGCCATCCGGTCGCGGCGCTCGATCCGCGCCTTCTTGCCACGTGCCGTCGACCCGCGCACGGTCGCAGACATCCTGGGCGTAGCGGCGTGGGCGCCCAGCGGCAGCAACATGCAGCCCTGGCAAGTACATGTCGTCATGGACGAACCGTTGCGCGCGCTGCGCGCGGCGGCGCTGGCGGCGTTCGAGGCTGGGTCGATCGAACCCGAATGGGCCTACTACCCGGCGCCCATCCCCGAACCGTTCCTGGCGCGCCGACGTGCCTGCGGCTTCGGGCTGTACGGCCACCTCGGCATCGAACGCGGCGACCAGGCGGGGCGCAGGCACCAGCACGCACGCAACTATGAGCTGTTCGACGCACCCGTCGCGTTGTTCTTCTTCATGGATGCGCGACTGGCGCGCGGCAGCTGGCTCGACTACGGCATGTACCTGCAGAACATCATGCTGCTCGCGCGTGAGCATGGCCTCGATACCTGTCCCCAGGCCGCGTGGCTGGAGCAGTCGCGCGTCGTCAGGGAACAGCTCGCGATACCCGCATCGCTGACCATGGTCTGCGGCATGGCACTTGGCCACCGCGATGAATCGGCGCACATCAACGCGTTCCAGCCGCCGCGCGAACCGGTGGCGACCTTCACGACCTGGCACGGCACCCGACCTTGAACCCACCGGCGACGGCGTCGCGCGGCTACCTGCTGACCGGCGCGCTGCTGTGCGGCGGGGCAGCGATGCTGTTCGCCATCAAGGGGATCTTCGCGAAGCAACTCTACGCGCTCGGGGTCGGCTGGGACCTGCTCGTCCCGGTCCGTGCACTGCTGTCGCTGCCGCTGTTCTGGGCTTTCGCATTGTGGCGCGAGGGCAGCGCGACATTGCGCTCGACGCCGTTGCGCCCCACGGTACTTGCCGCGCTGGCCGGGCTGTTCTGCTACTACGTCGGCGCGATGACGGACTTCCTCGCACTGACGATGATCGAAGCGAGCCTCGAGCGGTCGCTGCTGTTCAGCTACCCCGCGATCGTGCTGCTGCTGCATTCGGTGCTGACCCGCAGCTGGCCCCATCCGCTGTCACTCGCGGGCGCTGCGTACCTATGCCGGCATCTTCCTCGCGGTCGGCGGGTTCGATGCAGCCGAGCTGCGGCAGAACCTCGTCGGCGCCGCCCTCGTCATGGTCTCTGCGGTCAGCTACGCGGTGTATTACCTGATCGGCGAGCGCTGCACACGGATCATCGGCAGCACCCGCTTCACTCTGTACTCGATGACGGCTGCGACGGTGGCGCTGACGTTGCACCTGTTCATCGCGGGCGATCCTGCCTCGGTCGCGCAGGTGGGTTCCGATGGCTGGCTGCTGCTCGCAGCCCTTGCGACCGTCTGCATGTTCTTCCCGGCGCTGATGCAATCCGAGGGCGTGCGCCGCATCGGGGCGCAGCGCGGTTCGGTCGTCTCGACGCTCGGGCCGCCGACGACGCTGGTGGCGGGCTGGGCCCTGCTCGGCGAGCGACTGACGCCAACACAGATCGCGGGCAGCGTGCTGATCGTCGCGAGCGTGCTCGCGATCGAATGGCTGCGAACGACGAAGCGCGGCGCCTGACGGTCAGGGCGCGGGACTGATACGCGCCGCCAGTGCCAGCACGCGGCGGGCACGCTCGACGATCGGATAGTCGACGAACTCGCCGTCGACGCGGATCGACGCCGAACCGCCGGACTCGGCGCTCTCGAAAGCCTCGACGATGCGCCGCGCGCGTTCGATTTCCTCGAGCGAGGGCGCATACACTTCGTTGCACGGCGCGACCTGGTCGGGATGGATGCACAGCTTGCCGGCGAAGCCGGCGCGGCGACCGTTCCAGGCCGACTGCCGGAACCGCTCAGCATCCTTGACTTGCACGCAGACCGTGTCGATCGGCGGCTCGATGCCGGCGATGCGCGATGCGTGCGTGAGCCGCGCGCGTGCGTACGCGAGTTCGTGCTCCTCCGCCGTCCAGATGATGTCGAGTTCCGTCGTGTAATCGCCGCCACCGAACGCCAGCCGGCGTACGCGCGGACCGGCCGCTGCGATGTCGCGTGCCGACTCGATGCCGAGGGCGGTTTCGATGATGGGCATCAGGTCGATGCTGCCACCCGGGAGGCCGAAGCGCCGCTCGGCGTCGCTGATCTTTTCGCTGATCAGCCGCAGCTGGTCCGGCGACTCCACCTTGGGCACGACGATGCCGTCGAGCCACGGGCCGATCACCGACTCCACGTCACCCATGCACCAACGCGTGCCGACGCCGTTGATGCGCACGTAGCCCAGCGAGACGCGCGCGCGCTGCATGGCCGCGACGACGAGCTCGCGTGTCTGCTCCTTCTCCGCCACGGGCACCGCGTCCTCCAGGTCGAGGATCACGGCATCGGCGCCGGCCGTGAAGACCTTCTCGACCCTGCGGGCATGGTTGCCCGGCGCGAACAGGAAGCTGCGCAGGCCTTTCGGCATACCCCGTGGTGGACTGATGCTCATGTCCGTCCCCTCAACCCGATGTGGAGCCGTCGGCCGACTGCCAGCCGCGCCGCAACTCCAGTGAATAGGTGTAGCGCTCGGCCGGATGCTCGGAAACACTGACCTCGAACAAGCGCTTGCTTCGACCGGTGTAGCGGCGCACGACGGTCAGCGACGGCGACCCCGGCGACACGTCTAGCGCGGTGGCGAGCACCGGATCCAGCAACCGCGCACGCAGGTCGACGTTGACCTGTTCGACCTTCTCGCCGAACTTCTGCTCGATCAGTTCGTAGACAGGCTCGCTGCGCCGACCGATCACCCGCGCGACGCCGGCGAATTCCGGCAGGACGTAGATATCCACCCAGCAGATCGCCCGGCCCTTGCCCGGCGCAGGCTCGCCAGGCTCCGGCGCCATGCGCCGCAGGCAGCTGATCTGCATCCAGCGCGCACCCGTCGGACAGCCGATCAGCGAAGCGAGCTTGCGGTTGGCCCTGACTTCCGCCGTGGCGACCACCTCGAGTCGGCTCGAGGCCGGATAGTGCATCAGCTCTTCCGGCGAGCGGATGGTCTGCACATAGGCTTCGTTCGACTCGCGCGAGCGCAGCACCGTGCCGACACCCTGGCGACGCTCGATCATGCCGAGGTCGCCGAGCATTCGCAGCGCTTCGCGCACGGTGTGCCGGCTGACCTTGAACCGCTCGACCAGCTCGAGTTCGCCCGGAAAACTGCCGCCGACCTTGATGCGTCCGGCCCGGACTTCGGCCAGCAGTTCGTCCGCCACCTGGCGGTAGCGCGGCTGCCGGCCTTCCACGGAGTTGCCTGTTGTTGTCTTGCAGACGGCTTCATCGCGGCGGCATCGAATTGACACCCGGAATCCATACAACCTACCATTTGTCCGGACATTTGCACAACACCGGGAACCTCCATGAGCCAGATCGCCAAGCCCGTCGGACCGAATCGCTACCGCGAGTCCTTTGGCCGCTATTATGAGGACTTCCAGGTGGGTGACGTCTACGAGCACCGCCCCGGCCGCACGATCAGCGAGACCGACAACACCTGGTTCACGCTGCTGACGATGAACACCCATCCGATGCACTTCGATGCCGAGTACGCCAAGGCCTCGGAGTTCGGCCGCTGCATCGTCTGTTCGCCGCTGACGGTCGCCCTGCTCGTCGGCATGAGCGTCACCGACGTCAGCCAGAAGGCGATCGCCAACCTAGGCTGGAAGGAGATCCGCCTGCCGGCGCCGGTGTTCGCCGGCGACACGCTGTACGGTGCGTCGGAAGTGCTCGAGAAACGCGAGTCGGCCTCGCGCCCCACCGCCGGCATCGTCTCGGTGCGCACGACCGGCACGAACCAGGATGGCAAGGTCGTCTGCGTGTTCGACCGCACGATCCTCGTCGCCCGTCGCGGGCATTCCGTCGAAGACAAGATCGGCTACTGAGACCAGGGGACCCGCATGAGCGAAGACCTCGAGATCATCGACTCCATCGAGCGCTGGGCAGAACGCGAGCTGCGCCCGATCGCGAAGAAGTACGACCACGCCGACGAGTATCCGCAGGAGATCGTCGAGCAGATGAAGGAACTGGGGCTGTTCGGGGCGATCATCGCGCCGGAGTACGGCGGCCTCGGCCTGTCGGCCTCGACCTATGCGCGCATCGTCACGGCGATCTCCTCGATCTGGATGGCGCCGGTCGGCATCTTCAACTCGCACCTGATCATGGCGGCCTGCGTGCAGCGCCACGGCACGCCGGAGCAGAAGCAGCGCTGGCTGCCGAAGTTCGCGAGCGGCGAATTGCGTGGCGGCATCGGCCTGACCGAGCCGAACGCCGGCACCGACCTGCAGAGCATCCGCACGGTGGCGCGCCGCGACGGCGACCACTACGTCATCAACGGCACCAAGACCTGGATCACCAACGGCGTCTACGGCAGCTGCTTCGGCATCCTCGTCAAGACCAACCCGGATGCGCAGCCGCGCCACAGCGGCATGAGCATGTTCATCTGCGAGAAGGGCGACGGCTTCAAGGCGGCCAAGAAGATCAAGAAGCTCGGCTACAAGTCGATCGACAGCGCCGAGCTCGTGTTCGAGGATTACCGCGTGCCGGCCGACCAGCTGGTCGGCGGCGTCGAGGGTCAGGGCTTCAAGCACGCTGTCGGCGGTCTCGAACTCGGCCGCATCAACGTGGCGGCGCGCGGCGCTGGCATCGCCGCCGGCGCGCTGCGCGACGCCGTGCGCTACGCGCAGGAGCGACAGACCTTCGGCAAGCCAATCGCCCAGCACCAGGCCATCCAGCTCAAGCTCGCCGACATGGCAACGCGTGTCGAGGCGGCGCGCCTGCTGATCGAGCAGGCCGCGCGCAAGTACGACACGGGCGAGCGCTGCGACCTGGAAGCCGGCATGGCCAAGCTGTTCGCGTCGGAAGCGGGTGTCGAGAACAGCCTCGAAGCGATGCGCATCTTCGGTGGCTACAGCTACTCCACGGATTTCGACGTCGAGCGCTACTACCGCGATGCGCCGCTGATGTGCATCGGCGAAGGCACGAACGAGATGCAGCGCATCATCATCGCGCGGCAGCTCGTCGAACGGAACCCGATCTGATGAACGCCCCCCACCTGCCACTGCACGGCATCCGCGTCCTGACGTTCGAAAACTTCGGCGCGGGGCCGTTCGGCTCGATGTACCTCGCCGACCTCGGCGCCGACGTCGTCAAGATCGAGAATCGCGAACAGGGCGGAGACGCGACGCGCGCGATGGGGCCGCACTTCCTCGGCGATAACGACAGTCACTTCTTCCAGACCTTCAACCTCAACAAACGCAGCGTCACGCTGAACCTGAAGACCGACGGCGGACGCGAGGCGTTCCGCCGGCTGGTCGCGAAGTCCGACGCCGTGCTGAACAACCTGCGCGGCGACCAGCCCGACAAACTCGGCCTGACCTACGACGCGTTGAAGGATGCCAATCCGCGCATCGTCTGCGCGCACCTGTCGGCCTATGGCCGCCACAACGAGCGCCGCGCCTGGCCGGGGTATGACTACCTGATGCAGGCCGAGGCCGGCTACCTGCACCTGACCGGCGAGCCAGGCACGCCGCCTGCGCGGATGGGGTTGTCCATCATCGACTTCATGACCGGCATCACCACCGCGCTCGCGCTGGTCTCCGCGCTGCTGGGTGTCGCGCGCAGCGGCACTGGCCGGGACATCGACGTCAGCCTGTTCGACGTCGCGCTGCACCAGCTCTCGTACCCGGGGACCTGGTTCCTGAACGAACGCACCCGCACCGAACGCCTGCCGCGCAGCTCGCATCCGTCCGCGGTGCCGGTGCAGCTGTTCAAGACCCGCGACGGCTGGATTTTCGTCATGTGCATGACGCAGAAGTTCTGGCAGGAACTGATGCGCATCATCGCCGCACCGCATGTCGACGCCGATCCGCGATTCAAGACTCCCGAGCTGCGCCGCCAGCATCGCGATGAGCTCACGCCCATCCTCGACGCGGAATTCGAACGGGATACCACGGCCGCCTGGCTCGCTAAGCTGCAGGGCGCACTGCCGGCCGCACCCGTCTATGACATGGAGCAGGCGCTCGACAACCCCTTCCCGATCAGTACCGGCATGATCCGCAACACGCCGCACCCGCTGCGCGCGGATTTCCGCACGTTCGCGAACCCGATCCTGCTGGATGGGCAGCGGCTGCCGGCCCAGGTCGGCTCCGCGCTGGGCGCCGACACCGACGACCTGCTGCGCGAGGCCGGCTACTCCGACAGCGAGCTCGCGCGACTGCGCGAACAGAAGGTGATCTGACATGAAACTCGAAGGACTGCGGGTCATCGACCTGTCGCTGTTCCTGCCGGGCCCGCACCTGACCCTGATGATGGCGGACCACGGTGCCGACGTGATCAAGATCGAACCCCCCGGAGAGGGCGAGCCGAACCGGCACCTCGGCCCGAAACAGGGTCAGTTCTCGGTCTACTTCCGCAACACGCATCGCGGCAAGCGCAGCGTCTGCCTGAACCTGAAGTCGGCGGCTGGCAAGGAGGCCCTGCTGAAGCTGTGCGAGACCGCCGACGTGCTGATCGAAGCCTTCCGGCCCGGCGTCGTCGACCGACTCGGCGTCGGCTACGCGGCGGTGGCCGCGCGCAACCCCCGCATCGTCTACTGCTCGATCGCCGCGTTTGGCCAGAGCGGCCCCTATCGCGACATCCCGGCGCATGACCTGGCGACGGAAGCGCTGGCGGGCGTCGTCAGCCTGAACCTCGGCAATGATGGCGAGCCGACCATGCCGCACGTGCCGGCCGCCGACATGGCGGCATCGATGCTGTCGTTCGGCGGCATCATGATGGCGCTGTACCGCCGCGAGAAAACCGGGCGTGGCGACTACCTCGACATGGCGATGCACGATTCCATCCTCGCCTGGACGCCGAACGTCCTCGGGGAGGTGTTCACCAAGCGTCGCGCGCCGGTGGTCAAGCACGAACGCACGTTCGGCGGCAGCGCGTTCTACAACATCTACCGCACGCGCGACGGCAAGCACGTGGTGCTGGGTGCGCAGGAAATCAAGTTCGTCCGCAACCTGCTCGGCGAGTTCGGACGGCTGGATTTCGTGCCGCTGGCGGAGCGCGGCCCGGGACCGCACCAGCAGCCGCTGACCGATTTCCTGCGCGCGACCTTCGCGACGCGCACCCAGGCGGAGTGGATCGAGTGGTTCCGCGGCAAGGACGTCAGCTTCGCGCCGGTCAACGACCTGCGCCAGGCGTTCGACGACCCGCACGTGCAGGCGCGCGGCATGCGGCTGGTCGACGACCAGGGCCACGAGCATATCGGTGTGCCGATCAAGTTCCGCGACGAACCGGCTCAGCCGCGCTTCACGCTGCCGCGACTGGGCGAGCACAACGTCGAGGTGCTGCGGGCGGCCGGCTTCAGCGATGCGGACATCGACGGAATGCGGGCGGCCGGTGCCTTCGGTGCGGCGACGACCGGGCACTGAACGGCCGAAGACCCGGATCCGCTGACGGCGCGACAGCCAGTTGCCGCCGCGACCGGACGCGGGCAAAGTGGCGGCCCTATGCTGCAATCACTTCCGCGCGTTCCAGACGATCCGATCCTCGGCATTTCCGCTGCATTCCGCCGCGACGGCACGCCCCTGAAGGTCGACCTCGGGGTCGGCGTTTACAAGGATGAATCCGGTGCCACGCCGGTGCTCTCCTCGGTCCGCAAGGCCGAGGCGCAGGTCCTCGCCGCGCAGACCAGCAAGACCTACCTCAGTCCCGTCGGCAACGCCGGCTTCAACGGCGCGATGCTCGACCTCGTGCTGGGCGCGGATCACGCGGGCCGCAAGGGCCAGGCGATCGCGGTCCAGGGGCCGGGCGGCAGTGGTGCGCTGCGACTCGGCGCGGAGCTGATCCGCCTTGCCAACCCTGCAGCGACCGTCCATGTCAGCGATCCGACCTGGGCCAACCACCTGCCGCTGATCGGTGGCGCCGGCCTGAAGGTCGACAAATACCCCTACTACGACGCCGCAGCGCATCGCGTCCGTGTCGACGCGATGCTCGGGCACCTCGACGCACTGCCAGCCGGCGCGGTCGTGCTGCTGCATGGCAGCTGCCACAACCCCACGGGGCAGGACCTCGGCGATGGCGACTGGCAGTCCATCGGGCAGGTGCTGCAACGTCGTAACCTCGTGCCTTTCGTGGACCTGGCCTACCTGGGCTTCGGGGGTTCACTCGATCAGGACGCAGCGCCGGTCAGGATGCTCGCGCGGCTCGTGCCCGAGATGCTGGTCGCCGTCTCGTGTTCGAAGAACTTCGGCCTGTACCGCGAACGCACCGGCGCGCTGCTCGTGCTCGCGGCCGACGGCAACCAGGCCGACATCTGCGCCGGGCAACTCGGTCGTGTAGCCCGGACGCTGTACTCGATGCCGCCCGATCACGGCGCGGCGATCGTCGACCGGATACTCGGCGACGCCGCGCTGCGCACGGAGTGGGCCGGCGAAGTCGCCGCGATGAACGCCCGCATGCGGGAACTGCGCGGACTGCTGGCCAGGGAACTCGGCGCGCGCCTGTCGGGCATCGACTTCGACTGGATGCCCCGGCAGCGTGGCATGTTCTCGCGCCTCGACCTCGATCCCGGGCAGGTCGTCCGACTGCGGGAACAGCATCATGTCTACGTCGCGCCGGACGGGCGCGTCAACGTCGCGGGGATCAGTCCGAAGAACGTCGCCCACGTTGCCGATTCGATCGCTGCGGTGACGCGCGGCTGAACGCCGCATCGCCGGCGGTCAGCCGGCGAGCAGCACCGCCTCGGCGTGTTCGAGGGCGTGCGGTGCGCCGTAGATGACCAGCACGTCACCCTCGCGCAGCCGCAACTGCGCGTCGGGGTCGCGACCGACGATGCCCTGGCGACGCACGGCCGTGAAGCTGACTTCGGCGCCACGCGCCCGCACATCGGCGAGGCTGCGGCCGATGGCCCACGCGCCGGGCGGTAACACGACCGTGCGCAACTCTTCCTGCAGCGCCGGATCGTCGCCCAGTGCGAGCGCATCATCGCGCCGGAACAGGCTGCGCAGCGTCGCGTAGCGGTTCTCCCGGACATGCCCGATCGTGCGCACGACCCGCGACACCGGCATCTTCAGCAACATCAGCGTGTGCGACACCAGCATCAGGCTGGCCTCGAAGGTCTCGGGCACGACCTCCGTCGCGCCGGCATCCATCAGGTCCTTCAGGCGTGAATCGTCTTCGGTGCGAACCAGGATGGGCACGTCGGCGCGCAGCTGCCGCACGCTGCGCACGATGCCCAACGCGACCGCCGGGTCGGCGAACGTCACGATGATCGCGCTGGCGTTCTCGACGCCCACCTTGCGCAGCACCTCCTCGTCGGAGGAGTCGCCGTAGCTCACGGGTTCGCCGGCCTGCCGGGCATTGCGGACCCGGGCCGGGTCCAGGTCCAGCGCGATGTACTCGAAGCCTTGTGAATCCAGCACGCGGGCGACGTTCTGCCCCACCCGGCCGTAACCGCACAGGATCACGTGCTCGCGGCCAGCCACCTCGGCAGTCGCCTCCTCCTCGCGCATCCGCGCGCTGGGCTGCGCCGCGCTGGACTCGCGCAGCAGCGTCCGCGCGATCACCTTGTTGTTCCGCAGGATCAGCGCACCGATGACCATGCTGAGCACGACCGCCACCAGCAGCGGCTGGACGACGTATGCATCGACGACACGCCCCTTGAGCAGGATCGTCAGCAATGCAATGCCGAACTCGCCACCGAGCGACATCACGACGCCCGTGCGCACCGACTTGAACGGATCGAGGCCGCTGATGCGCGCGACGCCCGTCATGATCAGGCCCTTGAGCAACAGCATCGCCGCGAGCAGCAGCAGGATCAGCCAGAACTCCCGCCACAGCACGCCGATGTCCAGCAGCATGCCGACCGAGATGAAGAACAGCCCGAGCAGGATGTCACGGAACGGCCGGATCACGGCCTCGACCGAGTGCCGGTACTCGGACTCGGCCAGCATCATGCCGGCAAGAAACGCGCCGGTCGCCATCGACAGCCCGGCCGCATGCGAGATCCAGGCCGCGCCCAATGCGACGAACAGCACGGCCAGCGTGAACAGCTCGCGGACGCGACTGTGCGCGATCTCGTACAGTGCCGGGCGCAGCAGCAGGCGGCCGGCCACGATCACGACGGCGACCGCCAGCACGCCGCCCGCGACCGACAACGCGATCCGCTGCGGCGAGAAATCGCTGTTGCCGCTGGCCAGCGCACCGGCGAGCACGAGGAATGGCACGACCGCCAGGTCCTGGAACAACAGCACCGCGAAACTGATCCGGCCGTGCGTGCGGTTGATCTCGGATTGCTCGGTCAGCTGCTGCACGATCAGCGCCGTGGAACTGAGCGCGAGCGCACCGCCGATGACGATTGCCGGCAGGACGTCGATGTCGACCGCGATGCTGATCAATGCGATCAAGGTGGCCGTCAGCACGACCTGCGCCGAGCCGATGCCGAACACCTCGCGGCGCATCGCGACCATCCGCGGCCAGGAGAACTCAAGCCCCAGCGTGAACAGCAGGAAGACGACGCCGAGTTCCGCCAGCAGGTTGGTCGCCTGGCTCTGGCCCATCAGCCCGAGTGCATGCGGCCCCAGCAGCAATCCGGCGGCGAGATAACCCAGGATGGTCGGCAGGCCAAGACGACGCGCAGCCCAGACCACCGCCACGGCGGCGGCGAGCAGAACCAGCACCTGCGCCAGCGGATCATCGACCATGGCAGCACGTTAGGCGGTCGCGGGGTCCCGACGCAACCGGGACAGTCCGCAATCGCGTCGGCGGCGGTCGGGATCGCCGCGCGTTACGCCGGGAAGAAGTCGATCGGCTTGCTCGCGGTGATGGTCTCGACGTCCTTCGCTTCGAAACGGAACAGTTTGACGCGCGCAACGATCTTGCGCTCGAGCTCCGCATCGCCCAGTTCGCTCGACACGACACGCACGGCCGTCACGTCGCCGGAGGGCGCGATCGTGATCTCGAGCACGAGCTTGCCCTGCAGTTCGGGATTGTCGCGCTGCGCGCGCGTGTACAGCGCATACAGCGCACCCTTGTTGCGGTCGAAGACGGTCTCGATTTCCTCGCGGCTGCGCGACGCCTTGCCGCTCGTGCCCGTGCGCTTGACACCATCGCGCCCGCTGCCGGCGGTCGCCGAACCACTGCCGGAGCCGCCGAACGGCACGACCATCTGCGTGCTGCCGACGCCACCGAGGTTGCCGGCGCCACCACCAAAGCCGCGACTGGCGCTCGCGGTCGTGATGCCGCCGCTGGCCTGTCCGACCTTCGAGGTGATCAGCGAGCGCTCCGCACGCGATGGTCCTTCGACCTCGCCCTGCATGTTCGCGGACGGCGTCAGCTGCTCCTTCGTCAGTTCGAACTGCTGGCGGATGTCGGCGAGCTGGTCCTGCATCGCCAGCAGGCCGGCGCGCTGCGCGGTTTCGCGCGCGCGCTGCGTACGGGCCAGATCCGGTTCCTGCGGCGTCGGCCGCGGCCGCACTTCCGTCGACTTCGGCTCCGGCGGTTTCGGCAGGTCGAGTTCCGGCGGCGGTGGCGGCGGCGGTGGCGGTGGAATCTCCCGCTCGATGACGATCTTCGCCAGCACCGGTGGAATCGTCGGCTTCAGGTTCACAGGTGGCTCGGGCAGCTTGATCAGCCAGATCAGCGTGCCGAGCACCAGCGTCGCGACCAGCAGGCTGGACCAGAGCTTGCGAAACTTGCGTTCACCCTCCGGGTCGTCCGACCACGGAAGCTCGAAGTTGCGATAGTAGGGACGCAGCAGCAGTTCCATGCGCCCTCCCCTAGCCGCCCACGCCGAGGTTCAGCGCTTCCTCGCGCTGCAGGACGGCCAGCGACAGCTTGCCGTAGTCCGCGTCGGTACAGGTTGCCATGACCTTCTTCAGCACCCGGTAAGGCACGCTCTTGTCACCGAGGATCGTGATTTCGCGCCCGGCGATGTCCGCCTGCGCGGACGCACGCAGGAAGCGATCCGTCTGCGCCTTCAGGGCATCGCGCAGCGGCTGGATCACGAGTTCGTCGGAAGCTTCGATGTCACGGGTGCTGGCGACCGGCTTGCCCTGCACCAGGATCTGTTCGGGCGTCACCATGACGACGACCGTCTCCGACGGCCGCGCGAGGGCCATCGATTCCGGCAGTTCGATGTTCTTCGGCACGTCGAGCGCCTGCACTTCGGACTGGTTCACGAGCAGGAAGAAGACCAGGATCGTGAAGATGTCCATCAGCGACACGAGGCTCATCGACGCCGGACGTGCCCGCTTGTGGTGGCGCTCCATGCGCTTGGCCCTGGCGGGTGACTCATGCGGCACCTCCGGCGAGGGTCGGCGTCGCCGCGACCGGCGTGGGCAACGGCGCCGCCTCGGGCGCATCGCCGACCGAGATATCGGGGAACAGCGCGGCCTGGGTGGGCTTGCCGCCCACGTCGACGGTGATCGCGCGCACGGCGTCCATGACCTGCACGACCGTGTCGTAGTTGGTGTCGGGTTCGAGCAGCACGGTGGCGTCGGTCTTCTCCGGATACTTCTGCTTGACCAGTTGCAGGTAGGTCGTCAGGCCCTTGAGGTCGTAGCCACCGTCGACGTTCGGCAGTGCCTGCAGCAGGCCGGTGCCACGGTCGGTGATCTGGATCTGGTCCTTGCGGACGATGACCTCGATGTTCAGCAGCTGTTCGGTCTGGGTCGGCTCCGATTCCGCAGCCGGGAGGTTCAGCTGCAGGATCGTCAGCCGCGAGAACACGGCCGTGATCAGCAGGAACGGCACCAGGATCACCATCAGGTTCATGAAGGCGGTGATGTTGATGTCGTCATCGCCGCCCTTGCGACGACGTCGTGCGCGACCAACCATGTGCTAGCTCCGTGTCATGGAACGCGACCTCGCTTCGCCAGTGCGCCGCGGCGCACCGTCGTCGCGATGTCAGCCCTTGTCGCCCGGCGCGGCCTGCCGCTCGGTGATCGAGTTCAGGAACTTGACCGAGGCCATTTCCAGGCTGTCGATGACCTGCGTCGTCTTCGACTGGATGACCGAGTGGATCAGCAGCAGGGGGATCGCGACGATCAGGCCAAACGCGGTCGTGTTCATCGCGACCGAGATCGACGCCGACAGCAGGTCTGCCTTCTCGGCCGGGTTCGCGGCACCGACCGCCTGGAAAGCCTGGATCAGGCCGACGATCGTGCCGAGCAGGCCCAGCAGCGTCGCGATGTTCGCGAAGCTGGCCAGATAGGGCGTGCGACGCTCGAGCTTGGGCATCACCTCCATCAGGCTCTCTTCCATCGCCTTCTCGATGTCGTCGCGGCGGCGCGCCGTCTTGATGCGCGCCAGGCCGTAACTGAGGATCGAGCCGATGAAGGACGACGAGTTCTGCGTCAGGTCGACCGCGGCCTTGAAGTTACCCGCCTGCAGGTGCGGCGTGATCTGCTCCCACAGGGAACGGTTCAGCATCGCGTGGCGGGTGATGTAGAGGTAACGCTCGATCGCGATCGCGATGCCGAGCACGAAGAGCAATGCGATTGGCCACATGAAGAAACCTCCTTCCTGGAAGAACTTCACTGCCGTGCCGAAAAAACCCATGTTGATCTCCTCCGAAACTACGACCGGCCCGCCAAGCGAAAACGGGCTGCGTTCGATTAAAGTTAAGGCATTCTGCGGTTCACTGCCCACCCGGCTCCGGGGCCTGTGAGCCATCTCTCACGCTGTCGCCGCCTGGCGTCGCCCCGCCGCCCGGGCCGGGTGCGGCCGCGACCTCGTCGAAATAGCGGGTCTCGCGCCGGAACACGTCCCGGTCGACGGGCGCCAGCACTTCGTCGAGCAGGCTGTTGACCGGCTTGCCGGTCAGGTCGCCGAGGTCCGAGCGTTTCCAGGGCACGATGTACAACACGCGGGGCAATTCCCGGTTACCCGTGATCTGCGTCGCATCGAGGTCGACCCGATCCTGTGCACGGCCCTGGGCGCGGGCCGGCCTGGGTGGCGACGACGCGGCGCCGCGCGCCGGGGCGGCCGGTGCGGCGGGCGTCGTGTTCGTGGGTGTCGGGGCGGCGGCGGATGTATCGACGCGGGGCTCGATCTCTTCGGCCGGGGTCGCGGCCGGCGCGGCCGGCTGCGATACCGGATCGGGCGGCGGTGGATTGCCGGCCTGCTGGGCGCTGACGGTGGCGCTGGCAAGCAGCAGCGCGCTGCACAGCAGGTGCCGCACTGTCACCAGACCTTCGCTGCTCATGAGCCTTCCTCCGTTGCCGCACTCGGTGGCTGCAGTCGCGCGACGCGTTGCTTCAGTTCCGCGATCCAGGCCGACAGTTGGCGATCCGTCGCGCCGAGGTCCCGATAACGTTCGAACGCCGCCAGCGCCTCGACCGGCCGATCAAGATAGAGATCGAGCACGACACCGAGATTGCGATGCGCCGCCGCATGGTTCGGGTCCACCGCGATCGCCCGCTGATGGGCTTCGGCAGCCGGCTCGAACCGGCCGAGCATGCGCAGCGTGACACCCAGTTCTGTCCAGGCGGTCGCGCTGTTCGGGTTGCGCTCCGTCGCCAGCCGCAAGGCCTGCTCCGCAGCCTCCAGATTGCCGGCCTTGCGACGCAGCAAGCCGATGTTGATCTGCGGGCCGGCGAACTGCGGGTACGCAGCGGCCAGCTGGCCGAATTCCAATTCGGCTTCCGTGACCTCGCCCCGCCGCGCCAGATCGAGCGCGCGCTCGTAGTCGGCCACGGCGCGCGCAGGATAGCTGCGCGGAGGCGGGGGCGGCGCTGCGACGGCGGGAGCCGCGTCAGGTGTGTCGGTCGCGGCCTCGGCATGCAGTGCGACAGACGCGCCGAGGCCGAGCACCAGCAGCCCCACTGCGGCGACACGACCCGACAGTTCACTCGAGCGACGTGACGACATCCTGCACCATTTCAGTCTTGCCATACCGCGCCGGCTTCAGGCCCGCCAGCGCCGCGAAGCTGCGCTCGACCCACTCGTCGTAGAGTCCCTCGCGAGCCCGCGCGGCATTGATTTCATGCAGGCTGATGGCCTGCTCCTCGAACGGGAAGGCCTGCTCCTCGAGCAGCAGGTCGTACTGCTCCTGTGCCTCCGCGCCGAGCCCCTTCGGGCGCTCCGACTTCAGAAGGTCCGCGCCGAGCACGCGATACAGTTCGGCCATTTCGAAACTGGCGGCTGTCGTCACGTCTGCGACCCGGTAATCCACCGCCGCCCGATAGGCCTGCAGCGCGAGATCCAGCGCCTTGCGCTTCTGTTCGAGACTGCGCTTCAGCGGCGCGACCAGCCTGATCGCGCGGAACGCGTCCCGCGGCGGTGCAGCCAGGGCGAGTTGCGCGCGCGCGGCCAGCAGTCGCGTCCGGTCGCGGCGCGCGGCGCCGGCCGCCGCGTCGGCCTTCACGATCTCGCGATACCAGTTCAGCTGCGCCGCGGCGTCACCCGAACGGCCCGCGATGTCGGCGAGGCGCTGGCGCGTCTCGATCGCCTCCGGCACCGGGGTCGGGTAGCGCTGCACGAAGCGTTCCAGCGTCGCGCGGGTCTTCGGCACGTTGCCAGCCTTGTCGAACAAGTCCGCGGCGCTCTGCAGTGCCTCGCGCCGCAGCGCCGGATCCTCGGTCGTCGTCTCCGCGATCCGCTCGAACTCGACCGCTGCATCGGCGGGACGGTTGGCCTCCGCGTAAGCGACCGCCAGGTTGCGCGTGACTTCGGGTTGGCGCGGGTCTTTCGGATAGCTGCGCCGGTAGTTCTCGAAGACCGTGATCGCGCGCCCCCATTCCTTCAACAGGACGAGCTGCGCCGCGGCGTCGTATTCGGCCGTCGCGCGAATGCCGGAATCCGGTGCAACCGCCGCGACGCGCAGGAAATCCTCCACGGCGGCCAGGCCGTCGCCGGCCGAGCGCTTGGCCTCGGCCTGCCTGTAGACGGACGCCGCGAGGCGTTCGGTCAGGTCCTTGCGCAGCGGATCGTTCGCAGGCACCAGATCCCGCGCCCGGAGGTAGCCAGCCTCCGCCTGGTCGTACACGCCGAGCTGAAAGTTCGCCTCGCCGATGATGTTCCAGGCGATGCGCTGCTTCGGCACGTCGACGGCGGGCTGATGCGCGAGCACGCGCTGCGCGACGTCGATCGCACGCGGCAGGTCCTGCAATGCGAACACATCCTGGGCGGCGCGCGTGATGACGCCACCGCTGTCGGGGTGCTCGGGAAAGGTCGCCGCGAACTTGATGCCCGCGTCGATCTGCCGCAGGTGCCAGGCCGCCTGCGCCTCGCCCGACAACCGCTCCCGCTCCTTCTGGAAGGCCACGAGCGAGGCATAGCCTGCGGCCGCCGAACGCTCGTTCTTCGGATAGCCGTAGGCGGTCTTCTCGTACTCGCTGGCCGCATCGGCATATTGCCGGCTCTCGTACAGGGTCTCGCCGAGCAGGTAGTTCGTCGCAGCCGAATCCGGATCGTCCGGGAACGACGCGAGGTAGTCTCGGTACCAGCGGGCCGCGACGGCGTAGTCGTCGATCTTCTTCGAGGTCTGTGCCGTCGCGTGGTAGTACGTGGCGACATCCTTGATGTTGGTCTTCAGCTCCGCGACGACCTGCGGCAGCTTGGCGCGATCGCGGCCCTGCCAGAACGCCGACGCGAAGTTGTAACGCTCGATGTACTCACGCTTGCCGTCTAGCACCAGTTGCGCGAAGTCACCCTTGCGATAGGCTTCGATCGCCTGCATCGCGAGCAATGGCGCATTGTCGTTGTTCGGGTCGCGGGCAACGAACGCGCGGTAGGCGTTGGCCGCATCCTGGTAGCGCTGTTTCTCGACGTACAGGTCGCCGAGGCGCGCATACATCAGGTAGGCGTAGCGCGGCGCCGGTTCGCGGGTGTCGAGGAACGCGCTGAGCGAGTCCGCGCCATCGAGATAGGAAAACGTGATGCTGAGGACGCGCAGCGTGTCTTCGACGAGTTCCCGGTCCGCACGCTTCAGCGAATCGATCGCCAGCACCCGGCCAGGATCACGCCGATCGACGAGATTCGCGTCCAGCACATCGGTGAACGGGCCGAGGCTCTCCTCGTTCAGGGATTGCTTGAAGAGCGACCAACCGAGCTTGTAGAGGCTCTGTTCGTAGAAAGGCCCGGTCTCGCCCGCCGCCAGCGAGCGCTGATAGGCGGACTGGGCCTCGGCATAGCGCTTCGCCGAAAACAGGATCTCGCCGCGGCGGAAATCGACCTCGCTCAGCTGCGGCACGGTCGGATATTCGCGGACGATGCGATCGAGGGTCGCCAGCGCCTGCTCGGGCTGGCCCGTCGTTTCAAACGCGCGGGCGAGCTGGTAGAGCACCTGGTCGTTGCGCGGGTAGTTGGGATAGGCCTTCAGCAGCATCGTGTAGAGCTTGATCGCCTCGGCACCCGCGAGGTCGATCGCGGAGACTTCCTGCTCCATGCGCTCGAGCTCACCGGCCTCGAGATTCAGGTCGCCGAGACGGCGCAGCGCCTCGGCCCGCGTCGCGGGGTCGGCGTTCTGCAACTCAAGATACTTGCGGTAATTTTCCATCGCACGTGCCGCGCTGCCCGGCACGCGCGCTTCGGGGCGCACGTCGATCTGCCGCCGCTCGAGGTCGCCGATGGTCTGTGGTTTGCGCGATCTCTGGGCGTCGGCCGGCGCAGCGGCCAGCGCGGCCACGACCAGCAGCAGCGAGAGGCACGCCGTTATGTCGCGCCCCCGATTCACGGTGTTGGCTCCACCGGAGCGGCGGGTCCCGTGCCGGTATCGTCACCGTCCGGACCAACCGGTGCGGCGGCCTCGGATGGCGCCATCGCCGCACGATCGTAGATCGTCGCGAGTGCGAACCGGGCCTGCAGCTGGTAGGTGTTCAGGCGCTCTTTCTGCTGCGACAGCTCGCGCACGGCCAGCGCCGCCAGCAGTTCGTTCTGCTTGCCACGTGTCGCCACCAGCCGGTCGCGCAGCGCAGCGAGCTTCTCGCCGGCGGCGGCCAGGCGCTGCCCGAACTCACCCGTGTTCGCCGGCACGCTGGCGCGCGCCACCGCCAGGCGCTCCCAGCGGTTCTGGGTGTCCCGCAACAGCGCATCGAGGTCGCGCAGCGCGCGACGCTGCTCGAACATCCTGCCGCGGAAGCTGGCGGCGAGATTCCAGTACAGCACGCCCTTGACCAGCCGCAGGCGAGCCGCGGCATCGTCCCGCTCCGGTCCTGGCGGTTCGAGCGCAAGCGCCTCTTCGGCCAGCAGGATGCGCTGCCACTGGTCGCGTTGCTCCGCGGTGCCGAGCGCGGCGTAGTCCGCCTCCCGGGCGATCTGCCCGATGCGGCTCTCGACTTCGTTGCGGCGCGCGGCCAGTGCGCCGACGCCATCCGCAGCCAGCAGTTCATCGGCGCGCGGCAACCGTTCGGAGAACGCGCGCTCGCGCGTGTCGATCATGCTGCCATAGGCGTCGAAGCTTTCAGACCACCGGGTCAGGGTTCGATCCAGGTAGGCGAGGTCACGATAGTTCTTCAGGCCTTCCTGGAAATCATGGCCGGCCAGCACGCTATACAGATAGCGCGTCTCAGGGGCCGTCGGCAGGTCCTTCAGCTGCCAGAACCAGCCGTAGCTGCCGCCGGTCGCTTCGCGCTCGACGATGCCTTCGAGCATGGTGCCGGCGCGCACGCGCTCGATCGCCGCGTCGATCTGCAGCGACTCGGCGTCGAAGGATTGCACCGCGCTCTCGTAGTACTCGACGGCCTGCGATGTCGCGTCGAGCTTCGCGAACGCATAGGGCACCGCCAGGAACGACTCCTGCACGGCGGCATCCAGCAGGCTGCGATCGCGCAGTTCGAGCCACGGCGTCAGTGCGCCCTGGAAATCACCCAGCTGGGCGTCGGCCCAGCCGGCGCCGAGCAGCGCGCGGCTGGAAAAAGGTCCGTTCAACCGCACGCGCTGCAGGGCTTCCTTCGCTTTCGCCGGTTGCTCCGCCTGCAGCCACGCGAAGCCGAGTGCGAGGTTCGCGCGGTCTCGCAGCGCGAGCAGTTCGTTGCGACCGCTGGCCAGCGTGCCCACCTGCGTCAGGAACGGCACGGCCTGTTCGAGTTGCCCGTCGCGCACGAAGGCAACGCCGAGATTGAATCGCGCGTAGGCAGTCCATACGGCCGGGCCGTCCCAGCCGTTCAGCAGGCGAGCTGCCTCGGCGAAACGCTGTTGCCGCATCAGCACGTTGGCGCGCAGGTGCATGCGCTCGGCTTCGAGTGCGGCCGGCAGCCGCCCGTCGATGCGCAGCAGCGCGGCCTCGGCACGATCGAGATAGCCGCGCACGTACCAGATCTTCGCCAGGTAGAACCATGCCCGGTTGCGCACGCCGGCAGGGATCTCGGGACCCAGCAGTTGCTCGAAGCGCCGGCCGGCCTCGTTGTGCAGACC
This sequence comes from Steroidobacteraceae bacterium, assembly GCA_041395605.1. Classification (GTDB taxonomy): domain Bacteria; phylum Pseudomonadota; class Gammaproteobacteria; order Steroidobacterales; family Steroidobacteraceae; genus UBA964. Next base: position 24,493 of record JAWLAD010000007.1, read on the forward strand.
GAGTTCCAGGTACAGTCCACCGAGCAGCAGTTGCGACTCGGCCTGGTGGCTTGGCAGCCGGCCCCAGCTGTCGAACGCCGTCAGGCGCGTCAGCGCTTCGAAATTCTCACCCTGGTAGAAATAGAACAGCACATCGCCGTAGTGCAGGTCCCGGATGCGGGTGACGGGAAGCTTCTCGGGATCGGCCTTCTTCGCGGCTTCGGCCAGCGGGGCGGTCACCGCGGCGAGCAGCAGCGCGCAGACGAGCGACAGCCGTGCGCCGCGCCTGCGCCATCGCGGGTCGACGTGCTGCCGCGGGTGGATCACTCCCAGTCCTTGATCTCGAATTCGGGCTGGCCACGAAGCTGGCGATCCGTGATCTTGAGCTCGAGGTACTTGGCGCCCACCGCCTTGGCGAAGCGGGTCGAGGCGCCGCGGCGATACTCGCGTTCGTTGGGCCCCTTGCCCGTGAAGATCGCGACGAGTTCGTGCTCGCCCACCTTCAGGTTGCCGAGGTAAACGCGGTGCACGCCGCCTTTCAGCAGGGCTTCTGCTTCGCGCTGCGTGTACAGGTAGTTGCCGACCTCGCGGCCGTTGATCTTCAGCTGCACCGAATCAAGCGCGAAGAATTCGCCGACGTCCATCGACAGGAACACGGCCACCTGTGTGTTCGCCGGGAACAGCAGTTCCTCCTCCAGCATGAACAGTTCACGGTTGAGGTCGACGGCATCCTTCTTGAGGAGCTGGACTTCCTCGTCCAGTGCCTGCGTATCCGGCGCGGGCGCTGCGTCGGCGGCATCGGCGGCGTCCGGCACGGGCATCTCCGGCGCGGGCATCTCCGGCGCGGGCATCTCCGGCGCGGGCGAACCCTCGGCCTGCTGCGCCAGAACCGGCGTGAATACGCCAAGCAGGGCGGCGCAGAGGAACGCCAGCCACGCGACGTGGAGCACGCGACGGACGGCGGACTTGCGATGACGGATAGCTGCAACCATGGGTGGGGATCCTGCTGGGCGCATGCGGCCCTACTCGTCTAGAAGGCGCCGCAGCGCCGCGGTGTACTCGGCCACGCCGGAACGACGGTCGTCCCGGCGCACGAGGCGCACGACGCCGAACCGGTCGATCGCGACCAGCATCGGCAGATTGTCGATGTCGAAGCTGCGCGCGATCTGCTTGGCCGGATCGAACAGCATCGGGAAGCTCGCGCCCTGCGCACGCACGAATTCGACGGCGCGTGCCGCGTCGTCATCGACCCCGATGCCGAACACGACGAACCCTGCCGGCCGGTACGTCGCGTACAGCCGATCGAGCTCGGCCAGTTGCAGACGGCAGGTATTGCAGCGGCTGGACCAGAACGACAGCACGACGACGTCGCCGCGCTGTTCGGACAGACGCAGGTTCGGGCCAGCCGCCGACCGCAGCGCGAAGTCGGGAGCCGGCTTGCCGATCAACGCGTGCCGCTCGGCGGCGCTCGCGTCGAGTGCGTGGATGACGGCGCCTGCGACGAGCAGCAGCGTCAACGCCAGTGGCTGCGATCGGAACAACGGACCCACTCCGGATGACATCGGTGCAGCGAAACAGAGTCTTCACGGGCCGCGACCAAGCGCCCGTGACTGCACTGTAAACTCGCACAGCGCGCGCGCGAAATCAACGCAATGCAGCGGCAGTTTCGGCGTTTGCCGACAGTCCGGCGCGCCGCCTGGTTCACAGATTCAAACTGTCGGCAACTGGCGACTTCAAAAACGCGTGCGGCGCCGGCTTTCCTCGTAGAGCTGCGTCAGGAACCCGCGCACGGCGGCCTCCGCGTCGGACGGATCCATCAGCTTCTGCTCGACCAGGTAAGCGGCGATGTCGCGGGAACTGCGTCGACCGTCGATCAGCGCCATCACGAACGCATAGATGCGCTTGACCAGACCCTGCGTTTCGAAATGCGGCAACTTCGGCACCGGCTGGCTGGCATCGGCGAGCCACTCCGGCAACGACCATGCCGGCCCCGGATCGACCGCCTGCGAGCGCTTTACCGCGCGGAATGCCAGCGTGCGCTCGAGCCGCGCATGGCGACTCGCAGGCGAGCGCATGTACGGCAGTTCGTCGTCGCGCTGCTCGAGCAATTCGAAGCCGCTCGCTGCGACGATCTCCAGCACCTCCTCCTTCGAATGGCAGCGTGCCGGATCAGCCTGCGCGAACGCGACCGAGCCGAAATTGACCCATTGCCCGCCGGCCGGCAGCAGCCGGTTGATCCGCGCGGCGACCTCGGCGAACGGTTGCGGCACGATGTCGATGAACCAGGGCGTCAACACGGCATCGAACGCACCGCTGCGCAACGGCGTGCGCAGCGCGTCACCGAGCACGAACCGCAGCCCGGGACGCGCCGCCGCCGGCGCCCGCAACGCGCGCTCGATCGCCTGGTCCGCGGCCGTACGCGGCGCGAGCGGAAATTCCCACAACCGCAGGGTTTCACCCCGGCTGACGCGCGCCGCGACAATCTGCAGCAGCGGATTGAGGTCGAGGGCCAGCGTCAGGTGCGGCTGCAGCGACGCGTGCAGGTCGAAGGCCAGCCGGCCGCCACCGGAGCCGGCGACCAGCAAGGACTGCGGCGGCGACTGGCGCAGCAGCTCATCGCAGATCGCGTGCGCCGCGTTGTTCTCTGCGTCGCCCCAGACCCAGTCGCGATGCAGGTTGACGTAGTAGGAAGTCAGGTCCTGCGCCAGCGGCACCTGCGTACGCAGCGCCAGCAGGGTTTCGCGACGGGGCAACGACTCGCCCTGGCCGAGCGGCGCGAGCAACGTGTCCAGCGCCGACAGATGGCTGGCCAGCGCAGCGGCGTGCTGCTCGAGCCGGTGGCGTGTCGTGGCGCTGGCGGCGCTGCTCGCCGCGATGCGCAGCGCATCGCGTTGCGCCTGGTACTCGCGCGCCAGCAGCGCGAAACGCTGCCGCCAGTCGGCCAGCCGCTGCGCGGGTTCGGCGAACAGCCACGGGATACCATCGACCTGCGGGAACTGCATGCCACAGGACACGCAGCGCCACGGGCTGGCCGATGGGTCGAGCGGTGCCGCGCAGCACTGCGGGCACCACCAGGGATGGTCCGGCGCGCCGGAAGAGTCAGCGATCACGTCGCAAGACTACACCACGCGCGCGAACCCCGCGTCAGGTGATCGTTCCGTTGACGATCGGGTTGAAGGCCGTGAGGCTGTCGCGCAACGCGACGCTGCCGAGGCCGTGCTGCGGGAACCGCGACGCGAACAGGTTCTGCTCGCCGTGCAGCGCCATGTAGTTCAGCACGACGGTCTCCACCAGCAGGTTGACGTTGTTGGCCGCCGGACTGCCTGCGGTCTCGACCGATGCGTCGGGGCGCATGTAGCCGATCTGCTGGTGCCGTGCCGCCGGGACGCTGTCGCCGGAGAACAGCTGCGGACGGCCTGCCGGGTTGAACACGAGGAAGAACGCGGTCGCCGTCGACTGGTTGTCGCTGGTCCACATGAACTTGCCGCGGCCATCGACGCTGTTGTCGACCTGTCCGCCGGCCGAGATGCCGCCGTCGCTGAACACGTAGAGCATCAGCGGCACGCCCTTGCGCGCGGCGTACTCCAGACAGGCACCCATGCACTGGCCGGCGCGGAAGTTGCGCACTTCGCCGGAGGAACGGCCCTGGCCGTGGTAGTCGTAGCCACCCATCGTGATCGTACCGGCGCCGGCATAGCCTTCCAGCACGAGCTTCATGACGGCCGCGGTCTTGCGGAATTCGCCGTCGCCGTCGAACTGCGCGCGCGTGAAGATCGGCGACGACGCGCCCGGCGCACTCTCGAGGATGAACGGATCGAGCTCCGGATTGAGCGAGCTCGGATTGCCGAAGCGGTCGGTGAGGTCGGCTGCCTTGACGTAGTTGCAGCGCACCAGCTCGCGGATCACCTCGTCGCGCGTCACGGTGCGCGGCTGGGTGTTGGCGAGCTTCTGGTCGGAGATGCGCTGGATCGCCTCCATGACCGCAACCGCATCACTCTGGTCCAGCAGGCCGACCAGCTTGCCGGTGTCGACCAGGCCCGTGACGTCGCTGGTGCGGTCGATCTTGGTCGGCGTGGCCGCCGGATCCATCAATGCCATCGGCGCGACCGAGTTGCCACCCGAGTCCGAGGCTCGCGAACCGATCAGGCTCAGCAGCGAGCCGTCGGCGCCGGCCCGGAAAATGCCGTACATCGGGTTGTGCGGGTTGTTGCCGGTGTCGTTCTCGGACCGCGCCGGGATCACGGCACCGTTGACCAGTGCGGCGGTCGTCGGCGACACCTTCGACAGGATGCCGCGCAGCAGCGCGCCATCGCTGTGCCAGGCCAGCCCGAGCGAGGTATCGATGAAGTTGTTGGTCGGGCTGGCGGCGTTCGGCGCATTCGGCACCATGTCGCCCGGCAAGCCGACCTTCGCATAGCCAGCGGTCGTCAGGAAGTCGAGCTGGCCACCCTGGCCACCGACGAGGACCTCCGAGCCAACGGTGTTCGCACCACCCGCGAGGTCGAAGGCGATGAACGGGATCTTGCCCGCGCCCTGCACCGAGAAGCCGCAAGTCGCCTTCAAAGCCTGCAGGTCGGGCGACAGCGCCGCCTGGGCGGCGCGCGGGTTCGCGAACAGGCCGAGCACCGAAGCGCCGGCCAGCGCGATGCCGCCTTTTTCGAATCCCTGCGCGATGAAGTCACGCCGGCTGACCGGACGCTTGTGCGAGTCACGGTGCAGGATGGGCTCGTCGAGACCGAGCGTGCGGGGGTTGGGCTTGCGGATCAGCATGGGTAGTTCCCTCGGTTCCGTCTCGTCTGTATCACTGCAGCAATGTCACGGCGCTGCCGACCACGGCGGCGCAGCTCGCCTTGACCACCGTAGCCGTGCGCTCGGCGTTGCAGCCGGCGCCGCAGCTCGTCAGCCGCGCGGCGAGGTTGTCGAGCTCGGCGCGCGCCTGCGCGCGGTTCGGCTGCGAGGCCACGTTGACGCCCAGCGTACGGTCGAGCAGCGGGTTGAAGACCAGGTCGCGTCCCGCGGCCGAGCCGAACGCCGTGGCGGCCGGCGCGTTGAAGTTCATGCCCGGGAAGTACGCGGAGCGCAGCGTCGTGTCCTCGACCAGCGCGTTGCAGTACTCGATCGCGAGCTGGGCAACGCCGGTCTGCTGCGACGCGACGAAGCCCTCGATGCCCTCGCGCGTCGGCATGGCCTGCTTGACCAGCTCGTAGGTCGTGCGGACGTCGGGGTGCGTCATCGACACGCTCGTCATCTGCGACAGCGTGGCGTTGATCTCCTCGAACGTGCGCAGGCCGACATCGGACGGGATCTCCGTCGGGTCCACCGGGTCGGCCGGCGGTGCAAGCGGCGCTTCGGCGGGCGTGTGGGTCCGTGCACCGATGCGCTCGAACGACAGGAAGAACAGGTCGTCTGCCGGTCCCTTCTCGAGACCGATCACGGAGCCGCCGTCTCCGAGCGGCGCACCGTCGCCCGCCATGTAGTTGGACGACGTGACCGTCCGGTTCAGCGGGATGAACGACTGGCCGACGCGCGCCTCCGTGCCATTGATGCCGATGCGGATGCCCGCGATCGGAATGTTGTCCGGATTGGCGTTCGGATCGAGGCTGATGAACGTCGGCTTGGTGAACAGGTAGCTGTAGCTGTCGTACTGGCTGGCCTCGAACATCACGTAGGCCTGCGGCACGTCGATCAGGTCGCTGACGTTGAACAGCATGAAGTAGCGTTCGCCGACGCCGGCGTCGAAGTTCTGCCGGACCTGGGTCGGATTCAGCGCGCGGCTGTGCACCGCGACCAGGCGCATGATGCCCTGCCACTGGCGGTTGCCGGACGTCTCGTTGCCGAGCACCAGCGCGAAGCTGTCGTCCCAGTCGGACAGCGAGCCGCCACCGCGGGCGTCGTTGTCGCCGGTCGGCTCGCCGTTGACGTAGATCCGACGGCCGTTGACCGGGTCGTAGGTCAGCACGACATGCTGCAGCGTCGCCTGGGCGTCTTCGTCGGCGGCGTTGGTCAGCATCGCCGGATCGCCGTTCGAGTCCGTCACGCTGCTGCGGGTCATGGCCTGGTACTGGTATTCACGCTGCGCGAGCGTCGCGTTGCGCGCCATCGTGCCGCCGGAGTAGCTGACGATGTAGGCGTCCTCCTGCACGACGTTGGCCGGCGCGACCCACGCCTCGATCGAGAACTCGCCCGTGCCGCGGATGGTGCTGGCGAGCCGTGCGCTCGAGGCGGTCGAGGCCTGGGCCTTGCCGCCCGCGCCGACCTTGATGCCCCAGCCACCCAGCCAGGTCACGTCGCCGGTGAAATTCAGGTTGATCGCCGGCTCGATGCCGCTGGTGTCGAACCCGACCGTGCCCATGCCGGTCTTGAACTCCCACAGCGCGATCTGCGCGGATTCATAGCGGTTGCCGCCGGCAGCGACCGTGCCGTCGTACAGCGTCAACGCCTTGGAGATGACGAGGTTGGGGTCGACCTGCGTCAGCGGAATGCCGTTCGCGAACGCCGTCAGCGCCGCCTGCATCGTGTTGGCGTTCGAGCCGCAATCCGTCCAGCAGTTGTGGAACTCGTCGCGCAGGCGCACGACGAAGCGCGACAGCGCGGGCGTGTCGAGGTTGATCTTCGAACGCGCGGCCGCATAGGCGGCGTCGACGTCGCCGTCGGCGAAGAACGGGCCCTGCGGCGTGCCCGCGTTCGACGCGTGGCAGCGGGCGCAATACTGCAGCAGGGTCGGATGCACCGTGCTGGCGAACAGCGCCGAGTCGGACGGGAAGGTCTTGCTGGCGCCGACGTCGCGATCCGCCGGTGCACGCAACTGGATGGTCTTGCCGCCCGTGGCGGTCGCGCCGGCCCAGTTGCGGATCCAGACCGCCATCGTGTCGCCGCAGGCCGAATTCGCGGACAGCCAGCAGTTGTGGCCGTCGGCGACCTTGGTCACGAGGCGCGACTGGTCGGGCGTCGTCAGGTTCACGAGCGCAGTGGCTTCCTGGTACGCGAGGTTGACGTCGTCATTGCGCGCGAAACGCGGTGACTGGCCCGTCGCGGTATGGCAGGCGCCGCAGCGGTTGCTCGCCTTGAGGTTCTCCCAGACGTTCAGGCGGAACGCCTGCACGTCCTCGTTGGCCGGCGCCGGGCCGTTGTAGTCCGCCACCGGCGGAGCCACCGTCACGGGGTTCTCGGCGGTCGGCGCGCCGCCGCTCGAACAGGCGCCCAGTACCGCGAGCGTCGCCACGGTGGCGAAGCTGCGGGCCAGGAACACGATCTTGCTGATGCGAAGTTCCATGATCATTCACCCATGCAGTAGGTGGCGGTTTCCGCAAACACGCGCTTCAGGTTGTAGTTGCTGCTGCGGAACTGGCCGGTGATGGTCTGGATCCGCGCGCGATCCCCAGCGTTGCTGGGCGTGCGGAAGCACACGGTGCGGAACACCTTCTCGACCTGGCACTGGGCGAACGCGTCGCTGTTCGCGAGCTCCTGGCCCATCGACTTGGCGCCGCTGCCGCTGCCCGGCAGCGCGGCGTCCCAGCCCAGCACGCGGTTGTTGCCGCGCCGCCAGCGATTCTCCCAGGCGTCGTCCGGCGTCACGAAGCCGGGACGGAAGGTGTCGGCATTGTTGAAGTACTTCGTCTGCACCTGCCCCGAGGTGTAGACGAGCCGGCCCTGCGCCTCGTCGTAGTGGTAGTACGCGTAGGCCTGGGCGAGCGGATCCATGCCGGTGTGGCAGCCGACGCAGTTGTTCAGGAACACGCGGGCGTCGCCACCCGGCGAGCGGCTGACATCCTGGCGGATGCGGTCCGTCGGCAGCGTCGTGTCCATGACCTGCTCGAGGTCGCGGCACATGTGGTTCATCAGCGTGAAGCGGAACATCGCGCGGTTCGTGCCGGCGATGAAGAACGACTGCGCCGCGGCGCGCGTCGTCACGACGCCGGCGGTGGCCGTCGCCGGGATGCCGTTCAGCGCGGACTGCGTGCGCCGCTGCAGCACGGTGCGCAGGTCCGCGCCGCGCGCTTCGAGCTGCTCGTAGTGGTCGTTGCTCGACGGCGAGTAGGCCGGCACGCCGGAGACGCCCTCGCCCACGTACAGGATGTCTTCCGACAGCACGGTGTTGAACGGCACGTCGTCGCGGACCATGCCGATCACCGTGGCGGTGTAGTCGTTCAGCGGCACGAACACGCTCTGCTCGCGGTTCGTCCAGGGCGCGACCATGTTCTTCAGCGTGACGTTGTAGAACGCGCTCGACTCGAGCGCGCGGTTGGCGGCATCCAGCGGCCGTCCGGCGGTGATGTCGGCGGTCATCTGGTCCAGCACCGCGGCGGAGGGCGGCACGCCGGCGATCCGGTCGTGCATGCGCTTGGCCTGCTCGCGCGGGCCTGCCAGCGCGACCGTGACGGCACCCAGCATCATCGCGAGCAGCAGCAGCGCGCGCGCGGTGCGACGCTGCTGGCCTGAGCGGCTGGCCACCGCGACAAGCGCGTGGTGCCGATGCGTGCGAGTTGCGCCCATGTTTTCTCCCATCCGAAGTACGAGACCTGCGGCCAATATAGCCACCCTGGAACCACGCTCGAATGTCTCAGCACTGCGACGTCGCAGCCCGCCGACAACTTGCTTCCGAACCCCCCGCGCATAGGCTGGATTGAGCCAACTGCGAGCGCGGTCACGGCGCGCCACCGCGTTCCGCACTACGACTGGCAACGGTGTGCCGTGCGGTGCGAAACAGGTCTGGTGAGCAAGCGGATGCGAGCGAACCGCGAACCGGCGTTTCGTGCTGTGACAGCATCGGCAGATCGCGCAGCCGTTTGGCGCGACGATTGGATTACGTCACATGCCCGTGTCGCTCGGGCCCGTGGCGCGCTGAAAACGTGAGGAGTTTCTGATGTCGCGAGTCACTGGATCGGGAGCGGGCCGCAGGGCCCGGGCGTCGGTCGCGCTGGGCCTGCTGGCAGCGCTGGGCCTCGCCGCGTGCTCGGGCGGCGGCAGCATCGACATCGGCAGCGGCCAGGGCGCCGATCCGGCGACGGTCGATTTCCCGATCGCCTACGTCAAGCGGTCGCTGCCCGATCCAATGGACGACGACCTGCGCGACATGCGCACCTTCCGCGTCGATGCCGATGTCTTCGTCAAGGACCGCGCCGACGCGAGCGTCGCGGAACGCAACATCACCGATCGCATCACCGCGGACGACATGTACGACGTGCGCGACCTCGAAGTGTCGTTCGACGGCACGAAGATGGTGTTCGCGATGCGCGGCCCGATGGTCGAGAACGGCGACGAGGAAGACCAGCCGACCTGGAACATCTGGGAATACACATTCGCGAGCGACGCGCTGCGCCGGATCATCACGTCCGACATCATCGCCGAGGAAGGCCACGACGTCGCGCCGCACTTCCTGCCCGACGGCCGCATCGTCTTCAGCTCGACGCGCCAGCGCCAGGCCAAGGCGATCCTGCTCGACGAGGGCAAGCCGCAGTTCGACCCGCAGACCGAAGACCGGCGCGAGCCCTCCTTCACGTTGCACGTCATGAACACCGACGGCAGCGCGATCCGGCAGATTTCGTTCAGCCAGAGCCATGACCTCGATCCGACGGTGCTGACCAACGGTCGCGTGCTGTTCACGCGCTGGGATACGGCGCCGGGTCGCAGCGCCATGCACCTGTACACGATCAATCCCGATGGCACGGACCTGCAGCTGCACTACGGCGCGGTCTCGCACGCCACCGGCAGCAACGGCGATACGATCCAGTTCACCAAGACCCGCGAGCTGCCGGATGGCCGCTTGCTGTCGCTGGTGCGCTCCTTCAACGACGCCGACTTCGGCGGCGACCTGTACGCGATCGATGCCCGCAGCTTCGTCGAGATCGGCCAGCCACTGGCGGCCAACGCGGGCCTGCAGGGCCCGGCGCAGGAACGCGCCACCGGCAACGACGTGCGCACGATCCCGGGCGTCTCGCCGGGCGGACGCTTCAGCGCCGCCTTCCCGCTGTGGGATGGCTCGGATCGCATCGCGGTCAGCTGGACGCAGTGCCGCGCACAGCTCGCCGGCGAGATCCGCCCCTGCACCAACGACGTGCTGTCCGACCCGAACGTCCAGCCTGCCCCGTCGCAGTACAGCATCTGGATGTACGACACGCGGCGGCGGGCCTTCCTGCCGCTGATGACGCCGGAAGTCGATCGCATGATCACCGACGTCGTCATCGCGCAGCCGCGCGCCCTGCCGGTCGTGATCCTCGACCGCGTGCCCGGCGTCAACATCGATGCCGATTTCGTCGGCGAAGGCGTCGGCGTGCTCGATATCCGCAGCGTCTACGACTTCAGCGGCACCGATTCGACGACCGCGGGCATCGCGACGCTCGCGAACCCCATGCTGACGACCGCCGACCAGCGCCCGGCGCGCTTCATCCGCATCGAAAAGGCAGTGTCGATCCCGGACGAGGACACGCTGGACTTCCGCAACACGGCGTTCGGCACCGTCAACTTCATGCGCGAGATCCTCGGCTACGCGATGGTGGAGCCCGATGGCTCGGTCCGGATGAAGGTGCCGGCCAACGTCGCGTTCCAGATGTCGATCCTCGATGCGAACGGCCGGCGCATCTCGCCGCTGCATCGCAACTGGCTGCAGGTGCGACCCGGCGAGGTGCTGTCGTGCAACGGCTGCCACACCCGCACCGCCCAGCAGCCGCGCTCGCACGGCCGTGCCGGTTCGTTCAACCCGGCCTGGGCCGGCGCCGCCTCCGGCACGTTCCCGGGCGCCGATCCGCTGCTCGCGCCGCAGGCCGGCGAGACGATGGCGCAGACGCGCGCACGCCTGACCTGCCTGCTGACCGGCCCCGACCGCTGCAGCTCGATGCAGACCTCCGTCGACGTCAGCTTCGAGGACATCTGGACCGATCCGGTGGCGTCCGGTCGCCCGAAGGAAGCGTCGTTCACCTACCGCTACGCCGACCTGACGACGCCCGCTCCGGTCGACGCCGCCTGCCTGACGCGCTGGACGTCCAACTGCCGCATCACGATCAACTACGAGCGGTACATCCACCCGCTCTGGTCGACCCCGCGCATCACGCTGGACGTCGACAACGTGACCGTGCTGACGGACAACACCTGCGTCCGCTGCCACAGCCCGACCGACGCCGCGAACGCGAACGCCGCCCGGGTGCCGGCCGGGCAGCTCGACCTGTCGGACGGTCCGTCCGAAGACCAGGCCGACCACTTCAAGAGCTATCGCGAACTTCTGTTCACCGACAACGCCCAGGAAGTTAACATGGGCGCCCTGAGAGATATTCTGGTAACTACGGGGATCGATCCGGTCACCAACCTGCCCATCCAGGTCACGGTGCCCGTTCCGCCCTCGATGGCCGCCGGGAACGCACGTGGCTCGACCCGCTTCTTCAGTCGCTTCGAAGCGGGCGGTACGCATGCCGGTTATCTGACGACTGCGGAACTACGCTTGCTATCCGAGTGGCTCGATATTGGCGCTCAGTACTACAACAACCCGTTTGCCGCCCCGCTCAACTGAGTCGCACGACCGACTGCCGCCGGCGCCGCGCTGCGCGCGGGCGCTGGCGGCTGCGTTCGCCTGCGCGCTGCTGTGCGCACCGGCGCTGCAGGCCCAGCAGGAACCCGACGCTGCATCGCCGCGCGCCGCCGCCCGCGCCGCGAAGCAGGAGCAGAAGCAGCGCCAGCGGACCGAACGCGCCGAGGCCAAGGCCGAACGCGAGCGGGAAAAGCTGCTGCAGGTGTTCGTCGCCGAGCCCTACCTGGAGCTGCGCACGGGCCCGGGTCGTGGCTATCCGGTCACGCAGGTCGTGGCCCGCGATGAAGCCATCGACATCCTGTTCCGGCGCACCGACTACTTCAAGGTCCGCACCGAGCGCGGTGTCGAGGGCTGGGCCAGCGCCCGCGACATGCAGCTGACGCTGCTGGCCGATGGCTCGCGCTTCACGCTCGACCTGGGCGATCGCGCCGGCTTCCAGACGCATCGCTGGGAACTGGGCGCGATGGTCGGCGACTTCGATGGCGCGAACCTGGTGTCGACCTTCGGCGCGTTTTCGCTGAACGACAACCTCAAGGTCGAGATCAGTGGCTCGCAGTACCTGGGCGAGCAGCGCAACGGCTACATGGTCGAGGCCGGCCTGATCCACGTGTTCGCGCCGGAGTGGCGCGTCTCGCCGTACATCACGATCGGTGGCGGCATCTTCCGCGTCGATGAAGACGCCCAGCGGCCGAACCTCGTGGACCGGACCGACCAGTCCGCCTACGCAGGCGTCGGCGCACGGGTCTACCTGACGCGACGTTTCTTCCTGCGCGGCGAATACAAGGAACGCGTGATCTTCACGAGCCGCAACGACAACGAGGAACTCAGAGAATGGAAAGTCGGACTCGCGTTCTTCTTTCTGACGCGCGCCGTCGCGGTCGTCGCCGTGTCGGCGTTCGGCCTGTCCGGCTGCGCGGCGCTGAAATGGCCGTGGTGGGGCGATCGTGGCGAAGCCAGCGAAGAGACGACGGTGGCCAGCACCGAAGAGCTCGAGCAGGACGATGCCGACGCGGCGCCACCGCGGGTGATCGACCCCGAAGTCGAGCGCCGCGAGATCAAGCGGCCGAAGATCGACACCGAGAACTGGGAACTGGGCGCCTACTACGGCTGGCTGACCGTCGAAGACTTCGGCACGAACCCCGCCTACGGCGTGAAGGCCGCCTACCACGTGACCGAGGATTTCTTCTTCGAGGCGAATGTCGGCCGTTCGCGACTCGGACTCACGAGCTTCGAACTGCTGAATCCCGGCTCGGACCCGCTCAACCTGGGCAATGAGAGGCGGATCACGTACTACTCGCTGTCCTTTGGGTACAACTTCCTGCCGGGCGAGGTCTTTCTCGGTCGCAACCTCGCCATGAACAGCGCCTTCTACGTGATGGGCGGTGTGGGCAGCACGAAGTTCGCGCAGGAACAGAAGTTCACGCTGAATTTCGGCGCCGGCTACCGCATCCTGCCCACCGACTGGCTGACGGTGCACATCGACGTGCAGGATCGGGCGTTCGAATCGGACATCTTCGGCACGAACAAGGTCACCAACAACCTGGAAGCGCGCCTCGGCGTGACCGTGTTCTTCTGATCCCGAGGATGACCGCCATGCGCTTCCACGACACCCCGCAGCCCCTCCCCGAACCGCCGCCTCCGCCGCGGCCTGCTGGCGCTGTCGCTGGCCGCGCTGCTGCCGCTGTCGCTCGCACCGTCCGATCCGGCGGTCGCGAAGGTCGCGCAGAATGCGCCGGCACCGGACTTCACGCTCGATGCGCGCGGCGGAAAGAAGCTGTCGCTGTCGCAGTTCAAGGGCCAGGTCGTCATGATCAACTTCTGGGCGACCTGGTGTGGCCCCTGCCGCCAGGAAATGCCACTGCTGGACGCGATGTACCAGAAGTACAAGCGCATGGGCTTCACGCTGATCGGCGTCAACGTCGAACCGGATTCCAAGGCAGCCGAGGACTTCCTGAAGAAGGTGCCGGTGTCCTTCCCGATCGCGTTCGACCCGGACAGCAGCGTGTCCAAGCTGTACCAGGTGCAGGGCATGCCGAGCTCGGTCATCATCGATCGCAAGGGCAATGCCCGCGTCATCCACCGCGGCTACAAGCCGGGGGATGAGAACGTCTATCTCGACCACATCCGCAAGCTGTTCAAGGAGTGACGCCATGACGCAGGTTCGTCGCCGCCCGCTGCGCACGCTCTCGCTGCTTTGCCTGGCCACGCCGGCCGTGCTGCTGCTGACCGGCTGCGCGCCGATCGAACCCTGGGTCAAGCCTTACGAGCGCGAGCGCCTGGCGGATCCGATCATGGCGTTCGAGCGCGACCCGGTGTCCACGGCCTACATCGACCACGTGTTCGAGTCGCGCGAAGGCGCGCGCGGCGGCATGGGCGGCGCGGGCGGCGGCTGCGGCTGCAACTGAGCCTGGACATGGCGTCGATCACCCGCATTCCGAAGCGCCGCGCGCTGGCCACGCTCGCGCTGCTGGCGGTGTCCCAGGCGTCGCTCGCCGCGGTGCTGCCGGAGGATCGCGCCGACCTGCTGTACCACCGCTATGACGGCGGCGGCGTCACGATCGACGGCCCGTCGGTGCTCGTGCGCAAGAAATTCGCCGACAAGGTGTCGGTGACCGCGAACTACTACATCGACGCGGTGTCGTCGGCCTCGATCGACGTCGTCACGACCGCGAGCCCCTACACCGAGGAGCGCACCCAGAAGAGCCTTGCCGTGGATTACCTGCGCGGCAAGACGACCTACAGCGCGGGCTACATCGACAGCAGCGAATCCGACTACGTCGCCAAGACGACCTTCGTGTCGATCAGCCAGGACATGTTCGGCGACCTGACCACGATCGCGTTCGGTTTCCGCCGCGGCGAGAACCAGATCTTCCGCAACATCAAGGACACGAACGGCGTCCTGCTGCGCGACCCGACCTTCGCCGCGGAGTCCGACACCCGTGGCTACAGCGTCAGCCTGACCCAGGTGCTGACCCGCGACCTGATCGCCACGGCGGCCTACGACCTGATGACCGACGAGGGCTACCTGAACAGCCCCTATCGCTCGATCCGCTATGCCGACGTCACCGCACCGATGGGTTACTTCTTCGACCCGGAGCGGTATCCGTCGACCCGCACCAGCAACGCCGCATCGCTGCGCGCGAAGTACTTCCTGCCGTGGCGGGCCGCACTGGACGGCCGCTACCGCTTCTATACCGATACCTGGGGGATCGTCGCGCACACCGCCGAGATCGGTTACACGCAGCCAATGTGGGGCAGCTGGACGTTCGACGTCGAATACCGCTTCTACACCCAGGATGCCGCCGATTTTTACCGCGACCTGTTCCCGCGCCGCAATACGCTGAACTTCCAGGCCCGGGACAAGGAATTGTCGACCTTCACCGGCCACACGATCGGCGTCGGCGCGACCTGGGAGTTCAAGGTCGCCCGCATGCCATGGCTCGAGCGCGGCACGATCAACGCGCGCTTCGACCACATGATCATCGAATACGATGATTTCCGGGACATCACGCTGGGTCCCACCGCTGGCGCCGAGCCGCTGTACAAGCTCAACGCCAACGTCATCCAGCTGTTCATTTCCGCCTGGTTCTGACCCCCGACGACTGAACCCCTGTCGCGCCCGCTGGTCTCAATCCGCAACGCTTAAGTTAAGCTTGCGGTTTACGGGAGGCGGCACCATGTTCAAGACGGTTCAGATTCCTACTGCGCTGCTCGCGCTCGTCCTGCTCTCGCTGCCGGTCGCGCCGGCGTCTGCCCAGGCGCGCCAGGAGGCCCAGGTCATCGTGTCGACCCAGGTCCTCGAGGAACTGCGTGGCCGGGCCGACCAGTTCATCCCGGACCGGCTGCTCGAGCGTGCCTATGGCATCGCCGTGATCCCGGACGTCAAGAAGGCCGCGTTCATCCTCGGCGGCCGACTCGGTCGCGGCGTGCTGGTCGTGCGCGATGCCAACGGCCGCTTCTCGAATCCCGCGTTCGTCACGCTGAGCGGCGCGAGCGTCGGCTGGCAGGCAGGTGCGCAGGAAACCGACGTCGTGCTGGTGTTCACGACCCGTGCCGGCGTCGAGGGAATCGCCGATGGCAAGCTGACGCTGGGTGCCGATGCGTCCGTCGCCGCGGGACCCGTCGGCCGTACCGCGTCCGCCGCGACCGACCCGACGTTCAGCGCCGAGATCTACTCGGACTCCCGCAGCCGCGGCCTGTTCGCCGGCGTGGCACTGGATGGCACCGTGCTGGCGATCAACCGCGACGCCAACAACCGCTATTACGGCCGACGCGTTGCCGCCGCCGACATCTTCAGCGGCGCGGTGCGCAAGGACTCCGAATCGATCCGCCGGCTGCTGGCCACGATCGCGACCAGCACGCTGCCCGGTCGCGCGTCGGAAGGCTCGCCGGCCACGACCACCGCGGCGCCTGCTCCAGCACCCGCGCCGACCCCGGCGCCGGCGACCACGACCCCGGAGGCGCAGAGCTTCCCGATGGAAGACACGGCACCAGGCCAGGAGCCGCCGCAGTAGCTGCGGCGGAAACCCGGGCACCGGTCGCGACGAAAGACGGACAAAGCTCAAGAACAACTCGAAATCGTCGCGGCCTACTCAGCCCCGGCAACCCCCCTTCCGCACCATGACCGCGTATTGCTTGCTCGACTCGAGAGCACCTCCTCTACGCGGTCCGGGGGATACGCGGACGCGATTCGCGGTAACTCGAGTATCTCGCGCAGCAGTCGAAGCGCAGACTCGCCGCACATGGATGCCAGAGCCACGATCACTGCAGGCACGAGAGCCTTATCGCCTTCCATCGCGATTCGCCGCAGTGCGTCGAGCCGATCCGTGATATTCGCGTATCCGAGCAAATGTATGGTCGCTTGATTCGGCGTGCCCCGCTGCGCATCGAAGTGCGTCCGTGCGAAATTCTGAATCTCCCGCAGGTCGACGGTCGCCCTGCCATTGCGCGCAGCCTGTGCGAGCCGCTCCGCGAGTTCGACCCTGAATGGATCCCGGTTCCAGATGTCCCACGGGATCGCTCGTCCAACGCTGCGATCGCCTCGAAACACGCGCATCAGTACCTGCAACTGCGCGTCGTAGGCCTCCTCCCCCTGGAGCCGCTCGGAGACACTCATCCTCTGGTTGGGTGGCAATACGGCGCTCCTCGCCACCCTCATCGCGCGGAACAGAGCGCCGGGTTCAGGCGCACAGAGAGCACGCTCAATCGACTCATGGACACCCGCAACGGCACACGCCAGGTTTGATTTCGTCTCGGGTACGCCGGCCGGCCCACCAAACCCGACGACGCCCAGTACTAATTGGATCAGGGCAAAGAACATATGACTCCAGGACATCTCAAATACTGTCGCTGTACCGACGCCCTCGACAGAACCGTGACGGCGTGCATCTTGATTCCGTGATACGCATGGCTGCCAACCGGGAGTACCTCGGAATCCTTACACCCGCATTCTTTTGCGCGCCAACGCCCGAAATTCCCCGGTGCCGCGATAGTACGCCGGGATCGAACAAGATCCGAGGCGATCCGCCTTTACAACGGTTCGATGCGGCCTCGTTCGCCGCCGGACTTCACTCACGTCTCGCCATGACACAAAGACATCCCGCCGCCACCATCGGCGCACGGTGGAACCCTCGGGTGTTACCTCCACTCTGCAGCCCCACAGGACGGCTGCTGCGAAGAGAGCCGCGCACGTCCCGACTGCAACGGCTCCGACACCGGGGATGACCCACAAAAACTCCCCCATACCAGGACGCACCCAACTAGCATCCCTTGTTTGCTTGCCATTCCAGGTTCCAGCACGAATGATTCCGCACTGCCCAGGCGCCGAGCGCGTTAAGTTTGGTTCTCGATATCATCCACCGTTCGAAGCGCCACGCGACGTAAACGGCGATTGCGTACTGAATCAACTTCAGCCAAACGGCCATCACTCGTTGCCTCACCGACGATTTGCGGGGAGCGCCTCAGACCAACCCTAACGCACAGACGGAAGCTCACGAGTCCCCGTGGTTCGGATAGACGACTTACCGGCTGTCCCGGAGAGCAGCAAGAACTCTAGACGGACTCCGTCAGCGCCGCGCAATCGCCCGACTGCGGGCCTGGCATACGGGGACCGTTCTGGTCCGGTACCATGCGAGGGCATCGCTTGCCCTCGTCCGGATCTCATCGTCGCCACTGTCGGCCAGAGCCTTCAACAAACCGATCGCGCGACTATCGCAGATCTCCCGCAACCCGATGAAGACGAGGGCGTAGTCGTTTCCGGCTCCCTTCATGCGTTTGACGCTCTCTAGCTGGCGCTTGAGAACGTCGAAGGCGCGCGGGTGATCGACATCGGTCATCAGCAGAAGCGGATGCAGTGAACCCGTGCGATCCTGATAGTACGCCCACGCGTAGTCCCAAAGCTCGGCAGGCTTTACACCCACGTCTTCGCCTTCCAGTACTTAGCCCGCAATGAGGCTTGCCACGGGGGCGCGAAACTCGCCTTGTTCTAGTCGAGCCCAGGGCAGATCAGTGCCCACCTCACGATCACCTTTGAACACTCGCCCAAGCGTCGCCATGAAGTCTACGAACGCGACCGGCACGGTGCCGGCCGGGCGCGGCGGTGTGCTCGCGATCAGTGCGCTATAGGCGTCATGCACCAAGCCAGCATCAGCTCGGCAAATGGCGTACTCGAGTTTCTCAGTTGCGCCCGGCACACGGCATGCCGTCAACGCCTGCTCCTCGGCACCTTGCGTTAAGGATCCGTAGCCCGACACCACCGCCCGCTCACACGCACTCACCAGTGTCACGCAACATAGAAGGAAAATTGCGACGGAAAGAGGGGACCGAAATTTCGTTGGTCGCGCACCCTTTCTCACGTCACGTCTCCGAAATCGATGGTTGGCCGGCGCAAAACTGGCGCCAACCGATGCCACGCGTAAGGGTTACCTAAAAAGGAATCGATGCGCCGTTCAATCTACGCGCCCTCACGCCGGGCCCGCAGCCTTGCCTCCCCCTGGCCGCTCCGCATGCCCAAAGGGCACGCCGCAACCGCCAATGCCGCAGTAGCCGCTGGGATTCTTCGCGAGGTACTGCTGGTGGTAGTCCTCGGCGTAGTAGAACGCCGGCGCCGCCAGTATCTCGGTCGTGATGCTGCCGTGGCCGGCGGCGCTCAGGCTCGCCTGGTACGCGCGCTTGCTGGTCTCGGCGGCGGTGCGCTGCGCGTCGCTGGTGACGAAGATCGCCGAGCGGTACTGCGTCCCGACGTCGTTGCCCTGGCGCATGCCCTGGGTCGGGTCATGCGATTCCCAGAACGCCTTCAGCAGGTCTTCGTAGCGGATCGTCTTCGGATCGAACACGACCCGCACGACCTCGGTGTGCCCGGTCCGGCCGGTGCAGACCTCTTCATAGGTCGGGTGCGGCGTGAACCCGCCGGCATAGCCGACCGACGTCGAATAGACACCCGGCAGCTTCCAGAACAATCGCTCGGCGCCCCAGAAGCAACCCAGCGCGAAGTAGGCATCGTCGAGACCTTCGGGAAACGGCGGCGCGAGCGGCGCGCCGTTGACGAAGTGCTTCGCGGGGATGCGGATCGGGACGTCGCGCCCGGGCAGCGCGTCGGCGGCGCTGACCATCTCGGTCTTGCGGCGGAACAGGCTCATGCTGGCCTCCTGGCAGGGTGGATCCCGAGTCTGGAGACCGGGCGGCCCGACTTCAAGGTATCGTAGCGGCCGCGATGACCACCTCTGCGAGCACGCCCCGCCTGCGCCTGACCCTGGCCTTCTATCTGGGCCTGTGGTGGGTGTCAGCCATAGCGGGACCCACGGACACCACCCTGCCGGCCTACCGGTATCTCGACGTCCTCGCCTGGTTGATCGTGGTCGCGGGCTCGCTGGGCAGGATCTGGTGCTCGGTCATTCGTCGCCGGCCGCAAGGATGCGGTGCTGGTCACGAGCGGCCCCTATGCACTGTGTCGACATCCGCTGTATGCGCTGTCGATCGGCGTTGCCGCAGGCCTCGGGCTCGCCACGCACTCGATCGCGCTGACGCTGCTCGCGGTCGTCGTCGTCTGGCTGCTGGTGTCGCAGGCGGCGCGCAGCGAAGAACGCCTGCTGCTGACGCTGCACGGCGCGGCCTACGCCGACTACATGACGCGCGCGCGACGCTTCCTGCCACGCCTGTCGGCGCTGCCGGCAGCGCGCCCGCCCGAACGTCTGGAGATCCAGCCGCGTGTATTGTGGAAGGCCTTCCTCGATGCCGGCTCCATCGTGCTGCTGCTCGCGCTGATCATCGGCACCCGGCTGCTGCGCGAAGCGCAGCTCACCCCGACGCTGCTGCCGCTGCCGTGACCCGCCAGCTCAAGCAGGACCTGTTCGGCTGCGTGCTGCTGCAGGACGACCGCAGCACGGCCGCGTCGTCGTGCGTGAGCTGACCGCAGCGCGCTGGTGGCTGGGCTGGCTGGCACGCCACCTCGCGCGGCGCGAAGTCGCGGCGCTGCGGCGACTCGCGGCGCTGCCGCAGGTGCCACGCGTGCTCGCCGCCGACCGGCAGCGCACGCTGCGCTCCTGGATCGATGGCGAGCCGATGCAGGTCGCGCGGCCGACCGAACCGCGTTACTTCCGCGAGGCCCTGCGCCTGTTGCGCCAACTGCACGCGCAGGGCGTGGTCCACAATGACCTCGCGAAGGAACCGAACTGGCTGGTCACGCCGGCCGGCGAGCCGGCGCTGGTCGATTTCCAGCTCGCGCTGTGTCGCGACCGCTCGACGCGGCTGTTCCGCATCCTCGCGCACGACGACCTGCGCCACCTGCTGAAACACAAGCGCACTTACCTACCGGCGCGCCTGACCGCGCGGCAGAAGCGCGTGCTCGCGACGCCGTCGATCGTCACCCGGATCTGGATGGCGACTGGCAAGAGACTGTACCGGTTCATCACGCCGGTTGCTGCGCTGGTCGGACCGCGAAGGTGCCGGGGACCGGCAGCTGTAGTACGCTTTCGCGCCATGCCTGCCTGCCATGCCCACAACCTGCGCGAACC
The DNA here is from genome assembly GCA_041395605.1 of Steroidobacteraceae bacterium. Classification (GTDB taxonomy): domain Bacteria; phylum Pseudomonadota; class Gammaproteobacteria; order Steroidobacterales; family Steroidobacteraceae; genus UBA964. Next base: position 45,001 of record JAWLAD010000007.1, read on the forward strand.
GGACAGCGGCCATCCGCGCCCTTACGGTGTTCGCGTCTCCTTGCGGCCGGGTGATCCGTTCGCGAAACTGCTCGGCGCCGACTGGAATCGCACGCATTGGTTCGAGACAGTCGACGACCGCGATGCAGCGCTCGTTGAAATGAGCCGCGAGCACGAATACTCGCGCCGCGGTGATGCACCCGCGCTGGTCTACGCCAAGGTCGAGAAACTCGCCGAGAGCCTCGCTCGCTGACCGGCGGTCGCCGTCGACCGGCGCTGCGCTCAGAAGGTCCGGCCGAGGAACAGGTAGAAGCCGGTATCGCCGGCGTCGGAGAATCCCGTCCCGAGATACACCGGCCCGAACAGCGTGTCGAGCCCGAGGAAGACGCTGCCGTGGCGCTGCGCCGAGCCCGCCGAGATGTCGCTGCGCCGCTGCCAGACGTTGCCGAGCTCCAGCGATAGCCCGAGGTAGGCCGGCACGTTCAGGAAGCCCTCGCCACCGCGGCCGATCTGCCGGTACAGCAGCGTGCGGGCGATCGCGAAGTGCTCGCCGGTGATCGAATCCGGCGGCAGGCCCGACAGGTTCAGGAATCCGCCCAGCGGGAACAGCGAACTGACGGTGCCCGCCGGATCACCGATGTTGCTGCCCGCCGAAGCCCAGAACACGGCGGTGTTCCGGCCGCGCGACCCGGCGACCAGCCAGTCGGCCGACAGCACCTCGGCATCGCCGCTCGATCCGAGCTCCGGGCGCTCGCCGCGCCACTCCAGCGCGAACGACTGTCCGGCGCGCGGGAAGTTCACGTCGTCGAGCCGATCGTATGAGAAGCGCGCGAAATACTGCCGCAGGTTGAAGTCATCGACCGGCAACAACGGATCACCGAGGCGGACGCGCGAACTGACCGACTCGCGCCGCAGGCCGATGCGCAGCTCGCCGAAGTCCCCCAGTTCACGCCCGGCATCGACGCCGAACTGGAAACTGCGGACGCGGTACTCGGCGATGCGCAGGCCGTCCTCCAGCAACGGCACGTTGCGCAGTTCGACACGCGCCAGCGGCATGACGAACCAGCGCGACTGGTCGTCGAGCGGCACGAACAGCTCGGTCGCCACCCTCGGCGATTCGCCGACTTGAAGGTCCCAGACCCATTCGGCACCGCGCTCCGTCAGTTCGGCGAGCACGAAGCGCGCCGCCGCATTGAAGCTAGAGTTGCCGTCGAAATCGTCCTGCAGGTTCAGCCCGAAGCGGACGTAGTTCGGGCCCCAGGAGTTGCGCCGCGCCTCGAGCGCGAGGCCATGGCGCGCACCGTCGTGCTCGATCCGGTAGTCGAGCAGTTCGAGATTGCCCTGGCCGTACAGCCGCGACACCCGGTCGGCGACCACCGCGGCATCGAGCGTCGAACCCGCGAGGTCACCGAAGCGGGCCTGCAGGGTCGCCGCATAACGCTCGCTGCCGGCGGCAGCCGTGACGTAATCGATGACCGGCGGCGCTTCGCGTGGCGCGGCGCGCGCGGCGACCCAGCGGGCATAGCCGGCATCGTCGAGCGACAGTGCGGCAAGGCGCGCGCCCTGCTCGCGGGCGGCCGCGCGACCCAGGTCGATCGCCTGTTCCACCTGGCCGAAGTCGAAGCTCGATGCCTCGCCCAGTGCCGGATCGATGACGATGTCCTGTTCGCCGAGCGTGCGACGCTGCCGCTCGGCATTGCGCCGGATGAAGATCGCGAGCATCTGGTTCGAGATCGTCGGCACCGAGTCGAGCCGCTGGCGCGGCAGCAGCGGGAAGCCGACGTCGACGACGATCAGCACGTCGACGCCCAGGCTGCGCGCGACGTCGATCGGCAGGTTCTCGGCGATGCCACCATCCACCAGAAGCCGCCCGTCCCGTTCCACTGGCGCGAACAGGCCCGGCGCGGACAGGCTCGCGCGCATCGCCTGCGTCAGGTCGCCGGAATCGAGGATCACCGCTTCGCCGGTCTCGAGATCGGTCGCGACCGCGCGAAACGGCGTCGGCAGTGCGTCGAAGTCCGGCGCGTCGAACACCGGCAGCGTCAGCCCCCGCAGCAACTGCGTCAGCTTCTGGCCCTGGATCAGCCCCTTCGGCAGCTTGAAGTCGCCGCCGCGCAGCCCGAGCGGAAACTTGACCAGGAAGTTCTGGTCTTCGGCCTTGCGGCGGAATGTCAGCTCCTGGCGTGGCGGGCGGTCGCGCACCGCGTCCTGCCAGTTCACGGAGGTCATCACCGCTTCGATCTCGCGGGCATCGAGCCCGCTCGCGTACAACCCGCCGATGACGGCACCCATGCTGGTGCCCGCGATCGCATCGATCGGCACGCGCATGTCCTCGAGCTGGCGGAGCACGCCGATATGCGCCATGCCGCGCGCGCCGCCCCCGGACAGCACCAGCCCGATCCGGGGTCGGGCTGGCGAGGGCTCGATCGCGCCCGTGGTGGCCGCCGGTGACGCCGACGCGACCAGCGGCAACGCCACGGCCAGCAGCCAGGCAGTCGCGCTGGCACGCCGGCGGCGACGCCTGCCGGCCCGCTGACAGGGGACGCTGTGCTCCATACCCGCGCAGAATACCAGCACGCGCCGGCATGCCTGATAATGACGGCATGCGTATCGAAGGACCGACCCGTCGCGCGGCGGCAGGGACAGCACTGGCCATCGCGCTGTTGGCCGCGCCATCCGGCGCGGCCCAGCAGGCAGATCCGGCCGCGCTGGAGGCGGTCGTCATCACCGCGAGCCGCCGGACCGAGCCGCGGCTCGATTTCTCCGGCAGCGTGGCGGCGGTCGGCCGCGAGGACATCGAGCTGGTCGGGGCAACGCATGCGAACGAGTTGTTGAATCGGGGCGCCGGCGTCTATCTGCAGCGCGGCAGCGGCCAGGAGAGCTTGACCGCGATCCGCTCGCCGGTGCTGACCGGCGCCGGTGCCTGCGGCGCATTCCTCGTGCTCGAGGACAGCATGCCGATCCGTCCGGTCGGCTTCTGCAACGTCAACGAATTCTTCGAACTGAACCTCGCGCAGGCCGGTCGCATCGAGGTGATCCGCGGTCCCGGCACCGTCGCCTTCGGCGCCAATGCGGTGCACGGCATCGTCAACGTGCTGACGCCCTCGATATCGACCCTGGCACCGTTGCGCATCGGCGTGGAGCTCGGCGCCGACAGTTCACGGCGCCTGAACCTCGAGGCGCGCGCCGGGACGGTCGGCCTGTATGGCAGCTGGACGCGCGACGCCGGCTGGCGCGAAGCGTCCGGTGGCGAAGAGGCCAAACTGAATCTCGGCTGGGATGGGCGCCTCGGCAATGCCGAGCTGCGCGTGCGCGCGGCGGCGACCGTGCTGAATCAGGAAACCGCCGGCTTCGTGCGCGGCTTCGACGCGTGGCGCGACCCCGTGCTGCGGCGCTCCAACCAGAATCCGGAAGCGTTCCGCGACGCCTGGAGCACGCGCCTCAGCGGCGAGGCGCGCTGGCAGGACTGCGACGGCTGCAGCACGGAGTTGCGCGTCGCATTGCGACGTTCGCAGATGCAGTTCCTGCAGCACTTCCTGCTCGGCAAACCGCTGGAACGCAATGCCCAGGACAGCGTGGCGCTGAACCTCACGTCGCTGCGACCGCTGTCGGACTCGCTGCAGCTGCGCGCCGGTGCCGACCTGGAATTCAGTCGCAGCAGCCTGCTCGAGGTGCAGGGCGGGCCGACGCTGGAAGGCAGTGCCGTCGCCCGTGCGATCCGCCCCGCCGGCCGGCACTACGACTACGGCGTAGACGGGCTGACGGCGGGTGCCTTCGTCGATCTGCGCTGGCAGATCGCCCCTCGCTGGAGTGCCGGCGCCGCACTGCGCGCCGAGCGTACGCGCTACGACTACGACAACCGGATGCTGGACGGCAACACCGACGAGGCCGGCAACCCCTGCCCGTTCGGTGGCTGCCTGTTCAGCCGACCGGCCGACCGCAACGACGCCTTCGACAACCTGTCGCCGCGGGTTGAACTGGGCTATGCGCCCGCCGCTTCGCAGCGCTATTACCTTTCCGTGGGGCGTGGCTTCCGGCCACCGGAACAGACGGAGCTCTATCGCCTGCAGCGACAGCAGACCCGCGCGGCGCTCGACTCCGAAAACCTCGACAGCGTGGAACTCGGCTGGCTAGGCCGCTGGCGGCACGTCGGCGCCGAACTCGCGCTGTTCTCGATGCGCAAGCGCGGCAGCGTCATCCGCGACAGCAACGGCTTCAACATCGGCGGCGGCCGCACGACGCATGCAGGCGTCGAATACCAGCTGACGGCGCAGTTGCCGCGCGGCGTCGACCTCGCGCTCGCCGGCACGCTCGCGCGGCATCGCTACGATTTCAACGCGCTGGTCGAGGGCGGCGAAACGATCGTCGCCGGGCGCGACGTCGACACGGCACCGCGCACCCTGCACAACCTGCGGATCGGCTGGCAGCCCGCCGCCGCGATCCGGACCGAACTCGAGGTGCTGCAGGTCGGCCGTTACTTCGTCGACGCATCGAACACGCGTGACTATCCGGGTCACTGGCTCGCGAACCTGCGGCTGGACTGGCGCGCGTCCACGTCGCTGCGTACTGGCATTCGCGTCAGCAACCTGTTCGACCGTCGATACGCGGACCGGGCCGATTTCGCGCAGGGCAGTTTTCGCTATTTCCCTGGTGCCGCGCGCACGCTGGTCATCGACGTCGACTACCGCTTCGGCGTCGACTGACCCTCGACGCGGGCGCTGGCAGCCCGCATAATCGCTCAGCTTCCGGGGGAACAGCATAGCGATGGGTAATTCCGAGCGGCGCGCCCGTGCCGCCCAGCCTGACTGCATCTCGGATACGGATCTGCTGCGTCAGCTGTTCGCCCAGCAGCGCGGGTGTCGCGCCGCCCTCGATGCCGCCCTGCGGATCGTCTGGGTCAGCGACTCCTTCGCGCAGCGATTCGACCGTCCCGCCGCAGACTGCCTCGGCTGCAACTGGTTCGACCTCTACCCCGCTGCGGGCAGCCTCGCGGCGGAGTACGCGCGGGCGCTCGCCGGCGAAACGGTTCACCTGCCGCTGATCCCGCTGCCGGGCGACCCACAACCGCGCCTGCTGTCCGTGACACTCACGCCGTGGCAGTCGCCGGCGGGCGAGCCGGCGGCCGCATCGCTGTACGTCGAGGAAGCCGACGCCACCGACACCGTGGTCGCGGCGGCCGAGCATGTTCCAGGCTTGCGCGAACAGTTCGAGGCACGGCGGCTGGCCCTGATCCGCGCGATTTCACGCAACGGCAGCGACGGCCTGTGCGCGCTCGACGGGCGTGCGAACGTGCTGCACATCAGTCCGCAGATCGAGGCGCTGTGCGGCGTGTCGGCGGAACGCGCGTCGGGACGCGGCGGACTGGCCTTCGTGCATCCCGAGGACCTCCCGAACTGCGGCAGCGGTTCGCACAGGGACTCGTGGCCGAAGGCCCGGAGCGGATCGCGCGACTGCGCTTCCGGCTCCGCGATGCCGCGGGACAGTGGCGCTGGATCGATTGCCTCGCCGTCAATGCGCTGTCGGATCCGTCCGTCCAGTGCATCCTGCTGTACCTGCACGACGCAACCCAGGAAGTCGCGTTCGAGGAACAGCTGCGCCGACGCGAGCGCCGCTTCGCGGCCCTGACGGAGAAGATGGAGGACCTGATCGTCGTGTTCGATACGCATGGCGACGCGACCTTCACGAGCGCCAGCGTGGGCCGCATCCTCGGCTACCGTCCGCGCGAATTGCGCCTGCGGGAGGTGCTGCGCCGGGTCCACCCGGCCCACCGCCGCCGGGCTGCCGCAATGATCCGCCGGATCGGCGATTCCTGTGGCGAGGACGACCGGCTGGAGCTGATGATCCGCGAAGCCGGCGGCGCCTATCGCTGGCTGGAAGCCGCGGCCGTCGACCTGCGCGACGACCCCGATGTCGCCGGCGTGCTGTGCAACGCCCGCGACGTGACCGCGCGCAAGGTCGCGGAACTCGAGCGCGATGCCGCGCTCGACGGCGCCTCGGTGTTCGTCTGGGAGCAGGACCTGGGCAGTGGCGTGGTCCGCTGGCTCAACCAGCCGGACGAACCGCTCGCGATCGGCCTGCTCGCCGATGCCGATGACGACGACAGCTGGTATGCCGCGGTGCACGCCGATGACCAGGATCGCGTCCGCAGGGCCTATGCCGATTTCGTCCGCTCCGCCCTGCCCCGCTTCGAAATCGGCTACCGCGTGCGTGCCCGCGACGGCGGCTACCGGCATGTGCTCGACCGCTGCCGCATGGCATCCGACCAATCGGTGGGGACGCAGCGCGTGCTGCGGGGCGTGACGATCGACGTCACCGACCAGCGCAGGATGGCCGACGACCTCGCCCGCTCCCGCGAGCGCTTCCAGCTCGCGATCGAATGTGCCGCCATCGACTACTACGAGTGGTTTCGCGACGACGACATCGTCATCGGCAGCGACCGGATCCTTGGCGCGCTGCCGCGCAGGCAGCCGGGCGGCAGCGTCCGCGGCGCCGAAGTGCTCGCTGCGATGCACCCCGACGACCGGCTCGAGTGGCAGGCCGCGCGCTCTCGACATGCGGCTGGCGAGGTCGAATTCGCGGAGTGTCGCTTCCGGGTCCGGGATTCCAGTGGCCGATGGCGCTGGGTGTTCGATCGTGCCCAGATCGTCGACCGCGGCCCGGCGGGCGAGCCGCGCCGCATGGTCGGCATCGTCATGGACATCGACCACAGCCAGCGCGCCGAGCTGGCGCTGGGCGAGGCCGAGGCCCGGCTCGGCACGGCCGTCTGGGCGGCCCACCTCGGGCTGTGGGAACTCGACGTCCAGACCCGTCGGGCCCACTGGTTCAGCAACTGGTGCGAACTCGAAGACATCGACCCCTGCGAGGGACCGGACCACGTCGAACTGTGGGACGCGAACATCCATCCGGACGACCTCGCCGCCGCAGCGGCCCAGTTCGCGGATCTGCTCGCGAGCGACAACGACGTCTACGAAGCCGAGTACCGCGTCCGGACCCGGAGCGGCGAGTGGCGCTGGATCCAGGAGCGCTCGCGCGCGGTGCGTCGCGATGCGGAAGGAAGGCCACTGCGCGTCGTCGGCACCTGCATGAACATCCATGCGCGCAAGGTCGCCGAACAGGCACTGCGTGATTCGCAGCTGCGGCTGCAGTCGATCGCCGTCAATTCATCGGACTGGCTGTTGCTGCTCGACACGAGCCTGACGGTCGTGTTCGTCAATCGCAGCATCCGCGGGCGCGAACCGGACCAGCTCGTCGGCCGCAATCTGCTCGAGATCGTGCGGCCGGACCTCGTCGACGAAGCGCAACGCTTCTACCAGCGCGTGCTGACGAGCGAAGGGCCCTGCGAGATGCGCGAGATGGGCGATCCGGTCGACGGCATGGCGCGCCACATGCTGGTGCGCGCCCAGGCCGTGCGGCGCGGCGCGCAGGTCGTGGGCGTCGCGGTGACGGCCACCGAACTGACGACGGTAGTGCGCCAGCAGCAGTTGCTCGAATTGCAGGCGCTGATCCTCGACACGATGCGCGAAGGCGTCGTGCTGATCACGGCCGACGGGCGCATCCGACTGACCAACCCGGCGTTCGACCGGCTGTTCAACGACGCCCCGGGCGTGCTGGTCGACACGCCGATCGGGGAGCTGCTCGAACCCGCCGCGATCGACATACTGCGCAGCGCCGCCCACGGCAGCACGCCGCGTGAATTCGATTGCCGCCGGCGCGACGGCACGACCTTCGCCGCCGCCTGCGTCGTCACGCCGATCGTGATCGATGGCCGCCCGCACCTGCTCGCGGTACTGAACGACATCAGCGAGCGGCGCGTGCTGGAGCGCGAGATCCTCGAAGTCAGCAACCGCGAGCAGCACCGGATCGGCAACGACCTGCACGACGGACTGGGGCAGGAGCTGACCGGCGTCGCGTTGATGCTGCGCGCCCTGTCGACGCAGCTGCGGCGCACGCAACCGGGCGCGATGGCGGAGTTCGACGACATCGTCGAGCTGCTGAACCGCAGCATCCACAACACGCGCACGCTGGCGCGCGGCCTGTCACCCGTGTCGCTGGAACGCGGCGGGCTGCTGCCGGCGCTGCGGACGCTGGCGACGCGCTCGCGCGACAGCTACGGCATCCCCGTGTCGATGCGCACGCGCGTCACGGCGCCGTTGCGGCTCGACGAGGCGGCCTGCAACCACCTGTACCGGATCGCGCAGGAAGCGATCAACAACGCGATGCGCCACGGCAAGCCCTCGCGCATCGTGCTGCAACTGGGCGTGGACCCACGGGTAGTGCGCCTGAGCGTCCATGACAATGGCCGCGGATTGCCGCCCGGCGGCCCGGCGGACACGGGCCTGGGCCTGCGGACCATGCGTTACCGCGCACATGTGACCGGTGGCGATGTCCTGGTCGAAAACCACCGCCATGGGGGCACGATCGTGCGCTGCACCGTCCCGCACGTGCTGCGCGACCCGCAGTCACTCGACGCGGCGCACCTGCGCGCGCATGTCAGGGCCCACCCGCGCGCCCATACCCGCCGCGGCGATCCGTGGTGAGGGCCTGGCGCCGTCAGCGGATGCGGATGGTGCGCGGATCGTAGCCCGGCACGGGCCAGCGCAACGGCAGCTGCTCGAACTCCTGCAGCAGGATCTGCGAGACCGCCAGGTCGCGGAACCACTTGCGATCCGCGGGCACGGCATACCACGGCGCCCAGGTCGTGCTGCAACGTGACAGCGCCGCTTCGAACGCCGACCGGTACTCGCCCCACTGGGCCCGCTTGCGCAGGTCGTCGGGATCGAACTTCCATTGCTTGGCGCGCTCATCGAGACGCTGCTGGAAGCGCAGCTTCTGCTCGTCGCGACTGATTTGCAGGAAGATCTTGACGACGCGCGTGCCGCCATCGGCGATCAGTCGCTCGAATTCGTTGATCCGGTCGTAGCGGGCTGCCCAGACCGACTCGGGCACCAGCCGGTCGACACGAACCACCAGCACGTCCTCGTAGTGCGAGCGGTTGAACACCGCGACCGTGCCCTTCGCCGGCACTGCGGCATGCACGCGCCAGAGGAAATCGCGCGCCAGTTCGGCGCTGGTCGGCGCCTTGAAGGCCGTCACCGAGCAGCCTTGCGGGTTGAACGCGGAGAACACGCGCCGGATCGTGCTGTCCTTGCCGCCGCCATCGATGGCCTGCAGCACGACCAGCATCGCGTGACGCCCGTCGGCGTACATCTTGTACTGCAGCTCGCCCAGCCTGCGCAGGTTCTCGACCGTGGCGATCTCCGCGGTCTCGCGTTCCCAGCCAAAGTTGCGCGCCGCGTCGCCATCGCGCATCCGGAACCGACCGCCGGGCTGCACGCGCAAGCTGGCGGGAATGTCGCGTCGGGCAAGCGGTTTGCGCGCCATCGGAACTCCTTCAGCGACGCCGGCCGGCCGCGCGCTTCGCGGCGCGCGCCGCGGATGGCCGCGGTGGTTTGCCCGCGAGCGGGATTTGCTGGGTGATGCAGTGGATGTTGCCGCCGCCAAGCAGGATTTCCCGCGCCGGCACGCCGACGACCTCGCGCCCGGGAAACAGCTGGCGCAACTTCGCCAGCACGCGAGCATCGTGGCGCGGATCCAGCAGTGGCACGACGACGCCGCCGTTGGCGATGTAGAAGTTGACGTAGCTGCCGGCAAGCCGCGCGCGGGCATGCCGTGGCCGGGCGCCAGCGCGTGTCAGCACGCCCGCGGCTTCCGTCCGGGTCATGTACAGCGGGCCCGGCGACGGCAGCTTGTGGACCTTGAAACGCCGGCCGCGCGCGTCGCGCTGCGCCATCAGGCACTCGAGCGCCTCCCTCGAGATGCGGTGCTGCGGATCGCGCGGATCGTCGGTCCAGGTCAGCGCGACCTCGCCGGGCCGGATGAAGCACGCGAGATTGTCGATGTGGCCATCGGTTTCGTCGTTGAAGACGCCATCGCCCAGCCAGACGATGTGCGTGGCGCCGGTATACGCCAGCAGCAGCGCCTCGATCTGCGCGCCGGTCAGCTGCGGGTTGCGGTTGCGGTTCAGCAGGCACTGTTCCGTGACCAGCAGCGTGCCCTCGCCATCACTGTGGATCGCGCCGCCTTCGTTGATCAGCGGCGCGCGGTAGCGGTCGAGCCGCTCGATCTCGAGCACCTTGCGGGCGACGAGATCATCCTGGTCCCACGGGAAGTACAGGCCGCCACGCATGCCGCCCCAGGCGTTGAAGCGCCAGTCGACCCCGCGCACCGTGCCACGCCTGTCGACGACACAGGTCGGTCCGACATCGCGCATCCAGGCGTCGTTGCTGCTGAGCTCCACCACGCGGACGTGCGGCGGCAGCGCCGCCCGGGCGAATTCGTACTGCAACTGGGACGCGCCGACGGTGACGGGCTCGAAGCGCGCAATCGCCGCCGCCACGGCCGCAAAGGCCTGCTGCGCCGGTTGCGCGCCGGCTCGCCAGTTGTCTGGCCGCTCCGGCCAGAGCATCCAGCAACCGGCATGCGGCTCGAATTCGCCGGGCATGCGGAAGCCATCGGCCGCTGGCGTCGACTCGTGCGTCTTTGACATGGCGCCATTGTAGCCAAGCGTCGCCGCCACGCGCGCCCATCACCCCGACCGTGCGGCCGCGCAGGCCGTCAGGAGGCGCCGCTATGCTAGGATTCGGCCTCGAATTTCGAGGAGATCCCCAAGCATGTCGACCGCTGCGAAGCCTTCCATCACGCCGCCTGCGGGTGGCGCCAAGATCTCGATCCAGAACGGCAAGCTGCACGTGCCGGACAACCCGATCATCCCGTTCATCGAGGGTGACGGCACCGGCCCGGACATCTGGCGTGCGAGCGTGCGCCTGCTCGATGCGGCCGTCGCGAAGGCCTATGGCGGCAAGCGCAAGATCCACTGGCTCGAGGTCTACGCGGGCGAGAAGTCGAACAAGCTGTTCAACACCTGGCTGCCGGACGAGTCCGTCGCGGCCTGCCGCGAATACCTGGTGTCGATCAAGGGTCCACTGACGACCCCGGTCGGCGGCGGCATCCGCTCGCTGAACGTCGCGCTGCGCCAGCTGCTCGACCTGTACGTCTGCCTGCGCCCCGTGCGCTGGTTCAAGGGCGTGCCCTCGCCGGTCAAGGCGCCCGAGAAGGTCGACATGGTGATCTTCCGCGAGAACACCGAGGACATCTACGCCGGCATCGAGTTCGAGCAGGGCAGCGCCGAGAACCAGAAGTTCAAGGAACTGTTCAAGGAGCACTTCCCGAAGGCGTACGCGAAGATCCGCTTCCCGAACACGTCGGGCATCGGCATCAAGCCGGTGTCGGAGGAAGGCACAGACCGCCTGTTCCGCGCCGCGGTCGAGTACGCGATCGTCAACAAGCGCAAGAGCGTGACGATCGTCCACAAGGGCAACATCCAGAAGTTCACCGAAGGCGCTTTCCGCAACTGGTCGTACGCACTCGCGGAGCGTGAGTTCCCGGATCAGACCTACACCTGGGAACAGTGGGAGCGCACCAAGGCGGCGAGGGGCGAGAAGGCCGCCAACGAAGAACAGGACGCCGCGAAGAAGGCCGGCAAGGTCATCGTCAAGGACGCGATCGCCGACATCACGCTGCAGCAGGTATTGACGCGCCCGGATGAGTTCGACGTGCTCGCGACCTGCAACCTCAACGGCGACTACCTGTCCGACGCGCTCGCCGCTCAGGTCGGCGGCATCGGCATCGCGCCGGGCGCCAACATCAACTACGTCACGGGCCACGCGGTGTTCGAAGCCACGCACGGCACGGCGCCGAAGTACGCGAACCTCGACAAGGTCAATCCGGGCTCGGTCATCCTGTCGGGCGAGATGATGCTGCGCTACATGGGCTGGACGGAAGCGGCCGACGCGATCATCTCGGCGATGGACAAGACGATCGGCCAGAAGACCGTCACCTACGACTTCGCGCGCCTGATGGAGGGTGCCACCGAGGTCAAGTGCAGCGAGTTCGCAGACGCGCTGATCCGCAATCTCTGACGCCTCGCACGGAGTCGGATCTGGATACGGCGAACGACCTCGCGACAGAGTGCGCGCGGCACCTGGCCGAGGCGTTCGCCGGTTATAACTCTGATTTTCGCGCGATCACGCGCCGCGCCCCCCAGCGCTTCGAGTCGCGGGACTGGCAGGGCAGCCAGCGAGACGCCGTCGAGCGCATCGATCTGTACGATCGCTGGACGCAGGTCGCGATCGCCGAACTGAAGGTACGCCTGGGCGCACGCGCGCAGGACCGCAGTCTTTGGGTGGCGATCCGCAACGCGTTCGAGATCGAGATCGCCGGGTTCTCCGACAAGGAGTTCACCAAGACGTTCTTCAGTTCGATCTCGCGGCGACTGTTCGGCACCGTCGGCGTGGCCCCGGAGGTCGAGTTCGTCGCGACTGAACTGGACCCGCTCGCGGGCAGCAACCCCGTCGGCATCACCCGCCGGTACGAGAACCGCGGCGCCCTCAACCTGCTGTTCGAGGACCTGCTGGGCGACCTGCGATTCCGCACACCCTGGCGCGACCTCGAGAAGAGCGCCGCGCAGTCGGCGGCGGACGTGGCCTCGCACCTGCGGCCACCGGCGAACGCCGGGCGGTCGAGGTGGTCGAAATCATCCCCCAGGTGTTCTACCAGTTCACGCGCGCCTACGTCGTCGGACGAATCAGCGGGCGCGACTGGACACGCCCCTGGTGCTGGCGTTGAAGAGCACCGAGAGCGGCATCCTGGTCGATGCCACGATGCTGACCGTCGATGACATCAGCATCGTCTTCAGCTTCACGCGCTCCTACCTGCACGTCGATCTCGATCGGGTCGTCGATGTCGTCGCGTTCCTGAAGGCGCTGATGCCCTGCAAGCCCGTCAGCGAGCTGTTCACGGTGCTGGGCGCGCCAAGCAGGGCAAGACCGAGCGCTATCGCGAGATCATGCGGCACCTGGGCCAGTCGCAGGACCTGTTCGCGCATGCGCCCGGCGAACGTGGCCTCGTCATGGTCTGCTTCACGCTGCCGTCGCTCGACGTCGTATTCAAGCTGATCCGCGACCGCTTCCCCTACCCGAAGAACGTGCTGCGCGAGGAAGTGCTCGACAAGTACCGCTTCGTGTTCAAGCACGACCGCGCCGGACGCCTCGTCGACGCACAGGAGTTCAAACGGGTGCGCCTGCCGCGCGCGCGCTTCGCGCCGGAGCTCATCGAGGAGCTGCTGAGCGAGACGGCCAGTTCCGTCCACGAGGAAGGCGATGACCTGGTCTTTGATCACATGTACATCGAACGGCGGATGACGCCGCTGAACCTGTACCTGCGCGGCGCAGCGCCGGAGCTCGCCGAGCGCGCGGTGCTCGACTATGGGCAGTGCATCCGCGACCTGGCCTACACCAATATCTTCGCCGGCGACCTGCTGCTGAAGAATTTCGGCGTCACGCGCCACGGCCGCGTGATCTTCTACGACTACGACGAGCTGTGCCGCGTCACGGAGTGCCGCTTCCGCGACATGCCGCAGGCGTCCAGCGATGAAGACGAGATGCGCGGCGAGGCCTGGTTCTACGTCGCCGACAACGACGTCTTCCCCGAGACCTTCATCAACTTCCTGGCCTTCACCGACGAGCAGCGCGAAGCCTTCATGCGCTTCCACGCCGAAATCCTGACCGCCGACTTCTGGCGAGGCGTACAGGAGCGCGTGCGCGCCGGCGAGTTCATGGAAGTGCTGCCGTACCAGCCCCGCCGTGTGCGGGTCGCCAGCAGTTACTGAGCGGGCGCTGAGCCGCCCAGCGCCGACCCGGGTTTCAGCCGGCCGCTTTGCCTTCCCCGAGGATAAGCGGACCGCAAAGCAGTTCGTCAGCGACACCCTGCTGCGCAGCCAGGTTGCGGCGCACCCCTGCCAACTTGCAGGGTGCCAGCTGCAGCGCCGCGGCCATCTCGCCGTCGAGACCCGGCGACTCGAAACCGCTGCGCGACGCGGCAACGAGGACCGCGGCGAAATGCACGGCGCGCGCCTCGATGCCAGCCGCACGTCGCTCGAGCGCCGCGGGCGCATCCCGCACCGCCGCCGCGACGGCCGGCGCGATACGCCAGTGGCGCAGCAGCGCAGCGCCAGCGGTCTCTGCAACGGCCCTGCGAACCACGTTGAAATTGGCCGCGTCCAGGCGCTCGCCCCGACGGGCCTCGGCGGCCGCCACCCCGGTCAGGGACAACGCGTCCGCCGCAAGACGCAACAGCATCGCGAGGCCGGCGGTCGCCGGCGACCCGCCCGCGGCCTGGGCCAACTCACGGGCCGCCGTTGCACCCTCGATGGCATCGCGCCAGAGCGCCAGGGCTTCGCGCGGTCGGTGTGCGTTGTCGAACAGGTCTGCATGCAGCGCCAGCAGCGGCGTCGCCGCCCGGCGCGGCCAGTCATCGCCGCCAAGCGCGAGCGCATCGCTGAGTTCACGCCAACCCGCGGGCCGCGGGCCGAGCGCCGCCAGGCGAGCCTGCAGCGCGGCGTGACCGGACTCCAGCCAACTGCCCATGTCGGGCGCGCCCAGCGTCGCGCTGCGCGGACGGCTACTCATCGACAGGATTCCCGGCGCCCCATACGCGCATGCTGTCGCCCGCCCCGGGGCGCGTCCAGCACCGCTCGCCGGGTTCGTCGAGCGCTTCACGCTTCGGCGGACGCGACGGCCAGCGCCTGCTGCAGGTCGGCGCGCAGGTCGTCGAGATCCTCGAGGCCGATGGACAGGCGCACGGTGCCCGGTCCGATGCCGCAGGCCGCCAGTTGCTCGGACGTGAAGTCGCGCGGCTGCATCATCTGCGGCGGCAGCACCAGCGACTCGGTCGACCCGAGACTGGCGGTGGTCGTGAACAGTTCCAGCGCGTCGGCCAACCGCTGACCTGCGACGGAGCCAGCCCGCAGGTCGAAACTGACGACAGAGCCGAACTCACGCATCTGCGCGCGCGCGAGCCGTGCGGCCGGATGCCCGGGCAGACCCGGATAGTGCACCTGCGCGACGGCCGGATGCGCCGCGAGGAAGTTCGCGATCTCCATCGCCGCCGCGCACTGCGCCCGATACCGCAGGAAATAGGTCCGCATGCCCTGCAGCAACCGGAAAGCGGCGCTTGGATCGAGCGTCGCGCCCAGCAGGTTCCAGTCGCCGCGCATCTGCTCCATCACGGCCTTGTTGGCGATGACCGCGCCGCCCATGACGTCACCGGCGCCAGACGCGTACTTGGTCAGGCTGTGGACGAAGACGTCTATCGGAAACTCGCCGTGCTGGTGGAAACCGGCGAACGTGTTGTCGACCACCGTCAGCGCGCCGTGCCGCTGCGCCAGCGACGTGATGGCGGCGATGTCGGCGACCTTGGTCACCGGGTTGGTCGGGCTCTCGAAATGCACCAGCCGCGTCGGCGTGGACGCCAGCACGCGCTCGATGCCCGCCAGATCCTCGATCGACAGCATCGTGTGCCCGACACCGAAACGGCCAAGCAGGCGGCGGATGATCGCCCGCGTCGGCCCATAGGTCTCGAGAAAGCACAGCACGTGATCGCCGGCCTTCGTCAACGACAGCAGCGTCTGCGCGACTGCATTGACGCCCGATGCGCTGACCATGCAATCGTCCCGCCCCTGCAACTCGGCCAGCAGTTGCTCGAGCTGGCGCAGCGTGGGGTTGGCGCTGCGCGAATAGAAATACCCCGGCTGTTCGCCGCGCAACGCGCGCAACGTGTCGTCGACCGACTCGAACGCGAACTTGACGCTCTGGTAGATCGGCGCCACGACCGGATGGTTCCCGGGCGGCAGCGGCGCGTCGGGCGGATGATTGACTCGGGTTGGCTTCTTCATGATATCGATGCCGCGTAGTCGCGCAGGCGGGCGACGGCCAGATCCAGCGTCTCGTCGAGCTTGGCCACGCAGATACGCAGCAGGGTCAATTCCGGACGCGACTCGTAAAACGGCGACAATGGTATCAGGCGACACCCGCATCGCGGATCAGGCGGTCGGCCATGTCGACGTCCGGCGCCGGCGTCAGCGCCGAGAAGTCCAGCAACTGGAAGTATGTCCCCGACGACCGCGGCGTCGCGATCCCGGATCCGGAGAGGCCCGCACGGATCCGGTCGCGCTTGGCCGCGAAGAAGGCCGGCAGTCCCTCCCAGGCCTCGGGCCTGGCCGCAAGGTATCGCGCCACCGCATGCTGCGACGGCGTGTGCAGCGAGAACGTGTTGAATTGGTGGACCTTGCGGAATTCTCTCGTCAGCGTGGGTGGCGCGATGCAGTAGCCCAGGCGCCAGCCCGTCGCGTGCAGGGTCTTGCCGAAAGAGAACACCGCGACGCTGCGTCCCCGCAATTCAGGGTGTGCGACGACGCTCAGGTGCCGTGCGCCATCGAACACGACATGTTCATAGACCTCATCGGCGAGCACGATGATGTCGGTGCGATCGCGCAGCACCGCCGCCAATGCATCCAGTTCGACACCGTCGTGCACCACGCAGGCTGGGTTGTGCGGCGTGTTGAGGATCACCAGCCGGGTACGCGGCGTCAGTGCAGCCCTGAGCCGCTCCCAGTCGAGGCGGAATTCGGGTGGCCACAAAGGGATGCGCACGCAGCGACCGCCGGCAAGCCGCACCGCAGGCTCATAGGCGTCGTACGCCGGGTCGAACACGATGACCTCGTCGCCACTGGCCACCAGCGCCTGGATCGCGGAGAACAACCCCTCGGTCGCACCACAGGTCACGGTGATCTCCGTGGCGGGGTCCACCTGGACCTGCTGGCTGCGCAGCAGCTTCGCTGCGATGGCTTCGCGCAAGGCCGGCAGACCATCGCCCGCTGCGTACTGGTTGTGACCCGCCGCCATCGCCTCGGTCACGTACTGCGCGAGCAACGGATCGATCGGGTAGTCCGGGAAGCCCTGGCCGATGTTCAGCGCACCGCTGCTGCGCGCCCGCTGCGAGATGACCGTGAAGATCGTCGTACCGACATCCGGCAGTTTGCCGGGCCGGGCCGCGACGTCACCGGGTCCGGTGGGCGGCAGCTGCGGATCGCCGCTCACTTCTCGGCGGCGCGGGCCATCTGCACTTCGCGCGCGCGGCGTCGCTCCTGGGCCCGCATGTACAGCGCCGACAGCACCACGCCCAGTGCCACGATCAGCACCATGATGGTCGCGAGCGCGTTGACGTCGGGACTCACGCCGAGACGAACCTTCGAGAAGATCACCATCGGCAAGGTCGTGGAGCCAGGTCCCGAGACGAACTGGGCGATGACGACGTCGTCCCATGACAACGTGAACGCGAGCAGCCAGCCCGACACGATGGCTGGCGCGATCAGCGGCAGCGTGATCCGGAAGAAGACCTTCGCCGGCCGGGCGCCGAGGTCGAGCGCTGCCTCCTCGAGCGAGTCATCGAAGCCTGCGAGCCGGGACTGCACGACGACGGTGACGTACGCCATCGCGAACGTGATGTGCGCGATCGTGACCGTCAGCACGCCGCGACCCTCCGGCCAGCCGATCAGCTGCTCCAGCGCGACGAACAGCAAGAGCAGCGACAGGCCCGTGATCACCTCGGGCATCACGAGCGGTGCGGTCGTCAGGCCCGACAACAGCGCCCTGCCCCGAAACGGCCCGAAGCGCGCCAGCACCAGGCCGGCGATCGTCCCGAGTATGACGGCGCCGGTGGCCGTCATCGCCGCGATGCGGATCGACAGCAACGCCGCATCGATGACCTGGTCGTTCTGGAACAGCAGCGAATACCACTTCAACGTTGGCGAGTTGGCCGAATCCCAGACCGTCACGAGCCGCGAATTGTTGAACGAGAAGAAAATCATCGACAGGATCGGGACGTACAGGAACCCGAACCCGAGGAACAGCGCCAACCCCCTGAACCAGCCGCTGCGCTTCATTTGCGCGCCGCCTCGATTTCCCGGTTCTGGTAGCGCTGGAACAGCATGATCGGCAATACCAGCACCAGCAGCAGCAGGATCGCCACGGAGCTGGCGACCGGCCAGTCGCGGTTCGCGAAGAACTCGTCCCACAACACGCGCCCGATCATCAGCTGGTCGCTGCGCCCGAGCAGGGACGGAATCACGAACTCACCGACCGCGGGGATGAACACGAGCAGCGAACCGGCGACGATCCCCGGCACCGACAGTGGCAGGGTCACCGTGAAGAACGCGCGCACCGGCTTCGCCCCCAGGTCCTCCGCCGCCTCGAGCAGCGTCAGGTCATGTTTCTCGAGGTTCGAGTACAGCGGCAGGATCATGAATGGCAGGTAGCTGTAGACGATGCCGATGTAGACGGCGAAGTCCGTGTACAGCAATGTCAGCGGCTCGTCGATGACACCGATCGCCAGCAACACGTTGTTGATGACACCGTCGTTCTTCAGCAGGCCCACCCAGGCATAGACGCGCAGCAGGAAGGAGGTCCAGAACGGCAGGATCACCAGCATCAGCCAGACATTGCGCATCGTCGGCGTCGCGCGCGCGATCGCGTAGGCCATCGGATAGCCGATCAGCAGGCACAGCAAGGTCGAAATCGCAGCGACCTTGACGGAATAAAAGAACGTGCTGACGTACAGGTCGTCGGTGAACAGGAACAGGTAGTTGTTCAGGTTGAACGTGACGATCAGCTTGCGGGCATCCTCGAGCCACTCGAACAGCGGCACGTACGGCGGCATCGCGATCTGGACTTCCGAGAAGGAAATCTTGAACACGATCAGGAACGGCACCAGGAAGAACAGCAGCAGCCACAGGTACGGCACGGCGATGACGAGGCGTGAACCCGTCCAGTGGGTGCGGATGTAGTGCGACCAGCGCGGCGGCCCGAAGCGGTACAGCAGGCTGAACAGCGGCCCCAGGCGGCCGCTCGTCAGGCGATGCGGGGGCGACAGTGTTGGCGCGGCCATGGGTCGTGGATGCGCGGCTACTGCGACAGCACGACGGGGCTGGTCGGGTGCCAGCTCAGGTAGACCGTCTCGTCCCAGGAGATCCGGTCATCCGCCTGGCGCTCAATGTTCGGCAGCGTGACGCGCACGACCTTGCCGCTGTCGATGCGCACCAGGTACACCGACATGTCGCCCATGTAGGCGATCTCCTTGACGACGCCCTTGACGACGTTCTCGCTGAGGTTGGCGGGCGGGTCGCGATCGATGTCGATCTTCTCCGGCCTGATCGCCGCCCACACCGTCGCGCCCGGCGCGGAGCTGATGCCATGGTCGACGAAGATCGTGCCGCCGAGTTCGCTCGACTCGATCCGCACATGGTCCGGCTCGTCTTCGATCAGCCGACCCTCGAACATGTTGACCGAACCGACGAAGTCGGCGACGAATTTGGAGGTTGGATATTCGTAGATGTCGGTAGGCGTACCGACCTGGACGATTTCGCCGCGGTCCATGACACCGATGCGCGAGGCCAGCGTCATCGCCTCTTCCTGGTCGTGCGTGACGACGATGAAGGTCACGCCCAGCTGCTCCTGCAGGTTGATCAGCTCGAACTGGGTGTGTTCGCGCAGCTTCTTGTCGAGTGCACCGAGCGGCTCGTCGAGCAGCAGCAGTTTCGGACGCTTGACGAGGGCACGGGCCAGCGCGACGCGCTGGCGCTGGCCACCCGACAACTGGTGCGGCTTGCGCTTCGCGAACTGGCCCAGCTTGACGATGTCCAGCATCTCGCCGACGCGCCTGTCGATCTCGGCACGCGGCACCCGCTCCTGTTCGAGCCCGAACGCGACGTTGCTCTCGACACTCATGTGCGGGAACAGCGCGTAGGACTGGAACATCATGTTGACCGGCCGTTCGTACGGCGGTGTGTCGGCCATGTCCTGGCCGTCGATCAGGATGCGACCCGACGTCGGCGACTCGAACCCGGCCAGCATGCGCAACAGGGTCGTCTTGCCACAGCCCGATCCGCCGAGCAGGCAGAAGATCTCGCCCTTGTAGATCGTCAGCGAGACGTTGTCGACCGCGACGAAGTCACCGAAGCGCTTCGTGACGCTCTCGATGCGCACGTACTCGCGCGCACGGTCGACCGCGCGAGACGGCGCCGCGCCGCGTTCACCAGTGGCAGACATCGGCGCGGCGTACCGCTTACTTGCCGGTCTTGAAGCGCGTCCAGGTCCGCGTCAACTGACGCGTGAACTGGGGCGATTCAGCCAGATCGGGCACGAGCTTGGTCTTCGTCTCTTCGGACGGATAGATGCCCCGGTCGTTCTTGACCTCGTCGGACACCAGCGGCATCGACGCCGCGTTACTGTTCGCGTAGTTGACGAAATTGGTGTTCTTCGCCGCGACTTCGGGGCGCATCAGGTAGTCGATGAACAGGTGCGCGTTCTTGACGTGCTTGGCATCGTTGGGAATCGCCAGCATGTCGAAGAACATCACCGCACCCTCGCGCGGGATCAGGTACTTGATCGTGATGCCCTTGCCGGCTTCGTCGGCGCGGTCGCGCGACTGCAGCACATCGCCCGACCAGCCGAGCGCAAGGCAGATCTCGCCGTTGGCGAGGTCTTCGATGTACTTCGACGAGTTGACGTACTTGACGTAGGGACGGATCGACATCAGCACCTTTTCGGCCGCGGCCAGGTCCTCGGCCTTTTCGCTGTTGGCGTCGCGGCCGAGGTAGATCAGCACGGTGCCGAGCACTTCGGACGGCGCGTCGAGCAGCGTGACGCCGCAATCGGCGAACTTGGACACGACCTTCGGATCGTAGAACATCGCGAAGCTGTCGACCGGGGCATCCGGCATGCGCTCGAGGATCTTGGCCTCGTTGTAGCCCACGCCCGACGTGCCCCACAGGTAGTTGACCGAATGTTCGTTGCCCGGATCGTGCAGCGCAACCCGCTGCGTGATCTCGGCGTCGAGGTTCACGAGGTTGGGCAAACGGCTCTTGTCGAGCTTCTGGAACACGCCCGCCTTGATCTGGCGCTCGAGGAAGGAGGCGGACGGGACGACGATGTCGTAACCGGTGCTGCCGGCGAGCAGCTTGGTTTCCAGCACCTCGTTGGAATCGAAGACGTCGTAGCTGACCTTGATGCCCGTTTCCTTCTCGAAGTCCTCGAGCACCGTCGTGTCGATGTAGTCCGACCAGTTGTAGACGTTCAGCACCTTGTCCGCATCGGTATCGACGCTGGCGGGCGCGGCGGCATCCGGCGCAGGCGCCTCGGCCGCCTTTTCGGCAGGCGGCTGTCCACCGCAGGCGGCGAGCACGACGGCGGCCGCGGCAGCAAGGACAGGATGACGCAGCGAAACGAGACTGAGTTGGGTCATGGCAGCTTCCCGGGACTGGGGCCCGTGGCACGGGCCGGTAGCGCAGTTATAGCGCAGCAGGGACGCAGTGAGAAGCAGTGCGTCAGGCCAGCCCCTCGCGGCGTAGATCATGGTGCAATTCGTCGAGCGAGCGCACCACGATGGACAGCAGTGCGTCGATCTCGGGTTTCGTGATCACCAGCGGCGGCGCGACGATCAGCGTGTCCCAGACGGCCCGCATGATCAGGCCGTTGCGGATCACGATGTCGCGGCCGCGGACGCCAATCTCGCCGCGGTTCGGGAAGAACTGCCGTGACGGCTTGTTCGGCACCAGCTCGATGGCGCCGAACAGCCCGAGGCTGCGCGCCTCGCCGACCAGCGGGTGCGCGGCCAGCTCGAACCAGCGGCGCATCCAGTACGGCGCCAGTTCCTCGCACACCCGCGGCACGACGCCCTCGTCGCGCATCGCCGCGAGGTTCGCGACGCCGACCGCGCAGGCGGCCGGATGCCCCGAGTACGTGAAGCCATGGAAGAACTCGCCGCCCTTGTCGATCAGCACGTCGGCGACCCGGTCGCCGACCATCAGCGCCCCGAGCGGCAGGTAGCCCGATGTCACCGCCTTGGCCAGCGTCATGAAATCAGGCCGTGTGCCGTAGTGCTCGCAGCCGAACCACTGGCCCGTGCGGCCGAAGCCGCAGATCACCTCGTCCGAGACCAGCAGGATGCCGTACCGGTCGACGATGCGCTGGATCTCGGGCCAGTAGGTCTCGGGCGGGATGATGACCCCGCCGGCGCCCTGCACCGGCTCGCCGATGAAGGCCGCGACCTTGTCCGGCCCGACCTCGAGGATGCGCTGTTCGAGCGCGCGCGCCGCCTTCAGGCCGAATTCGGCCGGTGACAGATCGCCGCCGCATTCGAACCAGTACGGCTGCTCGATGTGCGTGATGCCGGGAATCGGCAGGCCGCCCTGGGCGTGCATGGCCTTCATGCCGCCGAGCGACGCGCCGGCCATCGTGCTGCCGTGGTAGCCATTCCAGCGGCTGATGATGACCTGCCGCTGCGGCTGGCCCATCAGCTCCCAGTAGCGGCGCACCATGCGCACCATCGTGTCGTTCGACTCGCTGCCGGAGCCGGTGAAGAACACGTGCTTGAACTGCGGCGGCGTCAGTTCGACCAGCAGACGCGCCAGTTCGATCGCCGGCGGATTGGAGCTCTGGAAGAAGCTGTTGTAGTACGGCAGCTCGAGCATCTGGCGGTAGGCGGCCTCGGCGAAGTCCTTGCGGCCGTAGCCCATCGCGACGCACCACAGGCCCGACATGCCGTCGAGGATCTGCCGACCGTCGGAGTCGAACAGGTAGACGCCGTCGGCGCGCGTGATGACCCGCGCGCCCTTGCCCGCCAGCGCCTTGTAGTCCGTGAACGGGTGCAGGTAGTGCGCGGTATCGAGCTGCTGCCATTCGCGCGTCGAGCGTGTCATGCGATGCCCCCTTGCGGCGCCGGCTCAGACGTTCAGCAGCAGGTGTTCGCGCTCCCACGAGCTGATGACCTGCAGGAACACTTCGTACTCCGCCTCCTTGACCAGCGTGAACGCCGAGACGAACGCCTCGCTGAGGATGCCGATCAGCGGGTCGCACTCGCGCAGGCGACGGATCGCCTCGTCGAGGTTGCGCGGCAGGGAGAACGGCAGGTCGTGGGCACTGCCGGTGATGGGGTCCGACGGTGACAGGCCTTCGATCATGCCGAGGTAGCCGCAGGCCAGCGAGGCGGCCATCGCGAGGTAGGGGTTCGCATCGGCGCCGGACAGCCGGTTCTCGACGCGCCGCGACTGCGGATCCGACAGCGGCACGCGCAGCCCGGCCGTGCGGTTGTCGTAACCCCACTGGACGTTGATCGGCGCGACCTGGAAGCGAGTGATGCGCCGATAGGAATTGACGTTCGGCGCGAGCAGCGCCATCGCGGCGGGCAGGTAGCGCTGCAGGCCCGCAAGGTGCGAGAAGAACAGCTGCGAGGGCGTGCCATCCTTCGCGGAGAACACGTTCCGGCCACTGTCCTTGTCGACGATGCTC
The DNA here is from genome assembly GCA_041395605.1 of Steroidobacteraceae bacterium. Lineage (GTDB taxonomy): Bacteria > Pseudomonadota > Gammaproteobacteria > Steroidobacterales > Steroidobacteraceae > UBA964. The sequence goes on from JAWLAD010000007.1 coordinate 68,220, forward strand.
TGGTGGACATGCATCGCGCTGCCTGGCTCCTTGGCGTGCGGCTTGGACATGAAGGTCGCGTACATCTTGTGGCGCAGCGCGGCCTCGCGCGCGCGTGCGCTTGAACATGAAGGCCTGGTCCGCGAGGTCGAGCGCGTTGCCATGCAACAGGTTGATCTCCATCTGCGCCGGGCCATCCTCGTGGATCAGCGTGTCGATCTCGATGTCCTGGTCCTCGCAGAACTGGTACATGTCGTCGAACAGCGGATCGAATTCGTTGACGGCCGCGATGCTGTAGGACTGCCGCCCCGGCTCCGCGCGGCCGGAACGCCCGATCGGCGGCTTGAGCTGGTAGTCGGCGTCGACGTTCGGTTCGACGAGATAGAACTCGAGTTCCGGCGCGACCACAGGCTCCCAACCCTTCTGCGCATAGAGGTCGAGCACGTGGCGCAGCACCTCGCGCGGCGCCATCTTCACGCGCCGGCCGTCTGCGTAGAAGCAGTCGTGGATGACCTGGGCCGTGGGTTCGGCCGCCCACGGCACGCGCCGCACGGTGCGCACGTCCGGCTTCAGGATGATGTCGATCTCCGCCGGGCTCATCGCCAGGCTGGTTTCCTCGGGATAGTCGCCGGTCACCGTCTGCAGGAAGATGCTCTCCGGCAGCCGCATGCCCTGGTCCTCGGCGAACTTCTTCGCCGGCATGACCTTGCCACGCGCGATGCCTGCCATGTCCGGCACGATGGCCTCGACCTCCTGGATGCCGTGGTCGCGAAAGAACTGCTGGATGTCGTTGGGCATGGGGCTTACCTTGGTTGGGCGCGGTGCCGTGCCGCGCGCTCGCGCGCCGCGGCGCCGAACGCCGCGAACAGCGCCTGTGAGAGAGGCTGGGACAGCACGTGCCACTCGGGGTGCCACTGCACCGCGAGCGCGAACGCCGCCGCCGATTCCACGCGGAAGGCTTCGATCAGCCCGTCCGGCGCACGCGCTTCGATCGCGAGCCCTCGACCGAGCGCACGCACGCCCTGGGAATGCAGCGAGTTGACGCGCACGACCTCGGCATGGCCCGCCAGCGCCGCGAGTTGCGAGCCGGGCTCGAGGTAGATGTCGTGCGCGGGGGCGTACTGCGCATCGAGCGTGGCCGTCTTGTCTTCGCGATGGTCCATGTGGCCGCCGACGTCCTGCACCGCCTGCCACAACGTGCCACCGTGCGCGACGTTCATCTCCTGGAAGCCGCGACAAATGCCGAACACCGGGATACCCGCTCGATCGCCGCCGGGATCAGCCGCAGCGTCGTCGCATCGCGCTCCGGGTCCAGCCAGATGTCAGGCGACTGCGCTTCGTCTCCATAGTGGCGCGGTTCGACATTCGATGGACTGCCGGTGAACAGGATGCCGTCGACCCGCGCGAGGATCTCCTCGACCGGCAGTGGTGCCGGCAATACCGGGATCAGCAGCGGAAAGGCGTCGGCGGCCACCTCGACCGCGTGGATGTACTTCTCGCCGACCGCATGGAACGGATGTTGCCCAGCATCCTGCGGTCCGCCGGAATTCCGATGATGGGTCTGGACTGGTTCATGGCGGCGGGACGTACGGCTCGCGCGGCCGCAATCGTCGAATATGCTAAACAGCTTACCCGACTTCGATCAACGCTGCCCGGGCTTCCTCGGACCGCGCCAAATCACTGAATCTGCATGGAAAAAGCAGTGCCTGCCGGCAACATAATTGCCGCGACGGGACAGGCTCCGTATGCTGGCGTGCAGGAATGCCACCGGCCGTATCAATATATTAAACAGCGGGAGCCGCACGACCGATGCCACCCCAATCCCCCGGAATCGCCTGCCGAGCTGTCGGCGTTCCTCGCGCAGCATCCCGAGGTGCGTTCCTTCGATGTCTTCCTCAACGACCTGAACACCGTGGAGCGCGGCAAGCGGATCGATCGCGCCGCGATGCCGCGCATTTACGCCGACGGCATGCCACTGCCCGGTTCGATGTACGCCCTGGACGTGCTGGGCGGCACCATCCAGGCGACCGGCCTCGGCTTCGATGAAGGCGATGCCGACCGCCCTTGCCGGCCGCTGCCCGGCTCGCTCGTGCCCGTGCCCTGGCTCGGCGACGGCGTCGCGCAGCTGCAGGTGTCGATGTACGAACCCGACGGGCGGCCTTTCCATGGCGATCCGCGTCACGTGCTGGCCCGCGTGCTCGACCGGTTCCACCGCCTGAACCTGCGGCCGGTCGTCGCGCTCGAGTTCGAGTTCTACCTGGTCGACCGCGAGCGCGACGCGCGCGGCCAACCACAGCCACCGCGCTCGCCGTCGACCGGTCGACGCGAATTCCGCACGCAGATCAATTCGATGACCGATCTGTCGGACTGGTCGCCGCTGCTGGAGACGATCGAATCGACTTGCCGGGCCCAGGGCATCACCACCACCAGTTCGCTCGCCGAGTACGGCCCTGGCCAGTTCGAGGTCAACCTGCCGCACCACGCCGATGCGCTGCGGGCCTGCGACGAGGCCTTGCGATTCAAGCGCGCGGTACGCGGGGCGGCGCGCGCGCACGGCTGCGAGGCGACGTTCCTTGCCAAACCGTATCGCGAGATGGCGGGCTCCGGGCTGCATGTGCACGTCAGCCTGCAGGATGCCGGCGGGCGCAATATCTTCGCGAGCGAAGCACCGACGGGTTCGGCGGAGATGCGCCATGCGGTGGCCGGCCTGCTCGACACGCTCGGCGAAGGCATGCTGGTCTGCGCTCCGGGCCCCAACTCCTACCGGCGCCTGCGGCCGGAAGCCTACGTGCCGCTGATGCCCTCGTGGTCGGTCAACAATCGCGGCTCCGCGATCCGGATACCGGCGAGCGACGCCGACAACCGTCGCATCGAGCACCGCCTCGCCGGCGCCGACGCGAATCCCTACCTGGTCGTGGCCTGGGTGCTCGCCGGCATCCATCGTGGCCTGTCGCGGGGCACCGAACCGCCGCCACCACTGTCCGGCAACGCCTACCGGCAAGACGGCCCGGCCGATCACGCGCCGTTGCCGATGCACTGGGCGACGGCGATCCCGCGCTTCGCGGACAGCACGCTCGCGATGGAATACCTCGGCAAACCATTCACACAGCTCTTCACGACGGTCAAACAGGCGGAACTCGACGACTTCAATTCCTACGTGACACCGCTCGAGATCGAGTGGTACCTGGGCGCGCTCTGAGCCCTCCGGCGACGCAGCAAGATGGCGCGCACCTCACACGTCGATTCCTACTACGCCGCAAGCGCGTCGCCGCAGCCGCAGCATCCGCGGCTGGAGGGACAGGTCGACTGCGACGTCTGTGTCGTTGGCGGCGGCATCGCCGGCGTGTCGACGGCGCTGCACCTGGCCGAGCGCGGCCTGCGCGTCGTGCTGCTCGAAGAGCACTGCATCGGCTGGGGTGCCTCCGGGCGCAGCGGTGCGCAGGCCATCTGCGGCGTCGCCAGTGGCGAACACAAGTTGCAGCAGCTGATCGGCGCCGAAGACACGCAGCGCATCTTCGAGGTCACGGCCGAGGGCCTGCGGCTGATCCGCGAGCGCATCGCCCGCCACGCGATCGCCTGCGACTGGACGCCGGGCCAGATGCATGTCGCGATCAAACCGCGGCAGGAAGACGAGTTGCGGGCCTGGGTCCGCGAACTGAACGAGCAGCGTGGCTACGACCACCTCCGCTACGTCGAACAGGACGAGCTTCGCGAGCTGGTTGCCAGCGAACGTTACCTGTCGGGCACGCTGGACTCGGCCGGCGGTCACCTGCACCCGCTGAACTACACGCTGGGTCTCGCGGCAGCCGCGACGGCCGCGGGTGTCACGATCCACGAGGACAGTCGCGCACTCGCCTACGAACCGCTCTCCAGTGGCACCGCCGCGCGGCTGCGGGTCAGCACGGCACGCGGCGAAGTGCATTGCGACCATCTCGCGCTGTGCGGCAACGCCTACATCGGCAACACGGCGCCGCCGCTGGCGCGCAAGATCATGGCGGTCGGGACTTACATCATCGCCACCCAGCCGCTGGGCGCGGAGCGTGCCGCCGCACTGATCCGCAACAACGCCGCCGTCACCGACATCAACTGGGTGCTGGACTACTTCCGCCTGTCGGCCGACCACCGCCTGCTGTTCGGCGGCCGCGTCAGTTACTCGGGCCTCGACCCGTTCAATACCGCGCAGGCAACCCGCGCCCGCATGCTCGCCGTGTTCCCGCAGCTCGCCGATGTCAACGTCGAGTATTCGTGGGGAGGCTACGTCGACATCACGATGAACCGCGCACCGCACTTCGGGCGCCTCGCCCCGAATGTCTGGTTCCTGCAGGGATTCTCCGGTCATGGCATCGCACTGACGGGTATCGCCGGCAAGCTGCTCGCCGACGCGATCGGCGGCAGCGCGGAGCGGTTCGACGTCTTCGCCAGGATTCCGCACCGGGACTTCCCTGGTGGCGCAGCGCTGCGCCGGCCCGCGCTGGTGCTGGCGATGCTGTGGTACCGGTTGCGCGACCTGCTCTGACGGCGAACGTCAGGCGGCTCGCAGCGCTCCACTCGCATCGCAGGCCAGCAGCGTGAAATCGGGGCACCGCAACGCCACGGCACCCGGACAGCGCTCACCGATCTCGAGCATGCGCAGGCACCAGTCAGGCGCGACCTGCGCCGCATCCAGCGAGACGATGCGCGCACTGCCGCCCCGCGCGGAGAAATGCACGCCGAACCGATCCAACGGAAAACCGAGCCCGACACCGACGCCCTTGAGGACCGCCTCCTTGGCCACCCAGTGGCGGAAGAAACTGCGCCGCCCGGCATCCGCGGACTCGCTGGCGGCTGCCTGCACGGTCGCGAGCTCGGCACCGTAAAAGTAGCGGTCGGCCAAGGCGAGCGCATCGAGATCATCACGCTCCATCTCCAGATCCGCGCCGACCGGGTCACTGGCCGTCACCGCCAGCAGCGCGCGATCGGCGGAATGACTCAGATTGAACTCGAGTCCTTCGATCAGCGGTTTTCCCTGGGCGGTCTGCGTGAACCGCAGTTGCGATGGCAGCGCGCCGAGGTAGCGGGCGAGCACGCTGCGCAGCAGCGCGTGGAACACGATGTAGTCATGCTGGTGATCCTCGAACAGGAAGCGCGCCGCGCGCGCGCGTTCGCCGTCGTCCAGCAGCGTCACGCATCGCTCGCGCAGCGCCACCGCATCGACAGTGCCGCGACCCGACTGGAAAGCCCACAGATGCACGGCGCCTGCGCCGACGCGCAGCGGCGCGTCGACCATCAGCAGCACGGACGCGGCCAGCGGTTCGATCCGCAGCGCAGCGTCCTGTGCGCGCGCGGTCATGGCGGTCCCGCCGTGGCGCGGTGGCGCAATTCGAAGCACTGGTGGATGCGCGCATTGCGCTCGAAATCCGGCGGCAGCGTCGCGCGGGAGATGTCGCTGACCTCGTATCTTTCGCCCAGCGCCGGATCGAGCCGGAACCGCTGTGCATTGGTCGAGAACACCAGCAGGCCAGTCGGCACGAGCAAGGCCATGCAGGCGTCCACCAGCGCCGCGTGGTCACGCTGCGTGTCGAGCACACCCTCCATGCGCTTCGAATTCGAGAACGTCGGCGGGTCGAGGAAAACCAGGTCGAACTGGCGCCGCGCGCGGCGCGCGTCATCGAGCCACACCCGGACATCGGCCTGCACGAGCTCGTGCTGCGGTCCCGCGAAGCCGTTCAGCGCGAGGTTGCGTTGCGCCCAGTCGAGATAGGTGCGCGACAGGTCGACCGTGACCGTCGAGCGCGCGCCGCCCGCCGCCGCATACACGGTTGCACTGCCGGTGTAGGCGAACAGGTTCAGGAAGCGCGTGCGCGCCGCCGCGGCGCCCAACCGCGCACGCGTGATCCGATGGTCCAGGAATAGCCCCGTGTCGAGATAGTCGTCGAAGTTGACGCGGAACTTCAGGCCCTGCTCGGCGACCACGTGGAACTCGCCCGCATCGGCGACCTTCGCGTACTGCTCGCCACCGCTGCTGCGCCGGCGCGTGCGCAGGCGGATGTCGGTCGCGGGTATGCCCGTGGCCGGCGTCAGTGCCGCGAGCAGTTCGCTGCGCCGCCGCCGCACGTCCTCCTCGGGGATCTCGCGCGGGGCCGCGTACTCCTGCACGTACAGCCAGCGGCGTTCGCCGTCGGCGGCCGTGTAAAGGTCGATCGCGAACGAATACTCCGGCATGTCGGCGTCGTAGATCCGGTAGCAACCGACCTGCTCGCGCTGCGTCCAGCTGCGCAGGCGCTTGAGGTTCTTCGCAAGCCGGTTGGCGACCATGCGCGCGCCCGGCGAATCCGCCAGCTGCGCGTCGATGCGCAGCCCCGGCGTCGGCCGCAGCTCGCGGACGGCGGCCGCTTCCACCTGGATGCGCAGCAGCCGCCCTTCGAGAGCGCCGTTCCAGACCGTGTGCACGCGCGTCGCGCGCAGGCCGAGTTCGAGCCCGAGATCCGGCGCGCCCGTCAGCACGGCGGCCTGCCAGCCGCCGAACCGCCCGGCCAGCACGCGACCCAGCAACTGGTGCGTCTCGCGCGCGGCAGGGTCCGCACCGAGCCGCACGCCGTACGGCGGGTTGGTGCACACGAGACCCGCGCGGCCGAGCGGCCGCGCATCCTCCAGCGCCGCCTCGGCGAATTCCACCAGCGCGGTGACGCCGGCGCGCGCCGCATTGCTGCGTGCCGCCGCGAGCGCGCGCCGGTCGCGATCGCTGCCGCGCAGCAGGCACTCACCGGCGTCGCTGGCCCGCGCGGCGGCCGCGGCCAACCCTGCCGTCGACCGGGCCGACGCCGACTCACGCAGCCGTTGCCACAGCGCGGCATCATGCCCGCGCCAGCGCAGCAGGCCGAAGTAGTCGCGCCACAGGTTCGGCGCGACGTCGGCGGCAATCAGCGCGGCTTCGATCACGAAGGTGCCCGAGCCGCACATCGGATCGACCAGCGGCGCACCGCTCGCGGCCAGCGCCGGCCAGCCCGCGCGCAGCAGCACGCCGGCCGCGACGTTCTCGCGCAGCGGCGCCTCGCCGGCGTCGGCGCGATAACCGCGCCGGTGCAGGCCCTCGCCCGCCAGATCGATCGACAGCGTCACGCGCGTCTCACGCGCATGCGCGTGGACGCGAACACCGGGCCGCTCCGTCGAGACATCGGGGCGCGCACCTTCACTGTCGCGCAACGCGTCGCAGATCGCGTCCTTCAGGCGCAGCGCGCCGAAGTGAGTGTTGCCAATGGCCGGGTGCCGCCCGCTCCAGTCGCAGGCGAGCGTCGCGGCCGGGTCAACGTGCCTGGCCCAGTCGATCTCGCGCATCGCGCGGTACAGGCCGGCTTCGTCGGGTGCGTCGATGCGCGCGACCTCGACATAGACGCGGCTCGCGACCCGCGATTCGAGGCAGGCACGGTAGGCGACCTCCAGCGTGCCCGTGAACGACACCTGGTTGCCGCGCTCGCGGACATCCTGCGCGCCGAACCCGACCAGCTCCTGCGCGAGCAGGTCGCCGAAGCCGCGCGGCACGCTCGCGAGGCACTGCAGCGTCGCGGCGCTCACTCGCCACGCTCCGCGGCGCTTGCCAGCGGCCGCACGTTGCGTGCTTTCGGCGTCAGATGCTTGACGAGGATGCGGTAGGCGTCGGTATCGAAGCGCCCATCGCGCTCGAACGCCGGCTCGAAGCGCTCGCCCTCGAGCATGCTACCGAGGTACTGCCAGCGGTCGATCACGTGCACCTGCGTCAGCCCGAAGCCCGTGCTCTCGTATACGCCGACGGCGCCGCGGTACGGCCAGCCGCGCAGCTTCAGCGGCGCGAGCGCCAGCTTGACGCGCACGCCGTGGCGCGGCAGCGGCTCCTGGCCCGCGCAGGCGCCCGCGCAGCGCCCGATCTGGAAGCCGAAGCATGAACCACTGCCCGGCTCGAGCCCGAGCACCTTGAGGCACAGCTTGTGGTCGCGCGCGAGCTTGGTCAGCGCGGTGCGCGCCTGGCGCTCGCTGCGATACAGGCCGAACGCATCGTCGTCGCCGAGTCCGTCGGCATCGAGGTCGACGAGCCGCGGCGCCGCGCCGCCATCCGGAATGACCCAGGTCCAGGCCTCGCTCGCGCCCCGCAGGCGGCGGTTGTAGACCGGCTTGAGCTCGCGCACGAGCCGCGCCTCGAGCAGCAGAGCGCCGAGCTCGCCGGCGGTCTCCGTCCATTCGACGCGCTGCGTCTGCTCGCTGAGCCGTCGCGACTTGGTATCGCGATGCGCGCCGGCGAAGTGCGACAGCACACGCTCGCGCAGGTTGTTGGCCTTGCCGACGTAGATCAGCGAATCGCCGCTGCCACCCGCCACGGACCCGCCATAGAAGCGGTACACGCCCGGCGCCTCCGGCAGGTCATCCGCGAGGTCCGCGGGCAGCTGCGGCGGCAACACCGGCCGCTGCGAGACGGCCGCGATCGCGGCGTCGAATTCATCACGGGGTTTGCCCGCGAGCCAGCGCTGCCAGACCTGCCACAGCGCTTCGGCGTCGGGCAGTGCCCGGTGCCGCGTCTCGCAGCTCAAGCCATGGTGCGCGATCAGCGTGTCGAGGTTGTGGCGCGGCAACTCGGGGTCGAGCCGCCGCGACAGCTTGACCGTGCAGGCGAGCGGCGCCTGCCAGCGGTGCCCGGCGCGGCGCAGTTCGCCGCGCAGGAAGCCGTAGTCGAAGCGCGCGTTGTGCGCGACGAACAACCTGCCGCGCAGCCGCTCGAGCACTTCGCCCGCGATGCGCTCGAACGGCGGCGCGTCGGCGACCATGTCGTTGCTGATGCCGGTCAGCGCCTGGATCGACGGCGGTATCGACACGCCCGGGTTCACGAGCTGGCTCCAGCGCCACTCGAACTCGCCGTCGCGGGCCGCGACGATCGCGACTTCGGTGACGCGGTGATAGGCCGGATGCCCGCCGGTCGTCTCGACGTCGACGAAGGCGACCGGTCCGGTGGCGGGCGAATCGGTCACGGGCGGCCCGCACCCGTGGCGCCGGCGCTCAGGACAGATCGAGCCACGTGGTCTTCAGCTCGGTGTACTTGTCGAAGGCGTGCAGCGACTTGTCGCGCCCGATGCCGGACTGCTTGAAGCCGCCGAACGGCACGGTGATGTCGTCGGCGTCGTAGCAATTGATGTAGACGGTGCCGGCGCGCAGCTGCTTGGCGACGCGATGCGCCGTGCGCACGTCGCGGGTCCATACCGCGGCGGCGAGGCCATACTCGACGCCGTTGGCGATCCTGACCGCCTCTTCCGGGGTCTTGAACGTGATCGTCGTCAGCACCGGGCCGAAGATCTCCTCGCGCGCGATCTTCATCGAAGGCTGGGCCTGGGCAAAGATCGTCGGCTCGACGAAATAGCCGCCCGACTCCTCGCGCATGCGGCGCCCGCCCATGTAGACCTGGGCGCCCTCGGCACGGCCCGACTCGATGTAGCCGAGCACGCGCTGCATCTGCACCTCGTCGACGATCGCGCCGAGCTTGGTCGCGGGGTCGAGCGGCTCGCCGGGCTTCATCTTCTGGCCGATGGCCTGCACGCGTTCGAGGATCGCGTCGCGCAGGCTCTCGTGCACGATCAGCCGCGAGCCGGCCGAGCACATCTCGCCCTGGTTGAAGAAGATCGCATAGGCAGCCGCAGTCACGGCCTTGTCGAGATCGTCCCAGTCCGCCATCACGATGTTCGGCGACTTGCCGCCGCACTCGAGCGACACGCGCTTCATGTTCGACTGCGCCGCGAACTGCATGACCAGCTTGCCGGTCGCGGTCGAGCCGGTGAACGCGATCGCATCGACATCCATGTGCGAGGCCAGCGCCTTGCCGGCCGTGTGGCCGTAGCCCGGCACCACGTTGAACACGCCCTCGGGAATGCCGGCCTCGAGCGCGAGCTGCGCGGCGCGGATCGCCGTCAGCGGTGATTTCTCCGACGGCTTCAGCACCAGCGAATTGCCGGCCGCGAGCACCGGGCCGATCTTCCACGAGGCCATCAGCAGCGGGAAATTCCACGGCACGATCGCGCCGACCACGCCCATCGGCTCACGCGTGATCGTCGCGAGCGAGTCGTGGCCCGTCGGCGCGACCTCGTCGTAGATCTTGTCGACCGCTTCGCCATACCACTGGATGCAGCGCGCCGAACTGCCGACGTCGACCGCGAGGCTGTCGCGAATCGGCTTGCCAACGTCGAGCGTCTCGAGCAGCGCGAGTTCATCGCGATGCTTCAGCAGCAGCTCGGCGAAGTGCTGCAGCACGCGCTTGCGCTTCGCTGGCGGCATCCGCGACCACGAGCCCTTGTCGAAAGCCGCGCGGGCACTGGCGACGGCGGCATCGATGTCGGCTGCGTCGCCGGCCGCGACGCGACACAGCAGCTGGCCGTTGCCCGGGTTGATGTTGTCGAACGTCTGGCCGCTCGCGGCATCGACGCTGCGACCGCCGATCACGGCCTGGGTCTGGAAGGCGAGGCTCGCGGCGCGCGCGCGCCAGGTCGCAAGGTCGGGGTGCTGGCTCATGGCTGCATCTCAGAAGGTCGGAGGAGTACTGGCGCTGATGATCTCACAGGGTTCGCGACCGACGTTGCGGAAGCGGTGGGGCAGGCTGCTCGAGAAGTAGTAGGCCTCGCCGGGCCCGAGCACGCGCGAGTTGCCGCCGACCGTGACCTCGACGCGACCCTTCAGCACGATGCCGCCCTCCTCGCCGCGATGCGACAGCATTTCGTCGCCGGTGCCGGCGCCGGGCTCGTAGCGTTCGTGCAGGATCGTCAGTTGCCTCCCGGGACGCTCGGCGGCCAGCAGCCGCAGCGAGGCTTCGGGCGTGCCGATCTCGACCAGCTCGTCGCCGCCGAAGAACACCTGCGGCGTCTGCTCCGGGTCATGCGTGAAGAAATCCGCCAGCGAAATCGGGATGCCGTCGAGCACCTTCTTCAGCGAGCTGACCGACGGGCTGACGCGGTTCTGCTCGATCAGCGAGATCAGGCCGTTCGTGACACCGGCGCGCCGCGCGAGCTCACGCTGCGACAGCCCATAGGCGGTGCGGACGCTGCGCAGCCGGGTACCGATGTCGATGGACATGTCGAGGCCTCGGGGCGAGGGGTGTTGAGGATATTAAACGAATCGGACCCGATGAGCGGGTTTGGTGGGCCCCGTGTCGATTATTCCTTATCATCCAAGGATCTGACCGCCCGCCCCCCCCTCCCCCGACCGGAGACCGCCATGGCCGCCTCGCTCGACGCCTACTGGATGCCCTTCACCGCGAACCGCCAGTTCAAGCAGGCGCCGCGCCTGCTGGCCCGTGCCTCCGGCATGCACTACTGGACGCCAGACGGGCGCGAGATCCTCGACGGCGTCGCCGGCCTCTGGTGCGTCAACGCCGGCCACGGCCGGACGGAAATCAGCACCGCGGTCGCGCGGCAGATCGAGGTCATGGACTACGCGCCGCCGTTCCAGATGGGCCACCCGGCCGCATTCGAACTCGCGCAGAAGCTGTGCGAGATCGCGCCGCCGGAACTGAACCGCGTGTTCTTCACGAATTCGGGTTCGGAGTCGGTTGACACGGCGCTGAAGATCGCGCTCGCCTATCACCGCGTGCGCGGCGATGCGGCGCGCACGCGCATCATCGGTCGCGAGCGCGGCTACCACGGCGTCGGCTTCGGCGGCATCTCGGTCGGCGGCATGGTCGCGAACCGCAAGATGTGGCCGAACGCGATGCTGCCCGGCGTCGATCACCTGCCGCACACGCACGACCTCGCGCGCAACGCGTTCTCGCGCGGCCAGCCCGCGCACGGCGCCGAGCTCGCCGATGCGCTGGAAAGGCTGGTCGCACTGCACGATGCGTCGACCATCGCGGCGGTCATCGTCGAACCGATCGCAGGCTCGACCGGCGTGCTGATCCCGCCCAAGGGTTATCTCGAGCAGCTGCGCGCGATCTGCGACCGCCACGGCATCCTGCTGATCTTCGATGAGGTCATCACCGGCTTCGGTCGCACCGGGTCCGCGTTCGGCGCCCAGGAGTTCGGCGTGCTGCCGGACCTGATCACCTGCGCCAAGGGTTTGACGAATGGCGCGGTGCCGATGGGCGCCGTGCTCGCGAAGCAGATGATCCACGACGCGTTCATGCAGGGTCCGCCGGGCGCGATCGAACTGTTCCACGGCTACACCTACTCGGCGCATCCGCTGGCCTGCGCCGCCGGCCTCGCGACGCTGGACCTGTATGCGCGCGAGGGTCTGTTCGAGCGTGCGCGCTCGCTCGCGCCGTACTGGGAAGACGCCGCGCACAGCCTGCGCGGCCTGCCCGGTGTCATCGACGTGCGCAACTACGGCCTGATCCTCGGCCTCGAGTTCGAGCCCCGCGCCGGCGCGCCCGGCGCCCGCGCGTTCGACGTCTACCTCGAGTGCTTCAAGCGCGGCATCCTGGTGCGCAACACCGGCGACACCATCGCGCTGTCGCCGCCGCTGATCATCGAGAAGACCCACATCGACCAGCTGTACGGCACGCTGGCTGAGGCGATCCGCACCGCCTGATCCCGGCGTTGCGGCTCTGCTAGACTATCGCGGCTTGTTGTTGTAGTCGCGCCACAAAGGTCCTGCTGCCAGCGGGTTCCGCGTGGCGCAGGGGTCGCACCAGGGTCAGGCACCGCCGCCTGCCGACGCACGCCGCTGGTGCAATCGGCCGCGCAGCCGAACGGCTGGCGCGCCGGATTGCAGGCTGCGCACGTGGCACGCCGTTTGCTTTCCTCGAGGTGCAGAGGTCCGTTTCCTTTCCACACTGAGGGTCTGTAACGATGAAGTTCAATAAATCTGTCCTGGCGCTGCCCCTGCTCGCCGCCGCTGCCGGCATGGCCCACGCAGAGGTCACGGGCACGATCACAGCCGTTTCGGACTACGACTTCCGCGGGCAGACCCAGTCGTCCGGCGATCCGGCCCTGCAGGGCAGCATCGACTGGGCGGGCGAGACTGGCCTGTCGGCCGGCATCTGGGCGAGCACCGTCGATTTCGGGCCGGGCACTGATTCGGACATCGAGATCGACCTGTACGCCGGCTACGAGATGTCGCTCAGCGATGACCTCAGCTGGAATATCGGTGGGGTCTACTACCTGTACCAGGGTGATGGCGACGACGTCGACTACCTCGAGCTGTCCACCGGTCTCGGCTACAAGGATTTCTCCACCAAGCTGTGGTTCTCGCCCGACTTCGTCAACTCAGACGAATCGGCCTGGTATATCGAAGCGAACTACTCGTTCGCACTGCCGCAGGACTTCTCGCTGGACCTGCACGCCGGTTACAACTTCGGCGACTACTGGAAACTGGCGGGCGGCGAATACTTCGACTACTCCATCGGCGTCAGCAAGTCGCTCGGCAACTTCGACCTGGCGTTGAAGTTCATCGACGGCAGCGACTACGCACCCGGCGACTACAGCCGCAGCCTGCCGTTCTCCAGCAAGAACACGGTGGTGTTCTCGATCGGCACGACGCTGCCCTGGGGCGAGTAAGCGCGCCGCGCGATCGCGCCGGTCACCGGCCCTGCGCAGTCTCGAAGATTGCGTAGAGCTTGGTGGCCGGCTCGATGACTTCCCACGTGCCTGAGAATCCCGCTGGCACGACGAAACTCTGGCCCGTCGCGAACTCGCTGACGGTACCGCTGTCGGCCACGATGCGGATCCTTCCCGCGAGCATGTGGCAGAACTCGTGCTCGGTGTAGCGGACGCGCCAGCGCCCGGGCGTGCTGCTCCATTGTCCGGCGAAGAACTGCTGCCCCGGATCCGCATAGACATTGCGGATCTGCTGTGCCGGCGTCCCATCGAGCAGCCGATCGGCGGCGGGGGCCGACGGCTCGGCCGCCGGCAGCGGTTCGAAACTCACGATCTCGATGCTCATTGCGGTGCTCCCGGGCCTGAACGGCAAACCACTGCGCAGCCTACACGTCGCGGCCGGCACGTCCAGACCCGGGCGCGCGCTCAGGTTCGCGTCGCCGGCACCGGCTCGAGCGTGACGGTCACGCGACGCGCGAAGGCCCACTCGTCCGGACCCTGCACGCCGCCATCACCACCGACTGCACCGATGCCTTCGACGACCAACCGGGTATCGGCAACGCCGGCACCGCGCAACACCTCGGCAACGGCGGCGGCCCGCCGCTCCGACAGTGTGCGGTTGTAGTCCGGCGCGCCGCGCGGATCCGCGGCACCGACGATGCGCAGGCGCGTCCCGGGCAGCCGCTGCGCAAACGACGCCAGTTGCTGCAGCGCTGCGACTGCCTCGGGTTCGAGCTGCGCCGAATCGGTGCGGAAGCCGAACTGATGGGTCAGCGCCTGCGCGGCGCGCGTGGTCGTGCGCTGCGCGTGCCAGCGATCGCCGAACCATGCGCCGGTCGCTGCACCGATCACGGCGCCGAATGGACCGCCTGCTGCCGCGCCGATGAGCAGGCCCGACGCGACGCCGGTGCTTTCTTCACGCGATGCCTTGCCTGTCGTGTCGAGATCACCGGCCTGCGCCGTGCAGGCCAGCACCGGCAGGACCAGACCCAGGCACAGGGCCGTGGCTCGCGGTTTTCCAACGTAATGGTTCGACATTATGCGGCTCCTCGATCGGCTGGCATGGCACCGGTGGGCGCGTCCAGCCTCGCCGTGCCCACGAGACCATTGCAGCGCCGGACGACGTCAGGCTGCGGGCGGCAACGAGGCCAAGCCCGTACGGATCAGGGCAAATGCGGGCAGCCGCCCCCGCACCTATACTGCAGCGACCGTCGCAGAGGAGCCGCCGCTTGAACGTCCCCCGCACCGCAGCAGCCGTCATCCGACCATCGACCCGCGGGCACGCCCGCCCCCGACTTGCGATGCAGATCGCGATGCAGCTCACCGTGCTGGCGATGCTCGCTGCCGCGGCGGGCACGCTGCGCGCCAGCGATCGCCCGCTCGAGGTGATCGTCGCCGGCACGTCATTCCGCGGGACGGCCGGCGAACAGCAATGGATCGACTTCCAGAAGCGCGCCGAGAGCGCGAGCCGCGGCGCGATCAAGATGAAGATGCTGGTGCGCGGCGAACTCGGTCCGGAGGAACAGATCGTCTCTGGCCTGCGGCGCGGCCGCGTGCACTACGCGAACCTCTCGGCCCTGTCGGCATCGACGATCGTGCCGGAGATCGCCGTGCTGTACGCCCCATATCTGTTCGACAGCGAAGCGGAGGCGGATTTCGTCTTCGATACCTACCTGACGCCGGAATTCCGCAAGCTGTTCGCGAAGCGCGGCCTCGAATTCATCGTGTTCTACGACCTCGGGTTCCAGCAGCTCTGGAGCCGCAAGAAGCCGATCCTCGTCCCGGCGGATGCTCGCGGCGTGCGCTTCCGTGTGTCGGCCGGCAAGGCCTCGGAGATTTTCGGCAGGGCGATCGGCGCGGACCTCATCCCGGTCAGCTTCGCGGACCTGCTGCCATCGTTGCAGACCGGACTGATCGAGGCCGGCGAGAACGGCATCACGCTGTATGCGCGCACGGGCACGGCCGGCGAGGCGCCGCACCTGTCGCTGACGAATCATGGCCTGGCGCTGTCCGTCATCGTCGCCAACAAGCGCTGGTGGGACCGGCTGCAGCCGGCGCAGCAGAAGATATTGCGCGACTCGTTTCCGACGGCCGAGTGGATCCGCGAGGCAACCCGCGCCGAGATCGCCGGCGACCTGCGCGAAGCGGCCAAGCTCAAGTTCCGGGTCCACCGCCTGAGTGCAACGCAGCGCGCCGAGTGGCAGCGTGCATTGCGCGGCACGCCGGAGGAGCTCGTGCGCGCAACCGGCGGCGAGAGCCAGCGCATCTACGACGGCGTGCTGACTGCGAAACGGAAGTTTGCCGCACGTGCGCCCGCGCCGGCGACGCCGCCGGCCAAATCACGCTGAACTTCAGCGCACGGCTGCAGTCTGATCCCGTGCGATGAATCTTCTCCGGACTGCTGCCATGCTGACGCTGGGACTGTGCCTGCTGCCAGACGCGGCGCTGGCGCAGGCACCCGCCAGCCTGCAGGCGTACCGGATCGACGACTGGCGAGCGATTTCAGCGAGCGAAATAGTGATCACCGCCAACAACGGCCGGCGCTACCGCGCGCAACTGGCGAGCCCGTGCCCGGGCTTGCGCTTCACCGATCGCATCGCGTTTGTCACGCGTGGCGAGCGGCGCATCGACCGGTTCGCGGGCATCCAGCTGCCGGACGGCACGCGCTGCATGTTCCGCAAGTTCGCGCCGCAGGATCCGGTCCCGGCCGGTCGCTGACGACGCCGCATGCCGCCGGACGGCGGCCGGTGCATCAGGCGACCGCGACGACCTGGATCTCGACGCGGTATTCCGGCGCCGCCAGCGCGGCTTCGGTCGTCGCGCGGGCCGGCTTCGCATCGGCCGCGACCCAGTCATCCCAGGCGCGGTTCATCGCGGCGAAGTCATGGATATCCGCCAGATAGACGTTGGCCGACACGATCTGCTGCTTGCTGCTGCCCGCCAGCGCGAGCAGCCGGTCGATCTCCGCGAGGATCTGCCGCGTCTGCCCTTCGACGTCGCGCGATGTATCGCCAGCCACCTGGCCGGCGAGGAAAACGAATCCATTGGCCACGACGGCCTGCGACATGCGCGCACCGGACTCCAGGCGACGAATCATCAGTCATACCTCCTGCTGGGGACGCGCACGCTACACGACCGACTGGCCGCCGTCGATGGGCAGGACCGCGCCGGTGATGTAGCGCGCCTCGTCCGAGAACAGCCACAGGACCGCATCCGCGACATCGGCTGACTGGCCGATGTGGCCCATCGGAATGCGCGCATCGAGCTTGTGCTCGTCGCCGCCGAGCACGCGCATCGCCTTCTCGGTCTTGATCAGGCCGGGACAGATGACGTTGATCCGCAACCCGAGCGGTGCGTACGCGAGCGCCGCGGAGCAGTACATGCCGTTCAGGCCATGCTTGGCGCCGCTGTAGTGCGCCTTGGTCGGCAGATAACGCATGCCGGCGATCGAACTGTTGCCGATGATCACGCCGGCGCGGCGGCGCAGCATCAGCGGGAT
>JAWLAD010000008.1:0-83695 GCA_041395605.1 Steroidobacteraceae bacterium
CTTCACGCCGGCGAGTATCGGCACGACGTCGGCGGTCGCCGGCGACGCCTCGACACGTCGCTGGCGAACGCGCGAATCCTCACCGAGCACGAACACATAGCGGTAGCCGTCACGCACGACCACGGCTTCCCTGGGCAACACGCGCGCATCGACTCGTCCGAGCACGATCCGGCCTTCGGCGAACATGCCGGCACGCAGCGCACCCGGATCCGGCAGATCCGCGTAGATCAATGCCGTGCGCGAACCGGTATCCAGCGCTGGCGAGATCGCCCGGACGGTGCCAGCGACATCGGTGCCGTCCGGTGCCTGCACCCAGACGCTGGCGCCAGGCTTGACGCGCACGAGGTCGGTTTCCGCAAGCTCGGCCCGCCACTCGAGCCGGCCGCGGCGAATCAGCCGCAGCAGCTCGACACCGCTGGCGACGATCTGGCCAGGCTGGATCATCCGGGCCGAAATGACGCCCGCGTCGGGCGCGCGCAACGTCGCGTACGACAGCCGCAGCCGTGCCGCGTCGCGTTCCGCCGCAGCGCTCTGCAGCTGGGCCTCCGCAGCGGCACGCGCCGAGCGCAGTTCGTCGAAATTGCTCTGCGAGATCAGCCGGCTGGCCAGCAGCGTTTCGCCGCGCGTCGCGCTGGCCGTTGCCAGATCGAGGTTGGCGCGCGCCTGCGCGTGGCCAGCCTCGGCACGGCGCAGGTCGACCTGCAGCGTGCGCGTGTCGAGCTGCAGCAGCGCCTGCCCGGCCTTGACCTGGTCACCGACCTCGACCAGCACGCGCTCGACCCGCAGCCCGGCGACTTCGACACCGAGCGACATCTCCTGCCACGGGGCCACGGAGCCGGACGCCACGACGTCACGGACGATGGAGCGGCTCTCGATCTGGCCAGCGGTGACCGTCAGGCTCGCCTGGGCCTCCGGGGCCTCCCCCGTCCCCCGCCCACAGGCCGCGAGCAACGCGCAGGCGACGAGGCCGGCAGCGAGACCACCCCGGACGCGACGCACTTTCGGTCCTGCGATCGATGTCATGCAGACCTTCCCTGGAAACACCCATGCCAACATACGCAGTCCCGGCCCTGCCGGCCAGTCAGTAGCTTCCGCTGTCCACTACCGAATGGCCTATGCTCGAAGCGATGTCCGACGCGTCCAGACTGCCGCCACCGTACACTGCCCGGGAAGAGCGCTGGCACAGCGGCACGCACGCCCTGGGGTTGGTCGTGACCGCCGCTTCCATCCCGTGGCTGCTGTGGAAGGCCGCGGCCGTCGCGTCTCCCTGGCGGCTGGCCGGCGCGATCACCTTCAGCATCGCAGCGCTGCTGATGTTCGCCGCCTCGGTCATTTACCACCGCAGCACCGATCCGCAGGCGCGCCAGCGCGGCGGCTGCTGGACCACGCGGCTATCTTCCTGCTGATCGCCGGGACGTACACACCGTTCGCGGCGGGCGTACTGGGCGGCGTGGCCGGGTTCTCGCTGCTCGCTGCCGTGTGGGTCATCGCCCTCGGCGGCATCGTCGCCAAGGTCGTGCTTCGGTTCCGCTATCCGCGACTGTCCACGACGCTGTACGTCCTGCTGGGCTGGGTCGGCGTCGTCGCGATCAAACCGCTGTGGGACACGCTCGACGCAGACACCCTCTCGTGGATCATCGCGGGCGGGCTCTGCTACACGCTGGGCGTGCCGTTCTACGTCTGGAAATCGCGCCGCTATACGCATGCGCTGTGGCACGTATTCGTGCTGGGTGGCGTCGCCTGCCACTTCGTCGCGGTGACGACGGTACTTTAGAAGGGCGCGGATGGTGGGTCCTGTGCGGCTCGAACGCACGACCAACTCCTTAAAAGGGAGCTGCTCTACCGACTGAGCTAAGGACCCTTGATCCGCGGTCCGCGAGGCCGCGAATGATACCCAATTTGGTCGCCGCGTTGGCGGGTGCTCAGGCGTACCGGGTCGGATCCGGAACCCCCGCTGCCGCGAAGCCTTCCCGCCGCAAGCGGCAGGAGTCGCAGCGTCCGCAGGCCCGGCCGTCGGCATCCGCCTGGTAGCAGGACACCGTCAGCGAGAAATCGACGCCCAGCCGCATGCCGGTGGCGATGATCTCCGCCTTGCTCAGGGCGATCAGGGGTGCCTCGATGCGTATCGGGTGGCCCTCTACCCCCCGCCGCGTTGCCAGCTGCGCCAGGCGTTCGAAGGCCGCGACGAACTCCGGGCGGCAGTCGGGGTAACCGGAATAGTCGACCGCGTTGACGCCGAGGTAGATCGATGTCGCCTGCAGCACCTCCGCCCATCCCAGCGCCAGTGCCAGCATCAGCGTATTGCGGGCGGGCACGTAAGTGACCGGAATGCCGCTGCTCGGCGCCAGCGGTACCGCGAGCGCCGGATCGGTCAGTGCCGACCCGCCGATGCCGGCCAGGTCGACGCCCATCACGCGGTGTTCGACGACGCCGAGCGCCGTCGCAACCCGCGCGGCCGCAGCGAGCTCCGACGAATGCCGCTGGCCATAGTGCACCGACAGGGCGTGGACGGCGTGCCCGCGCTCGCGTGCGAGTGCCGCGACCGTGGCGGAGTCGAGCCCACCGGACAGCAGTACTACAGTGTTGCCGGCAGTGCGATTCATCGACCCGGTACGTTGCCCCACAGGTACTTGTGCAGCTGCACCTGCAACCGCACCGGCAAGCGGTCGGCGACGATCCAGTCCGCCAACTGCCCTGCCGGCAACTGCTCATGGCTCGCGGAGAACAGGACACCACAGCGATCGATCAGCCGGTGCTCGGCGACCTGCGCGCAGCTCCAGTCGTAATCGGCGCGATCACAGATCACGAACTTGACCTGATCCGCAGCGCGCAACCGCTGCAGTTGATCATACCGATTGCGCGCGGACTCTCCCGAACCCAGCGTCTTGACGTCGACGATACGTACGACGCGCGGGTCGATGGCATCGATGGGCAGCGCACCGCTGGTTTTGATCGACGCGAAAACCCGCATCGCACAGCGCGACCATCGGCGGCAACGTCGCGCTGCGCGGGCGGTTCGCCCCGGTCACGCAGACATACCGTGCGCCGAGCCGCTCGACCTCATCGAGCACCTGCGACAGGGACATCGTTTGCCCACCGGTGAACGCATACGCCGTGTCGCAGTACCCGCAACGCAGCGGACAACCGGTCAGGCGGACGAAGGTGGTCGGCAGGCCGACGGTGCCGGCCTCGCCCTGCAGCGAGCGGAAGATCTCGGTGATCCGCAACCGCGGCTCGACCGCCTGCACGGCGTCAACCATATTCAGGGGCTCGACGGCAGGCGCTGCAGGCGTTCAGTCGCGGCACGTGCGGAGTCGGTGCCGGGGAAACGTACCCGCACCGCCTCGAGCGTCCGACGCGCGTCAGCGGTTTGCCGCAGCTCAAGCTGCGCGTAGCCAACTTTCAACAACGCGTCCGAGGCCTTGGCCGAGTCCGGCGCCGCTGCGCGACCACGCGATTGAATGCCGTGATGGCATTCGGATAATCGCGTGACGTAGTGCGCCTGCCCGAGCCAGTACTGCGCGTTGTCGGCGAGTTCATGCTGCGGGTGGTCGCGCAGGAAGCCCGCGAATCCGGCAATCGCGGCTGGATACTGGGCCTCCTTCAACGCATCGAACGCGCGGCCATAGGCCTGCGCGGCGGCGGCGGCCTGCGATGGCGCCGCGCCGTCGCCCACACTGCCACCCGTGGCCGCAACCGCACCACCCTTCGACCACCAGCCGGCGGTCGAGATCCGCATACAGATCGCGCTGCTGCCTTTGCGCGCGGCGGCGACGCCATTCTCGGCCTCCTCCGTCTGGCCGCGCAGCGGCGCCGCCCGGCCTGCAGTGCGTCGATGCGCTGCGACAATTCCAGCAGGCTCTGGTTGTTGACCACCCGCTCGAGCCGACCGAGGCGCGTATCGAGGTCGTTCAGGCGGATCTGCAACGGATCCTCGTCGGCCGGCAGCGAGGCGCAGCCCCTGCAAGCACGCTGCTGCCCAGCAGGGGCAGCAGCGAGCGCAACAACGTTGATCGGGAGCTGACGGGCATGCGCCGCGGCCTCTCAGTTGACGTACAGGAGTTCGACGCGACGGTTCTGCGACCACGCCGCTTCATCTTCACCAGCGGCCGCAGGACGCTCCTCCCCGAAACTGACCGTCGCGATCTGGTTGTCGGCTACCCCTTGCAAGGTCAATGCGCGCCGCACGGTCTGTGCACGGCGCTCCCCCAGACCGATGTTGTACTCGCGGGTACCGCGCTCGTCGGTGTGGCCCTCGAGACGTATCCGGGCCTGTGGGTTGGCTGCCAGCCAGGCCGCATGGGCGGCGACCATCGGCGCATCCTCGCTGCGGATCTCCGCCCGGTCGAACGCGAAGTAGACGATTCGTTGCGACAACAGGCCGCCCTGCGGCCCGGCCACGCCGCCCGCATCGGTCGCCGCACCGCTGGACTCGAGTCCGCTGCCAGCGGTTACGTCGACCGGTGCCGCAGCGGTGGTCGCACCCGTGTCGACCGGCGAGTCTGCCGATGGCTCGACGGGCGTCGCCGCACGCTTGCTGGCGCAGCCGGCCAGGGCGGCGGCGCAGACGATGGCCAGGATCAACCGTGACGCGGTAGCAGCTCTTGGTGACATGCAGCGTTACTCCATCTCAATTCGAAAGGAACGGGCCCCATGCCGGGTCGCGGACTTCGCCTCGATCCGACTTCAGACGCTGGGTCGCGAGCCCATCAGCCGACACCGTGGCGAGGATGTCCTGGCCGCGCTCGCGCCCTGCGTACATCAACACGGCCCCGTTGGGGGCGAAACTCGGTGACTCGTCGCCGCGACCCTTGGTCAGTACCGTCGTTGCCCCGGTCTCGAGGTTTTGCAGCGCGATGCGGTACGCACCGCCCTCGAGTGTGACCATCGCGAGCTGGCGCCCGTCCGGCGACAGCCGAGCGCGCGCATTGTAGCTGCTGCCAAACGTCACGCGCCGCGCACGCTCACCGGCGGCGAGCTGCAAGCGGTAGATTTGCGGCCCGCCGGCGCGATCGCTGGTGAAGTAGAGTGCCGCGCCGTCCCGCGACCACTCGGGTTCCGTGTCGATGGCAGGATCATCGGTGATCCGCGACAGCGTCTGCGTCGCCAGATCCAGTGTATAGATGTCCAGATTGCCGCTGCTGCCGGACAATGTCAGCGCCAGCCGCTTTC
The DNA here is from genome assembly GCA_041395605.1 of Steroidobacteraceae bacterium. GTDB lineage: Bacteria > Pseudomonadota > Gammaproteobacteria > Steroidobacterales > Steroidobacteraceae > UBA964. The sequence goes on from JAWLAD010000008.1 coordinate 5,173, forward strand.
CATCGGGGGAAAACGCCGGCGCGCCGTTGATGCCGAGGCGCGCGGACACACGGCGACGCTCACCGGTGCGCACGCGCTGCACGTAGATGCCCGATACCCGGCCTTCGAACGAGACGTAGGCCAGCCACTCACCGTCCGCCGACCATGCGGGCGACATCAGCGGCTGGCGCGACTCGAGCACGACGCGGGCGTTCTCGCCATCCGCATCGGCCACGATCAGCTGGTAGCGCTGCGACGGCGGCCGGCCGTCGACCGATACATAGGCGATCCGCGTCGCGAACGCACCACGCACACCCAGCATCCGTTCGTGTACCCGATCGCTGAGACGGTGGGCGAGGTTGCGCAGGGCCGGCACGGTAGCGGCCCCGGTCAATCGCTCATTGAGGAGCGTCTGTCCGGTCAGGACGTTCACGAGCGCGTAGTCGATCGCGACCGTGGCGCCGTCGCCGTCACGGCTGCGCGCGACGACGACGTAATCGACGCGCTGCGCCCGCCACTGCGCCGCGTCGAGCGCTTCTGCGGTGGCGGGTCGCTGCGGCATGCGGTCGCGGGCCAGCAGCGCGAACCGGCCGGTGCTGCGCAGGTTCGCGTCGACCACGCCGGCGAGGTCGACGGGCAACACCCGCGCCGCCTCGAACGGCACCACTGCGACGGGAATCGGGTCCGTCACGCCCGAGGTGATTTCCACGCGCAACTGCGCGTGGGCAGACGACAGGACGGCCGAAAGCAATGCCAGCAAACATGCGAGCGATGGAGCCTTATTCATTGGGTCGAAACCGTACCTCGATCGTGCGTTCGAACAATGCCGGATCCGGCGGCTCGGGCAGCGGCGACGCGCGATAGACCGCCGCTTCGATCGACTGCCGCACGACGTCATCGCCATTGCAGGCGCCGATCCGCACTCCTGTGACCTCGCCACCGGGGACCTGGTTCACGATGACGGTGCAATCGAGCCCCGCCCGGGCAGAGTCGGGCCGGATCCAGGCGCGTTGGATACGGGCCTGGATCGCGGTGGCCCACGTGGCACCCTGTCCAGACGCGCGCGCGCGCCTTGCATTCTCCTCGGCTGCCAGCTGTCGCCGCAACTCCGCCTCACGTTCGGCGCGCGCCGCAGCGTCCGCTGCCGCGCGCTTGTCGGCGGCCGCCTTTTCCGCCGCCGCCTTGTCGGCGGCCGCCCGTTCAGCGGCCCGCTGCTGCGCTGCGCGACGCTCCGCCGCGCGCTGTTCCGCGGCGGCCTTGTCGGCAGCGGCCTGCTCTGCGGCGGCGCGTCGCGCCGCCTCCCGTTGCAGGCGCTGTTGCTGCTCGCGCTGCTGCGCGAGCTGTTGCTCGCGTTCGACGTCGGCCCGTTCGGGCTCAGGCTCGGGTTGGGGTTCGGGTTCGGGTTCGGGCGCCGCCAGCGGTTCCTGCCGCGGCCGGATCGGCCCGCGCCGTGGTTCGAGCGTGGCCTGATCAACGACCACGGCCTCGATCGCCAGTGGCTGCGGCGGCGGCGCACTGCGCGGCCACCACAGCCCGGCAGCCAGTGCAAGCAGCACCACGCCATGCAACAGCAGGGATTTCGACATCGGCGACAGCCGCCCACCGGACCGCGGGCGCGGAGTGGGCGGTGCCACGCGTCCGCCAGCCGCTGCGGTCATCGCTGCCCCGTGCCGCTCCGGCTGCGTTCGGCCGGCGCCTGGATTGATTCGGTCAGGAAGCCCACCTTGGCTGCGCCCGCGGACTGCAGCATCAGCATGGCATCGACGATCTGGCCGTAATCGACCCGCCGATCGCCCTTCGAGCAACACGGCGGTATCCGGCGCGCGGCGCAGCACGGCGGTCACCCGCGCCTGCGTCGTCAGTGGATCGAGCGGTTCATCCTGCGCGCTGCCGACGTTCAGGTACCAGCGTCCGTCGGCATCGATCGACAGCACCAGCGGTTCGCGTTCACGGGCATCCAGCGCATTGACCGGATCCGCCGGCGCCCTTGGGCAACTCAACCCTGATCCCCTGGGTCAGCAACGGCGCCGTCACCATGAAGATGACGAGCAACACGAGCATCACGTCGATATAGGGTACGACGTTGATCTCGCTGATCGGGCGCCGGCCGCGCGTGACCTGGGCCATGGCGCCGCCTCAGCCGTTGCCGCCGGCGGCGCGCGACGCATGCCGCTGCAGGATGGTCGAGAACTCCTCGATGAAGCCGTCGTAGCGCTGCTCAAGCCGCGCGACCTGGTCGGCGAAGCGGTTGTAGCCGACCACCGCCGGGATCGCCGCGACCAGACCCATCGCCGTGGCGATCAGCGCCTCGGCGATGCCGGGAGCGACGGTCGCCAGCGTCGCCTGCTGCGCGGAACCCAGGCCGATGAAGGCGTGCATGATGCCCCAGACTGTACCGAACAGACCGACGTAGGGGCTGGTCGATCCAATCGTCGCCAGTGTCGAGAGACTGTGCTCGAGTCGCTCGACTTCCTTGATCTGGGCGGCGCGCATCGCCCGCCCCTGCTCCTCCAGCAGGATCTCCGAGAGGATGTCACGCCCTGTTGCGTGCAGCCTGGCGAACTCGCGGAAACCAGACTGGAACAGCGCCTCGAGACCGACCGGGGGCGTGCCGGAGGCAATACCCTGGTAGAGCGCGCCCAGATCGGCGCTCGACCAGAACGCGCGCCGAAGTCATCGACCGCCGCGCGCGTCGAACGCAGCAATTGGTCTTGCGGAAAATCAGTGACCAGGAATACACCGACGCCGCCACGAGCGTCAGCATGACCAGCTGCACGACCAGTGTCGCCTCGAGGATCAGCCTGAATACCGACAGCTCTTCACCGCTGCTCATGTGGACGCTTCCTGGAACAGAAACGCCGGCAGGCGCTTCGGACGATGATTGCGGGCATCGATGCAGGCCACTTCCACCGTGGCCTCGGCCAGCAGCAGGCCCTCGAGCGAGTCGCGGCAGATGCGCTGCTCGAAGCGTGCCACGACCCGGCCGTCCAGCCGTGGCACACAGCTGACGACCAGCAGGTCATCGAGACGCGCGGATTCCCGGTAGCGGATATCGACATGCACGACCGCGAACAGGATGCCCGGATCGATCGCGAGCGCCTGCTGCGACCAGCCGCGGGCACGCAACCATTCGGTGCGCGCCCGCTCGAGGAAGCGCAGGTAGTTGGCGTAGTAGACGATGCCGCCGCCGTCCGTGTCTTCCCAGTACACGCGCATCGAATGAGAGAACGGGGTGCTCATCCACGCCCGTCCTCGAACAGCGGCAGCGACGCGCCGAGCCGCTCCGGGATTGCAAGACCCAGGTGCAGGAAAGCCGCGCGGGTCGCGATCCGCCCCCGCGCAGTGCGCATCAGGAAACCCTGCTGGATCAGGTAGGGCTCGATCACGTCCTCGAGCGTGCCACGTTCCTCGCCGATCGCCGCAGCCAGGCTGTCGATCCCGACGGGCCCGCCTTCGAACTTCTCGATGATCGTCAGCAGCAGCTTTCGGTCCAGCGTATCGAAGCCGCGCGGGTCGACCTCCAGCAGATCCAGCGCTGCGACTGCCGTGGGCGCATCGATGCGACCGTTGCCACGAACCTGGGCGAAGTCACGCACGCGCCGCAGCAGCCGGTTGGCGATGCGCGGGGTACCGCGCGATCGCTCCGCGATGCGCCGTACGCCGTCGACATCGGCAGCGACACCCAGGATGCCCGCGGACCGGGCTACGATGTGCGCGAGGTCGTCGACGGAATAGAACTCGAGGCGCTGCACGATCCCGAAGCGGTCACGCAGCGGCGAGGTCAGCAGGCCGGCCCGGGTCGTTGCACCCACCAGCGTGAACGGCGGCAGGTTCAGCTTGATCGAGCGTGCAGCCGGGCCCTCCCCGATCATGATGTCCAGCTGGAAATCCTCGAGTGCCGGATAGAGCACTTCCTCGACGATCGGCGCGAGGCGATGGATTTCGTCGATGAACAGCACGTCCCGCGGCTGCAGGTTGGTCAGCAACGCGGCGAGGTCACCCGGCCGCTCGAGCACCGGCCCGGAGGTCTGGCGAAGGCTGACGCCCAGCTCGGTCGCGAGTATGTTGGCGAGGGTCGTCTTGCCGAGACCGGGCGGCCCGAAAATCAGCACGTGGTCCAGGGCGTCGCCGCGCGCCCGCGCCGCGCCAATGAAGATCTCCAGCTGCGACCGCACCTGCGGCTGCCCAACGTAGTCGGCAAGGCGCTTCGGGCGTATCGCCCGATCCATGACTTCGTCCTCGCGGACGGCACCCGCGCCAACGATCCGTCCGGGGTCCGTCGCCGAACTCATCCCTGCTCCCTCGCCGCGCCCTGCAGCGCGCGGCGGATCAGGTCTTCGGTACCGCCGGCACCGGGTTCGACCGCGCGCAACAGCCGGGTCGCTTCCGCCGGCTTGTAGCCGAGCGCCACCAACGCGGCGAAGGCCTCGCCTTCCGCCCCGCCGGACGGACCGCCAGCGCCCGCCACGGCCAGCGCGGACGGCATGCCATCGGTCCCGACCCGGTCGCGCATCTCGACGATCAGACGTTCGGCGGTCTTGCGACCCACCCCGGGGATGCGGGTCAGCGCGCTGACGTCCTGCGATTGCACGCACAGCGCGAACGCCTCGACCGATACGCCAGAGAGGATCGCCAGCGCGATGCGTGGACCCACGCTCGAGACCTTCAGCAGGCTGCGAAACAGCGCGCGCTCGGCTTCCGTCGCGAACGCGTAGAGGATCTGGGCATCTTCGCGCACGACGAAGTGCGTCAGCAGCACGACATCGGCACCGACTGCCGGCAGCGTGTAGAACGTCGACATCGGAGCCTCGACTTCATAGCCGACGCCGCCGACCTCCACGAGCGCCTGCGGCGGCGCCTTGGCGACCAGCCGGCCGCGCAGAGATCCAATCATGTGGAATCCGCCGCCAGCGCGACACCCGTCAGCATGGCGACGCGCCGGTGATGGGCATGGCACAGCGCGATCGCGAGCGCATCGGCCGCGTCGCCGCCCGGGAGGTCGGGCAGCTCCAGGATACGCCCGATCATGTGCGCGACCTGCCGTTTGTCGGCAGCGCCGGTACCGACGACCGCCAGCTTGACCGCGCGAGGGGCATATTCGTGCAGTGGCGTGCCGGGCTCCAGCGCCGCGAGCGCTGCGCCGCGAGCCTGCCCGAGCTTCAGCGCGCTGTCGATGTTGCGGCTGACGAACACGCGTTCCACGGCGACGACGTCCGGTCGTAATGACTCGACCAGCTCGCGCAATTCCACGTGTATCCGGCGCAGTCGCGCCGCGACCGGCAGCGCCGCGACGTCGATGCAGCCGCTGCGCACGCAGTGGGCCCCTGCGCCGATGCAATCGATGATGCCAAAACCCGTGCGCCGCGACCCCGGGTCGAGCCCAAGCACGCGCACGCGGACCGCGCCGGACAGCGCGGCGACATCCAGCCCACCCGGCGCCGGCCGGGCGACCGGCGCGGCGTCCGCGATGCGTGGCATCACGGCATCGGGCCTGAAGGCACGCCAGGAACGCGTGGAGTATCGCGGCATTTATTGCGACATCTGTTGCGGCGTCGGTGAATCGTCTTTCAATGAGCCTGCGTATGATAGCGGTTATCAGGTGGAGACCGAAGATCCAATCAACCCAGACGTCGCCGCTGCGCTCGTGCGTGGCGAGGCGGCCCTGCAGCAGTTCGCTGTCGGCAGTGAGCGACGTCAGGCAGCCCGATCCGCCGCGCGGATCGTCGGCGCGTTGACCCAGGATGCCTCCGTCGCAAGCGGCGTGCTGCTGCACGAGGCCCTGGATCCGGCGTCGCTCGACGCTTCCGCCGTCGCGCAGGAATTCGGCGCCTCAGCCGTCGCCATCGCGCGTGAATTGCGGCGTCTCGGCGAATTCGGCGGTGGTGCGCAATGGTCGACGACGCAGCCACTGCCACCCGGCCAGGCCGAGACGCTGCGCAAGATGCTGCTCGCGATCGTCAGCGACCCGCGGCTGGTCGTCGCGCGGCTAGGGATACAGCTGTCACGACTGCGTGCGGCCAGGCAGCTCGCGCCAGCGGCCCGCGAGGCCCTGGCCGTCGAAACGCGCGCGGTGTTCGCCCCGCTCGCCAATCGCCTCGGCGTCTGGCACGTCAAGTGGCAGCTCGAAGACCTCGCATTCCGGTACCTGGAGCCGGACGTCTACGCCGGGCTCGCAGCGCAGATCGACGAACCGCGGCTGGGTCGGGAGCGCTACATCCGCGAGTTCTGCGACACGCTGCGCGCGGCGCTTGCCGAGGCGGGTGTCACGGCTGAAGTCCACGGCCGCCCCAAGCACCTGTGGAGCATCTGGCGCAAGATGCAGCGCAAGGGTCTGGCACTCGACGAGCTGTACGACCTGCGCGCCGTGCGGATCATCTGCCGCAGCATCCCCGATTGCTATGCCGCGCTCGGCGTCGTGCATGGGAGGTGGAGCTATCTGCCCGGACAGTTCGATGACTACATCGCGACACCCAAAGGCAATGACTACCGGTCGATCCACACCGCCGTCTTCGGGCCCGAACAGCGCGTGGTGGAGGTACAGATCCGCACGGAGGAGATGCACCAGCAGTCCGAACTCGGGGTCGCGGCGCACTGGCGCTACAAGGAAGGTTCGGCGCGCGACGCGCACTACGAACGCAAGATCGAATGGGTCCGGCGACTGCTGGATCCGGCGGAAACCGGGCAGGCGGATCCAGACTTCATCGAGAGCGCCCGCAGTGAGCTGTTTGCCGACCGGATCTACGCGCTGACACCGCGTGGCGAGGTCGTGGATCTGCCGCGGGACGCAACGGCACTGGACTTCGCCTATCACGTGCATACGAGCCTCGGACACCGCTGCCGCGGCGCCAAGGCGAACGGCCGCATCATTCCGCTGACCGAGCCACTGCACAACGGCGAGGTCGTCGAAATCATCACCGGCAAGCAGGAACAACCGAGCCGGGACTGGCTCGCTCCGGACCAGGGTTACCTCGTGTCTGCCCGCAGCCGCGCCAAAGTGCGCGCCTGGTTCCGGCGTCTGGACGCCGGCGACAACGAGATCGCCGGTCGCTCGATCGCCGAGCGGGAACTGGCGCGGGTTGGCGCCAGTGGCGACTTGCTGCCAGCGCTGGTCGCAGACCTGAAGGCCGGCGACACGCAGGCGCTGTACCGCCGACTCGGTGAGGGCGACATCTCCAGCACCGAATTCGCCCAGGCAATCCTGCGCCGCCAACAACGCGGCGCCCGGCACCCCGGCGGCCACGGTGGATCCCCGAGGCCAGCGGGCGCGGTGCAGGCTTCGCCCCGGGCCAGCCGGTGCACCCCCGCGCCGCGGCGCGCCAGCAATCCGATCGAGGTCGAGGGCGTCGGCGATCTGCCGCTGACACTCGCGCGCTGCTGTCGCCCGGTGCGGCCAGAAGCGATCGTCGGCTATGTCACGCTGGGGCGCGGCGTCACCGTGCATGCGGCGACCTGCGCAAGCCTGCGGCGGATGCAGGTCCAGCGACCGGAACGCGTCCTCGCCGTACGCTGGCGCAGCGACAGCGGGCAGACGCTGCCCGTGGAGATCACCGTGCTGGCGTACGACCGTCGCGGACTGGTGCGCGACTTGAGCGACGTCGTCGCGACGGCCGAGATCGGGATCGAGTCACTGACGACAAGCACCGATCGCGCCTCTGGAACGGCGCGCACCGTCATTCGCACCGCGGTCTCCGATCTCGCGCAGCTTGCACGCCTGGAGCGCGCGCTCAAGGCGGTTGCCAACGTGCTGTGGGTGCGGCGGACCGCCTAGGGCCAGGTCACACCAGGGCCGTTGCGCCGCGGCGCCGTCACCGCCTGCGCAGGATCTCCTCGGCCGACAACAGACCGATATGGATCGCGTAGGCGGTCAAGTGCGCGGAGCCCGCAATCCGAGTTTGCGGCGCATGCTCGCCCGATGCTTTTCGATGGTCTTCGGGCTGCGGCGCAAGCTTTCGGCGATGTCGACCGATCGTTCACCCAATGCGAGGCGCGCCAGCACTGCTGCTCCTGCGGGGTCAGTGGGGTCGGGATCGACGGTTGGACCTGGGCCTGTCGCGCAACTGCCCCATCGCGGCGATATCCAGAACGAACAGGTCGAGCCGCATCGGCCGGCATTCGACGTCCGCCGGGTCCCGCCGTTTGGATTCCACCACCTGCCAACGTGGCCGGGTGCCGAGGCACCGCTCCAGCTCCGCGCGGACGGAGTCGTCCTTGACGACAATCGCGATCTTTCGGCCCCTCGTTGGCAATGCGCCTCCCAGACATGCTCCCGGCCGCGCAGCCACGGCTCGCTGTTGGACGGTCGGAAACCGGAACTTCAATCGGTCGAAGTTTCGATCGATACCCACGGCGCAATGAAGCGCAGCAGGGCTGGCCGACCGTCCTGCCAAAGATGGAACGAATTCGCACGGGTCGCGCCCCGGAAGGACGCCACCAGATCGCTGCCTTCGGCCAGCATGCGCAGCGTGCCCGGGTCCACCTCGTAGGCAACCGCTTCGACGTCGGTCACTCGTGGCTGAAGCAACTCGGCACGCGGACGCAGCTCCGGCGGCAGCGACCCGGCGATCGGCCTGAGCAGTACATCACGGCCGTCCGCAACCAGCAGCAGATCACGCAACCCTGCATCCGTCGCAACCGCCATGCGCCGGTCTATCGTCGACCAACGATAAACCAGCAGCGCGAGCTGGCGCCGCCCCGCCTGGTTACGCTCGACGGCGACCAGTGTCAGATAGTCGCGGGCATGCGCGGCGACGTCACGCCGATCCCGGGCCAACACGATGGCAGCGGCGACGCGGCGTATCGTGACACCGGTCTGCTCATCGAGCAGCGCCACCGGCTGCGGCTCCGGCAAGCTTGCGCAACCGAGCAAGCCGAGCAAGCCGAGCAAGCCGAGCAACATGACGCCGATCAGCCATCTCATCAGAAACTCAACCTGTAGCCCAGGCCGAAGTAGTACCGCTTGGTCGTCTCGTCATCCGCGGCGAGGGTACGGTCGCCGAACTCAGCGCCTGCCTCGAACTCCAACCACAAGCGGCCGCGCTGGTAGTCGATCCGCAGCGTGGGGACCAAAAGGAGTTCCTGCGCGCTGTCGATTTGCGATTCGCGCTGGTCCACGCGCAAACGCGGCCCGATGCGCCAGGCACCTGACCCAACCGGTACCCGGCTGGCGATCGATATCGACCGCGTGGTCGCCGCGTCGGACACCTGATCACGCGCCGCCAGCACCCACAGGTCGCTGGATCGAAACAGGCTGGATGCCGAGATCTGCGCCTGGATCGTCCGATCAAGGCGGATCCCCGGTGTCGCCGCAACACCCGCCGAAGCGATCGTCGGATCGCTGCGACTGGCGTAGGCATCGACGCTGAACTGGAAGCGCTCCCCGATCGGTCTCGACAGGGACAGCGACCAGATGTCGGCCAACGGCGTGCGGTCCCGGGCGATGCGTTCGATCTCCGAGATCGTGAACAGCGTCTGCAGCTCGTCCAGGGTCCGTACCGGCTGGCCGATCAGCGCATTGCGCGTCGTCAGCACAGGGGAGCGCCGATGGTCGGCGTTGAAGCTGACCGACCACCGCGCCGGCAATTGCAGGCTGCCCATCAGTACGACGCTGTTGATCTCCGAGTAGTGCAGATCGAAATCCAGCAAGGCGATGAACGTCTTGCCCGGGACGAAATATCGTCCCTCGACGCCGACAGCCTGCCGGTCGGTCACTCCCGCCAACGACTGGTTGACCAGGAATGCCCCGAAGTCCCACCGGTCGTTGAATGGGCCGAACACAGCCGCGAGCCCGAAGAATCGCCGATCCGACTGCGGGCCATCGCGGGTCGATTCGACCGGCAGGCCCGCAGACGCGTTGATCGCAATCCCAGGACGCCACTGCCAGGAACCGAACAACCCGTCGAAAGTCCCAAGCAAGCCACCGGAATTGCGCACCTGCCGCCCCAGGCGCGCAGCCATCCCGAGCTCGCGATCATTGACTTCGACGAATGCAGCAGATACCCGGGTCTGGTCTCCTGGGCCCCGGTCGAGCATGTCCTTCGCATAGCCTGCGGACAGACGGCCGACGAAGTCGAACCGCTCGCCGCGCCGCCGGGCGGTTACGTCGGCGTCGGTGTACACCGCATTCTGGTTCTGCTGCTCGGTGAACGCATCGACGGTCTCCACGGAGCTCTGTTCCCAACGGTACATCTGCGACGCGGCGCCGATCACACGCCAGGCGCCTTCGCCGTCGCCATCGCTGCCCCCGGTACCACGACGACCGCGCCGACCGGCACTCGCGAGCGTGCGCAAGCGCGAGCGAATCCGGGATACGGCGTCTCCCGACGGGTATCGCCGCAAGTACTCGAGGTACTCTGCCTTGGCATGCGAGAGCTGTCCGGCGCGCTCACGTGACAGCCCAAGCAATTCCTGCGCGCGTGCGCGTTCCGGGTACTCGGGCTGGCGCGTCAGCTTGGTCAGCAACTCGGTCGCCCTGGCATGCTCACGCCTCGCGAGCGCGGCCCGTGCAGCCGACATGATCGAGCGCCGCTCCGCGTCCGGCAGCGGGGGATCGATCGGCACCGTCGGCTTGACATCCGGCACGTCGGCGTCGGTGACCACCCGGGGCTCCGATTCGTCATCGATACCAAGCCATGCACGCGGATAGCGCTGCTTTGCGACGGCGAGCAGACGCTCGGCATCGGCGCGGGACGCAATGGGACCCACGCGCAGCCGATACCAGATCGTCCCCTCCAGATCGAGCGTCGACACGTAGGCGACCATGCGCAGCGATTCGCCCGCTGCGCGCACTGCCTCATCGCTGAAGGGTTCGGTCGCGGAGTCGAGATTGATCGCGTAGCCGCTGCCGAGTGCATCGCGTTCCACCACCGACACCTGCGCGGCCCGGACCTGAGCGTCGAGCAGCCGGATCCGCAGGCCCTGGCGATTGCTGGTCGGCGCGAGCACGTAATGCAGTTCGCGCGTGAACTCGAGCGTCAGCAGCAACTCGCCCGGAGCATTCTCGACCAGTTCCGCAACACGCACCAGCGCGGGCTGGCCACCGACCGGCGCCTGCTCCGAACGCAGCACCGACCCGCATTCCGCCCCGGGCCGCAACCTGATCCTGACGGCCGAGCCCGCATCGAGCGGCGCATGCGTCAGGTAGCGAATCGGGCAATTGAACTGGACCAGCACATCGACATGGCGCTGGTTTGGCGACAACTCGACGAAATCAATGACGCGGCCTGGCACTTGCGCGGACGCGCAAGGCAGCCACAGCAGCGCGACTGCCCACGCGAGCCACACGGGGAACCTGCTGGCCGACGCATCCGACGCGCCGGCGCGCCAATCAGAACCCGCCACTCGTCACCCGGTGCTCAGGGCCGTTTCGACGCCGCGAAATCGTGGTCAGGGTGCTGTCGCTGTAAACGTGACAGGCGCCAGAACAGTTGCGCAGTTCAGAAACCGTATACCGCGTTGACGGCGTATCGGTCTTCCTGTGCGGATCGGACCGGAAGTCCCGTTCGTGGCAACCGGCGCACGAGTTCGCGTAGGCCGGCGAGCGCCATTGCACGGTGTCGGCGGGTGCACCATGGCACTGCACGCAGGTCAAGCTGACGCGGTGGTCGCCGGGATAGTTGGGCGAAGAGTGCCGGAACACCAGTGGCGTCCACGCGGTCGTCGAATGACACACGTTGCATTCCCGGGTCGTGTTCCAGTGCGACGGACCCTTGCCCGTCGCGGCGACGCCGTTGTGGCAGTTCCCGCAACCGCCCGTGATACCGGCATGGCTGAACGTCGCTGGCGTCCACGCCAGCGTCGAATGACAGCTGTCGCATTCGGCGGTCGTGGGCACGTGCGTTGCCGGCTTGCCCGTGGATCGAACGCCGTTGTGGCAGGTGCTGCAGGTTCCCGGCGCAACCCCCGCATGGTCGAACCGCGCCGGGGTCCACGCAGTCGTCACGTGGCAGTTCTCGCAGGTGTTGTCGCTGATGATGTGGTTCACGCCCTTGCCCGTCGCGGTCGTGCCGTTGTGGCAGCTGAAGCAGCTGCCGAGCACCTGCGTGTGGTCGACGCGGGTGGCGGGCCGCCAGGTCGTGGTCGAATGACAACTTTCGCAACTGTTGGTCGACGCGACGTGCGATGCAGACTTGCCCGTCGCCGCAGTGCCGTTGTGACAGCTGGCGCAATTCCCCGTCACGCCCGCGTGATCGAAGCGCGCCGGGCGCCAGGCGGACGTCCCATGACAAGTCTCGCAGTCGTTGCCGCTGGCGACGTGCGTCGGATGCTTGCCGGTCGCGGTCGTGCCGTTATGGCAACTGAAACAGCTGTCGGTGACCTGCGCGTGATCGACGCGGGTTGCCGGGCGCCAGGCCGTGACTGCATGACAACTCTCGCAGCTGTTGCTGGAGGCGATGTGCGTCGGGTTCTTGCCGGTCGCCGTGGTGCCGTTGTGGCAACTCGCACAGCTGCCGGTGATGCCGTTATGGCTGAAATTCGCCGGACGCCACGCGGTCGTGACGTGGCAGTTGTCGCAACTGTTGTCACTGGCCACGTGGTTGACGGACTTGCCGGCCGCGACGGTGCCGTTGTGGCAGCTGAAACAGGTACCGATCACCTGTCCATGGTCGACGCGCGAACTGGGCACCCAGGCGGCGGTGGCATGGCAGCTCTCGCAGCTGTTGCTGGAGGCGATGTGCGTCGCGTTCTTGCCGGTTGCCTGCGTCCCGTTGTGACAGCTGGCGCAATTCCCCGTGACACCGCTGTGGTCGAAACCCGCCGGCCGCCATGCCGTCGTCGCATGGCAGCTGTCGCAACTGTTGCTCGACGCGATGTGATTTGCGCTCTTGCCCGTCGCGGTCGCGCCGTTGTGGCAGCTGAAGCAGGTTCCCAGCACCTGGCCATGGTCCACGCGCGTCGCGGGCCGCCACGCCGTGACGCCGTGGCAACTCTCGCAGGAGTTGCTGGTCGCGATGTGGCTGGCGTTCTTGCCGGTTGCCGCGCTGCCGTTGTGACAGCTCGCGCAATTGCCGGTGATGCCATCGTGGCTGAAATTGGCCGGGCGCCACGCCGTCGTCGCGTGGCAGGTCTCGCAATTGTTGTCACTGGCGATGTGATTGACGCTCTTGCCGGTCGCGGTCGTGCCGTTGTGGCAGCTGAAGCAGCTGCCGGTCACCTGCGCATGATCGACCCGCAATGCCGGGCGCCACGCCGACACCTGGTGGCACGACTCGCAACTGTTCGTCGATGCAATATGGTCGACGGTCTTGCCGGTCGCACGAACGCCGTTGTGACAGCCCGCGCAGCCACTGCTGATGCCGGCATGATCGAAGGCTGCAGGGCTCCATGCGGTGCTCTTGTGGCAGCTTTCACAGCCGGCGGTGGTTTCGATGTGCGTCGGGCTCTTGCCCACGGCCTGTACGCCGTTGTGGCACGACGCACAGCTGCCCAGGGCCTGGTCGTGGTCGAAGCGCACCGCCGGCGAAAACGTCGCGGGCGTATGGCAGGCGCTGCAGCGTTCCGTGCTGAGCACGTGCGCCGAGGTCTTGGGCAGCGCATTGATGCGCGTACCCTTGGCGTGGCATGCCGCGCAGTCGCGTGGTGTGCCATTGAAGACCGCGTCCACGTGGCAGGACTCGCAGGGCACGTCTGCGTGCTTGCCTTCCAGCTCGAATCCCGTCGTCAGGTGATCGAATGCACGCGCTGCCGGGGCCGGCGTGTTCGCCATCGACAGCGGGATCTGCAGCAATCCGCAGAGCAGCAGCAATGCCTGTATGAGTCGCAACGACCTGTACATGGCGCCTCCCCTCATTGGATTCGCGCACCCTTGAAGCTGATCGTCGTATGGCAGCGCTGGCACTGCGCGCCGAACTGCCCCAGATGGCGATCGTCCTTGCGGTGACAGCTGACGCAATCGGTCTTCAGCTTTACCTGCGCGGCGGGTTGCCGATGACAGTCGACGCACTTGAGCTGGCCGTGCCCGCCCGTCAGCGCGAACTTCGTCTGTCGACCGTGATCAAACTCCCAGACGTTCCAGCCGTTGGGCGAGTGGCAACTGTCGCACTGCCTGCCGAGCCCGCCGTCGTGCACATCGTCCTGTCGATGGCAGGCGACGCACTCCGACGCCGTGTCGGCAAAAGCCTTGGTGGCATGGCATTGGGCGCAGCCCACGACCACGTGCAGGCCGAGCAACGGCCAGTCGGTCAGGTCATGGTCGAAGCGCACACCGACCCGCCATGCGTCCGTGCCATGGCAGGAATCGCATTGGCGCGAGAGCCCTGCGCCATGCGGATTGTCTGCCGCGTGGCAACTCTCGCAGGTCTTTCCCAGCTCAACAGCCTTCGCGGGCGCGCGATGACAGGCGTGGCAATCGAGCTTGCCGTGGGCGCCCTCGAGCGCGAACTGGTGCTTGCCGGCGTGGTCGTATGCGTCCGGTCGCCACGTCTGGTTGCCGTGACAGTCGGCGCAGTCGGTACCGAAGCGCGCTGCGTGCGAGTCGTCGGCCCGATGGCAGCCGATGCAGGTACGTGGCAGCTCGACTTTCATGTCGCCCGAGGTGTGACAGGCCGCGCAATCGATCGTCCGGTGCGCGCCCAGCAGCGCGAAGCCGGTCTCGCGTTCGTGGTCGAAGCGGGACGTCTTCCAGTCGACCTGGGTATGGCAGTCGCCGCATTGCTCGCCGCGCGATCCACGGTGCACGTCGTCCGGCGTGTGGCAGGCGACGCAGGCGGTCGGCGTCTTGGCGTACTTGCCGCCAAGATGGCAGGCGTCGCAGCGCACCTCGCGATGCGCATCGCGCAACGGAAAGCGGGTCTTGTCGTGGTCGAATCGCGCGCCAACCCACGCGATCGAGGAATGGCAGTCCGCACAGTCCTGACCGAGTTGTCCGGCATGGCGGTCATCGTCGCGGTGGCATGCGCCGCACCCAGACGGCGCCTCGCGCCACTTGCGTCCGCTCTTGTGGCAGGCCTCGCAGGCCACGCTGCCATGCGCGCCCTCCAGGCGGAAGTCGACGCCGGCATGGTCGAAGGTCGCCGGGTTGAACTTGACGATATCGCCGTCGCGACCCTGATGCTCGCTGTGGCAGGCCTTGCACTGGGTCTCGCCCCGCCCGGACATGCGTCCGTGCAGGCCGCGAGCAGCCTTGATATCCGCGGCAACGTCCTTGTGACAGTCCATGCACAGTACCGGTTGCCGGTCACGATCAGCCCGATCGTGGCACTGAGAACAGTCGTCCTCGTACTTGGCGTGTGCCTTGGACACCTTCCCCGGCATCAGCAGCGTTTCGATGCTGGCTGCGCGAACACCTACCGACTGCAGCAGGCCGATCATCGCGAAGCACCACAGCCAACGCCTCGCTGATTCGGGTCGTGCCTGCATCGGCCCGCCTCAGTACACGTGCACGGCAATGACATGCACGATGCCCGCGATCAGGAGCAGGAAGAACAGCGGCAGGTGCAGGACATGCCACAGCGAGAACAGCCGTTCGTAGGACTCGAACTCGGCAACCCGCCGCGTTGCATCCAGTCGCCTGCCGATGTAGCGCCGTACTGCGGACTCGAAGGTCCGATGCTGCTTCGCCAGCACGGGATTGGCGGCCGCGGCAGCGCGCAACTGCTGATGCGCGAAACGTCGCAACTGCCAACGCTCCAGCAGCATTCGGCCGGACACATATATCGGCCAGAGCAGCAGCGCCAGAGATCCGCTGCGTCGACGCAGCAGCCGCTGCTCGGCAGCCGAGATCTGCTCCAGGAGTTCCGGCACGAACTGACTCCCGGACACCTTCTCCCTCAGTTCCGCCGCCGATTTCCGCAACTCCTCATGCGTCGCGCGGCGCCCATACAGACCGTGATGGATGCGCGTGTAGAAATAGCGCCCGAACACGCCACTGCCCGACACCAGCAGCATTGCGAACAGCGCCGCGTTGCTGTTGGCGGCGCCAAGCGAAAAGTTGGAGTGGTAAAGGACGAGGAGCGGGCCAAGCACGCCGAGCACCATGTGCAACTGGAACCAACCCTTGACGCTGCCGATGACGCCCAACCAGCGCAGGCGCTTGCCGCGCCGGATACAGCAGCAGCAGCAGCATGGCCGAACCGCCGATGATGCCGAGCGCATATCCCACGCCGCGCTCAGGGGACAGCAGCCGCTCGGTCGGCAGCGACCAGCCCAGATAAAGCAGGACGGCGGTCGCCAGGAATCCCACCCGGGCCGGGGTCAGCCAACGACGGCGAGGACCCGCAGCGGCATGCGGCCGAGCGGCGCTGGCCGTGCGCGGCGCACTCCGGGCCTCTGCGGGACGCGCTGCACTGCGCCCAGCCGAGGTCGCGGTCGCCGGTGAAATCGGAATCGGGCGGTTCATGCGCCCGTCAACCGATCTGCTCGGCGATGACCAGTCGCACCGGACCGGTCGAACGCGGGTCGATTCGACCCGAGATCGCGCGCAGGTCGCCGGGCTGCGGCTCGGCGCGACCCGAGGCAGAGACGCGCGCTTCGATCGTGACACTGGAAAAGTCCGACAGACGCCGCGTCGGCATCATCGCGAGGCTGTCGTCAAGGCGGAACGTGGCTGGCCATGACCCCGCGACGGTGCGATAGACCGCGAGCGGCGGCCCAGGCTGGTCGACCGCCTTCGCAACGACGAACAGCACAGCCCCTGCCGGCACGAGCTTGCGCAAGCGGGCGTCCACGCTGATTTCGCCACTGACCTGAACCGACGCTGTCGCAGGGCTGGCCGGTCCAAGTGCCGCCCGTGCTTCCTCGACATTGGCCGCGATGATGCGCGCGTCGGGGGAATCGCCCGGAATCAGCCGCGCCAGGGTTTGCCACGTCGCGAGGGCGGACCGCGCATCGCGCTGCGCGGTCTGGTAGCTGGCCTTGAGCCACAATGCCTTGATGTGCCGTGGATCGATCCGCAATGCGGCCTCGATGTAGCCGCTGCTGGTCTCGTCGAGCGCACCGCGCGATGCACCATGCGCATCCGCGAAATCCGCCCACAGGTCCGCAGTCATGTTGCCGAGTGAGGCGCGACGCTCGAACGATGCCAACGCGGCGGGGAAGTCTCGCTCCCGACGCTGCAACTCAGCGAGCGCACCCCATGCGTCACGATCCTGTGGGGCTCGTTTGACCCGTGCCTGCAGCGCGGCGATATCCGCCTGGTTGCGTTCGGCGCCCTGCGGGGACAGTGCAGCGCTCGACGATGCACCCTGCAACACGGCCGCGATCGCATCGGCATCGCCGGTGGCGGCGAGCCGGGCGCGCGCGGCAGCGTCGTCCCTGCCCGCGAATTCATATGACTGGGCCAGAAGCTCCCAACCGTCGGGGTCGGCTGCGTTGGCTGCCAGCCGCGCTTCCAGTCGCGCCGTCGCTGCCGCGAGGTCGCCGGCCGCTCCCGCTTGCGAACCGGCGCTCGGCGCGTGCAGCGGCGGCATCGATGCCGATGCGCGCGCGGGCGGCTCGACACCGAGCAACTCGGGCGACCCCCAGGCCGCATACAACGCCAGGGACGTCAACGGCACGCCCACGACGGCCGCGGCGAGTGACCAGCGTTGACGCTGCCGCCGTGCAGGTTCATCGGGGGCGCGCTCGCTCCAGAAGAGCGGGACGACGAGCGCCGCTGCCGCGCACACCACCATGCACGTCGCGATCGTCCAGAACACCGTCGTCGTCATCACATCTCACCGATCCGGAGCAAGCTCGGCGTCGCTGATCGGAGACAGTAAATCCTTGAATCAGCGAGCATTTGCTGCAGCGATGTTCGCGCTCGCGGTACTGAGTCTCAAGTAGGAGAACTCCCCATTTGCGCGCAGCACGTCACACTCTAAGGTCGGCGCAGTCGTGCGGAACGCACGCCCCTGATCGCTGCAACGAATGCCGAACGCCGTCCTGCTCGTCTACGTGGTTCCGCTTGCGCTGATACTCGCCTGGTACCTTTCGCGCCAGCGCAGCAAGGAGCGTCGCAGCAGCGAGGCGCTTGGCGAAGCACGCGAGGCCGGTCTGACCGAACCAGTCTCGCTGCATCCGGCCATCGATCCGAATCGTTGCCTGGGTTGCGGCGCGTGCGTCGCGGCTTGCCCGGAGCAGCCCCACCATCATGTACTCGGATTGATCGGCGGCAAGGCCAAGCTGATCAACCCGACGGACTGCATCGGCCATGGCGCCTGCCGCATCGCGTGCCCGCTCGACGCAATCACGCTGGTGTTCGGGACCGAAACGCGCGGCGTCACGATCCCGCTGGTCTCGCCGGACTTCGAGTCATCCGTACCCGGTATCTACGTCGCGGGTGAACTCGGCGGCATGGGCCTGATTCGCAATGCGCTGGTCCAGGGTCGCCAGGCCATGGAGGCGCTGCACGCCCGCTTGCGACCGACCCGGGGACGGCCGGATGTGCTGATCGTGGGGGCCGGTCCTGCCGGATTCGCCGCCGCGCTGACAGCGCAGTCGCTGCGCATGAACTGGTTATGCGTCGAGCAGGAATCCCTCGGCGGTTGCGTGTTCCAGTATCCGCGCGGCAAGCTCGTGATGACGCAGCCTGCGGAATTGCCGCTCGTCGGCCAGATCAAGTTCACCAGTACATCCAAGGAAGAGTTGCTGAAGTTCTGGCAGGACACCGAACGCAAGCATGGATTGCAGATCCGCTACAACGAGCGCGTGGCTGCCATCGACCCGCACCCCGCCGGGGGATTCGTGGTCACTACGAGCAAGGGTCGTTATGAACCGATGCACGTACTGCTGGCCATTGGGCGGCGCGGCACGCCGCGCAAGCTCGGCGTTCCTGGCGAAGAACAGCCGAAGGTTGTTTATCGCCTGATCGATCCCGACCAGTATCGCGGCCAGCGGATCCTGGTGGTCGGCGGCGGCGACAGCGCGCTGGAGGCCGCGGCGAGCGTCGCTGAAACCGGCACCGCGCACGTCACCCTGTCCTATCGCGGCACCGCGTTTCAGCGTGCCAAGCCACGCAACCGCCAGCGCGTGGCGGACGCCGAGGCTGCCGGTTCGCTGCAGGTGCTGCTCGAATCCGAAGTCAAGCGCATCGAACCGGACTCCGTCTTGCTGAAACAGCGCGATCGCATCCTGCGAATCGCGAATGACGCCGTGATCGTCAATGCCGGCGGCGTGCTGCCGAACGATTTCCTGAAGTCGGCAGGGATTGCCGTCGAAACCAAGTACGGCACGGCGTGAATCGAGTCATCCCCAGGCTGCCTGCCTTGCTGCTCTGCGCGCTCGCGTCGCAGTCATGGGCGCAGCCTGTCGGCGGCACGGACGCCGCCCTCACGCCGATCGAGTCGGCACGGATCGCACTGCGGTCGCGGCAGTTTCCCGACGCACAGGCGATGCTCCGCCCGCTCGCCACGGCCGGCGACGCGGAAGCGTGCTACCTGCTGGGGCTCGGACTGGCCTCCGGCTATCTCGGCGAGATCGACGTCGCGCAATCGCGTCACTGGCTCGAACAGGCAACGCGGAACAGGCATGCCGCGGCCGCGTTCGCACTGGCCGGCTCGTGGGTACAGCATGATCCGATCGATGCGGCCACTGCGCGGCGCTGGCTCGATGTCGCTGCCGGTCTGGGCTACCCCGCTGCGACGGAACTGCAACGGGTTGCGGCGGTACCGCTCGCCGCTCAGCGCCCGGCGCTCGACGCGGACCACGCGCTGCGGCGCGCATACGCGATCCGGGTCGCGAGACTCGGCGACGTCGCGGGCCTCGATGCGGTCAACGAGGACAGCCTCGTACGCACAGTCGATGGCCAGGGACGCACCCTGCTCGCGCACGCCGCCGAAGGCGGTTCGCTACCCGGCGTTGCGTGGCTGCTGCGGGCTGGCAGCGATGCCAATGCCGTCGATTCCGACGGGATGACGCCGCTGATGCTGGCCGCGACGCAGTCCAACGTCGCAGTGACCCGGGAACTGCTCACTGCAGGTGCACGCGCTACGGCCGTGGATCGCAGCGGGCGGACGGCGCTGATGCATGCAGCATGGGCAGACCAGCCGGCGCAGATCGACGCCTTGATCGAGGCAGGCGCCCCGACCGATGCGGTCGATGCGCGCGGCTGGACGGCACTCGACGTCGCCGTTCAGCGCGAGCGCGCTGCGGCCGCCAGTGCGCTGCGCGCCCACAACGCGCCTGCGCGTGCCGGAGACCGACGTCTGGCGAATGCAGGCAGCATGGATCCCACCCGGACCGGCCAGCTCTATGCCGGCTGGCCGCCACTGCTGCTCGCGGTCAGTCGCGATGAGGCCGCAGCGGTCAGGCAGCTGCTGGTCGCACCCGACGCGACGTCGGGACTCTCCCCGCAGGGCCAGACGGCGCTGCACATCGCAGTGGAGTACCGCGCGGTCGAGTCGCTGGAGCCGCTGTTGCAGGCGGGACTCGACCCGACGCACGCCGATCGCGGTGGAGAATCGGCGCTTGCGCTGGCGGCACGACGACGCGATTCGGCGATGCTCGCGGCACTGCTGGCTGCGCGCGCGGCGCCGCAGCGCATGCAGGTGGAGCGCGACCGCAACTACCTGCTCGCCGCGGCGCGTGGCCATGCCGATGTGCTGCGAACCCTGCTGTCCGCGGGGGCGGACGCAAACGCAAGCGACGCGCAGGGCACGCCTGCCGCCGTGCTCGCCGTGGGATCGCAGGATCTCGCGAGCCTCCGTGCCGTACTGGACGCCGGTGCCAGTCCCGAGCGCGCCGATGCGCGCGGGAGGACTCCGCTGTGGCACGCGGCGGCGCTCGGCCAGATCGAGATGATCAAGCTGTTGCTGGCGCGGCGCGCGAGTGTCGGAACACTGGACAAGTCCGGTCAGTCGGCCCTAATGGCTGCTACCCGCCGGGGCCACACCGCGATCGTCGCGGCGCTGCTCGACGCCGGCGCGAATGTCATGGACGTCGAGCGCGCCGGCGACACCGCGTTGCATGCCGCCGCCGCGTCCGGCCACCCGCAAGTACTCGCATTGCTGCTGCGTGCAGGCGCCCGCGTGGATGGCGTCAATGCAGTCGGCGACACGCCGCTGATAGGTGCCGCCCGGGGTGGCCACGCAGAGTGCGTGGCGATCCTGCTACGGGCGCCAGGTCGCCAGACCCGCAATCGTGATCGACTGGCGGCGCGTGATGTCGCGCAATTGCGCGGGTTTGCGGCGCTTGCCGCGCAGCTCGACTGATCGCGGTCGGCGACGACGGAGCCGGATCGACCCGACCCGCGGCCGCGGCCGCGGGACGCGTCGCTAGCGGTTCGGCATGTCGATGGCGCGTTTGTCGGCAGCCAGCGCGGCCTCGTGCACGGCCTCCGACAGCGTCGGATGCGCGTGGATCGTGCGCTGCAGGTCCTCGGTGCTGGCCGCGTACTCCATCGCGAGCACGGCTTCGCCGATCAACTCGCCGGCCATCGGACCGATGATGTGCACGCCCAGGATCTCGTCGCTGGCCGCATCGGCGACCACCTTCGCGAAGCCCTGCGATGCCTCCATCGCGCGCGCGCGGCCGCTCGCGAGGAACGGGAAGCTGCCGACCTTGTAGGGCTTGCCGCTCGCCTTGACCTGCTCCTCGGTCTGGCCCACCCAGGCGATCTCCGGCGCGGTGTAAATCACCGACGGGATGACCTTGTAATTGACCTCGGCGTACAGTCCCGCTATCCGGTCCGCGACAGCGACGCCCTCTTCCTTGGCTTTGTGCGCAAGCATCGGCCCGCGGACGCAGTCGCCGACGGCCCAGACATTCTCGGCGTTGGTCCTGCAGTCGTGGTCCACCTTGACGAAGCCCCGCTCATCGATCTCGACACCCGTGCCCTCGGCGAGCAGGCCCTGCGTGAACGGCCGGCGCCCGATGCAGACGATGAGTCTGTCGAAGGTGACGTTCTGCGTTGCGCCAGCGGCGTCAGTGTAGGCCACTTCGACCGCTCCGCCCGCGACCTTGGCCGCACTGACCTTGGCACCGAGCCGGACGTCGAGGCCAAGTTTCTTGAAGTGTTTCAATGCTTCCTTCGCGAGCTGCTGGTCAGCCATCGCGAGGAACTGCTCCATCGCTTCAAGGACGACGACCTCGGCACCGAGCCGGCGCCAGACGCTGCCGAGCTCGAGCCCGATGACGCCCGCACCGATCACACCGAGTCGCTTCGGCACTTCGGCGAGCTCGAGCGCACCCCAGCTGTCGAGGACGTGCTTGCCGTCGAACGGTGCGCTGCGCAGTTCGGTCGGAACCGAACCGCTCGCCAGCACGACGTGCTTGGCCGCCAGCATCTTCTTCGTCCCGTCGTGCGCGGTGTACTCCACCTGCCGTCCGGGCAGCAGCCTGCCGGTCCCCTGCAGCGCGGTGACACCCGCCGCTTTCAGCAACTGCTGGATGCCGCCGGTCATGCCCTTGACGATGCTGGCCTTGCGCTTCTGCATCGTCGAGATGTCGACCGCCACCCCGCCGGTCTTGATGCCGTGCGCCGCGAACTCGTGCTGGGCGCGGTGCAGCAGCTCGGTCGACTCGAGCAGGGCCTTGGAAGGAATGCATCCCGCGTTCAGGCAGGTCCCGCCAAAGGTCGCGCTGCCGTCGTAATTCTTCCACGCATCGATGCAGGCGACCTTGAGCTTGTTCTGGCCGGCACGGATGGCAGCCGGATAACCGGCGGGCCCGCCGCCGATGACGATGACGTCGTACTGATCAGACATGGATCAAATCCCCAGCAGCATGCGACCCGGATCCTCGAGGCAGTCCTGATCGCAACCAGGAACTGCACCGCCTCCCGACCGTCGATGATCCGGTGGTCATAGGTCACCGCCAGGTACATCATCGGTCGCGCGACGATCTGCCCACCGACCACCATCGGTCGCTCCTGGATCTTGTGCATGCCGAGGATCGCGCTCTGCGGGGCATTGGCTGGATCGGCGTCGACATCAGCGAACCGAACACGCCGCCATTGGTGATCGTGAACGTGCCGCCGGTCAACTCCTCGATGCCGAGCGTGCCGGCACGTGCACGCGCCGCGTAGCCCGCGATCTCGCTCTCGATCTCCGCGAAGGTCTTCAGGTCGGCGTCGCGGACGATGGGCACGATCAGGCCGCGATCCGTCGAAACCGCGACACCCACGTCGTAGTACTCGTGATAGAGGATATCGGTGCCGTCGACCGAAGCGTTGACGATCGGGAACTTCTTCAATGCCTCGACCGACGCCTTGACGAAGAACGACATGAAGCCGAGCTTCGCGCCGTGCGCCTTCTCGAAGCGGTCCTTGTACTTCGCGCGCAGTTCGTTGACGGCGGTCAGGTCGACTTCGTTGAATGACGTCAGCAGTGCCTGCGAGGACTGGGCCTGTACCATGCGCTCGGCGATCCGCTGGCGCAGTCGCGTCATCGGCACGCGCTGCTCGTTGCGCCCGGTCCGCACGGCAGCCGGCTTGGGTGCGCCGGTGGGGGCGGCTTTCGCGGCGGGCGTCGGCTGCTTGTCCAGGAAGCCCTGCACATCCGATTTCGTCAGGCGGCCATCCTTGCCCGACGCGGGAACCTGCGCGGGATCCACCTTGTTCTCCTCGACCAGCCGACGCGCCGACGGACTGAGCTTGGCGGTGCTGCCGGTGGCGCCTGCAGCGGCCGTGGCCGGCGCCTCGGCCGGTGCTGGCGTGCTCGCCTTGGGAGGCGCTGCGCCCTCGTCGACGATCGCGAGTACGTCGCCGCTCTTGACGGTAGCGCCCGTCTGCACGCGCAGTTCGCGCAGCACGCCGTTGACCGGCGCGGGCACCTCGAGCACGACCTTGTCGGTCTCGAGGTCGGCTAGATTCTCGTCGCGCGTGACGGCTTCGCCCGGTTGCTTGCGCCACGCGACCAGCGTCGCGTCCGCGACCGATTCAGGCAACTGGGGAACTCGGATCTCGATACTCATGAACGCTTCCTGGCAGAAATTCGCTGGGGTGGAGTCTTGGTCGCGGGCGCCTCGGTCTCGAGGCGCTGCGTGTGCCGCGCCGATTCGACGCGCGCCTGCGCGCGCAACGCGGCCTCGATCAGTGCGGCCTGCTCCGCTTCGTGGATCTTGGTGATGCCGGTCGCAGGCGCTGCCGCTGGCGGACGACCCGCGTAGAGCAATTCCCGCTTCTCGCCGAGCGGTCGATCGAGCTGGTGGCGGATCTGGTACCACGCGCCCTGGTTCTGCGGTTCTTCCTGGCACCAGACGATCTCGCGGGCGGTGGCATAGCGGTTCAGTACCGCCTCGTACTCATCGACCGGGAACGGGTAAAGCTGTTCGATGCGCACCAGCGCCACGTCGTCGATCTTCGCGGCGCGCCGTGCCCTGAGCAGGTCGAAGTAGACCTTGCCGCTCGAGAAGACGACGCGACGCACCTTGTTGTCGGGGGCGATCTGCTCGACTTCGTCGATGACGTTCTCGAAACTGCCACGCGCCAGTTCCTCGAGCGCGGACACCGACAGTTCGTGGCGCAGCAGGCTCTTCGGGGTCATGACGATCAGCGGCTTGCGCAGCGAGCGCAGCATCTGCCGACGCAGCATGTGGAACATCTGCGCGGGCGTCGACGGCACGCAGACCTGCATGTTGATCTCTGCGCACAGCTGCAGGAAGCGCTCGAGTCGCGCCGAAGAGTGTTCAGGCCCCTGCCCTTCATAGCCGTGCGGCAGGAACAGCACGAGGCCACTCAGGCGCCCCCACTTGGATTCGCCACTGCTGATGAACTGATCGATGATGACCTGGGCGCCGTTCGCGAAATCACCGAACTGGCCCTCCCAGATCACGAGCGCGCCGGGCTCCGTCGTGGAGTAGCCGTACTCGAACCCCATCACCGCCTCTTCGGACAGGACCGAATCGATGACGCGGAAGCTCGGCTGCCGCTCCGCGATGTGCTGCAACGGGATGTACGCTTCGCCGGTCTGCTGGTGGTGGAACACGGCATGGCGATGGAAGAACGTGCCGCGACCGCAGTCCTGGCCCGAGATACGCACGGAATAGCCATCCTGCAGCAGGCTCGCGTAAGCGAGGGACTCGGCGCAGCCCCAGTCGAGCGGCAATTCCCCTGCCGTCATCTTGATCCGGTTCGCGACGACCTGCTGGACGCGCGACTGCAGCTGGAAGCCGGCCGGTATGGTCGTCAGCTGGGTGCCAAGTGCCTTGAGGCGACCGAGTTCGACACCCGAAAGCACGCCGATGCGCCAATCGCCCTCCATGAACGGCGACCAGTCGACGGTGAACTTGTTGCCGATCATGCCGAGCGACGCGCGGGCCTGCGGCCGCCCCTCGTCGAGACCGGTGCGATAGGCCTCGACCAGGCCCATGACATCGGCATCCGTCATCAGGCCCGAGGAAATCAACTGGTCCCCGTATATCTTGCGGGTCGTTGGATGCTTGCGGATGACGTTGTACATGACCGGTTGGGTCGCGGATGGCTCGTCAGCCTCGTTGTGCCCGAGCCGCCGGTAGCAGACCAGGTCGATGACGACATCCTTGTGGAAGCGCATCCGGTAGCGCAGCGCAAGGCGGGCGACGAACACGACCGCCTCCGGATCATCCGCATTGACGTGGAAAATCGGCGCCTCGAGCATCTTCGCGACGTCCGAGCAGTACATCGTCGAGCGGGCATCCTCAGGCTTGTGGGTCGTGAAACCCACCTGGTTGTTGACGATCACGTGCAGCGAGCCGCCGGTGTAGTACCCGCGAGCCTGGGACAGCTGCATCGTCTCCATCACGACGCCCTGCCCCGCGAACGCGGCATCGCCATGGATCAGTACCGGCAGAACGCGCTCGCCGAGCGTGTCGCCGCGCCGCTCCTGGCGGGCGCGGACCGAACCCTCGACGACGGGATTCACGACCTCGAGGTGCGACGGATTGAACGCCAGCACCGCATGGACGTTGCCGCCCGGCGTGCGCAGGTCAGCCGAGAAGCCCTTGTGGTACTTGACGTCTCCGGAGCCCTTGATGTGCGCGGTGTCGTACTTGCCTTCGAATTCCGAGAACAGCACGGACGGTGCCTTGCCCAGCACGTTGACGAGCACGTTCAGGCGGCCGCGGTGGGCCATGCCGATGACGCACTCTTCGACGCCCATCGTGCCGCCCTGCTGGACGATGTCGTCCAGCAGCGGGATCAGCGACTCGCCACCCTCCAGCGAAAACCGCTTCTGGCCGACGTACTTCGTGTGCAGGTAGCGCTCGAGACCCTCCGCGGCCGTCAGCTGCCAGAGGATGTTGCGGCGTTCCTCCGGCGAAAACACGTGGTTCATCCGCCCGACCTGGAACTGGTCCTGCAGCCACAGGCGCTCCTCGGTATTGGACACGTGCGCGAACTCGGCGCCGACCGTACCGCAGTAGACGTGCTTCAGCGTCGTGATGATCTCGCGCAGCTTCGCGCGGCGCGGCACCGAATCGCTGCGACTGCCGGTGAAGAACTCGGTGTCGAGGTCGGCATCGGCCAGACCGAAGTACTCGAGGTCGAGCACCCGCGGACGCTCGCGGTGCATCAGGCCAAGCGGATCGAGGTTGGCGACCAGGTGGCCGCGATTGGCATAGATCTGGATCAGTCGCGATACCGCGCCCTGTTTGGCGCTGGCATCGGTCGCCGTCGCCGAATCCGCCACGATGACCCGCGAACTGCGTGCCCGCTCGGCAATCGCGGCCTGGATGGAGCGGTGCGCGTGATCCAGCCGCGGGCCCGCGGGCAGGCTGGCGAAATACTCTCGCCAGCGCTGGTCGACGCTGGTCGGATCGGCCAGGAACTGTTCGTAGAGGGCTTCGACATAGTCGGCATTGCTGCCGAAGAGCGGGGTGGTTTCGAGCTGCTCGCTGCGCGTGGCGGCCATGAGAGTACGGGGTCCTCCGGATGCGCGCTTGCAATCGCCACGCAGGACCCCCGCCACGCCGCGCCCCGGTCGGACTCGACGCCGAAAAACCCTGTTACTTCAATGCTGTGGGCGACCGCAGCGCAGGAGACATAGTGTACCGGATGGCGCCACCGTGCGCCAAAGCGACGCACCGCATTGCGGTCTGGTTCACGGCAGTGGCAATCAGAATCCCTGCTGCAACACCCGGTCGAGCAACCAGAACTCGTAGATGATCAACAGGATATAGCCGCCCAGCACCGCGTAGAGCACCGCGCCGATCGGCAGCCAGCCGAACGCGCGCAACCGCGCGAGCAGCACGAGCGTGACGACGCCCAGCGACGTCAATCCCATCTTCCACAACGCAAACGCCGGACCGCTGCCGAGCACGAGTGGACGCATGATCGGGTTGACTTCCTCCGCGCCGAGGCTGATCAGCGTCAGCGTCATGAACGCGTCCCCGGCACACAACACGAGGATCAGGATCGCGACGGCCAACCATTGGGGGTGATGCCAGTCGACCGAGGCCAGCCCGCGCTCGGTGCGCCGCCGTGGCGCGATGCGGCGCGGCCGGATGCTGCCGATCCACAACGCGCGCCAATGCTGGTGGCGTCGGTCGGACCCGGCGCGCCGACAGGACGACGCCTCCTGCAGCACATCGTCCACCCTCGTCGCCATCTGCTGCCCCCTGCCGGCCGTCAGCGGAATTCGTACCGCACGTTCACCGCAGTCTCGACGCGTTCATAGTCGAACAGTGCGACATTTGACTCATTGCGCGCGTAAAGCACCTGCGGTCCGATGACCCAGCCACGCGAAGGCTTGCTGCGCCACTCGATGTTCGCGGCGACGATGCGGGTGCGATCGAGCCGGTCGACGCCGAAGAAGCCGCCGCCGTCGAAATAGTCCGACACGAGCAGCCCCGCCTCGAGCGAGATGCGCAGTCGGGCCGAGGGCTCGGCGGTCGCGAACACCCTGCCGCCGTAGCGGTCGTTGGAGTACGGCGACCCGGCACGGCGCACGCGGTCCTGCCCACCGAGGGCGGCCACGCCGACCCGCAACTGTGCCCGCCCGATGCCGGCGCGCGCCAGCGACACGCCGCCGAACAGGCGATCGACATCGAGCCCCCGCAGCGGCAGCGGGTCGTACTCCAGCGTGCCGTAACGCACCGCGCCAGCAAGCTCCCAACGCGGCCACGGCGCGATCGCGGCGCCCAGTTCGACGCCCGCGCTGTGGCGGTGACGCTGCCCGTCAAGCCGGCCGGCGTAGGCGTCGACCGCCGCGCTGAGCTGCAGACGGCCGACCTGCTTGCCCACGACCGCCTGCGCCGCAACGACGGACTGATCGAGGAAGCGGGCCTCGGTGTTGACACGGTGCGCGACCGCGACGCGCAGTCCAGACGTCACGCTGCTGCTGTGGCGCTGCTCGCGCCGCGCACCCAGGACGATATTCATGTACGGCGACTCCGCCGCGCGCAGGCGCGGATCGATGTCCAGCCCCTGGAAGCTGTCGGCCGTCGTCGACAGGTTGGCGTTGCTGTCCCAGCCGGCCTGTGCTTCGAGGCTGATGCGGATTCGCCCGAGGCGGCCCAGTGGCAGCGCATCGAGACGCCGCTCGACGATGCCACGCAGTACCGCATTGGGCCGGTTCGCCAGGATCGCCTCATACTGCTGCCTCGCAGCCTCCGGGTCGTCGAACTGCGCCAGCAGGTCGCCGAGTTCGAGCCGCGCCGGATTGAAGGCGGGATCAGCGCTGATGACCCGCCACAACGGCAACAGCGCCGCGTCCGGTCGCTCGGCCTGGATCGCCGCGAGCGCCAGGATGTAGTCGAAGCGGGCGTTGCCGGCGTGCGCCGCGAGTTCTGCGTCCAGCAACCGGTACGCCTCCACAGGCTTGCCGGCATCGAGCAACGCCTCGGCGCGATCGACCAGTTCGGTCAGCTGCGGTGACGGCGCTTCCCGGGCGCCCGTCGCAACGACCGGGCGGCGCCGCCAGCACGCACAGCAACAGGACGAACAGGCCAATGGAGCGCAGCATCGGGCCCGATTGTCGGATGCGACCGCGATGCACACAAGGCCGTGTGCTTCGGCGCCGCAACCGCATCCGCTACACTGCGGGCATGCCGCGGTCGCGAACCACCTCGCCCAACGGTCGCCGTGCGCGCGCGACACGCCAGTCGCCGACGGGCATGGAGCGCGTGACGATCTCGCTCGATGCAGACCTGACCCGCGATTTCGATGCGCTGATCCGCGCCAAGGGCTACTCGAGTCGCAGCGAGGCCGTGCGCGATGTGCTGCGTGCCCACCTGCTCCAGCGTGCCACGCATCGCGACGGCGCCGGGCGCTGCATCGCCACGCTGTCCTACGTCTACAACCACCATGAACGCGACCTCGGCGAACGACTGAAGCGCCTGCAGCATGATCACCACGACCTGACGGTCTCGAGCATGCATGCCCACCTCGACCACGAGGAATGCATCGAAACCTTGATCCTGCAGGGTCGGGTCGACGCTGTCCGGCGCTTCGCCGATGCGCTGATGGCGGAGCGCGGCGTGCGCCATGGCCAACTGAACCTGATCCCGGTGCAGGCCGGCAGTCCGCACTCGCACGGTGGCCGAACGCACCGGCACCTGAAATCGCGCCTTTAGCGCGCGATCCGCCCGCTTCTAGACATATTCCCGTGCCCGGTGTGCGCGGACGCGACGTAATGCGCAGCGCGCGACCGCCCGGCACAGGCAGCATCCCTGCCACCTCATGAGCACCCTGGCCACGAAACACCGCGGACTCGGCATCATCGGCTGGCTGGCTGGTGGTGCCGCTGCGGTGTCGCTCGTGCTGCTGACGGGTAACCGCATGATCGAGGAGCGCGCGCAGACCTCGGCTGCGCGGATCCTCGACATCCATGCCGCCGCGGAACCGATCGTGCGCGGCAGCGCCGCGCTCGACGGCGCGGTCGGCAATCTGGCCGACGTCGTGGCGCGTGCGCTGCAGACCACGGCCTTGCAGGGGACTGCAACCAACGCGCTCGATGCCGCCCGTGGTGCGCTCGACGCCGCCCGCAGCCAACTGGGCGAGCGGCAACCGTCCGGCGAACTGGCGGCAACACTCGACGCCCTGCCCGCGGATGCCGCCACGCTGCTGCGCATGGACCTGGAACGCCGCAACGCGCTGGCCAGCTACACGCGCGCCATCAACCGGATGCGCGATCGGGTGGCACGCGCCGGTGGCGCGGGGATATGGGTCGGCGACCAGAACGTCGGACGCCGTTCCCTGAGTGATCTGGCCATCGCGATCAGCGACCTGCAAGCGGCCGCAATGCTGGCGGCGTCCGCCTCGAACGACCTGTCGTCCACGTCGCTCGCCCGCGCCGAGAATCGGGTTCAAGTCGCGATGCGAACCCACGATGCCGAACTCAGCAGCTCACCCGGCAGCGCGTGGGTGGAACTGATGCGCGATGACCTGGCGCGCGCAGGCGCCGCACGCCGCGCAGCGCTGGCGCGCCTCGCGGAAATCCAGGAAGCAAATGCCGCATTCCTCGGTCGCGTCGCCGAAGCGGAGTCGCGGATCCACGCGGAGCTGACGGAGCCCGCGCGTCGCCAGATCGCCGACGGCGTGCAGCGCGCGCAGGCCATTGCGGCCGAGGCCCGGGAGTCGGTCCGCAAGGTCAGCCTCTCTGTGCTGGCCGTCGTGCTCGGCGTGTTCATCCTGACGGGCGCCGGCATCGTTGCCCCGGTGCGCCGCCTGCGGGAAGGCACGCGCCGATTGGCCGTCGGCGACCTCGCGGCGCGGGTGACGCCGGGTGGGCCGGCCGAGATCGACGAACTCGCACAGTCGTTCAACCAGATGGCTGACGCGCTCGGCAAGGCCGAGGCGCAATTGAAGGCCGAGCACGCAATGCTCGAGGATCGCGTCGTCGAGCGCACCGCGCAGTTGCGGCATCTGGCCATGCACGATCCGTTGACCGGATTGCCGAATCGGCGCCACCTGTTCGACGAACTGAATGCCGCGATCGAGGTCGCCTCTGGCACGGGCTCGCACGTCGCGCTGCTGATCATCGACCTCGACGATTTCAAGACGAGCAACGACAGCCTGGGCCACGCGTTCGGAGACCTGGTGCTGAAGTCGGTCGCGGAGCACCTGCGGCGGGAATTCGGCCAAGAGGCGCTGATCGCCAGACTCGGTGGAGACGAGTTCACGATCTCCATGACGCACGTACGCGATCCGGTCGAAATCGAACGGCTCGCCGAGCGCGTGATCGCAAGTTTCCAACAGCCACTGCAGATCGGCGACCGCGAGCTCGTCATCAGCGCCAGCGTTGGCCACGCGCAGGCGCCGGAGCATGGCGCCGATACCGAAGCCTTGCTGCAATCCGCCGATGCAGCGCTGTTCCGCGCCAAGGCGCTCGGACGCAACCGGCATCACGGCTTCAGCCCCAGCCTGCTCGCGGCCAGCGACCGCAAGTTCCGCACGGAGCAGGCGCTGCGTCGCGCCGTCGGCGACGACGCGCTGCTGCTGCACTTCCAGCCCGAGCTGTCGCTGTCCCGTGGTCGCGTGACCGTCGCCGAGGCGCTGCTGCGCTGGCGGCGTCCGGACGGCAGCATCGCCACCGCCGGCGAGTTCATCGGCTATGCGGCGGAGACCGACCTGCTGACCCAGCTGAACCTCTGGGCGCTCGACTCGGCGCTTGCGACGGTTGCGCGCCAGCGTGCGCAGGGCTGGCCCGAAATGCGCGTCGCGGTCAACGTGTCGTCCCGACAGTTCATGCTGGCGGACTTCATCGGTCGCGTCGAGCGCGCGCTGCGCTACCACGATCTTGCGCCAGACTGCCTCGAGATCGAACTGACCGAGGACGTGCTGCAAACCGGTCGCGGAACGACCGAATCGCTGCAGTCGCTGCGCACGATGGGCGTCACCATCGCGCTCGACGATTTCGGCGCCGGCTTCTCGTCGCTGGCCTCCGTCGAGCGCCTGCCGCTGTCGCGCATCAAGTTCGATCGCAGCCTCGTATCGTCGATCGACGAGAACGAGCGATCCGCCGCGATCGTGACCAGCATGGTGCGGTTGTGCCACGATCTCGGACTCGCCGTCACCGCCGAGGGTGTCGAACGTCCTTCGCAGCTCGCACTGCTGGGTTCACTGGGCGGCGTCGATGTCCAGGGCTACCTGATCGCGCGACCCCAGCCGATCCACGACCTCGTCGAACAGCTGCCGCAGTTGCGCGAGCGGCTCAACCCGCTGCTCGTGCAGGGCCAGGCCGGCGTCCTGCGCAGCGACGTCGAACGCGACGACGCGGTGACCCGGCTGCGCGGTGCCGTCGAGCGCCAGACCCGCCGCTGATCCGCCGTGACCTACAGCGTCAGGTAGCGTTCGAACGTCGACATTGTCAGAGGTGGCCGATCGAGTCGAGCCGGTTCTGCAGCGTCAGGCGATCGAGCGATGCAAGCGGCAGACTGGCAAACGCCTGGATGCGTCGCTCCAGCGCATTGAACGTGTCGCGAAACGCCAGCCAGCGCGTCGGGTCGTCGCCCTCGACCGCAGCGGGGTCGGGCAAGCCCCAGTGCG
The DNA here is from genome assembly GCA_041395605.1 of Steroidobacteraceae bacterium. Taxonomy (GTDB): domain Bacteria; phylum Pseudomonadota; class Gammaproteobacteria; order Steroidobacterales; family Steroidobacteraceae; genus UBA964. The sequence continues at coordinate 37,466 of JAWLAD010000008.1, forward strand.
CGGTGACCGGTTGGCCTGGCCATACCGGGCAGACCTCGCCCGCGGCACTGCCGCACACCGTGAAAACGAAATCGATCGGCCGCGCGCCCGGTGCGCCGAATTCGTCCCAGCTCTTGCTGCGCAGCTCGCTCGTCGGATAGCCGAGCTGCTGCAGCAAGGCCAGGGCGATCGGATGCACGGCGCCCTTCGGCTGACTGCCCGCGCTCGACGCGATGAATCGACCCGCACCGACGCGCGCGAGGATGACCTCGGCGAGGATGCTCCGCGCCGAGTTGCCAGTGCACAGGAACAGCACGTGGTACTGACGGTTCACGGCAGCTCCCAGGTCGCGCCGACAATGGCATAGCGCGGCACCCAGCCCTTCTCGCGCGACTGAACCAGCCCCGTGCCGCTGGCGCGGTCGATGGACAGCTCCGTGCAGCATGGGTTCAGCCGCTGCGTCGCGTTCGTGATGTCCGCCCAGACGCGCAAGCGCCCAAGCGACAGAGGACGGGTCCAGGTCGCGCGCAGATCGAGCGATGCATAGTCGTCCCACTGGGCGGCGTTGCGCACGACATCGACCGCGGCCTGGGCATCGTCAGGCACCCGCGTCCGCCGCCAGCCGCTGTGCCACAGGACGTTGGCCGACAGCTCCCACGGGCCGCGTGCCCAGGCGGCGCCGCCGGCGACCGAATGCAGCTGGTTCCAGCTGCGCGGCACCCACTGGCCGTCAACGCGCTCGTTCGCCTCCGACCAGGTGTACGTCAGCCAGGTCGACCACGCGGGCGACAGCCGCATCCGGCCACTGAGCTCGATGCCATACAGGCGCGCCGAATCCGGGCGCAGTCGGCTGCGGTCGACTTCGAGTTCCGGCAGCAGGCTGACCGGGTCCAGCAGGTTCTCGTCATGCGGGATCGGATCCGAGACATCCTTGCGGTAGGCCTCGGCGCGCAGACTGCCCGCCTCGCCCATCCGCCGTTCGATCGCAAACACGAGCTGGTCCGCGCGTTGCACCGTCGCGTAGGCGTTGTCGCCGTCGGCGACGTCGAGCTCATCGGGTCGCATGCCCTGCGTCGCCCGGCCCAGGCTCACGCGCAGCACGGTCGCGGCATCGAACTGGTGTTCGACTGCAAGGCGCGGCGACACGTCGACACCATCGAGGCGGCCGGGCGAATCGGATCGATAATCCCGGCTGTCGAGACGCAGACCGAAGTCGAAGCGCCAGCGATCATCCAGGACCCAGAGCCGCGAGCCGTACGCCGCGAAGCGAGTGCCGCTCGCGACCACGGCGGCATCACGCGAAAAACTCGCCGGTCGCGCGAACAGCCCGGCAAGCAGGGGATCGAAGCTGCCGCTGCTCCGATGCGCATAGCGCGCTTCGATGTCGATCCACTCGGCGCCCAGCATCCAGGCCGCAGGATCGCGCCACTCCGCGCGCAGGTAACGCGACTCGATCCGGCGCGCATCGGCGACCGCACCGACAGCGCTGCCCGGCCGATCGAGTTCGCCGTCGCGATCGCTGCGGCGCTGCGTCGCCGATGCGGTCAGCTCGAGGACACGCGCGGAATCCGACCGGTGCGCAGCGCGCAGCCAGACAGACCCATCCCGATAGCGCGCACGGGCTGTCTCGTTGCCCGCGGCGCTGGAATCAGTGAAGCGCAACTCGTCATTGAGCGCGAGCAGCCCCAGCGTATGCGTCCAGTCACCCTGTTCGATTTCGCCTCGCAGCAGCAGGTCCGAAAACTCCGGTTCGAGTTCGTCGCGATCGAGGACCTGGGTGATCCGCTGCGTGACGCTGCTGCGATGGCTGGCGAGCCAGCGCACCGGCCGGTCGGCCCAGTTGACCTCCCCCGCGCTCAGCACGTGGGCCGAAAGTAGCGACAGCCCGATCTCGTGGTACATGCCTCCCCGCACTGCGCGCGGCTGCACGTCCATCACTGCGGACAGACGATCGCCGTAACGCACGGGAAATACGCCACTGTAGAAGTCGAGCTGGTCCGCCGCGGCAGGATCGAGGATCCCCAGCACGGCGCTGTAGTCCTTGAAGTGGAACGGCTCGAACAGCGGCACGCCGTCGAACCAGACCATGGTCTCATCGTCGCGCCCACCGCGCACGTTCGCGCGGGCCGAGAGCGGGTTCGTCGCCGCGCCCGGCAGGTAGCGCGCCACGCGCAGCAGGTCTTCGTCCAGCCCGGGCAGCACTTCGATGTCCGCCCGGTCGAGCACCGCCGGCGTACCGAGGCCGACGCTGTCGATGCGATAACGGCTCGCGAAAATCGTGACGATCTCGAGCGGCTCGCCGGTCGCGTCGCCCTCCGCGCGGGGCATGGCGGGCTCCGCGCGCGCGGCAGCACCCGGACGCAGCCGCACGACCGCGTAGCGCCCCGGACGAATGACTGCCAGCGTCAACCCGTTCGGCTCGAGGATGCGGCTCGCGAGCTCTTCGGGCGAGCCGGCCTCGGGTGTCGCCTGCACGAGCAGTTGCGGCGGCACCAGTCGATCGCTCCAGGTGATGTCGAGTCCGTGAGCGCGCAGCATATCGAGCGCCCCCGCGACGCTCTGTCCTTGCTGCAAGACAGGGGTATCGGCGGCCGCGGCAGTGGCGATCGCAGCGCCCCACGCCAACACGCAGGCGCAGGCCCACCGCTTCAGGGAACTCATCCGCGAATTATAGGGAGCCGACGGCTCAGCGTGCGATGTCGATTCGGATCCGCTGCTCGCGGCGCTCGACGGCCACGTCCGACACAGCGGCCACCGTGTCGAGGGCCTCATCCGGCGTCATGCCCGCGACGCTGCCACTGAGACGGATCGACCGCACGGCCTCGACCGAAGCGTTCCTGCCCAGGTCGACACGGCGACCTGTCTCGGCTTCGTACCAGGCGACGAATTCACCGAGCGTCTTGCCCTCGATGTCGAGCGGCGTCGGAATGCGGGCCAGCCAGCCATAGGCGGCATCATCGGCCGACAGCGCGCCGCGCTCGATCGCACTCGCGCCAGCGGCGAGCTGCAGGCGCTCGCCCGCGGTGGCCTCGGCTCGCAGGTCGCCCGCGAGACTGGCCAGCAGCACACGGCCGTCGCGGACGGCGACGTCCAGATGGTCCGCTGCGGCGCGCACGAGGTAGCGTGTGCCGAGGTGCCGGACCTCACCATGCTGGGTCACGACCGTCAGTGGCGTGCCCGGACCCGCGTCGCTGCCGGAATCGACATAGATCTGGCCACGCAGCAGTGTCACGCGGTCCGGGGCATCGAAGCGCAGCTCGGACTCGGGTGCCACGCGCAGCGCAAGTGCTGGCCCGACGCGCAGCAGCGCGCCGCCGGCTTGGCCAGTCTTCAACACATCGCGCTGCCGAACCGATGCGCCTGCCTGCAACGGCTGCGATGGCGAACCGACAGCCGTCACCTCGACGCCCTGCACCACCGACGCGAGCGCCACTTCGACGCCCGGTTGCGTCGCGACGCGCCCTGTCAGCAGGGCCACGGCCACCACGCCGGCGGCGAGACCCGCTGCGAGTGCACCGCGCCAGCGCCAGCGCGCCTCCGGCACGGCGGCGGTGCCGCCTGTCGCGGCGGTAGCAGCCCGCCACTCGGCGTGGACCCGCTCGAACGCGGCCGCCCGACGCTGTGCAGTCAGTGCCGGCGGACGCCCCGCCAAACGCACGGCGCGGGCGATGTCCGCCTCGTCACGATCGATGTGCACGTCTTGATGACTGGTCATGTGCGTGGCTCCTGCGGCACGGCGTGCGCGCTACAGGCCAAGGGCGCTGGCATCCAGCCCCCGCGATGCCAGTGCACTGCGGAACGCGCCGCGGGCGCGTTGCAGCGTGGACTGGGCCGCCTCGAAAGTCGTGCCGAGGCGCGTTGCGATATCCTGGGTCGACAGATCGTCGAGGTACTTCCATTCGAGTACTTCGCCATAGCGACCCGGTAGCGCATCGAGCACCTGTCGGACGACGGCCCCCGCATCGGCTGCCTGCTGTTGTGCATCGGGGTCCATGCCGGCATCGCCCGCGACCTGCTCGGCCAGCGCGCGGACCTTTTCATTGCTGTCGATGCTGACGGTACGGCTGGCGTTACGCTGGACCGCCTCGAACAGGTCGGCGAGTTCGTTGCGGCAGATCTGCACGAGCCAGGTGAACAGCGCCGCGTCGCCCCGGTAGCTGTCGAGGCGGCGCACCGCCCGGCACAGCGCCCGCTGCGCGGCTTCCTGCGCGAGGTCCGCGTCGCCGCGGGTGCGCGATAGCGCGAAACGATAGAGACGGTCGAAGTACTCATCGAAGAATCCCCGGAACGCGCGCTCATCGCCTGCGAGCAGCCGCTCCACCAGTTGCCTGTCGTTCGCCGTCATGTGCGGCACGAGGTTAGACGGCCCGGTTGCCGATAAGCAATCGCCACGATGTCGTCGAATTGCGTCGCACAAGAATTTGCGGTCCGCGGCGATTGACCGGCCCCAGCCGGCCCGTCCAACCGGCACGGGGCAAAAACCCCGTCAATGCAGAGGACATCGTGCCCATTATTGTCGAACCGGCCACCGACGCCGCCCCCGTGCAGCGGCCCGCAGCCTACCGCTTCGAGGCGCATCAGCCTGGTGACAGCGGCCGGGGGCCCCTTGAAGCGTTCGTCGCGCAGCGCTTTGCCGAAGTGCACGGCGCGCAAGTCGGCAGCTTCCTGCCCAACCTGCTTGCAATGCGCGACCCGCAGGGCGCATTGCGTTGCGCCCTGGGGTATCGGGGCGCGGGTGCCGAGGCATTATATCTTGAGCAATACCTGGACCTGCCGGTCGAGCAGGCGATCTCGGCCGCACTGGCCCGCCGCGGCGATGCAGCGGTCGGTAGCGTGGAGCGCGGCTCGATCGTCGAGGTGGGCAATCTCGCTGGACGCGGTTGCCGCGCTGCCCTGCACATGGTTGCACGGCTGCCGCGTTTCCTGATGTCCCATGGCTACCGCTGGGTCACGTTCACCGCCACCGAGCGCGTGCGCGCCGTGCTGGCCTCCTTCGAAGCGCCGCTGCTCGATCTCGGACCCGCGCATCCCGACCGCCTGCGCGACGGTTCCGCCGAATGGGGCAGTTACTACCGATGCGCCCCGCGCGTCATGGCCGGCTGGCTGCCGCACGGACTGCGCTTCCAGCGATGAACGGGTCGCCCGCCCTGCCCACGCTGGTGGACAGCCAGCGAACGTTGCGCAGCCCGGAGCTGTCGGCAGCGGTCTATGCCGAGCAGGCCTGGCTCGCCGGCTGTGCCGCGCCGGACGCGCGCTGCGCGGTCCTTGCGGACAACGGCATCCCGTGGGCGATCTCCGACCTGGCCCTGCACGCCGCGCGCCGCGTCAATGTGCCACTACCCGGCTACTTCACCAGCGCGCAACTGGCGCATGCTGTCGACTCAGCGTCCGTCGACGTGCTGCTGACCGATGACGCCGACCGGTGCCTCGCCGCGCTGCCTGGCTGGCGGCCGTCTGGCACCGCAGCGGCATCCGGGCTGACTGCCCTCGCCCGCAGTCAGCCGCTCCACGCCCGCGTCGCGCTGCCGGCAGGCACGACCAAGATCACGTTCACGTCAGGCAGCACCGGCCAACCCAAGGGCGTTTGCCTCGCGGCGAACTCTATCGAGACCGTTGCCGCATCGTTGGCCACGGCCACCGCAGACCTGCAGTTGCGGCGGCATCTTGCGCTGCTGCCGCTCGCCACGCTGCTCGACAACATCGCGAGCCTGTACGCGGCGCCGCTGCACGGCGCGACCACCGTGCTGCCCCGGCTCGCGGAGACTGGCATCAACTACGGTGGCGTCGATGCGGCCGCGATGCTGGCCTGCATCGACCGGCACGCACCGGACTCACTGATCCTGGTGCCCGAATTGCTGCGACTGCTCGTCGCTGCGACCCGGCGCGGCTGGCGGCCGCCGACGTCACTGCGCTTCCTTGCGGTCGGCGGCGCCACCGTCGCACCAGATCTGCTGGCGCAGGCCGAGGCCGTCGGCCTGCCCGTGTACGAGGGTTACGGGCTCAGCGAATGCGCATCGGTCGTCGCGCTGAATACCCCGAGCGCCCGACGCCGCGGCAGCGTCGGGCGCGTGCTGCCGCATGCGTCCGTTCGACTCGACCGTAACGGACAGGTGCTGGTATCCGGCCAGACCATGCTCGGCTACCTCGGTGAGGCGACATCCGTCGAGAGGCAGCAGCATGATGCACAGCCGCACGCGGCCGACAGCATCGCCACTGGCGACCTCGGGCACTTCGACGCCGACGGCTTCCTGTACGTGCATGGTCGGGCCGGCAACCTGATCATCACGTCGCTCGGCCGCAATATCTCGCCGGAATGGGTGGAGCGCGAACTGCTCGCCGAAACGGCCATCGGCCAGGCCGTTGTGTTCGGCGAGGGCCGACCGTCGCTGATCGCGGTGCTCGTGCCCAGCGCCGCCAGCGTCAGCGCCGCCGATATCGAAGCGGCGCTCGCGCGGGCCAATGCGCGAATGCCCAACTATGCGCAGGTGCGCGGCTGGCTGCCGGCGAACGCGCCCTTCAGCCCCGCCGACCAGACACTGACGGCCAATGGCCGGCCGCGCCGCAGGCAACTGCTGGCGCGGTACGGCGAGGCGCTCGACGCCGCCTACGCGCGTGCACTCGCTTCCTGACCTGGAGTGTCGATGTCCTTCCTGCAACAACTGACCGCCGAGACCGCAGCGGCCCGCGGCTATCTGCTGGGCGCACCCGCAATCCAGCGCGCCCTGACCGGCGACGTGACAGCGGAGCTGTATCGCGCCTTCCTCGGCCAGGCGTATCACCACGTGCGGCATACCGTGCCGCTGTTGATGGCGGTCGGCAGTCGCCTGCCCGATGACAAGGCATGGCTGCGCAGCGAGATCGTGCACTACGTCGAGGAGGAGCACGGCCACGAGGAATGGATACTGAATGACATCGCTGCGGCGGGCGGCGACCGGCAGGCTGCCGCCGCGGCGCCACCGCATGTGGAAACCGATGCCATGGTCGCCTACGCCTACGACGTCGCGCAGCGTCGCAACCCGGTCGGGTTCTTCGGCATGGTGTTCGTGCTCGAAGGCACCAGCATCGCGCTCGCGCTCGATGCGGCGTCGCGCATCCAGCAGTCCCTTTCGCTGCCCGATCGAGCCTTCAGCTACCTGCGCAGCCATGGAAAGCTGGACCAGGAACATGTCGAGCATCTGGCCGGCATCCTCGACCGGCTCGACACCGACTCGGATCGCCAGGCCGTCACCGACTGCGCCCGCGCGATGTTCTGGCTGTACGGCAACGTGTTCCGCAGCCTCGATCCGGTGGCTGCATGATCGCCGCCCGCAGGATCCTGCTGACCGGCGCGGCCGGTGGTATCGGCATCGCGATCGCGCGCGAGTTGTCGCAGCGGGGCGCCGCCGTGCTGCTGACCGGGCGCGATGCGGCGCGCTTGCAGCGGCTCGCGGGAGAACTCGGCGAGCATCGCGACCGGATCGATGCCCGCGCCGCCGATCTCGCGACGGAGGCCGGACGCGCTTCGCTCGTCGATTTCGCCTCGCGTTGGCGCGGCGGCGTCGATGCGCTGATCAACAATGCCGGTATCAACGATCTCGCCTTGCTCGACACCCAGGACGCCGCGCAGATCGACCGGATGATCGACACGAACCTGCGGGCGCCCATACACCTGTGCCGCGCGCTGCTGCCGCAACTGCGGCATACGAATCGCGCGGACATCATCAACGTCGGTTCCGTGTTCGGCAGCATCGGCTATCCGGGCTATGCGGTGTACTCGGCCACCAAGTTCGCGATGCGCGGCTTCACCGAAGCGCTGCACCGTGAACTCGCGGGCTCTACCGTGCGCGCGCATTACCTCGCTCCGCGTGCCACGCGCACCCGGATGAACGCCGGCGCGGCCGACAGGCTAAACGCCGAACTGGGCACCGCGGTTGACGAGCCCGCGGTGGTGGCCAAGGCCGTCTGCCGCATGCTCGAGGCGCCACGGCCCTTCGCCGTGCTGGGATGGCCCGAGAAACTCTTTGCGCGCCTCAATGCAGTCATGCCACGACTCGTCGACGGCGCACTCATCAAGCAACTGCCCGCGATCCGCCGGCACGCATCGAGCCCGCATGTGGCTCCCACCCAAGACAGTTCGCTGCAGGAGACCTGAACATGAAAACGCTGCTCGCCACCGCACTGCTGCTGTGCGCCACCTCGATCGCCACGGCCGCGTCACCGGGCCCGGCACCGGCCACGTTGCAGACGCAGTTGCAGGAAATCCAGACGGACTGGGCACGCACGAATTACCTGACGGAATCGGAGGATCGCAAGGCGACGGAATTCGAGGCACTGGCGAGCAGGGCCGCCGCCTTCGAACGCAATTTCCCGGGTCGCGCTGAGCCATTGATCTGGCACGGCATCGTGCTGTCGTCGCTGGCTGGCGCCAAAGGCGGCTTGGGTGCGCTGTCGATCGCCAAGCAGGCGCGCGCGAAACTGGAGGCTGCGCTCAAGGTCGACGCCGCGGCCCTTGAAGGCTCGGCCTACACCAGCCTCGGCACGCTGTACTACAAGGTCCCGGGCTTCCCGATCGGTTTCGGCAATGACGACAAGGCCCGCAAGATGCTGCAGACAGCACTGAAGCACAATCCCGACGGCATCGATCCGAACTACTTCTACGGCGAGTTCCTGCTGGAAGACGGCGCCTATGCCGAAGCCGTACAGGCCTTGCGCAAGGCACTCGCCGCACCGCCACGTCCCAACCGCGAACTCGCGGATCAGGGGCGGCGCCGCGAGATCGAGGCACTGCTTGCGAAGGCGCAACAGAAACTGAATTGACGCTACCCCCCATGCGAGCTCCCTCGACAGCAGCGGGACTGGTGCGGTGGCGGCGGCCGCTGCTTGCCGCGCTGCTGTTCGCGGTGCTTGCCGTGGCATCCATGGCCTTGGGCTGGGATCATGCACTCGCCCACTCGCTGTTCTTCGACGCAACCTCAGGCAGGTTCATCGGCACCGGGGCCGGCGACTGGTGGGCGCGCGACCTGTTGCATCACGGCGGACGCAACCTGATCCGCGCAGCCGGGTTGGCCGCGGTGTGCATCTGGATCGCCAGTCACGTGCAGCCGTCGTGGCGCGCACTGCGCAAGCCCGCAGGCTATGTCGCGCTGTGCCTCGCCACGAGTGCAGCGGTCGTCGCGGCGCTCAAGTTCGGCACACGCATGGATTGTCCGCGCGACCTGCTGGAGTTCGGCGGCACCAATCCTGTGCTGGGCCTTCTGGACCACCGGCCCGCGGGCCTTCCAGCAGCCGCGTGCTTTCCCGGCGCGCACGCCGCCTCCGGGGTTTCACTGCTGAGTCTCTATTACGCAATGGCGAGCGTGCGCGGTCGCTACGACTCGCGCTGGCTGCTGCCCGCCGTAATCGCCGGTGTATCGTTCGCGTTTGCCCAGGAAGCCCGTGGCGCTCACTTCCTGTCGCACGACCTGACGGGCGCCGCGGTCTCCGTGATCGTGGCGGTCCTGCTCGCCGTGCTGATGCTGCCGCTGCCCCGGCGCGAGCCGCAGCGGCTTCAGTCGCGCTTCAGCACCGCGACCGACTTGATCAACGCGAACGCCGGGCTGCCCGGCGCCAACTGCAGCCGCGATACGGCGTCTCGCGTGAGCTGAGCCAGCAGGAACTCGGCGCCGATCTGCAGCCGCAACAACGCCAGGGCCGGATCGACGGCCGCATCAATTCGCACGACGGTCGCGGGCAGGCAGTTGTGCGTGCTGAGGTCATCGACCGGACGCAACGCGAGGGTCACTTCGCGTGCCGGAATGCGGATGCGCACGGCCGCGTCGATCGCATGCGGCAAGGCCGGTGCCCACAGTGACCCGCCGGCGAATTCCAGTCGGGTCAGTTGCCGCGCCGCGCTGTGCTCGGCGACACGCATCGTGATCACGGCGCCCGGGTCGAAATAGCTCGCGAGCTGCGGCACGTCCGAGCGGCTCGCAAGTTCATGCACTTCGCCTTGGGCGACGATCCCACCGCGGTCGAGAACGACAACGCGGTCGCAGAGCCGCACGACCTCGTCGAAATCGTGGGTGACGAGCACGGTGGGCCCCGCGACCCGGCGGCGCAGCGCGAGCAGCGGCTCGTAGAGTGCGACACGCAGGCGCCGGTCCACCGCGGCGAAGGGTTCATCGAGCAGCAGTACCGCGGGGTCACGACCGGCTGCGCGGGCGAGCGCGACGCGTTGCCGCTGGCCGCCCGACAGCGCAACCGGCCGCCGATCAGCGAGCTCCAGGAGCTCGGTTGCGGCCAGCAGCTCGTCGGTGCGGCGCCGCTGTTCTTCGGGCGTGCGACCGACCATGCCCGCCGCAACGTTCTGCCGGACGCTCATGTGAGGAAACAGCGCGTAATCCTGGAACATCAGCGAACAGGCGCGCTGGTGCGGTGGCACCCACTGGCGGCGCGCCGTGTCCGTCCAGACTTCGCTGCCCAGCGCCACCCGCGCCTGTGCCGGGCGATAGAGCCCGGCGATCGTCCGCAGCAGCGTGGTCTTGCCACCGCCCGACGGACCGAACAGCGCGAGCGTCTCGCCGGACGCGCAGCTGAACGCCGCATCGAGCGTGATCGGCGCGGCCTGCCGAACCTCGACGCTCAGCGTGCGCGCACCTGGATCAGCGGGCATGGCGACGCGCCAGCGAATTCGTGATGCCGAGCGCCAGCAGCGAGAAAGCCAGCAACGTGGCCGCCATCACGCCCGCGGCCTGATCGTCGAAAGCCTGCACGCTGTCGTAGATAGAAAGCGCCAGCGTGCGCGTCTCGCCAGGAATCGACCCGCCGACCATCAGCACGACGCCGAACTCGCCCAGCGTGTGCGCGAAGGTCAGCGCGATGGCAGTCACGACGCCCGGCCAGGCGAGTGGCAGTTCGACCCGCAGGAATGCGCGCGCGGGCGACATGCCGCAGCTCGCCGCGGCCTCGCGCAGATTACTCGGAATCGACTCCCAGGTGCGCTGCACCGGTTGCACCGCGAACGGCAGGTTTACGAGTACGGACGCGAGCAGCAGCCCCTCGAACGAGAACGCGAGCATATGGCCCGTGACCGCGGCGAACGCTTCGCCCAACGGACTGCCCCGACCGAAGGCCTGCAGCAGGTAGAAGCCGACCACGGTCGGCGGCAGCAGCAGCGGCAGCGCCACGAGGGCCTCGACGAACCCCTTGCCGCGAAAGTCGCGCAAGGCCAGCCAGCGTCCGAGCCACAGCGCAAGCGGCACGAGCACGACGAGCGTCGCCAGCGCGAGTTCGATCGAAAGCCGGAATGCGCCCCAGTCCATCGGGCAGTATTGTCAGGGCTGCGGCGGCAGAGTGAAACCGTAGCGCCCGAGCACCCGCAACGCCGCCGGACCTTGCAGGTACTCGTAGAAACGGCTCGCCGTCGCCGAAGCACCGCGCAACAGCACCATGCGCTGGCGCAGCGGCCGGTGCCAGCCCGCATCGATCAGCACCCACTCGCCGCGGTCGCGGAACGTCGGCGCCAGCGCCAGCGAATGCGCGATCAGCCCGCCGCTGGCGTTGCCGCTGGCCGCGAATTGCGCCGCCTGGCTGACGTTTTCGCCCAGGACCAGCCGACCCTGCAGCGCCCGCCACAATCCCGCGTGGCGCAGCGCCTGCTCGGCGGCGCGCCCGTACGGCGCATGTTCGGGGTTTGCAATCGCAAAACGCGTCAGCGTGCCGGCCGCGAGTGCGCCGCGCACGCCGGACAGATCTGCGGCAACCGCGACCGGGGAACCCCGCGGCACGAACAGCGCGAGCCGCCCTTCGGCATACAGCAGGCCGCGATCGCGCGTGAGACCCCGATCGGCGAGCCGCAACACGAACTCCTCGTCGGCCGACAGGAACAGCTCGAAGGGTGCGCCCTGCTCGATCTGCCGCGTCAGCTGCCCCGATGAACCGTAGACCGGCTGCACGCGCAGGCCCGTGTCGCGGGTGAACTGCGCCGCGACTTCGTCGAGCGCGAACTTCAGGTCCGATGCGGCCGCAACGCGCACTTCGTCAGCGACTGCGCCCGAGGCCACACCCCACGCCGCCAGACCCGCCGTCAGCAGCAGCCATGCGACCCATCTGCGCGTCATCGAGAAACCCCGCTCACGGTTGCCGCCAAGGGCTATATTCTACCGTATATATCGAGATGCCCCGTACAGTTGCGTATTGTCGCCACTGGGGCTGCGCGCCAGACTGCCGGACAGGAGGTCGCATCATGAGCATCCGAAACATGCTGTGTTCACCGCCCACAGTGGTCTTGGCGGTCGCGGTTGCGGCACTGCTCGCGCCAGCACCGACATCAGCGTCCGCGGCACTGTCGCAGAAGGCCGGCTGCAGTGTCTGCCACCAGCTCGACAAGAAAGGCCTGGGCCCGTCCTACCAGCAGATCGCGGCCCGATATCGCGGCGACGCCAAAGCGGCCGCGCTGATGGCCCAGCGTGTCCGCCAAGGCAGCAAGGGCGCCTGGGGCAAGGTCCCGATGCAACCGGTGCCGGCGGCGAAGATCAACGACGCTGACCTCAAGAGCATCGTCGACTGGATCCTCGCGCAGTAGCGAACCTCAAGCGGCACCGGTGTCGGCGCGCGCCGCCTGCACGGGCAGCGCGACCTCGGCCCGTGTGCCCGGCCTTCCTTCGCGGCTGAAGATGCGAAACTCGCCGCCGTGCCATCGGGCGATTCGTGCGACGAGCGCGAGACCCAAGCCGACACCGGAATCGGCCGGGGCATCGAGCCGCTCGAAGCGTCGGCCAATCCGCTCCAGCGCGTCTGGCCCAAGCCCCGGCCCTTCGTCGTCGAAGGTGATCCGCGCCTGCTGCGTCCCTCCGTCCACATGCACCGTGATGCGCGCGGGGTCACCACCATGCCGCAACGCGTTGTCGATCAGGTTGCGCACCATGGCTCCGAGCAGCGCCTGGTCGCCGTCGACCGACACCGGTCCGTCGCATTCGAGGGCGATGTCGTGCCCGGCAGCAAGCACCGAAGGGGCTAGGTCTGCGATGATGCCGCGCACGAGCAGATCGAGTCGCAACGGCTGCGCCACGCCGCCGCTCTCCTCGACGCGCGCGAGCAGCAGCAGTTGCTCGACCAGGCGCGTCAGGCGGTCGCAGGCCTTGATGACGGCCTCGAGCGCCGTCCGCGCCTCGGCCTGGTCGCGGCTGTCGCGCGCGAGCTCGGCCTGCGCGCGCAGTGCCGCCAGCGGGTTGCGCAGCTCATGCGCGGCGTTCGACGCGAAGTGACGCTCCTGCTCGAGCGATGTGCGTAGCCGCTGCAGCAAGTCGTCCAGCCGCGCGACCAGCGGCCGCGCCTCCTCGGGAACGCCGTCTGATCCCAGCGGCTCAAGCGCGTGGGCACCCCTGCGCTCGATCTCCGCTCCGATCTGCGATAGCGGTTGCAGCCCGCGTCGCACGATCCAGCCCACGAGCAGGGCAATCACGGGCAGCGCAATCACGAGCGGCAGCACCGCATCCAGCGCGATCCGCCGCGCGAGGGCTTCACGCGGCGCATGATCCTCGGCCACCGCGACGCGGGTACCGGTGGCGCGATCACGCATGACGTACACGCGCCAGAGGCTACCACCCACCTCGACATCGCTCAGCGCGTCGTCCGGCGGCGCCGGCGCGAGCCGAGGCGCCTCGCGACTTCGGTAGAGCTCGCGGCCCTCCTCGTCCCAGACCTGGACCGTGACGCGCTGCGACCAGGGCGCGAGTTCGCGCAGCTCTTCCGGGTCCATCTCGTCCAGTTCGTGCGCAGCCTGCGCAGTGATCAGGTGGGCCGTCTGCAGCAGGTGCGCATCGAGCACGCTGTCCACCGAATGGTGTGCATCGCGATAGCCGATCAGCGCGGTAACGGCCCCAACGCCCAGAAATGCGCCGAGCAACGCCCAAACGAGACGCCGTTGCATGGAGACGGGCTTCATGACGCCCGTGGCATCAGATAGCCGACGCCGCGCACGGTGCGGATCCGATCTGCGCCCAGCTTCTTGCGCAGGTGATGCACGTGCACCTCGATCGCGTTGCTACCGAGGGACTGGTCCCACTCGTACAGCCGCGCTTCGAGCTGTTCGCGCGACAGCACCCGCCCGGCCTGGCTCGCGAGTTCCAGCAGCAGCGCGAACTCCCGTGCCGTCAGCTCGAGTGGCGCGTCGGCCAGCCAGGCCCTGTGGCCCGCCGGATCGAGCTTCAACTCGCCCACCTCCACCGTCGGCGCCGAGTCGCCCCGCGAACGTCGCAGCAGCGCCCGCAGGCGCGCCGCGAGCTCCGCGAGTTCTACCGGCTTGACGAGATAGTCATCGGCACCGGCGTCGAGTCCGGCGACGCGATCCTCGAGGCGGTCGCGTGCCGTGAGCACCAGCACCGGAGTGCGATCATCGCGACCGCGCATCTGCCGGAGCAACTGCATGCCGCCGAGGCGCGGCAGTCCGAGATCGAGAACGACGGCCTGATAAGGCTCGACGGCCAGGGCGTGTGCAGCGCTCTGGCCGTCGCGCAGCCAGTCGGGCGCGAAGCCCGACTGGCGCAGACCGCGCTGCAGGGCATCGCCCAGCAGCGGGTCGTCCTCGACGATCAGTATCCGCATGCGTCAATCATCGTCGCCATCGTCGCCCCGCTCCAGCGTGGATTGCGCGTACAGCCCTGCATCCGCCGCTCCGGCTCCGGGCACGCTACCGGTGACCAGCGAGTAGGTCCAGAAGCCCACGACCCCCGCGGCGACCAGTGCCCCCACTAGCGGTCGCAGCCGCGCGTTCTGCTCGCCCGCTGCCGCCTGCTTGTAGCCGGTGACCATGGACTTCACGAGGTTCTCGCGGTGTGCGAAGCTGCTGAAGATCACGCCGACGACGTGCACGCCGACCAGCAGCAACCAGCCGTTCGCCAGCAGTTCGTGCACCTCCTCGACCGCGTCTCCACCGATCTCATTGAAGGTCATGTAACCGGTGATGCCCGTCGCCGCTGCAACCCCGAGGATCGCGTAGACCGCCCAGCTGCCGAGCGGGTTGTGGCCGGTGTAGTGCGGCGCATTGCCCTGCACGATCCCGCGCAGGTAACCGAGCGCGCGACGCGGTCCGTACAGGAAGGAACCGAAGCGTGCGTACCGCGTCCCGACGAAGCCCCACAGCAACCGGAACGCGACGAGGCCGAGGACGGTGTAGCCCAGCATCACGTGGATCTGACGCTGGCGCTCGGACTCGGCGAGCAGGTAGGCGCCGGCGAATGCGCCGACCAGCGCCCAGTGAAAGATCCGGACCGGCAGGTCCCAGACCCGGATTCGAGCCGTGTGTTCATTCATGGCAGTCTCCTGATGTCGCGTTCATCGAACCTTCCCTGCGCGGCGTTCAAGTGGCAGGCATCGCAGCGCGCGGCACTGCCGACCCGCTTGTCCTTCCAGGTGCTCGGGGGAATTGAGTCGTGTTCGCGCAGGAACCAGCGCTGGGTCGTGATGCGCGGCAGTTCGGCGACAGCTGGCTTCCCGACAGCTGCCGGACGTTCGACGGCACGGGTCGAGCCCGCGCGCGTCAGGTAGGACTCGATGCGGGCCACCGCCGCAGCGTCCAGCGACGCATCCGTGCCGAAGTGACGATCCAGCGTGCTCATGATCCGGCGCCAGTCAGCCGCCGGCAGCATCCGCGCCGGGTAGGCCACGTGGCAGGCGCCGCACTCCTCGCGCCACAGGGCGATATCCGCTGCCGGCGCGGACGGCACCGCCGGCACGGAGGCTTGCCGACGCCCCTCGTCGTCATCGGCGCGCGCCGTCAAGGCGAGCCCCGCGACCAGCAACGCGCCGATGCTCGCAACGGCGACCCATGGTGCTCGTGCAAAGCGAACGGATTTCGGTTTCATGCGGGTCTCCTCCAGCGATTTCGGTCAGCGCAGTTCGAGCAACCAGGTAAGCACGTCGCCCTTTTCCGTGGTCGTGCACTCACGACCGAGCACGTCGCGGCAATTGCGGCGGAACCACTTCTCGACCTTGGCGGCATCGGTGAAGCGCTGGGGGTTGGCAGCCGGAGCCAGCGGCTCGATCGGCCGCGACGTCGTGGCATGGCGACCGGTCCGGCGCGGGTCAGACGTGTGGCAGGTCGCGCAGCTCCAGTCGCTGCCTGCCTTGCTGTTGAACAGCGCGCGGCCGCGCGCCGCCGAGAAAGGCTGCGAGGTCTCGGCACGCCAGCGCTCGAGTTGCTGCTGCGGTCCGGTGGCGGCGACGGTCGGCGGCACGACAGCCATCCACAACGACAAAGTAGTGCCTGCCGCGGCCAGGAATCTCGATGTGTTCACGGGGGTCCTCCAGGATCTGGAGGACACTGTGCGCCCCGATGCTTAAGCCAGGCTTAAGCGGCCGACGCCGTGCGGCGAGACCCGACCTCACCCAGTTCGATCGCGATGCTCGCCCGCGCGAGCAGCGTGAAGATTAACGCGCACAGCGACCAGATGCCCAGCGTCACGCCGAGCTCCACCCACGTCGGCGTGTACTCGAACACCTCGCCGAGCGGCGTCGGGATGAACCCCGGCACCACGAGACCCATGCCCTTCTCGATCCAGATGCCGACGAAGGCCAGCACGCAGGCGATGTTCAGCGTCAGCGTGCGACGGCGCAGCGCGTGGATCGACAGGATCAGGACTGCCATCACGTTCAGCACGAGCGCGGTCCAGATCCACGGCCGCAGCGCGCCCAGGCCTTCGAGTCCGAAATACAGGTAGCGCATCGACGCCGCGTGCGCGGTCTCGTTGTAAAAGTCGGTGAACAGCTCGGCGCCGACGAAGAACAGGCTGATCTGCAACGCGAACGTCATGATCAACGCCAGCATGTCGAGCACGCTCTGCGGCACCGGGTAGGCCGTCCACCGACGTACCGCCTGCAGCACCAGGATGATCAACGCCGGGCCCGACACGAACGCGGTCGCGATGAATCGTGGCCCCAGCAATGCGTTGTTCCACAGCGGGCGCGCCGTGTTCGCCGAGAACAGGAAGGCCGTGACCGTGTGGATCGAGATCGCGACGAAGATCGACAGCACGACCACCGGGAAGTAAGCCTTCAGCACCGGCTCGCGTCCCTGGTAATGGCAGTAGTGCACGTACAGCGGTATCGCGAGGTTCAGGCCCAGGTAGGTCGTCAGCACGAGCACATCCCAGGCCAGCATCGAAGTCGGGAAGTTCAGGTTGCCGATGAACGGAATCAGGTGCCAGAACCGGTCCGGCCGCCCGAGATCGACGGTGACGAACAGCATGGCGCCGACCACGGCCGCAACGGCGAGTCCCTCGCCCAGCAGCACGACCGTCTTCACGTCAGCGCGATGGAAGATGTAGGCCGGGATCACCAGCAACACGGCACCCGCCGCGATGCCGACCAGGAACGCGAAGTCGCGATGTAGAAGCCCCAGGAGACCTGGTCACTCATGCCGGTGACCACGAGGCCATCACGCAGCTGCAGCGCGTAGCTGTAGACACCGACGGCCACGAGCGCGAGCAGCAGCACCAGCCAGGCGCGGTAGCGCGGACTGCCGCGCAGCATCGCCCCGAGTCCATCGCGAATGAATGGGAGCATCAGGTCAGTCCGTGAAGTACCAGAACTTCGGCTCAGTGCCGAGCTCTTCCTTGAGGCGGAATACTTTCTTGTTCGCGAGCACCCAGCGGATCTCGCTGTTCGGGTCCAGCAGGTTGCCGAAGATGCGCGCACCCGTCGGACAGGCGTCCTGGCAGGCCGGCTGCAGGCCCTTGCGCGTTCGCTGGGTGCAGAAATGGCACTTCTCGACCACGCCCTTGGGCCGAGGCCGGTTGCCCAGATAGTTGGTCTGGCGGTTCAGCTGATCGGGCGGAATCTGCGGCTCGGTCCAGTTGAAGTGACGCGCGCCATAGGGGCAGGCATCCATGCAGTAACGACAACCGATGCACCAGTCATAGTCGATCGCGACGATACCATCGGGCTCCTGCCAGGTTGCCTCGACCGGGCAAGCCTTGACGCAGGGCGGGTTGTCGCACTGCATGCACTGCACCGGCAGATAGAACTTGCCCTCGACCGGCACAGTCGCCGGGTCGTAATAGTGCTCCGACCTCTCAAGGTTCATCGTGCCGTTGTCCATCTGCAGCACGCGGATGTACTGCACCTGTGAATCGCGCCCGAGGTTGTTCTCCTTGACGCAGGCGTCAACGCAGTCGCGATAGCCCTTGCAGCGCGAGATGTTCAGCGCATAGCCATACACCACGCCGGGCAACGGCGGCGTGTCCTCGCAGCTGATGTCGACGCCGAACTTGCGCTTCGCCTTGCGCTCGATGCGCGCGAGTGCCGCCTCGATCTCGGCTGGTGTCATGCGCGTGTACTGCTCCTGGAAGAAGTCCCCGAGCATTTCGCGCAGCGTGCTGCCACCCCACGCGCCCTGCGCAGGCGCGCTGGTCACGGCTGCGGCGCTCGCGACCACCGCGCCCCCCGCAGCACCGGCTTTCGCGAGTCCCACCAGGAAGCGGCGGCGATACTGGTCTATGCCCTGCTCCTGTTTGCCTGCAGCGTCATGGCCCTCGGGTGGCTGCGATGTCATTTCGCCCGCTCCCATCGCGGTTTGTCATCGTGCGCCTTGCCATGGCGCGGCATCGGCTCGAGCCCGGCGCGCACCGGCGGCGGCGGATTCGCCTGTCGCGGCTTCGTCGCCGGGTCGTGCGGATCGTGGCAGTGGGTGCAGTTGTAAATCTGGCGCTCGCCCTGCCAGTTCGCCACGCGCTTGCCGTGCGCGCCGAAGTGCCAATCCTTGTGCTGGCGGAAGTGGCACTGCCCGCAGACTTCGTGGCTCGCGTCGAAGCCGACCGACGTGCCCGACAGCAGCTGCAGCTGATCGCGATCTCGCAACTGGTGGCAGTCGAGACACCAGAATCGCCCCGCACCGTGTGGCAGCGCCGCCGGGTGAGGGGCGGCGGCGAGCAACCGCGGTCGCGGATTTTGTGGCAGCGATGAATGGCAGGCCGTGCAGGGGTAGAACGTCAGCGCGTCCGTCCGCGGCACGACGCTGAACTCGGGCGCGCCTGTGTAGCCCGCAAATGCGGTGGGCTCGGTCGGCGCGGGCAGCTCATCCCCACCGTTGCTGCGCAGCGGCCGGTGCGATTCCTGAGCGAAGGCAATCAAGGCTGCGACACCGACCAGCGCCGTGGTCAACACTGCTGCACTTGCCGACTTTCGCATCCGCGGCATGAGCCAATTCCCCGGTTGCTCCAGACGCTATCTCGCCAGCAAACTCAACCGCGTGGTACTGGGGATTTCCGAGGTACGGTCTGGGCCACGGGGAATCGCATGGTCTGCGTGCTGTCGATGATGGGAATGCTGACGATCTGTTTCGATCCGGCGCCTCCTGAGTTCCCGAGGGACGTGGAGCGCGCACCATGTTGCGACGTGTGGCGACTGAGCTCGTCGCGCTCGATGCCGGCCCTGCCGGTCTCGTGCCTGCCGACGAACTGCGCCACTGGCATCGCACGCTGGAGAGCGCTCGCGCTCAGCACCGCCGGGGGCATTACGCCGAGGTGCGCCGATTGCTGGGCCGGAACGCCATGCGCATCGCCGATGCGCTGGCACGCAAGCGACGCACCGAATCCGCGGGCAATCCGCTTGGTCGACTCAAGATGCGCCATGAGCAGTGGCAGAGGTTTCGAGTCGTCAACCGCATCGACTCGCCGTTCGCGGGCGAAATCGACCGGCGTTACGACGCCATCGCGAACGGCCGCACCGACGAGCCATCGCCCTCCGGCACTGTTGACTTGGCGCGCCTACTCGAGCTGGACCGGGCCTATGACCAGGCGTTCGACGCGGGCCGGCGCGAAGCGCTCACCGTGGAACGCGACGACCGGATGACCCAAGCGCGCACCCTGCCCTGCCCGCCCGCAGTGCCTTCCGCGCCCACCGCCGTCCGCCGCAGGCCTCGAATCGCCCCTGAATACTCCGATTCCAACGAGCGCTACTACCCCCAAAGGGCCAAGCGCGAGGGACGCGAAGGCACCGTCGTGATCCGCGCACAGATCGACGCGGCCGGCTGCGCCCGGCAAGCCACCGTGCAGGTGTCCTCGGGCGATACCGACATCGATCGTGCGGCCATCGGCTGGACACGCGAGGCGGGCAGATTCCAGGCTGCGGGCACGACAGCCGCGCCGCGCGCCGACTGGCTGCACTTCCGAATGCGATTCGAACTCAAGTGAAGCCGCGCCAAAGATGGCGCCCCCGGCAGGAGTTGAACCTACGACCTACCGCTTAGGAGGCGGTCGCTCTATCCACTGAGCTACGGGGGCGTTCGGCGCCGACTGCCCGCCATTCTAGCGACTCCTCGGTAAAGAGAGCAGATCGGGCGCGATCGCGGCGCGCCCGCGGTTAAGCCAAGGCTTAATGTCGCGTTCATCGCGCGTCGGTTGTCGCGTCGGTCCCGCCTCGTGACAATGTAGTGGTGTCGAAGCCCGTGCGCGCCCGGCGCGCACCCTCGCCCAGGGAGCGGACTCCAATCGCCAGCGCCACCACCACCGCGATGTCTGCGACGTTTACCCCGCGCGCCGCGAGCATGTCGGCTCACGCCCTTCGTGAGCGGATCCGCAGTATCGACGCCCTGCGCGGCTTCGTGATGGTCGTGATGCGGCTAGATGTGACGGACGAGTCCGGCCTGTCGCGTTGGCTCACTGAACTCGGCCTGCCGCGCGTCGACGGGGTCACGTCGATGGCGCGCGGTCCTTTGCCGCAACGGCCACCGCATTGCGGTGTGTACGCGCTCGCCAGCCAGTCGCTCGGCTGATCGGCACCAAGTGCGCGCGACATCATGAAATTCATGTCTTACTGGCTCGACACCGCGCCGCCGTTCAAGTCGGCGACTGACGGCCCGCCAGACGGTGACGCGGACGTCGCGGTGGTGGGCGCCGGGTTCACCGGGCTGTCCGCCGCTCTGGCGCTCGCCAGGAAGGGCGCGAAAGTCGTCGTGCTCGAGGCGGGCGCCATCGCGGGCGAAGCCCGGGACGCAATGGCGGCATGTGCAACAACGGCTTCGCTCCAGGGATTCTCTCACGGCCTGCGACGACGCTCGGCCTCGAGCGCGCCACCACGCCGTATCGCGTTCGATGCAGGCGTTGTGAAAGTCGAGCAGATCGTCACGGAGGAAGCGTGATCGACTGCCAGTTCTCCCGCGTCGGCAAGCCGAAGCTCGCGGCGAACTGGAGCACGAGGCCAAGCTCGTGCGCTCGCAGGGCGCTGATGGCCGAGCACGTGGACCCCGACACACGCATGGTGTGCAAGGAACTGCGTTCGGAGATTGGCTCGGACCGGTACTGGCGGCCTGCTCTTCGAGAAGAGCGCGGCCATGCGCGATGGGGCGTTTTCGGCCACGGTCTTGCCGAGGCCGCCGCACGCCGCGGCGCGCGCATCCATCCGCACACGCCGGTCATCGGCCTGCGCCGCCTGTCCGGGCAAGCCCACGAAGTGCGGACCCCGCAGGCGTCGCTGCGGGCCCGCCAGGTACTGCTGGCCACGGGCACCTCGTCCACGGGGCCGCTCGGCTGGATCCGGCGACGCATCGTGCCGGTCGGTGCGTTCCTGATCGTCACCGAGCCGCTGCCGACTGAACTGCTGGATCGACTGACGCCACGACGTCGCAACACGACCGATACGCTGAACTTCGTCAACTACTTCCGCGTCACGCCCGACAACCGCTTGCTGTTTGGCGGACGCGCACGATTCGCGACGAGCAATGCGGCGTCCGATGCGAAGAGCGGCGTGATCCTTCGGCGCTCGATGGTCAAGGTGTTTCCCGAGTTACCGATGCGCGCATCGACTACCGCTGGGGCGGGATGGTCGACATGACGCGGGACCGCCTGCCGCGCGCCGGCGAGCGCGACGGATTATTCTACTCGATGGGATACAGTGGCCATGGCACGCAGATGTCGAATTCATGGGCGCCGTCATGGCCGAAGTGCTCGACGGCCGTGTCGACTCGGAACCCATGGCGCGATTTCGATTGGCTGGCGATCCTCCGGGCCATTTCGGCCGGCCATGGTTTCTGCCGCTGGTCGGCGCATATTACCGATTACAGGATCTCTTGCATTGAGCCGATTGCCCGCATGCCTGCGCCACCGACACCGATCGATTCCTCCCCGCCCTGCCGCCTGCCGCCGATGCCGTGTCATCGGCGGCGGCATCGTCGGCGCTCACGGCCTACCTCGCACGGCGCGGAATGAACGTCGCTCTGCTCGAAAAAGGCCGGATCGGTGCGGAGCAATCGAGTCGCAACTGGGGCTGGTGCCGGCAGCAGAATCGCGACGAACGCGAATTGCCGATGGCCACCCGCAGCCTCGAACTGTGGGAACGCTTTACCGCGGACACCGGCGAGCGGATCGATCCGCCGCTGCGGCCTGCTGTACCAGCAACGACGAGGTCGAACTGGCGACCTGGGGCGCGATGGCGCGACCTCGGCGCAGTGCCGGCATCACCACGCATGTACTGACGGGTTGCCGAGGCCACCGAGCGCGGCCTCGCGACCGGTCGCCCCCGGCGCGGCGGCGTGTTCGCCGAGTGACGGCACCGCGGACCCGGCCGTGGCGGCGCCGGCCGTGGCGCGCGCGGTCAGCGAAGCTGGGCGGCACCGTCCACCAGCACTGGGCGCGGCGCGCGGGCTCGAACTCAGCGGCGGCCGCGTCAGGCGTGGTGTCATCACGGAACACGGCGTGATCCGAACCAGCGGTCGTACTGTCCGCCGGTGCCTGGGCGGCGTCGTTCTGCAAGCAGTACGGCATCACGTTCCCGCAGGCCACGGTGCGGCAACCCGCGCTCGCGGTGGCGCCAGGACCAGAGCCCGTACCCGATGCGCTGCACACCAAGGAGGTGTCGGTCACCCGGCGCGGCGACGGTGGACACACGCTGTCCGTCAGCGGCCGCGGCCGCATCGACCCGACACCGCAGTTGCTGCGATTCAGCACGCAGTTCCTGCCGATGTTCGCGCGGCGCTGGCGCAACCTGCGCCCGGGCGGACTCGAGGGGCTGCGATCACGCCACGAGCGCTGGTCACGCTGGCGCATGGACGAACCGACACCGATGGAGCACGTACGGATCCTCGATCCCGCGCCGGATCAGGGTGCCGTGGAACTGACGCACCGGCGTGCGCTGGAGATGCTGCCGGTGCTGCGCGGACGCGCGATCACGGGCGCATGGGCCGGCTATGTCGACACGACACCCGATGGCGTGCCTGGCATCGGCGAAATCGGCGGGATTCCGGGCTTCGTGCTGGCGGCGGGATTCAGCGGTCACGGCTTCGGCATCGGCCCCGGGGCCGGCCACCTGATCGCGGACATCGTCACGGGGTCTGCGCCGATCGTCGATCCGCGGCCGCTGCATCCGAGCCGCCTGTCGGCATCGGCCTGGGGCAAGGTGGCGGAGTTCTAGGCGCCGACTATCGCGATCGCGTCGATCTCGACCAGCACGCCGTGGTGCAGTTCTGGTACCGGCACGACCGTGCGGGCCGGGCGTGCAGCACCGAGCTTCGCGGCGTAGATCGCATTGAATCGCGGCCAGTGCGCCACGCCGACGATGTAGGCCGTGACGCGCGCGATCTGCAGCGGCGCACCACCCGCCGCGGCGACGATCGCCAGCACGTTGTCGAGTGCCTGGCTCGCCTGCTCTTCGAACGTCGCGCCCGCGAGCAACGTACCGTCCGCACGGATCGGCAGCTGGCCGGAGACGTACAGCAGCGACCCGGCGATCGTCGCCTGCGCGTAATGGCCCGCCGGCGCAGGTGCCCGATCCGTCGCTACCGGCACGACGAAGCGTGTCCCGTCCATCACCAGCCTGCGAACCGCGGCCACACGTCGTGCACGGCATCCGACGCGCCACGCACGACGTGATAGCCCTGGTGCTGCGCACCCGTGGAGCATGCGTGATTCGGCAGGATGCGCACGCGGTCGCCGATCGCGAACTCGGGCAGCACCGCGCCAGAACCCGGTCGCACGGTGACGATGCCGTGCTCCTGGTTGGCGTCGGCTACGATCAGGTCAGCGTACGGTCTGCCGGCGAGATCGCAGACCACGCCGTAGCCCTGGCTCTTCGCCTGCTTCGACGTGCCACGGTCCTGCGACATCGCCATCCAGCCCGCATCGAGCAGCACCCAGCCCTTGTCGCGCTGGTGACCGATCACCGTCGCCAGCACGGACAGCGCGATGTCGTCGATGTCGCAGACCCCGATACCGGCCATCACGAGATCGAAGAACACGAACACGCCGGCGCGAACCTCGGTCACGCCGTCGAGTGCCGCGGCGAAATGTGCGGTCGGCGTCGAGCCGACGCTGACGACCGGACAGGCCAGACCGGCGTCGCGCAGCGTCGTCGCCGCCTGCACCACGCTGGCCCGTTCGACTTCGGCGCAGTGCGCGAGGGCCTCGGCACCGCGCGCCGCGTAGCTGCCGCCGGCGTGTGTCAGCACGCCGCGCAGCTCCGCACCGTTCGAAAGCGCGCGACCGATCGCGAGGATGCGTTCGCCATCCTGGGGCAGGACGCCGGAGCGATGCCCGTCGCAATCGATCTCGATCAGCGCGGGAACCCGCAGGCCGGCCGAGCGCGAGAACGACGCAACCGCCTCCGCCTGTTCGACGGTGTCCAGTACGACGGCGAGATCGACGCCGGCGGCACGTAACTCACGCACGCGCTCGAGCTTCGACGGCACGATGCCCACCGCGTAGATCAGGTCGTGCACGCCCGCCGCTGCGAACTGGGTGGCTTCCTTCAGGGTCGACACCGTGGCCGGCCCCTGCGGCGTCGTCATCACGCGGCGCGCCACGTCGACGGACTTCGCCGTCTTGAGATGCGGTCGCAGCACCACGCCGAGCCGGTCGAGCCGCGCCCGCAGACGCGAGACGTTGCGCTCCATCCGTTCAGCGTCGAGCACGAGGCAGGGCGTCTCGAGCGTGCGCAGCGTCTGGGCAGGTATGGCGGAGGCGGCGAACACCGCACCGACAGCAGCATTGGGCATCAGCGGTCCATGGATCAATGTCCGAGGGCGCAAGCATCACCCGACCCGTCCACCTCCGCAATTCATGCGGCCTGCACAATTGGTTAAGATCGGGCTTAATGCTGAACTCCGAGGACCTCGCCTTCTTCGCCGTGTTGGCCGGTTCCGCCTCGCTGGCGGAAAGCGCCCGCAAGCTCGACGTGACGCCGCCGGCGGTCACCCAGCGCCTGAATGCACTGGAAGCCCGCGTCGGCGTGCGGCTGATCGATCGCAGCGGACGCCGGCTCGCACTCACGGATGAAGGAGCGCTGGTCGCCTCGCACGGCACCGTCGTCGCGGACGCGCTGGACGCGCTCTCCGAAGCGCTCGCCGCCCGTCGCGGCGAGGTCACGGGGCATCTGCGGATCACCGCCCCGCACGGATTCGGGCGCGAGCACGTCGCACCGGTCGTCGACGCGTTTGCGCGCGCGCACCCGGCCGTCACGGTCACACTCGAGTTGTCCGACCATCCGGGTTCACGCCTGGTCGACAGCAGCGACGTCGTGGTGCACATCGGCTCCCCTGGTGCGCTCGACCGGGTCGTGACGACGCTCGCACCGAATCGCCGGATTCTCTGCGCCAGCCCGCGCTATCTCGAGGCCGCCGCACCGATCGGCGCGCCCACCGATCTCGTGCGGCACCGCTGTCTCGTCGTGCGCGAGAACGACGAGGACGTGACCTTGTGGCGCTTCACGCGGCGCCCGCGCGCGACGGCCACCGTGCGCATCCACCCTGCGATGTCGAGCAACGATGGCGCGGTCGTGCGCGACTGGGCGCTGGCCGGCCTGGGTGTTACGGTGCGCTCGGAGTGGAACGTGGCGGATGATCTCGCTTCGGGCCGCCTGCGCCAGGTACTGCCAGACTGGGAGTTGCCGCCTGCGGATGTCGTGGCCATGCTCGCGGCGCGACGCGGCCGCAGTGCGCGCAGCCAGTCGTTCGTCACGCAACTGCGCACGGCCCTGACACCACCACCCTGGCGGCGCCACGCGCGCGGCGGGAGACGCTGAATGAACGATCCAATGCTGAAGTCCGTCACCGCGATCGCGAACGAGATGCGCCGTGCGCCGCGACATCCACCGCCACCCTGAACTCGGTTACCGCGAGCGAACGCACCGCCGCACTGATCGCCGTGCAACTGCGCTCCTGGGGCATCGAAGTCCACGAGCGTATCGGTCGCACGGGGGTCGTCGGGGTCCTGCAGGCGGGTCAGTCGTCGCGTTCTATCGGCCTGCGCGCCGACATGGATGCCCTGCCGATCCAGGAGAACTCGGGCGTTGCCCACGCCAGCGTCCACGACGGCGTGATGCACGGTTGCGGCCACGACGGCCATACGGCCATGCTGCCGACGGCGGCGCGTTACCTGCACAGACGGCCGCTTCGACGGTCGGGTCCACTCATTTTCCAGCCCGCCGGCGAAGGCCAGGCGGGCGCCCACGCGATGATCGAGGACGGACTGTTCAAGCGCCTTTCCCTGCGCGGAGGTCTACGCGCTGCACAACTGGCCTTCGCTGCCGGCTGGCACGATTGCGACGCGACCAGGGCCCATCATGGCCGCCGCCGACCGCTTCGAGATCACGGTGCGTGGCCCGGTGGCCACGCCGCGCAGCCGCACCTGACCAGCGACGCGATCCTCTGCGCGGCGCAGATCGTCACGGGCGCCACGCCGTCGCGCGGCGCATTCCGCCCAGCGCGAATGCGGTGCTGTCGGTCACGCGCATCCAGGGCGGCAGCTCGCACAATGTGTTGCCGGCCGAGGTGACGTTGACGGGCACCGTCCGCACGTTCGACCCGGCCGTCCAGGATCGTCTCGCAGCCGCGCTGCGCGAGCTGGTCGACGGGACGGCGAAGGCGGCGGGCTGCACGGCCACGATCGAGTACCTGCGCCATTACCCGGCCACGGTCAACGACGCGGACTGCGCGAACCACGTGCTCGAGGCGAGCCGCGCTCTGTTCGGGTCAGCCACGGTGCCGGATGCGCCGGCCGCGACCTCCGAGGACTTCGCCTTCATGCTGCGCGAAGTGCCTGGCGCGTATGTATGGCTCGGCCAGGGGTCCACGACGCACACCGCGCCACTGCATGATCCGCGCTACGACTTCAACGATGACGTGCTCGCCACCGGTGCCGCGTTGCTGGTCTCACTCGCGGAACGGCGGCTGGCGACGGTCTAGCCACCCGCGGGGGTATAGCCGACGATCGCTTTGGTTTCCAGGTACTCCTCGAAGCCACAGCGACCGTATTCACGGCCGTTGCCGGAGCGCTTGTAGCCACCGAAAGGCGCAAACGGATCCCACGCCGGGTGATTGATCAGCACCTGGCCGGCACGGATCCGCAGCGCCACGCGGCGCGCGTCGTCGAGGTTCCCGC
This sequence comes from Steroidobacteraceae bacterium, assembly GCA_041395605.1. Taxonomy (GTDB): domain Bacteria; phylum Pseudomonadota; class Gammaproteobacteria; order Steroidobacterales; family Steroidobacteraceae; genus UBA964. Next base: position 64,768 of record JAWLAD010000008.1, read on the forward strand.
CCTGCACGTGCGCGCCGAGCCCATATTCGGTGTCGTTCGCGATCGCAACGGCTTCGTCCACGGTGTCATACGGAATCAGGCACAGCACGGGCCCGAAGATCTCCTCCTGCGCGATCCGCATGCGATTGTGGACCCGGGAAAACACGGTCGGCCGCACGAAGAACCCGGACTCGAGGCCGGCGGGCCGACCCGTGCCGCCACACAGCAGATGCGCGCCTTCGGACACGCCGACGTCGATCATCCGCTGCACGCGCTCGAACTGCGCGCGGTTCGCCAGCGGACCGTGCGTGGTGGACTCGCACCACGGATCGCCGACCACGAGGCCGGCGACTGTCTGGGCGGCGAGCCGCTCGACCTCGGCGAGTCGCGCGCGCGGCACGATCATCCGCGTCGGCGCGCTGCACGACTGGCCGACGTTGCGCATCGCGGCGAGCACGCCCGCCGGCACGGCACGGTCGAAGTCGGCATCGGGCAGCAGCACATTGGGAGACTTGCCGCCGAGTTCCTGGGTCACGCGCTTCACCGTGGGCGCTGCGGCCTGTGCGACCTGCACGCCTGCGCGCGTCGAACTCGTGATCGACATCATGTCGATGTCCCCGTGCGCCGCCATCGCAGCGCCCACCTCCGGCCCGGTTCCATGGACGAGGTTGAACACGCCTGGCGGCACGCCCGCCTCGTGCACGACCTCCGCGAACAGCAACGCGCTGAACGGCGACAACTCGCTGGGCTTCAGCACGACCGTACAGCCTGCGGCCAATGCGGGCGCCACCTTGGCCGTGATCTGGTATAGCGGCCAGTTCCACGGCGTGATCAAACCGCAGACGCCCACCGGTTCCACTGCGATCGCCGTCGAGCCCTGCATTTGGAGCAGTGGATACGCGGCCAGCACCTCGCTCGCGACGCGCACGTGCTCCGCAGCGAACGGCACCTGCGCGGCGCGCGAATACGAGATCGCAACGCCCATCTCCAGGGTCAGCGTCCGCGCGAAGCGTTCGGCGCGCTCGAGCAACAGCGAATGCATGCGCGTCAACAGCGAGACACGCTCCGCGACCGGCTGCGCGGAAAACGTCGCGAACGCGTGGCGCGCAGCCGCCACCGCTGCGTCCACGTCGTGCGCCGTGCCCAGGGCGACCTCGGTGACCACCTGCTCTGTCGCAGGGTTCACCACCGGCGCGGTCGCGCGATCCGAAGCGACCACCCAACGCCCGTCGATGTAGAACGAGTGGCGACGTTCGACCGGCAAGCTCATCGATCATCGGTGCTGTGCCCGCCATGTCGACTCCCGTCGCGGTCGTGTTCAAGGTCCATTGTAGGGCTGCTCCGGTAGCGGCGCGGCTTTGCGGCATTTATTGCCCGCTGGCCCCGTCCAGGAGATCTGTCTTTTCCCGCGCGAACAATGCGATTTCCTGCCGAAAACCACCGCTGCGGCAGTGTGGCGCACTGCGGCCGCCGGTTACGATAGGCAGGTCACCCGTGCACCCGGAGCCTTTGCATGCTCGCCCCTGATTCGACACGCCTTCCCCCTGTCTCGTGGCCAGGCTTCGTGGACGTCGGCAACTTCGCGCGCGCCGCGGTCGCACCGCTGGCCGCGCAGCCCGAGCGTGAATACCTGGACCGTCGGCGTTGGCTCGATCTGCCACCCGGGCCGATCACCGTCGCGGCCGTCACCGCGGGCGCGGGCGAAGGCCAAGGCCTGACCCTGCCAGGCGAAGAGTTCGTGATGGTGCTGGATGGCCAATTGACACTGCGTCAGGGCGGCGTTGAACTCGAGCTCGCGGCCGGCGAGCACGCGCTGGTGCTGCGCGACCTGCCACTCGAATGGTCGTCCGCCGCCGGCGCCCAACTGATCGTACTGCGCTGCACGGCTGGTGGCACACCGACCGTGGGGCAGCCGGTCAAGATCGACACCGCAGCGACCCTCGCCCCGTCCAACCCGCCGCTGGCGGAGCTGCTGATCGGGCCGACGCCGCAATGCCGCAGCCACGCCGGGTATCGCTCGCCGAGCGGCGAGTTCGTCTGCGGCGTCTGGGATTCAACGCCCTATCACCGGCGCCCGATGCTGTTCCAGCATTTCGAGCTGATGCACCTGTTGGCGGGCAGCGTGACGTTCATCGATTCGAGCGGCGCGGCCGGTACGTTCCGCACGGGCGACATCGTACTGTTCGTGCGCGGCGGCACCGTGTCCTGGGAAAGCCGCGAACACGTCAAGAAGGCCTACGCGTGGTTCCGTTCCGCTTAGCCAGCGCAAGGCCAATGGCATCGCCATGACGATGGGCTTCAATCGCCGAGATCTGCTGCGGAGCCTCGCGGGCGCCGGCCTGGTCGGTACCGCGGGTGGTCTCGCCGGTTGCGGCATCGGACCTGCGGACGGCGTCGCGCCGGAATACATCCCCTATGACGGCAGCGGCACGCCGAAGCGCGGCGGGCGTATCCGCATCGCCAGCATGTCCAGCTCGACGGCCGATACGCTCGATCCGGCGCGAGGCGGGCTGTCCACCGACTACGTGCGGCACTTCATGCTGTACAGCGGCCTGACGATGTACGACAACAAACTTGTCGCGCAACCGTGGCTGGCCGAGGAGATCGCGACGGACGACCGGATCCACTGGACCTTCCGCTTGCGTCGCGGCGTGTCCTTCCATGACGGCAGACCGTTGACGTCCGCGGACGTCGTCTACTCGCTGCTGCGGCACAAGGATCCGGCCACCGCGTCGAAGATGAAGGCCGTTGCCGAGCAGATCACGGATGCGCGTGCGGTCGACCCGCACGAGGTACACGTCACGCTGGCGACCGCCAACGCAGACCTTCCGGCGATACTTGCCGCGTCGCAGTTCCTGATCGTGCCCGACGGCACGAAGGACTTCTCGCGCGGCATTGGCAGCGGCCCGTTCCGGCTCAAGGAATTCATCCCCGGCGTGCGCACCATTGTTGCGCGCAACGGGGACTACTGGCGTGACGGCAGGCCTTTCCTCGACGAGATCGAGCTGATCGGTATCCCGGACGAAATGGCGCGCGTGAACGCTCTGCTGTCCGGCGACGTGCAGATGATCAACGCCGTGAATCCGCGCTCGACGCGGCGCATCCGCGAGTCGCCGCGACACGCGCTGCAGATCACGAAATCGAGTCTCTACACGAACCTGATCCTCCGCCAGGACATGCCGATCTCCCGTGATCCGGATTTCGTGCTGGCCATGAAGCACCTGATCGATCGCGAAACGATCGGTCGCGCGTTGTTCCGCGGTTACTCGACGCTGGCGAACGACCAGCCGATCCAGCCCGGGCACCGCTACTACCTCGAAGGGCTGCCGCAGCGGCCCTACGATCCCGACCGGGCGCGTTTCCACCTGAAGCGCGCCGGGCTGATCGGCGTGCGCCTGCCCATCTATGCGTCGCCGGCGGCGGAAGCGTCGGTGGACATGGCGGCGATGCTGCAGCAGTCGGCGGCCAAGGTCGGCCTGACGCTGGCCGTCAATCGCGTGCCGGCCGACGGTTACTGGTCGAACCATTGGTTCAAGCACGCGCTGACGTTCGGCAACACCAACCCGAGGCCGACCGCGGACCTGCTGTTCACGACGTTGTTCAAGAGCGACGCGCCGTGGAATGAATCGGGCTGGAAGAACGAGCAGTTCGACCAGCTGCTGGTTGCCGCGCGCGGCGAAGGCGACGAGACCAGGCGCAGGCAGATGTACGGCGACATGCAGGTGCTGGTGCATGACCACTGCGGGATCGGCATCCCGGCCTACATAGATTTCATCGACGGACTCGACCGCCGGATCAAGGGCTACGGACCGCTGCCGCTCGGGGGGTTCATGGGGTACCAGTTCGCCGAGCACGTGTGGCTCGACGATGGCAACGCCTAGGCCGCGATGGCCGGCCTAGCAGGAAAAATGGTGGAGCGGAAGGGGATCGAACCCTCGACCTTCGCATTGCGAACGCGACGCTCTCCCAACTGAGCTACCGCCCCACGAAAGGCCGCGAATTCTATCACCGCCCCAGCCCGACGCAAGGCGCGATACGATCAACGCATGCTCAAGCCCGGTTCAAGCGCCCCGGCCTTCACCCTGCCCGACCAGGATGGGACGCCCGTCACCCTTTCGGCGCTGCTGCAGACCGGCCCGCTGATTCTGTATTTCTACCCCGCGGACTTCACGCCGGGCTGCACCCGCGAAGCTTGCAGCATCCGCGACCTGCACGAGCAGATCCTCGCGACCGGACTGCAGGTGGTCGGTGTCAGTCCCCAGTCACCCGACTCGCATCGGCAGTTTCGCGAACGCTATGCCCTGCCGTTCCGGCTGCTGAGTGATGTCGACAAGGTCGCGATCAAGGCGTTTGACGTCAATGGCCCGCTGGGATTCGGCGTACGTCGTGCCACGTTCCTCATCGGCTCGGACGGGAAGATCGAGTCCGCCGTGCTGGCCGACCTGAAGATCGCCGAACACGAGCAGTTCATCCGCGCGGCGCTGCGCCAGCGTTAATACTGCAGGCGCACGACGCTGGGCGGGCCGAACGTCGAGACCGTGACGATGAACATCGAACCGTAGTCGTCGTCGTCGATCTTCACGGTGACGCGATCGCGGGTCAGGCCCGCGATCACGGCCGGCACGGTGTTGCTGTGCCCCACGACGACGGCTGCCGCATCGGACGGGCCGTCGCGCAGCTCGCGAACGAGCTGGTCAACCTCCTTCGCGGGCAGCGTGGTCGGCGCGATGCCGAGGCGACGCACGAGCGGCGCGGCGGTCTGCTGCGTGCGGCGGGCTTCGCTGGTGAACACGCGCGTGATGGGCAAGGCGTCGCCGCGTGCCCCGAGCATGACGGCGAGCCGCTCGGCACGCGCCTCCCCTTCGGTCGTCAACGGTGCGTCTTCGATGGTCGACAACTGCTTTTCGGCGTGGCGCACGACAATGACCGTTGTCGTGGCCACGGAACGCAGCACGCCGACGCCGACCAGTGCGGCGCCCAGCGCGGCAATCATCGCCAGCCAGACGGGCGCGAAGAATGGGCGACGGCCGCGGGAGATGCCGGGTGGGCGCATGTCGCAATGATAGCCTTGCCGGATGACGCCTGCACTGCTGACCGACCTTGGCGCATCGCTGGTCCTGCTGCTGCTCGCAACCGGGTCCGTGCTGCTGGCGTGGGGCTCGCGGCGCGTGCCGGAACTCGCCACCCTGCCGCCGTTGCCCGAGGGCACTGCGGCGCCACGCGTGTCGATCATCGTCCCCGCGCGCAACGAGGTCCGTGGCATCGGACCAGCGGTGGCGTCGATGCTGGCGCTGCAATACCCGGACTTCGAAGTCATCGTCATCGACGATCGCTCGACGGACGGCACAGGCGAGGCGCTCGATGCCATCGCCGACCCGGCAGGCAGACTGCGCCGGCTGCGCGTATCGGACCTCCCGCCGGGCTGGCTTGGCAAGAACCACGCCAACGCGCTGGGCGCAGCGGCAGCCACGGGCGAGTGGTTGCTGTTCACCGATGCCGACATTCACTTCGCACCCTCGACGTTGTCGCGTGCGATGCACTGTGCGCTGTCGGAGGGCTGGATGCACCTGACGGCAGCGCCACGGGCGCGCCTTCCGGGTCGGATATTGTCGCAGTTCGCGCTGTACTTCGGCCTGCTATTCTCGCTGTTCGCGCGTCCGTGGGCAGCGCGCGATCCGCGCAGCCGTGCGCATGTCGGCATCGGCGCGTTCAACCTCGTCCGTCACCTGGCCTACGACCGGATTGGCGGTCACGCCGCCACTGCGACTGCGCCCCGACGATGACCTAAAACTCGGCAAACTGCTGAAGCTCGCGGGTGCCCGACAGCTGTTCCTGAACGGACGCGGAGGCGATCGAGTGGGAGTGGTATTCGAGCTGGCGCGAGGTCAGGGACGGATTGATGAAAAACCTGTTCGCAGGCTCTGGCTACAGCATTCCGTTGACGGTCGTGGGCAGCCTGCTGCACCTCGCCGTACTGGCCGGACCGCCGCTCGGCTTGCTGTTCACGACTGGCGTGGCGCGAACCTGCTGTGCGCTCGCCTGCGTGCTGCTCGTGTGGCAGGGCTGGGCCAGTGCACCGGCGCTTGGCACGAAGCGCTGGGCCGGCATCCTGCTGCCGGTGTTCGGCGTGTTCGGCACCTGGCTGATGTGGCGCTCGATGTGGCTGGCACTGTCGCGCGGCGAGGTCGAATGGCGCGGCACCCGGTACGCGCTGGCGGACCTGCGTCGACAGAAACTCTGAGCCGCCGGCCGTCAGCCCGAGGCGACATTCCGCCGCGGGGACCAGCGCTCGAGGCACTCCCGCAGCTGCTCACGGACGATGGGCTTGGCGACGAAGTCGTCCATGCCTGCCGCCCGGCATCTGTCCCGCTCCTCGATCGTCACGCCGGCAGTCAGCGCGATGACCGGCGTGCGACGCCCCGTTCCCTCCTCGTTGCGGCGGATGCTGGCCGTCGCCTCGAAGCCATCCATGACCGGCATGTGGCAGTCCATCAGCACCAGGTCGAAGGCCCGCTCGCCACAGCGCGCGACGGCTTGCGCGCCATCCTCGGCGGAGGTCACGCGGCAGCCAAAGTAGTCGAGCAGCTGTTCGGCAAGCGTCCGGTTGACGATGTTGTCCTCGACCAGCAGTACGTCGAGGTCCAGCCAAACGCGCGTTGGCCCGGCGTCGACGGTGGTGCGCGAGGGCAAGACCGGCACGCGCGCGGTGTTGCCGAGCAACTCGTCGACATGCAGGTTGGGCGAACCTGTTGCACGCGATGCAGGATCTCGCGTAATCGCTCGACATCGACCAACGGCTTGAAACATAGGCATCGTAGCCCGCTGCAAGCATGCGCTCGGCCTCGCCGGTCTGCACGCGGAGGAGAACATCACGAGTGCGAGCGTTTGCCAGCGAGCGTCTGCCCGCAGGCGCTGCGCGGCCTGCTCGCCGTCGACGTCCGGCATCCAGTAGTCGGCGATCGCGATGTCGCTACGGGTCGCCGGATTCGAGCGCGGCATCGAGGGCGCGAAACGCGGCAGCCGCGCCGTCGACGCTGGTATGCCGCATGCCCCAGCGATCGGCGAGTGATTCCAGGATCCGCCGGTTGGCCTCGTTGTCGTCGACGATCAGCAGTTTCAGTCCTTCGAGATCGACGTCGCTGTCGGGTTCGTCGAGCGATACGCCCTCGACTTCTTCCACCGGCAACCGGAACCAGAAGGTGGAGCCGCTTCCCGGTGCACTGCGCACGCCGATCTCGCCGCCCATCAGCGACACGAGCTGGCGGCAGATCGCAAGCCCGAGGCCGGTGCCGCCATGCGACGCGTCGTGCTCGAATCAGCCTGGACGAAGCGCTCGAACAGCTTTGCCTGCACCGAGTCATGGATGCCGATACCGGTATCGGCTACCGAGATCTCCAGTTCGCCGGACGAAACGCGCTGCAACTTGACGAGGATGTACCCGCGCTCGGTGAACTTCACCGCGTTGCCGATCAGGTTGACGAGGATCTGCCGCAGCCGGCCCTCGTCGCCACGGATGCAGCGCGGCACGCCCGGTTCGATGTCAACCAGGAGCTCCAGACCCTTTTCCGCAGTGCGGGGCAGCATGATCGATGTGGCGCTTTCGACGATACGCACGAGGTCGCACGGCGCCGTGTCGACGCTGAGCATTCCCGCCTCGATCTTCGAATAGTCGAGCAGGTCATTCAGCAGCGACAGCAGCGATTGCCCGGACGCATCGATCGTCCGCATGAACTTGCGCTGCTCATCCGTCAGCGAGGTATCCAGCATCAGCTGCGTGAACCCCAGTACGCCGTTCATCGGCGTGCGCAACTCATGGCTCATGGTGGCCAGGAACTCACCCTTGGTCCGTTTGGCTTCCTCGGCCGCGCGAACACTGGCTGGGCCTGCTCGAGCTCGGCGCACCTGGACGTGCGCGCGCTCTTCTTCGAGCAGGCGATTCAGGCGGATCCGCATCGACTCCAGCGAAGCCGCCGTGCTGCCTGCCACGGCGTCGGGCAGCGGTGCGGCCAGATCGCCCGAGGCCAGACGACCAGCCAGCGCCGCGAGTTGCTCGGGCTCGGCGCCCAGCGTTCGCTGCAGGCGCCGACGGATCCCCCAGAACATCAGCACGACAACCAGCGCACCGACTCCCAGCGCCAGTATGGAACCGTTCAACGTCGCCGTGCGCGTCTGCTCGAAGCTGGCCATGCGCGCCGCGGCGAACGCGGTCGACGACTCGACGGTGCGATCGACGCCCGCACGATGTCGCCCGTAGAGTGCGTGGATTCGATCGAGCGCCGCGCGCGCGCCTGCCCTGTCGCCGGCCGCGAGTCGTGGCAGGAACTGGCTGTGGACGACATCCATCATCTCGAGTGCCGCGGCGTGCTGCGCGCCCAACAAGTCCGATTCGAGTCCGAACGGCGGATTGGCTTCCCAATGCGCCACGCGAGCCCGGTACTCGCCGCGCAACCGCTCGAGCTGGCGCTGCGCGACGGCACGGGGCAAATAGCCGTCGAACGCCAGCCCGGCGATCAACCGGGTCTCGATCAGGTACATCGGCGGCGGCAGGATATCCGCGGTGACGTCCTTGGCAGCGAACACCTGCTGCGCCTTCTCGCCCAGCGACTCGAGGGCGCGGACGGAGGTCAGCGTCAAATAGCTCGCCACCAGCAGCGCGCCGGCTGCCAGCGAAACCACCCACGCGCGGAAATTCATCACTCGAGATCGCTCCAGCGCTGCCGCAACAATGCGCACGGAGCCGCCGCGGACTCCGCATGCACTGAGGCGTTATCGGCCGTGCGTCTGGCGAACTGAAGACGGCCTGCGCCGTGTCGCCCGCGGCGGCCGCAGCGTGACGGACGTCACGCCGAGAGGATGGCGACTGCCGCCCGCTCGGCCGTTTCCATCGCTGCTTCCATGCCGAACTCCATCCGGCGCAGGTGCTCACCGGCGAAATGGATCCGCTGCCAGGGCTGATCCATCTGCCGGGCGAATCGGTTGACCTGCCCCGGCAGGAACACATGTCGGTGGCCGAGCGTGAAGGGTTCGGCGCCCCACGAGAACACCTCACGCACGCGCAGCTTGCCGCGCGCCGCCGGACGCATCCGTTCAACCTCGCGCACGACGAACTCGCCGAGCTGCGCCGGCGGCAACGCATCGAGCCGATCGGCGGCGTAGCCGTTGACCCAGACACGCAGGAACGGGATCGCATCGCCGATCCGCAACGCGAAGATGCGTTCGAGTGGTCCATCGGTGAACATGGATGGGCCGTGGCCATCCTGCTCCCAGAACGGCGCAGTCGGCTCGAGGATCACGTGCGTCGTGCCGCCGTAGACGCTGGCGTTGACCGCCTCGGCCTGTGCGGGCGGCAGCGACGGCAGGATGGAGATCCGCCGCAATACGGAAAACGGCAACGCACAGACGACGAAGTCGGCCGTGTAACGCGAACCATCCAGGCAGGTCACCTCGGCACGCGTCGCTCTGTTGTCGATCCGCGTGACGACCTTGCCGTGACGCACTGGCGCCGCGAGGCGCCGCGTCATGGCTTCGGCAAGCCGCTCGGCGCCGCCGGGGAAGCCGAACCACTGGACCCCCGTTCCGCCGTACAGCGGAGTCTTGTTGTCGGCGACGAACCCGCCGAGCCGGGCGCGCGCGACATCCCTCAGCATCGCCAGTGCCGACGTCGACCACATGTCAGTGTAGTCGGTCGAGATGCTCATCAGCTCGACAGCCGCCTGCGAGACCCCCTGTTGCATCAGCCAGTCGCCCGCGGATATGTCGAGCCCGGCCCATTTGTCTTCCAGCCACGCGCCGACGTCGTCGCCGAAGGGGTTCAGACGGAACATGTAGGCCGTCTCGAGCGCATGGGGCAGCACGTCGCGCTCGGCCCCGACAGTGCGGTTGGCCTTCGAGCCGCGCCAGGCCTCCTTTCCGATCAGCTCCCCGCCGATATGAAATGACGTCTCGACGGTCCCGCGCGGGTCACTGGCGACCTTGACGCCGGCGCGCCGTGCGGCATCCAGCACGCGGCCATAGTTGCCGCCGACCTGCGACGCGCCGAGATCGAGCGCGACGCCGTCGAGCGTGACGGTGCGCAGCCGCCCGCCGGTTCGACCACTTGCCTCCAGCACCGTGACGCGCGCGCCCTGCTCGTCGAGCAGCAGCGCGGCCTGCAAGCCCGCGAGACCTGCACCGAGCACGAGCACCTCCGTGCGTTCCGCGCCGCGCACGGCTCGCGACAGGGCTGCGGCGGCCAGCGTCGATCCCAGCATTGCACTGCGTTGCAAGAAAACACGTCGCGATGTGCGCATCGGAACTCCTGTCGGGACAGTCGTCGACACCGCGACGTTACCGCGGTTTGCCACGATTGACGACGTCTATGGCTCTCATAGACAACTTCAACTGTCACGCAGGTGACTGCTGGGCCAGAGTACCGGCCCGTCGTACGGACTTAACGACACAGGAGTCTCTCGCATGCAAATCAAGCCCTCGAACCTGCTCGCGGCCGCTGTCGCTGCGGCGCTGCTCGGCGTGGCGCCGACGTCGCCCGCGCTGGCGGACGGTGCGCGCGCTGCACCGATGACCAACCAGGACTGGTGGCCGGAGAAGCTCAACCTCGCGCCGCTGCGCCAGCATGGCGTCAAGTCCAACCCGTTCGGCGACGACTTCGACTACGCGAAGGAGTTCGCGAAGCTCGATCTCGATGCCGTCAAGGCCGACATCGACAAGGTGTTGCGTACGTCGCAGGCCTGGTGGCCGGCGGACTATGGCCACTACGGCCCGTTCATGATCCGCATGGCCTGGCACAGCGCAGGCACCTATCGCACGTTCGACGGTCGCGGCGGCGCGGACGGCGGGCAGATCCGCTTCGAGCCGCTCAACAGCTGGCCCGACAACGTCAATCTCGACAAGGCGCGGCGCCTGCTGTGGCCGGTCAAGGCGAAGTACGGTCGGCAGATTTCCTGGGCCGACCTGATGGTGCTGACCGGCAACGTCGCGCTCGAGTCGATGGGCTTCAAGACTTACGGCTTCGCCGGCGGCCGCGTCGACGACTGGGAAGCCGACATCACCTACTGGGGTCCCGAAGCCAAGTTCCTCGCTGACGAACGTCACGCCGGCCAGCGCGACCTGCAGCGTCCGCTCGCCGCGACGCAGATGGGCCTGATCTACGTGAACCCGGAAGGTCCGAACGGCAAGCCTGACCCGCTCGCGGCCGCGAAGGACATCCGCGAGACCTTCGGTCGCATGGCGATGAACGACGAGGAAACCGTCGCACTGATCGCCGGCGGCCACACCTTCGGCAAGGCGCACGGCGCGTACGATCCGTCGAAGTGCGTGGGCGCGGAACCGACTGCGGCGTCGATCGAAGAACAGGGTCTCGGCTGGAAGAACAAGTGCGGCACGGGCAAGGCCGGCGACACCGTCACCAGCGGCCTCGAAGGCGCCTGGACCGCGAATCCGATCGCCTGGACGACGCAGTATCTCGACCACCTGCTCGCGTTCGACTGGGTCATGACCAAGAGCCCGGCCGGCGCGATCCAGTGGATCCCGGCGGACGGCGCTGCGTCGAACCTGGTGCCGGACGCGCATGATCCGTCCAAGCGGCACGCACCGATCATGTTCACGACCGACCTCGCGCTGAAGTTCGACCCGAGCTACCGCAAGATCATCGACCGGTTCCACAAGGATCCTAACGAGTACGCCCTTGCGTTCGCGAAAGCCTGGTTCAAGCTGACGCATCGCGACATGGGTCCGCGCACGCGCTATCTCGGCGCGCACGCACCCAAGGACGTGCTGACCTGGCAGGACCCGGTCCCGGCGGTCGATCATGCGCTGGTCGACGCGGCTGACATCGCGCAGCTCAAGACCCGCATCCTCGGCTCCGGCCCCACCGGCCCCGAACTCGTGCGCGCTGCATGGGCGGCGGCGTCGAGCTTCCGGGCCACGGACATGCGCGGTGGCGCGAACGGCGCGCGCGTGCGGCTCGATCCGCAGCGCAACTGGGCGGTCAACAACCCGGCCGAGCTCGCCAAGGTCATCAAGGCGCTCGAGGGCATCCAGAAGGACTTCAACCGCACGGCGACGGGCGGCAAGAAGATCTCGATGGCGGACCTGATCGTGCTGGGCGGTGCGGCAGCGATCGAGCAGGCGGCGCAGAAGGCCGGCCACTCGGTGCAGGTGCCGTTCACGCCGGGCCGCACGGACGCGTCGCAGGCGCAGACCGACGTGCAGTCGTTCGCGGCGCTCGAGCCGACCGCCGACGGCTTCCGCAACTACTACGCCGCGGGAAACCGCGTGTCGCCGCCCGAGATGCTCGTTGACCGTGCCAACACGCTGAACCTGACCATCCCGGAAATGACCGTGCTGGTCGGTGGCCTGCGCGCACTGGACGCCAACAGCGGCGCCGCGGCGCATGGCGTGTTCACGAGCCAGCCCGGCGCGCTGACGAACGACTTCTTCGTCAACCTGCTCGACATGTCGACGCAGTGGCGCAAGTCGCAGGCCGCTGACGGCATCTACGAAGGCCTCGACCGCGACAGCGGCAAGGTCAAGTGGACGGCCACGCCGGTGGACCTGATCTTCGGTTCGCACTCCGAACTGCGTGCGGTCGCCGAGGTCTACGGCGCGAGCGACGGGCGCGAGAAGTTCGTCACGGACTTCGTGGCGGCCTGGAACAAGGTCATGAACCTCGACCGGTTTTGACCTGTAGGAGAAACCCCGGGCGGACTCCCCCGCCGCCCGGGGTCATTCTGGCGCGACAGTCGCCAGCTATCAGTCCGATCACTTCTACGTATTGGATCGGCGATCACTGCAGGACTATGGTGACTCCATCGATCAACGGGATGGAGACCGACCATGTCAGCAGAACCCAAGTGCCCCTTCGCGACGATGCACGGCAGCCGCACGACGGCGAGCGCGCAATCGAACCGTGACTGGTGGCCCCAGCGGCTCAACGTCAGCATCCTGCACCAGCGCTCGTCGAAGTCCGACCCGATGGGCGCAGGCTTTGACTACGCGAAAGCCTTCGACCAGCTCGACTACGCGGCACTGAAGCAAGACCTGCTCACGCTGATGACGGACTCGCAGGGTGGTGGCCCGCCGACTGGGGCCACTATGGCGGTTTATTCATCCGGATGGCCTGGCACAGTGCCGGCACCTACCGGATCTCCGACGGTCGCGGCGGCGCCGGCACGGCAGCCAGCGCTTCGCGCCGATCAACAGCTGGCCGGACAACGGCAATCTCGACAAGGCGCGGCGCCTGCTTTGGCCGATCAAGCAGAAGTATGGCAACCAGATCTCGTGGGCGGATCTGATGATCCTAGCCGGCAACGTCGCGCTCGAGTCGATGGGCTTCAAGACCTTCGGCTTCGCCGGCGCCGCGCCGACATCTGGGAACCTGAGGACGAAATCTACTGGAGCAGCGAGAACAGCTGGCTGGGCGACGCGCGCTACCGCGGTGATCGCGAACTCGAGAACCCGCTCGGCGCCGTGCAGATGGGCCTGATCTACGTGAACCCGGAGGGTCCGAACGGCGTGCCGGACCCGGTCGCCCGGGGCGCGACGTGCGCGAGACCTTCGCCCGCATGGCGATGAACGACGAAGAGACCGTTGCACTGGTCGCCGGCGGCCACACTTTCGGCAAGGCGCATGGCGCCGGCGATCCGGCACTGGTCGGGCGCGAACCCGAGGGCGCCGCGATCGAAGAGATGGGCCTCGGTTGGAAGAACGCGTTCGGCAGCGGCAAGGGCGTGCACGACCACGAGCGGCATCGAGGGTGCCTGGAAGCCGAATCCCACGAAATGGGACATGGGCTACTTCGACATGCTGTTCGGCTACGAGTGGGAGCTGACGAAGAGCCCTGCCGGCGCGCACCAGTGGGTCGCGAAGGACTGCAAGCCGGAACACCTGATTCCCGACGCGCACGATCCGTCGAAGAAGGCACCGCCGATGATGACCACGGCCGATCTGTCACTGCGCTTCGATCCTGCGTACGAGAAGATCTCGCGCCGCTTCCACAAGGATCCGCAGGCCTTCGCCGACGCGTTCGCGCGCGCCTGGTTCAAGCTGACGCACCGCGACATGGGTCCGCGTGCGCGCTACCGCGGCCCCGAAGTGCCAAAGGAAGTGCTGATCTGGCAGGACCCTGTCCCGCAGGTCGATCACCCGCTTGTCGACGCGACTGACGTCGCCGCGCTCAAGCAGAAGGTGCTCGCGTCGGGGCTGACGGTGCCGCAGCTCGTCAGCACGGCCTGGGCGTCGGCCGCGACCTTCCGCGGCTCCGACAAGCGCGGCGGCGCCAACGGCGCGCGCATCAGGCTCGCGCCGCAGAAGGACTGGCAAGTGAACCAGCCGGCGCAACTCGCGGCAGTGCTCGGAAAGCTCGAGGCGATCCAGCGCGAGTTCAATGCTGCGCAGCAAGGGGGCAAGAAGATCTCCCTCGCGGACCTGATCGTGCTCGCCGGAGGCGCGGCGGTCGAGCAGGCGGCCAAGGCAGCGGGCCACACCGTCGCCGTGCCCTTCTCGCCCGGACGCACGGACGCGACGGCGGCGCAGACGGATGTCGAGTCCTTCGCCGCGCTCGAGCCGCGAGCCGATGGCTTCCGCAACTACGTGCGCGCGGGCATCGACACGCCTGCCGAAGAACTGCTGCTGGACAAGGCCCAGCTGCTGACGCTGACGGCGCCGGAGATGACGGTGCTGGTCGGCGGGCTGCGCGTGCTCGGCGCCACGGTGGACGGCGCGAAGCACGGCGTGCTGACCCAGACGCCTGGCACGCTCGGCAACGACTTCTTCATCAACCTGCTCGACATGGGCACCGAGTGGAAGGAGGCGGCCACGCCCGGCCTCTACGAGGGCCATGACCGCAAGAGCGGCCAGCTCAAGTGGACCGGCACGCGCGCGGATCTCGTGTTCGGGTCGAATTCGGAGCTGCGCGCGCTCGCCGAGGTCTACGCGAGCCGGGGCAACGAGGCAAAGTTCGTCGCGGACTTCGTCGCCGCCTGGCGCAAGGTCATGGAACTCGACCGGTTCGACCTCGCCTGAGGCCCGCTGGCGGCGGGACTGGCCTGCGAGCGGTTCGCGCGTCACACTCGATTCTCTGGAGCCCTGACGGGCGGACTGGAGACTCCCGATGCCGACGCGCCGCTCCGTGATCCAGGCTGGTCTCGTCGCGCCCGTGGCGGCCGGTCACGCAACCACGGATGGCGCGCGACCGACGCCCTCGCCGGCGCTGCCGGATCTGCAATTCCTGCGCTCCGAGCCACTGGTCAACGCCGATCGCCTGCGCTTCTTCATGCAGCGCGATGGACTGGACGCGATCGTTGCGGCCCAACCGCAGAATGTGTTCTACCTGTCGAACCACTACCCGCAACTCGACAGAATGGGCCGCAAGGGAGCCGGGATCGCCATCTTCTCTGCTGATCCCCACCGACCACTGACGCTGGTCATGCCGTCGTTCCTCTATTACTACACCCACTCTCCTGAGTGGGACGACTGGTCGGACAGGTTGGTGTTTCCGTACACCCAGCCTGCGGATCCGGCGAAGCCGCCCGCAGACGGTTCGGAGCCGGAGGCCGCACCGGGACGCGTGCTGCGGGTCCGGGATGCCGCATTGATCACACCGAGGGACCACAGGCGCGCCGACGCGTTGACGCTGGCAAGGCCGGCTTCCGCCGACGCGTCCTGGGCGTTGGCCAAGGCACTGCGGGAACTTGGCCTGCAGAAGGCCCGCGTGGGGATCGACGATCTCGAGCTCAGCGCAACGCTGGGGGCACGCGGATTCGCGGGCACCTACGCCCCGGCCGAGGACACGCTGCGCTGGGCGCGCCTCGCGAAATCGCCCACAGAGCTCAAGCTGATGCGCTTCGCCGCGCAGGCCAACGTCGATGCCGCGCTCGCGGCCGCTGGCAGCGTCAGGGAGACTGGCACGACGCGCGCGCTGCGCGCCCGCTTCCACTCGGAGGCCGCAGCGCGCGGCAACCTCGGCGTCTTCATGGTCATCAACAGCTCATCCACCGAAGTGGTCGACGAACCGATCCGGGACGGCATGGCGTTCGCGATCGACTGCGTCAGTCACTGCCGTTTCTATCACGGCGATTTTGCACGCACGGTTTTCGTGGGCGAGCCGCCGGAATCGGCCAAGCGAGCGACCAGAGCGCTACAGACGGCCTGGGGTGACATCCGCTCGCGGCTGCGAGCAGGCATGCGCTTCGCGGACGTCAGCCGGATCGGCCGTGAGTCCTTGAGGAAGCAGGGCGTGGACTTGAACGTCAGCTTCACGCCGCACAGCGTCGGCCTGTTCCACACCGACCACCCTCAGGCGTCGCTGCTCTCGCCGCGCCGCCCCGAAGACCTGGTCCTAGAAGAGAACACCGTCCTCAGCGTCGATCACCCGGTCATGGAAAGTGGCCTCGGCTGGACGATGCACCTCGAAGACCTCACGCTGATCCGGGCAGACGGCTCGGAGCCGCTGCACAGCGTTCCACCAGCCGTCCTGATGGTTTGAATCTGCCACGCTGCAACACCGCGGCAATGGCGTCTCGACGGTCGAACGCTGATTGCGAACCTGTCATCTGGCGAATGGCCGGTTCGGCTACGGGATGTTCGAACTTCAGCGCGGCTGGGCGGCAGCCAGCAGCACCTTGAGCAGCGGATGCGAGAAGTGACGCGTCGCGGTGACGGCGTAGAACACTTCACGCAGTCCCGGTATGCGAGCACGTTCGACGAGCACGCGTCGTGCGAGTTCGTCGGCGACCACGACCGGCGGCACCAGCGCCACGCCGTGGCTCTCGCGCGCCATCAGTCGCAGCATGGCCATGTCGTCCACTTCGGCGAGCACCTGGGGACGCACGCCGGCCCGTTCCATCAACGTATCGAAGCCTTCGCGGATGCTGCTCTCCGGCCCGGGCAGCACGACCGGCACGTGCGCAAGATCTTCCGGAAACCGGAACGCACGCCGCCGCCGACCGGGTCGCCCGACGATGCTGACGTCCTGTTCACCGATCTTGTGGATACGCCAAGGCGTTGCCGCATCACGCGCTACCACCGTGTTCGTCAGCACGACATCGAGCGTGTGCGCGCCCAACTGAACCAATAATTCGCGCATCATCCCCGAGCGCAGCACCAGCTCGACGTCACCGCGCCCTATCAGTGGCTTCAACCAGCTGAGCTGGAAGTTTCGGGACAGCGTGGAGACCGCGCCGACGCGCAACACCGTGCGCCCCGCCGCGGCTGATCCGCGGAGCGCGCCGAGCAGTTCCTCGCCCTGGCGAAAGATGTTGTCGGCGTATTCCAATGCGAGATGCGCCCTGCTCGGTCAGTTCGAGACGACGATTGCGTCGTTCGAACAACGGCGTTCCCAGCCGCGTCGCTTCGAGCTGGCGCAACCTGGATGGACAGTGCGGATTGCGACACGTGCAGCATGGTAGCGGCACGACTGAGGCTGCGCTCATGCGCGATCGCACGGAAGTAGCGCAGATGGTGGTAGTTGAGGCTTGCCATGAAACATATATATTAAATCAAACGATCTCTCACAAACATTGAATTGGATCAAATCTACAGGTCCCGCCTAATGTCCGCACCCGACCGCAGCCACCACCCATGCGAAGCCGGGGAAACGAACGATGGACCTCCACCTTCTGTCCAGCCTCATCGATCCAGCCATCCTGCTGTTCTTCTTCGGCCTGTTCGCCGGAGCCATCCGCTCGAACCTGGAGATCCCGCCCGCGCTGGCCAAGTTCTTTTCGCTGTACCTGCTGCTGGTCGTCGGCTTCAAGGGCGGCGTCAGCCTCGCGGCGACCGGCTTCACGCCAGCGATGGGTTGGGCGCTGCTGGCTGCAACCCTGCTCGCGCTGGCGGTGCCCGCCTGGTCGTTCCTGGTCCTGAAACGGCGGCTCAGCCCGTTCGACGCCGCCGCCATCGCGGCGACCTACGGTTCCGTCAGCGCCGTGACCTTCATTACCGCCGCGGCCTACGCCGAGCAGCAAAACCTCGCGGTCGGTGGCTACATGGCCGTTGCGCTGGTGCTGATGGAGTCGCCAGCCATCATCATGGCGGTACTGCTCGCGAATCTCGCACGTCGACGTGCTTCGGTCGGGGCCGCCGCCGTCATGCCAGCCGCAGCGGCATCGCCGCTATCGATTGGCAAGGTGCTGCACGAGGCGTTCACCGATGGCGCCCACCTGCTGCTGCTGGGTGGCCTGGCCGTTGGATTCATCACCGGCGATGCCGGCAAGCACGTCATGCAGCCGTTCACCGACCTGCAGAAGGGCGTGCTCGCATTCTTCCTGCTGGACATGGGCTTGCTGGTCGCGAGCCGCTTGAAGGACTTGCGCAGCAACGGCGCCTTCCTCGGCGGCTTCAGCATACTGATGCCGCTGTTCAACGCCGCCGCCGCGGCGGGCCTCGCCAAGGCACTTGTGCTGCCCGCCGGGGACGCGTTCATGCTGATGGTGCTCGCGGCCTCGTCGTCCTACATCGTCGTGCCGGCAGTGGTGCGCTACGCGATTCCTGAGGCCAATCCGAGCATCTACTTCTCGATGTCGCTCGCGATGACGTTCCCGTTCAACATCGTCCTGGGCATCCCGCTGTACCACGGCGTGGTGCAGTGGCTGTGGACATGACCGTGGGACCGGTCGAATTGGCGGAAGCGGTGAGATTCGAACTCACGAACGGGTTGCCCCGTTGCCGGTTTTCAAGACCGGTGCATTCAACCACTCTGCCACGCTTCCGATTCGACCGGTTCAGGCCGGCCTGAGTACCTCGAGGCCAGCCATGTAAGGGCGCAGGACCTGCGGCACGGTCACTGAGCCGTCCGCATTCTGATAGTTCTCCAGCACGGCGACCAGTGCGCGCCCCACGGCCACGCCGGAACCGTTCAGCGTGTGCAGTGGCTCGGGCTTGCCGGTCTCGGGGTTGCGCCAGCGCGCCTGCATGCGCCGCGCCTGGAAGGCCTCGCAGTTGCTGCAGGACG
>JAWLAD010000009.1:0-81241 GCA_041395605.1 Steroidobacteraceae bacterium
CGCCAGCATCGGCAACACTCCGCCGCTCGGGGCAATCCGCCACTACGCGACCGGGGAAGTGCTGGTCACGCTTGCCCAGGACCAGAGCCGCGAGAAATACGGTGTGCCGCTCTATCACGTGCATCGCGCCGACCTGCATGCCGCGCTCGCGGCGGCGCTGCGCGCCACGCAGGGCGACGTGATCCACACCGGCCGCACGCTCGATTCAATGCAGCACGGCGAACAGGGCGTGATCGCGCGCTTCGCCGATGGCTCCACCGCGACCGGCGACTGCCTGATCGGCGCCGATGGCATCCACGCCGCGAGCCGTCGGCTGTTGTTCGGCACGGATCGCCCGAACTTCACGGGCTATATCGCGTGGCGCGGGCTCGTGCCCGGCGAGCGGGTCGCGTCCGGACTGATCGATCCGCCGTTGTGCATGACGGTCGGGCCACGCCGGATGTTCATGCGCTATCCATTGCGGCGTGGCAGTGTCGTCAACTTCGTCGCGATCGCGCGTCGCGCGGCCTGGACCGAGGAAGGCTGGTCCGTACCGGCGACCGTGCAGGAAGTGCTGGCCGAGTTCGCCGATTTCGAGCCGCGCGTGCTGCGGCTGCTCGAGTTGACGCCGCCCGAGCGGCTGTTCAAGTGGGGCCTGTTCGATCGCGACCCGCTGCCGAGCTGGACCCGCGGCCGCGTCACGCTTCTCGGCGACGCCGCGCACCCGATGCCACCCTTCACCGGCCAGGGCGCCGTGATGGCGCTCGAGGATGCCGCGATACTGGGACGCGCCGTCGCGGCCGCCGACGACATCGATAGCGCCCTGCAACGCTACGAATCGGCGCGCCATGCCCGTGTCGTCGCGGCGCTCGAGATGTCCCGCTCACGTTCCGAACTCTATTTCGCCGACGATCCACAGCAACAGGTGCGCGCACTGGGCGCAGGCATGGCGGAGCTGCGCACGCTGTATGACTACGATGTGGCAACGGTCGCGATATGAGGCACCGCCCTGACAATGGACCCCTGACGCCGGTGACGATCGAGATCGTCGAAGGGGTGCTCGAATCGACCATGAAGGAGATCGAGGCGCAGGTCGAACGCACCGCGCGCTCGACCAATATCCGCGAAGCGAACGATCACGTACCTGCGATTTTCGATGCAGCGGGACGGTCGGTCGCATCGGTTTCATTTACCGCGAACGTGGATCCGATCCTCAAGCGATGGCGACCGGAAGAGGTTCAACCCGGCGACGTCTTTCTGTGGAACCATCCGTACGAGTCAGATGGTGGTCGGCCATCGTTCGACCTTTGCCTGACACTACCGGTGTTCGTCGACGGACGGCCGGCCTGGTACAGGAACTCGGCCATGTCCAGGACATTGGTGGAATCGTCCCCGGCGCCTGTCGCAGACAGCCACCGAGATATTCCGCAGGAGGGATTGATCATCCCGCCACTCAAGCTCTACGAACGTGGGTGCGTAACGAAGCCGTCCATCGCCTGTTACTCGCCAACACGCGCTTTCCGATGATGGCGGAGGGTGACGTCGACGCGATGCTCAGTGGCGCTCGGCTCGGTGTCACCCGACTCGAGTACTCTGCGAGCAGCACGGCGTGGACAAAGTGAGCCTTTGACGCGCTGATCGAGCGCTGTCGCCACACGCTGCTGCAGGCGATCTTCCGGCAGATACCGGACGGCAGCTACGAGTACGAAGATTTCGTCGAATACGTCGACGTCTCCCCGAGGAGCCACGCCAGTTCGGTCCGCATCTTCCTGCGCATGACCAAGTCCGCGGATCGCCTGCTGTTCGACTTCACCGGCACGGAGGAGCAGGTGCACGGTTCTATAAATTTCCCGGCGGATGCGCGCTTCTATGCCCGCGCTTTGTTGTCGACTTTCAAGGCGCTGCAGCCCGAATTGCTGGTCAACGACGGCGTGCTGGAGGTGGTCGAAGTCAGGGTACCCGAAGGGACCGTCCTCAACCCGCGCTTTCCCGCAGCCTGCAGCTATCGGCACTATCCGCTGATCCGCTGCTTCAGTGTAGTCCTGGGCGCCCTGGCACGCGCACTCGGCGGCCGCGTGCCTCAGGGCGCAGACAACATGAGCGGCATCAGCTTCAGCGGTACGCGCGCCGGGACTGACCAGACATGGTACCTGTCGATGCCGCTCGGCGGCGGTTCCTGCGGCCGGCCGGCGGCAGACGGGAGCGACACCGTACTGATGACTCCCGGGCGCAACGTCCCGAGCGAGTATGGGGAAACGTTCTATCCGTTGCGCATTCGCGAATTCGGCCTGAACCCCGATTCGGGCGGACCCGGCAAGCACCGCGGCGGCCTCGGTTACCGGATACTGATCGAGTTCCTCGCGCCCGCGCGGGTTCGCGTGCGGACCGACCGCTACTATCTTGAACCGACCGGCGTCCACGGCGGCATGCCCGGGGGCACTGCTGAGTTCATCATCAACCCCGGCACAGCCCGCGAGCGCGCATTGCCCGGCAAGTCCGATTCGGGGGAAGTGGCAGCCGGCGACATGCTGCTGGTGACAAGTCCGGGCGGTGGCGGTTGGGGCGATCCGCTCGAGCGGGATGCCGCACTCGTCGCGCTCGATGTCGAACGCGGCCTCGTCACGACTACAGCGGCACTTCTGCATTATGGCGTAGTGCCTGGCGATGACGACGCCACCGCCGCGCAGCGCCGCAAACTCGCCGGGCTCCGTGGTCCGCGCCCGATGTTCGACCGGGGCGAGCGCTATCGGGAGTTCGTACGACGCGGTGTGATCCAGCCACGCACGAGCGACCTGTGAGCGGCTGGCGCCTCGCCATCGACTCCGGAGGTACATTCACGGACCTCGTCGCCGTCGGGCCGGACGGACGTGAACTCGCCCTGAAGGTGCCGTCCGTTCCGGCCGACCCCGTGATGGGGCCGATGAACGCCATCGAGGCTGCACTGCTGGAACTCGGTGATGTGCGCGTCGAGGACGTTGCCCACGGCACGACAGTCGGGCTGAACGCGCTGCTTCAGCGTCGATTCCCACGCGTCGCGCTGATCGTCACGCGCGGCTTTCGTAACGTCCTCGAGATCGCGCGTCACACGGTACCGGGCCAATGGGGCGCAATCTACTCCTGGGTCAAGCCGCCGCGGGTCGTGCCGCTCGAGTGGATCATCGAGATCGACGAGCGGGTGGATGCAGACGGCGCGGTGATCGAGCCACTCGGCGCGAAATCAGTAGCTGCGGCCGTCGAACGCATTGCGACCGGCCAGATCGAGACCGCGGCGATCTGCCTGCTTCACTCCTACCGAAACCCAAGGCACGAGCAGGCAGTGGCGAGCGCGCTGCGCGCTCGACTGCCTGCAATGCCGCTGTCGCTGTCGTCCGAGATCATGCCGGAATTCCGCGAGTACGAGCGCATGGCGACGACCGCAACCAACGCCGTGCTGACACCGCTCGTCGGACGGTATCTGGCGCAGTTCGGCGCGCAGGCGCAGGCACGGCTCGGCAGCGCGACGCGAGTATTCGTCATGCGTTCCGCCGGTGGCGTGGTTGCCGTCGATGAGGCCGCCCGGCAACCGCTGCGTACTGCGCTTTCGGGACCGGCAGGTGGCGTGCTCGGCATGTCACGCCTCGCACTCGAAGCCGGCCATAGACGGCCCTGACCTTTGACATGGTGGCACGAGTACCGACGTGGCCGCCGTCGAGGATGCGAGCCACCGCTGACGACCGAAGCGATGGTCGACACCTACCGCTACGCGCTCCCACCATTGACCTCGTCACGATCGCGCTGGCGGCGGCAGCGTCATCGCGCTCGGACCAGGGGGACGTCTGACCGGACCGACCATGCCGGAGCCGTGCCCGGCCCCGCCTGTTACCATCGCGGCGGCACGCTACCCACGGTGACTGACGCAAACCTCGTGCTGGGCCGCCTGCCAACCGGGCTGCTCGGGGGTTCCATGCCACTGGCCATCGATGCAGCGGAGGCCGCACTGCGACCGATCGCCACCAGCCTGGGGCTTGATGTTCGAAGCGCTCGCTGCAACGGCCGTCGAGATCGTCGACAACAACATGGCCGGAGCGGTGCGACAGGTTTCCATCCGGCGTGGCATCGATCCGCGCGAGTACACGCTCGTGGCGTTCGGCGGCGCTGGGCCACCGCACGCGACCCGTCTCGCCGAGCTGGTCGGCATTCGCCGCGTACTGGTGCCGCCTCACCCAGGCATGGGTAGCTGCAACGGCATGCTGATTGCTGATGCGATGGTCGATCAGGTGCGCACCTGCGTGCTGTCCGGTCGTGCACTCAATGCGGACGCAGTGCGCGCCTCCCAGAGTGAACTTGCGGCCAGCCTCGAGACGAAGGCACTCGACATGCCGCCAGGGGCGCGATGTTTCCGCTATCGCATCGATCTGCGCTATGTGGGAATGGGCTCAGAACTTCGGATCAGTCTCGAACCCCGCGACCTGGAGCAGTCCGATCTGGGGCCACTGCTCGACCGCTTCCATGCGGAATACAGGCGACTATTCGGTCATGACTATCGCGGGCGTCACGCGATCGAAGTCGTTGGCACTGCGCGGCGAATTGCGCGTCGCGCGCCTCGGGCAGTTGCCGCCGGCTGCCGCAGGCTACGGGCCGGAGCCGACCGCGCACGCATCGCGCGACAGTGCTCGGGCCAGATGGAGCAAGAACTGACCTGCCGGTGTTCGCGCGTAGCGAACTGCCGGCCGGCTGGAGCGCAACCGGACCGCTGTTCATAGACCAATACGACTCGACGACACTGGTACGCCCGTCACAACGTGTCTCGGTCGACCCGCAGGGCAATCTGCTGATCGAGATCGGAACCTGATGCCACGACGGCTTTGCACCGCATTCACCGTGGCGATGGCAGGCCTGTTGGTTGCTTGCTCCGGCGGCGACAACGCAGCAGACCGCCGCACGGCAATGACGATCGCGCCGCGGGTCGGTGGCCTTGCACCAGCGGGCACGGCCGCGGACGTATATTGGCAGCGCTTCGCGGCGACAGCGCGGAGAATCAGCGATCGGCGGATTGATCCGGTCATGCTGACCCGCGGCGAAGTTGGCAGCGACGAACAGATCCTGCAGGCGTTGCGTCGCAATCGGCTGCAGATTGCAGTCAACGGCGCTCATTCGATTTCGAACACGGTGCCCGAATTCGCCGTGCTTGGACTCCCGTACGTATTCGACTCGGATGCGCAGGCCGAATTCGTTGCGAATCACTTTCTCGCCGAACGACTGGATCCGTTGCTGCGGCGACAGGGACTGAGACTGTTGCGCCTCTTGCCGATGGGGTTCCACAATTTGTATGCCCGCCGCGAGGTCCGTGTGCCCGCAGATCTCGACGGCCTTCGGGTGAGACAACCAAGCGACCCGGCAAGCGCCGCCTACGCGCAAGCACTGGACCTCGACCTTGCGCAATTGCCCGCCAGCGAGATCGTTACCTCGCTTCAGACGGGACTGATCCAGGCCGGCACGACCGTCACGCTGAACTACCTGTGGAGTGGCATGACGCGCTACGCGCCGCGTCTCACGCTGACGCGCCACGCGTATCTGTTCAACGCCGTGCTCGCCAACGAGACCTGGTGGAACAGCCTCTCGGACGCCGACCGCATTGTCATGGAACGGGCATTCGGTTCGGCAGCCGAGTACGTCGAACTGATGCGCGCGGCGGAAACGCGCGACCTCGCTGCGGCAACGGCACGGCGCGAAGTCACGACGATAGAATTGACCGACGCCGAACGCGACAGTTGGCGCGCGCCGGCGGCAGGCGTCGCGCAACGCATGATCGGTGAACTTGGCGAGGACGCCCAGTCCGTCTACGACGCGATGCTGGCCGGTCGCGCCGCATGGATGCAGAGTCAGGAACGACGCTAGCGATCGCTCGCCGATTCGCAGCCCAGCTCGCTACCCACCAGCCCACAGGCCGCGCCGCCCGCAGCGTCTCGGTGGCTACTGGCGGCTCCCCGAGCGCGAACAACCCCAGCGCCGCGACCGTCGGCAGCCCCCCGGACAATGCTGCGAAGCTGCTTCATAATGGCGGCAGTGCCATGAACATCGACGCCAAGCGCAAGGCAGCGGCCGGATCGCTGCAGGCTCCACTCGCCAGCGGCAAACCACCGCAGGTGCGCGTCGGCCGTGAAACGGCCGGTCGCGGCGGCAAGGGCGTCAGCGTCGTCACCGGCTTGCCTCTGACCGGCAATGCGCTGGCTGATCTTGCGAAGCAACTGAAGAAGCGCTGCGGATCAGGCGGCACCGTCCGCGACGGCGTCATCGAGATCCAGGGCGATCATCGCGACCTGCTCGTGCAGGAGCTCACCCGACTCGGTTACCCCGCGAAGCGTTCCGGCGGCTGAAGCCACCGCGGGTCGACCCGAAGCTGCGTGTGCCGCCCGCTGCGGGCTGGGGGGCGCGCGCCTGGCCCGGCCGGGACTCGTCGCGACGACCACCGCCATGACGCTGCCCGCCACCAGCGTGGCGCTGTCCGCCGCTGCCGTGACGCGCGCCGCCACCACTGCGATGCCCGCCTTGGGGACGCTGTCCCTGCGCGCCCTGGCTGCGCGGATCGACGTAGCCATACTCGGCGCTGCGCGGCGCCGCTGAGGTCGGGGCCTGCTCGTAGGCTGGCAGTGCCGTGAACGGGATCGACCGCTTCATCGTGCGCTCGATGTCGCGCAGCAGGCTGGCCTCGTCGGGAGCCACGAGCGACACGGCCGAGCCGGTCGAGCCGGCACGCGCGGTGCGACCGATGCGGTGCACGTAGTCCTCGGGCACGTTCGGCAGCTCGTAGTTGACGACGTGCGGCAGCTCCTTGATGTCGAGTCCGCGCGAGGCAACCTCTGTGGCCACGAGCGCCGTGATCTTGCCTTCCTTGAAATCGGCCAGCGCCCGCACGCGCGCGTTCTGGCTCTTGTTGCCGTGGATCGCCGCCGCGCGGATGCCGGCCGCGTCGAGCTGCTCGGCGAGCCGGTTCGCGCCGTGCTTCGTGCGCGTGAACACGAGAACCTGCTCCCAGGCACCCTCGCCCGCTGCGCCGTGCTTGAACAGGTGCACGAGCAGGTGCCGCTTCTGGTCCTTGGCGACGCGGTAGGCGATCTGGTCGACGCGCTCCGCGGTGGTGTTGCGCGGTGCGACTTCGACCGCCACCGGGTCGCGCAGCATGCGTTCGGCGAGACCGCGGATGTCTTCGGAGTAGGTCGCCGAGAACATCAGGTTCTGGCGCTGCGCCGGCAGCATCTTGAGGATGCGCTTGATCGCATGGATGAAACCCATGTCGAGCATGCGGTCGGCCTCGTCGAGCACGAGATGGCGCACGCCCGACAGGTCACCGTACCCCTGTTCGACCAGGTCGATCAGGCGGCCCGGAGTGGCGATCAGCATGTCGCAGCCAGCACGCAGGCCGTCGATCTGCGGGCGTTCACCGACGCCGCCGAAGATCACGAGTGGCCGCAGCTTCTTGTACTTGCCGTAATCGCGGACGTTCTCGGCGATCTGCGCCGCGAGCTCGCGCGTCGGTGTCAGCACGAGCACGCGCGGCAGCCGGCCTTCGGCCGTGCCCAGCTTCTGCAGCAAGGGCAGCACGAAGCTGGCCGTCTTGCCGGTGCCGGTCTGCGCGCCCGCGAGCACGTCGCGGCCGCTCAGGACAGCGGGAATGGCCTTCAGCTGGATCGGGGTGGGCGTGGTGTAACCCTTTTCGGCAACAGCACGCAGCAGCTCGGGCTCGAGCCCGAGGGATTCAAATGACATGGACAGGAAATCCTTGTAGTGACTCGCCAGGCACTTGTCGTGCTGCGGTCAGAAGCGAGGGAGTGATAACGATCGAGGCGGTGCCCGAACAAAGGGGGCGCTGACCGCGCGACCCTGATTTGATGCCGCGACTATACACGAACAGGCCTTGCCGCGCCCGGGTATCGCATCACATTGCGGGAAGTCGCGCCCATCCACTAACGTGCGCGCGTGGACAAGGATGCCCAAGCCCCTGCCTCCCTGCTCGAAGTCCAGGGACTGACGCGCCGGTACAGCGCCGATCGCGCGCCCGTACTCAGCGGCATCGACCTCAACCTGCGCCGCGGCGAGTACGTCGCGATCATGGGCGAATCCGGCGTCGGCAAGTCGACGCTGCTGAACCTGCTGGCCGGGCTCGATCGCGCCGATGCGGGTCGCATCTGCTTCGATGGCATCGACTACGCCAGCCTCGACGACGACGCGATGACGCTGCTGCGCCGGCGTCGCTTCGGCTTCGTGTTCCAGGCGTTCCACGTCCTGCCTTACCTCACAGTCGAACAGAACGTCCTGCTGCCGCTCGAGTTGCTCGGCACCGACGCCGCGACGGCGCGCGCCCGCGCCGCCGAGATGCTGGCGGCCACGGGCATCGAACCGCTGGCGCAACGGGCGGCTCGCGAACTGTCGGGCGGCGAGTTGCAGCGCGTCGCGATCGCCCGCGCACTCGTGCACCGGCCGCAGCTGCTGCTCGCCGATGAACCCACCGGCAACCTCGATCCCACGACGGCCGCGAGCGTGCTCGCGCTGTTGAAGGCACAGTTGCGCGAACAAGGTGGCGCCGGCCTGCTGATCACGCACTCGGAAGCCGCGGCCGCGACGGCGGATCGCGTGCTGCGCCTCGACGGCCGCTCGCTGCGGCCGGTCGGCGCATGAGCGCTGCGGCGCGTGCCGCGCTGCGGCTGCTGGCGCTGGCGCAATGGCGCGAACAGCCGCTGCGCGTGCTGCTGACGCTGCTGGTGATCGCGCTGGGCGTCGCGCTGTCGTCCGCGGTCTACCTGATCAACGCCGGCGCACTCGGCGAGTTCAGCCAGGCCACGCGCCGCCTGGTCGGCGAGGCGGACCTGATCATCCGCGGCGGCGACGCCGGCTTCGACGAACGCCTGCTGACCGATGTCGCGCGCCGCGAGGGCGTGCAGATGGCAAGCGCCGTCGTCGCGCTGGACGTCGCCCTGCCCGGCCGCGAGCAGCCGCTGCGACTGCTCGGCATCGACCCTCTGCGCGCCGGACAGATACAGCCACAGCTGCTCAGCGATGTAGCGGGGCAGCTGTTCGAGCTGTTCGAGCCCGACGCCGTGCTGCTGAGCCCGGCGGCCGCGGAATGGCTCGGCGTCCGCAGCGGCGATGCTTTCGAAGTCGGCGTGGGCAATGGCACGCGCCGGCTGCGCGTGATCGGCCTGCTCGCGACGCAAGGCACGACGCAGCGACTCGCGATCATGGACATCGCGTCGGCGCAGTGGCTGTTCGGCCGCCTCGGGCGCATCGACCGCATCGACCTGCGGCTCGCGCGCGGCTCCGATGCCGCGAAGCTGCGGCGTGAGCTTACTGCAGCCTCGCCCGCCGGCGTCAGCCTCGTCGAGCCCGAGGTCGAACGCGATCGCCGTGACCGTGACGCGCGCCTATCGCGTCAACCTGAACATGCTGGCGCTGGTGTCGCTGCTGACCGGCGCGTTCCTCGTGTTCTCGACGCAATCGCTCGCAGTGCTGCGGCGGCGCCAGGCGATCGGGCTGTTGCGCGCGCTCGGCCTGCGGCGCGCCGAATTGCAGGCGGCCCTGCTCGCCGAGGGGCTGCTGCTCGGTGCGGTCGGCGCCCTGCTCGGCGTCTGCCTTGGCCAGCTGCTCGCCTGGGGCGTGCTCGAATGGCTGCAGGGCGACCTCGGCGCCGGCATGCTGACCATCGGCGAGGTCGAGCGGCGCATTGCCTGGGGACCCGTGCTGGCGTTCTTCGCGATCGGCACAGCGATCGCGAGCGCCGGCGCCTGGGCGCCCGCGCTCGAAGCGTCGCGGCGCGCACCCGCGCTGGCACTGCGCGCCGGGGACGCCGAACCTGCGCTGACGCGGCTGCGCCGGCTCGGGCCGTCGTGGCTGCTGCTCTCCGCCGGCATCGGGCTCGCGCTGCTGCCGGCCACGTCTGACATCCCGCTGTTCGGCTACAGCGCGATCGCGGCGCTGTTGCTCGCGGCCGTGCTGGCCGTGCCGCGCGTCGCGGCCTTGCTGCTCGGGATGCTGCCGCAGCCATCGCAGTCGATGCTGGCACTCGCGATCGCGCGGTTGCGCGGCAGCCTCGGCCAGAGCACGGTCAGCCTCGCAGCCATCATCGTGAGCTTCAGCCTGATGGTGGCGATGGCCATCATGGTCTATTCGTTCCGGCTGTCGTTCGATGCCTGGCTGACCCGCACGCTGCCGGCGCCGCTGCAATGGCGCATGACGCCCGGCAACGACACGGCCCGCCTCGACAGCGAGGCACAGGCGCGCATGCGCACCATCGAGGGCATCACCGCCGTGCAGTTCCAGCGCACCCAGCAACTGCTGCTGGATCCGCGACGTGCACCCGTGACGCTGGTCGCACGCGACGTCAGCTCGGCGCGAAATGCCGAGGATGACACGACCGGGCTCGCGCTGACGCCCGTCGCCACCGCCGCCACGCCACTCGCGCACTCGCGCCGTGCCTGGGTATCGGAGGCGATGCTGGACCTCTATGACAGCACGCCCGGCAGCACGCTGCGGTTGCCACTCGATGGTCGCGCGGTCCCGTTCAGCGTCGCAGGCGTGTTCCGCGACTTCGGCCGTTCGACCGGCACCGTCGTGATCGACCGCGCCGACTACATCGCGTTGACCGGGGATGCGACTGCCAACGAAGGCGCTGTGTGGATCGCGCCCTCGGCGTCGCTGGAGGCAATGCGGGAATCGCTGCGCGCCGTGGCACCCGGCCTGGATCGATGTGCGCGGCAGCGACGACATCCGCCGCCTGTCGATGCGCGCGTTCGATCGCGCGTTCGCGATCACCTACGCACTCGAATTCGTCGCGGTCGCGATCGGGCTGCTTGCGATCGGTTTCGCGAGCAGCTCGAATGCCCTCGCGCGGCGCGCCGAGTTCGGCATGCTGCGGCACCTGGGCCTGCGACGCCGCGACGTGCTGTCGACGCTGGCCGGTGAAGGACTGCTGATGGGCGCGCTGGGCGTGGTCTACGGACTGGCGGTCGGACTCGGGCTGAGCCTCGTGCTCGTGCACGTCGTGAACCGGCAGAGCTTCCACTGGAGCGTCGATCTGGCGCTGCCGGGTTGGCAGCTCGCCGCCGTCAGCGCGCTGCTCGTGTTCGCGGCGGCCGCGACCTCGACCTGGGCGGGGCGTCGCGCGCTGCGCGGCGATGCCGTGCGCGCCGTGCGGGAGGACTGGTGAAGCGCGGCGCCGCGACGACCATCGCGTTGCTGTGCACGCTCTCGGCCGCGGTGGCATCGCCGGCGGCCGCCGCGACAACCGATTTCGCCCGCGTGCGCCCGGGCACGCAGATCGAACTGCCGCGCGACCACGGCGCACACCCCGACTATCGCACCGAGTGGTGGTATGCGACCGGCTGGCTCGAGACTGCCAGCGGCGAGACGCTGGGTTTCCAGGTCACGTTCTTCCGCACGCGTCCGCCGCAGCAGAGCGACAACCCGAGCGCGTTCACGGCACGGCAGTTGATCATCGCGCATGCGGCGATCAGCGACCCGGGCCGCGGCCGGCTGTGGAAGGACCAGCGCCTCGCGCGCGCCGCGCTCGGGCTCGCGGGCGCGTCGACGACGGACACCGAGGCCTGGCTCGACGACTGGCGCTTCGAACGGCGCGGCGACCGCTACCTCGCGCGCATCGACAGCGACGAGTTCGGCTTCGAGCTCGAACTCGTGGTCACGCAGCCGCCGCTGCTGCAGGGCGAGCGCGGTTACAGCCGCAAGGGCCCCGACCCGGAGTCGGCGAGCTTCTACTACAGCCAGCCGCAGCTCACGGTCCGCGGCGCGATCCGCCGTGGCGAACGGCGCGACACGGTCACCGGCACGGGCTGGCTCGACCACGAGTGGTCGAGCGCGCTGCTCGATGCCGAGGCCGTCGGCTGGGACTGGGTCGGCCTGAACCTCGACGACGGCGGCGCGCTGATGCTGTTCCGGATCCGCGACAAGGAAGGCCGGACGCGCTGGGCTGGCGGCAGCTGGCGCGACCGCAGCGGCCAGCGCCGCGAGTTTGGCCCGGACGAGATCGAATTCGTGCCGGGCCGCCGCTGGCGCTCGCCGCGCACCGGCGTGACGTATCCGGTGACGTTCAGGATCCGCGCCCCGGGCATCGACCTGGAACTGCAGCCGCTGCTCGACGACCAGGAGAGCGACACGCGCAGCTCGACCGGCGCGATCTACTGGGAAGGTGCCGTCACCGCGCTGCGTGACGGGCGTCGCATCGGTCGCGGTTATCTGGAACTGACCGGCTACGGCGAAGTGCTGCGCCTGCCCTGAGAGTGCGGCCACGCCGCGCGGCCCTGCACGTCACTTCACCGCGTCGAGCTCGCTCCAGCGCGCGTAGGCCGCATCGACCTCAGTGCCGAGCGCCGCGAGCCGCGCGAGCGCGGTGCTGACCTCGGCATGCGGACGGGCATAGAACGCGGGATCGGCCACCTCGGCCTCGAGCGCGGACTTGTCAGCCTCGAGCGCCTCGATGCGCGCCGGCAATTGTTCGAGCTCACGTTGTTCCTTCCAGCTCAGGCGCCGCGGCTTGCCGGCGGCCGGCGCTGCAGCCTCTTCGCGCGCCGGCACTGCGGCCCGGCGCGGTTCGGCTGCCTGTGCGCGCGCTGCCCGCTGCTGCGCCGCGCGCCAGGCCGTGAGCTCCGCGTGGCCGCCGGCGAAATCACGGATGCGGCCATCCCCTTCGAACACGAGCAGGCTGGTCACGACGTTGTCGAGGAAGGCGCGATCGTGGCTGACCAGCAGCACCGTGCCCGCGAACTCACTGACCTTCTCCTCGAGCAGCTCGAGCGTGTCGATGTCCAGATCGTTGGTGGGTTCGTCGAGCACCAGCAGGTTCGCCGGTCGCGCGAACAGTCGCGCGAGCAGCAGCCGGTTGCGCTCGCCGCCCGACAGCGTGCCCGCTGGCGTGCGGAACTGGTCTGGCCGGAACAGGAAGTCCTGCAGGTAACCCGACACGTGCCGGGTTTCGTCGCCGATGCGGATGAAATCGCTGCGGGCCGCGACGTTGTCGGCGACGCTCGCGTCGAGGTCGAGCTGTTCGCGCTGCTGGTCGTAGTAGGCAACCTCGAGCCGCGCGCCGCGCCGCAGCTTGCCGGCCGTCGGTTCCAGCTCGCCGAGCAGCAGCCGGATCAGCGTGCTCTTGCCGACGCCATTCGGGCCGACGATGCCGATGCGGTCGCCGCGCATGACGCGTGTCGACAGGTCGCGGATCACGACGCGACCGTCGAACGCCACTTCGGCGTGCTCGCACTCGAACACGAGCTTGGCGGATTCCTCGGCCTCGGCGATGCGGATCTGCGCCTGCCCCTGGCGATCGAGCCGCGCGCGCCGCTGCTCGCGCAGCGCGTACAGCGCGCGGACGCGCCCCTCATTGCGGGTGCGGCGCGCCTCGACGCCCTTGCGGATCCAGACCTCTTCCTGCGCGAGCTTCTTGTCGAACAGCGCGCGCTGCTGCGCCTCGGCGGCGAGCTGCTCGGCCTTGCGCTGCTGGTAGGCGTCGTAGTTGCCCGGCCACGACGACAGCACGCCGCGGTCCAGTTCAACGACGCGCGTCGCGAGTGCATTGACGAAGCGGCGGTCGTGGCTGACGAACAGCAGCGCGCCGCGATACTCGCGCATCACGCCCTCGAGCCATTCGATCGCGTCGATGTCGAGATGGTTGGTGGGCTCGTCGAGCAGCAGGATGTCCGGTTCCAGCACCAGCGCGCGCGCCAGCAGCACGCGCCGCTGCCAACCGCCGGACAGCGCCTCGAAGCGCGCCGCGCCCTCGAGGCCGAGGCGCGTCATGACGGTCTCGACCCGCTGCTCTGCCTGCCAGCCGCGGGCCGCATCGAGCGCCTGCTGCAGGCGCGCGAGTTCGCGGCCGAGCGCTTCGTCATGCGTGCGCGCGAAGGCGACGCTCGCCGCATCGAATTCGGCGCGCAAGCGCGCCACCTCGGGCAGGCCACCCGCGACCACGTCGGCCACGGTGCCGCTCGCGACGGCGCCGACATCCTGCACCAGCATCGCAACGCGCGCGCCGGGACGAACCCAGACCGCGCCCGAATCCGGCAGCGCCGCGCCGCTGACCAAGCGCAGCAGCGAGGACTTGCCCTCGCCATTGCGGCCGACGACGCAAACCCGCTCGCCTGCCTCGACCTGCAGCGAGGCATCGTCGAGCAGCGGGCGCGAACCGTAGGCCAGCGAGACCCGATCGAGCCGCAGCAGCACTCAGGCGCGGACGGCTTTCGCGGCCATGCCGTGCTGTTCGAGCCAGCGCAGTGCCGCCGAGAACGCCGCAGTGGCGTCGGCCTTGTTGTACGACGGCCGGTAATCGGCGTGGAAGCCGTGCTGCGCGAGTGGATAGACGATGATCTCCGAGGCGCGCGCCGCGGCAGAGCCGCCGGCCAGCGCCTTGCGCATCTGCTCGACCGTGTCCAGCGGGATCCCGCCATCCTTGCCGCCGTAGAGACCGAGCACGGGCGCCCGCAGTTCGCCGACGACATCGACCGGATGGCGCGGCTGCAGCGGGTTCGACTGGCCGACGAGGCGGCCATACCAGGCGATGCCGGCTTTGACCCGGGGATTGTGCGCGGCATAGAGCCAGGTGATGCGCCCACCCCAGCAGAAGCCGGTCACGGCGATGCGTTTCGCCTGGCCGCCGTTGCGCGCGGCCCAACGCACGGTCGCGTCGAGATCGCCCATGACCTGCGCGTCCGGCACTTTCGCGACGATGTCGCGCATCAGTGCCTGGATGTCCGTGACCGTGGCCGGATTGCCCTGACGCGCGAACAGTTCGGGGGCGATGGCGAGGTAGCCGCGCTTCGCAAAGCGGCGGCACACGTCCTTGATGTGCTCATGGACGCCGAAGATTTCCTGGATCACGAGAATCACGGGGGCGTCGCGCAGCAGGCGTTTCGGTCGGGCGCGGTAGGCCGGCAATTCCCCGCCGTCCACCGGGATGCGCACCTCACCGGCTTCCAATCCCTCGGTGTCGGTCGTGATCGCCTGCGCGCCGACCGGGCCCGCCGCGGCGGCAAACCCGGCACCCAGCGATGTGACCAGGAAGCCACGGCGGTCGAGACCGGACAAAGGTCGCAGACTGCGCAGTTCGTCGGCGGCGGCACTCGTCTTGCGGGTCGGTTCCGTCATACAGTCGGCTCCATGCGTTTCCTGTTCTACCTGGCCATCATAGTCGCGATCGTATGGCTGGTGCGCCGCGTGCTGCGCGGTCGCAGCGCGCCCCCGCCGGTGGTCGATGCCACGCCGGCGCCTGCCGCACTGCCCGCGCCCGCCACGAGCCAAGCCGCGTCCCGCATCCGCTTCGGGCCGCTCGCGGAAAGCAGCGACGGCGCCCGCTCCGCGACGCAGAGCCGCAGCGCACTGCACTCGCTGCTGCTGGGCGTACCGGAGGTGGACCCTGAAGTACCGGTCGCCCATGCGCGCTTCATCAATGATGTACTGGCGGCACTGGAAGACGCCAGCAACGAACCGAAGTACATGCCGCGTCGGCCACTGCTGATACCCGAGCTGATGCGCCTGGTCGCGGACCCGGACGCGTCGCGACGGCAAATGTCGGCGCTGGTGGCCCGCGATCCGGCACTGGCCGCGGATGTGTTGCGCATGGCGAACAGCGCGCTCTATCGCAGTGGCCCGGGCGCGGTCGAGAGCATCGACCGTGCGGTGGCCGTGCTCGGCACCGATGGCATGCGCTCCGCGATCGCAGCAGCGCTCTTGCAACCCGTGTTCCGTACGCCTGCCGGCGCTTTCGCGCGCTTTCCGGCGCTGATCTGGGACCACGCCTTCATCTCGGGCGTGGCGGCCGAGTCCTGTGCCGCACTGCTCGAGAACGAAGACCCGTTCGCCGCGCAGCTGCTGGCGTTGCTGACCGGGCTCGGCCACATCGTCGTGTTCCGTGCCACGACGGAACATTACGCGGCCCAGACCGAACTCGCGCCGGACGCGTCTGCCGTCGCCAGGCTGCTCGACCTGCAGGGCGCGGCGATCGCCCGCCGGATCGCGGCGGAGTGGGATGTATCCGACCGTATGCTGATGGCGTTGTCCGACCAGCTTGCAGCGACGCGTGGCATGTCCGATCAGTTGTCGCCGCTGGGGCGGGCGGTGCTGCTGGGGGGCCGCATCGGCACGCTGGTCCTGCTGCACCGCGAGGGGCGGCTCGACGCGGAGGCGGCGCGCAGCGCGGCCGTCGTCCAGGGTGCACCGCGCGCCTTCATCGACCGGCTCTGGCCGCGACTGACCCAGACCGTCGACTGATCCGTAGTTTCCGCGATGGCGGCGCCGCCACGCCGCCGGCAGGCTCGCACTGCGGCACCGAAGCCGCGGAGCCTGCCATGAATGACACCGTCACGACCCCCTACGAACTGCTGGGCGGCGCCACGCCGCTGCGAAGCCTGGTCGACCGCTTCTACGACGTCATGGACAGCGCACCGGAGGCCCGCGAGCTGCGCGCCATGCACGGCGCCGATCTCGGGCCGATGCGCGACAAGCTGTACGAGTTCATGAGCGGCTGGCTCGGCGGGCCGCCGCTGTACTCGCAGCGTACCGGTTCCGTCTGCATCACGCGCGCGCACGCACCGTTTCCGATCGACGCTGCCGCGCGCGATCAGTGGCTGTGGTGCATGCAGCGCGCGATGGACGACGTCGCCGCTCCGGCCGCGATGCGCGAGATGGTCGCGAAGCCGCTCGAGCGGATGGCTGACTTCCTGCGCAATCGTTAGCGCGCTGCTGCGTCAGGGCGCGTCAGTCGACAACCGCGACAGGACGACGCGGCCGTCCTTCATGATCAGCCGCAGCGTCTCGTCCGGGCGCTCGAGCACGCGGATGTCCTCGAGCGGATTGCCGTCGACGACCAGCAGGTCCGCCATCGCGCCGGGCTCGATCACGCCCAGCTTGCCGTAGGGGTTGCGCGGCCCGGACAGCGCCAGCAGTTCGCCATTGATCGACGTCGCCTGACGCAGGATCTCGAGCGGCGTGAACCAGCGCAGCCGCGCACCGAACTCGCGCGATTCCCACGCGAACACGCGCGACGCGCCGAACACATCGGTGCCGAACGCGACGCGCACGCCATGTTTCTTCGCGAGCTGCATCATCCGGTCGAGCCCGGTCGAGACCAGCGCCGACTTCTCGCGCTGCGCGAGCTGCGCCGGCGTCGGCGGCGGTCCGGCCGCGCCGGGCGGCGGCGCGAACACGCCGCTGAACACGTAGGCTTGCGGCGACAGGAACACGCCGCGCTCGGCGATCAGTCTCATCGTCGGTTCGTCGATCAGGTGCGCATGCTCGATGCTGCGGACGCCCGCCTCGACGGAACGGCGGATCGCGGTCGGCGTATAGGCATGCACCGCGACATAGGTGCCCCAGTCCGCCGCAGCCTGCACGGCCGCGCGCAGCTCGCTGTCGAAGTACTGCACGCTGTCGATCGGATCGTAGTTCGACGAGATGCCGCCACCCGCGGCAAGCTTGATCTGCGTCGCGCCCTGGCGCAGCTGCTCGCGCACCGCGGCGGCGACTTCATCGGCGCCATCGGCGATCAGGCCGTAGCCCAGCCGCTCGAGCGCGTCCTGCTCGCCGCTCCAGCGGCGCGGCAGCGCGGTGCGCGTCCGGAAGTCGCCATGGCCGCTGGTCTGGCTGATGATCGCGCCGGACGGGAAGATCCGCGGCCCTTCGATGACGCCCTCGTCGATCGCCTGGCGCAAGCCGAAGGCCGGCCCGCCCATGTCGCGGATGGTCGTGAAGCCGCGCAGCAGCATCTGGCGCGCCTCGGCCGTCGCGCGCGCGCCGACATAGTTGGGGTCGTTGTCGCGCAGCGCCGCGATCGACACGGCGATGGTCGGATGCACATGCGCATCGATCAGGCCGGGCATCAGGACGCGCCCGCCTGCGTCTATGATCCGCGCGCCCGTCGGGAGGGCGCCGTCCTCGCCCGGGCCGTGCACGGCCGTGATCCTGTTGCCGCGCACGTGGACCTGTGCGCCGTCGCGCAGGTTGGCGCTGCGGCCATCGAAAACCCGCGCATTACGGATGATAATGTCAGCCTGTTCCGCAGCGACGGCCGGCGACACCAGCGCTGCCAGCCCGGCCGGCACCAGCGCCACCGCCGCCAGGACTCGAATCTTCCGGAGGATGCTTGCCACGCGCCCCGCTCCCGCTTGTCTGCCTGATCGGTCTCGCCACGCTAGCACAGGCCGCGCGTGCACTCGATGCCGTAGCCGTTCGCACGCAGGACCTCGCGGGTATCGCACGCACCACGCTGGGCGCCGACCAGGGCGTCTATGTCGAAGCCGCCGACGGCAGCGTACTGCTCGAGCAGGTCGCGGCCCGGGCGGTCCATCCGGCGTCGATATCGAAGATCCCGACGACCCTGGCACTGCTGCGCCGCCTCGGGCCCGAGCACCGCTTCGTGACGACCTTCGCGACCACGGGCGCCATCCGCGACGGCGCCCTGCACGGTGACATCGTCGTCCAAGCCGGTGGCGATCCTTTTTTCGTCGACGAAAATGCGCTACTGGTGCTGCTGCGGCTGCGCGAACTCGGCATCGAGCGGGTCGACGGCGCATTGCGCGTGCGCGGCCCGCTGACTTTCAACTGGCGACCGGTCGAACCGGAAACACGCCTGCGTCAAGCGCTTTCGGGCAAGGTGTCGAGCGCGGCATGGAACGCCGTGCGCGGACACGCAGGCGGTGGCACGCTGGCCAGCGCACCGGCCGCACCGGCCTTGCGCTGGGGCAGTATCGGTGCAGGCGCTGGCGGTCCGGCGAACGCATCGCCGCGCGTACTGGCCGTGCATCGATCGCAGCCGCTGCTGCCGATGGTCAAGGCGCTGAACGACTACTCGAACAATGTCTTTCGGCCGTTCGCCGACGCCGCGGGTGGCATCGCCGCGGTCGAGCGCCTGGCGCGCGAGCTCGTGCCGCCCGACCAACGCGCCGAAATCGTACTCGGCGATGGCGCCGGCGTGAATCCGCGCAACCGCCTGAGCCCGCGCGTGACCGTCCGGCTGATCCGTGCCCTGGAGGCAGATCTCGCGCAGGTGGGACGCGCATTGCCAGACGTACTGCCCGTTGCCGGCATCGACGACGGTACCTTGCGCGCACGCTTCGCGGGACCGGGCGAAGCAGGGCACGTCGTCGGCAAGACCGGCACCTACGGCGACTACGGGGCGAGCGCGCTGGCCGGCGCGATCCGCAGCCCGCGCTACGGGACCGTGTACTTCGCGATCCTGAACCGCGGCATCCCCATCGTGCCGGCTCGCCGCCGCCAGGACGCTTTCCTGCGCGAACTGATGCGCACGCTGGGCAGCGAACCGTGGCCATACCGGCGCGACCAGGCCCCGGCGTTCACCCGCGCGCGGGTCGAATGAACGCCGGGACACCCGCGCGCATCAGCGCTGTTCGCGCGCGCGTTTCGCGTCGATCGCCTTCTTGGTGATCGTCCAGGTCGTCTCGTTCGGACGGGCGTCGTCGAGTGGCGGCGGCGCAAGGTAGGTCGGGTAGCGCGTCTCCAGGATCTGGCGCAGCTTCGGCGGGATCTTCTTCTCGTCGAAGGTCGAGAAACCCGTCGCGTTGAACACCATCAGGCCCGGACGGTCGCGCATTTTCATCCACGGCAGCCAGGCGGAGATGCGCTGCCACGAAATCCGCGAATCGCCGATGCGCCGGCGCTTCGATTCGAGGAAGTCGGCGGTCCGGTAGTAGGTGTTGAAGATCTCCATCGCATGGTACTGCCCGCCGACGTAGTCCTGGTAGTCGCCCGTCAGCGGATTCTGGTAGAACAGCGGCACCTCGCTCGAAGCGACCAGCGTGTCATCGTAGCGCCGGAACGCCGCGCGATGCGGCGTGCCGTCGGCCCGCGTCGCAAAGGTCGGCGCGCGCATGTTGACCGGGTCGTTCGCCACGTGGATCACATCGACCGTTTCCCCCGTCCACGGGTTCTTCCACTGGTCGATGATCTCGCCGGTGGCTGGATCGAGATAGACCATGATCTCGCGCGAGACGCTGCGGAAACCGCTGCCACGTTGCGGGTCGGTGACCCGGGCACACTGGCGCGTGTTGATGCCGATCACCGCGAAGATCAACCGGTCGCGCTCGGCGGGGACGCGACTGTACAGACGTCCTTCCCACATGCCGTAACGCGTCACGCCCTGCTCGGTCGTGCCGCAAGTCGCCTTGGCGCTCCATTCAACGGCGGCTTCGCCCTCGCGCACTTCCTCGCCGGCCAGCAGCTGCGCGCGCGCGGCGGGCAAGGCCAGGGTCGCGGCGGTGGCGAGGCCGGCGTACAGCACGGCCGATGTGGCCCATGTCGTGTCTTGTTCATTACCGAAGCTCCTCCCCCTGTTGATCGACGGTGACCTGGCGCGCGACGCCCTCGTAGAGCGCGCGCATGTACACAATCGGCGCGAGCGGTGCCTCGACCCAGGCGCGGATGCGCCAGCCGGCGGTCGTCTGCTCGCAGATCGCGATCGCACGCAGCGTGCCGGCCACAGGGGCCGTGCTGCCGACGCGCGCGAGCCAGGTGAGGTCGAAGCCGACCAGCTGCTGCGTCGCTGACAATGGCACGGTGCCGCGGGGTTCGAAGCGTGCCCGCAGGTGCGCGAGCGATTCACTGGTGATGCGCCAGTAGCGCTCGATCTGCTCCCACGAGGTCATGACCTCGCCGTGTTCCTCGGCGATATAGAACGGCGTTTCGAGGTCCGGCAGCCACAGCGCGCGGACGGCCGGGAAATCCTTGTTTCCATAGTGGCACCCAAGCGCATCGAACAACGCGGCCAGCTCTGCGGACACGGGACTCATGCGCGCCCCGCTGCCGCGAGTGGCTGGTGGAACTGCAGGCGCTCGCGGTCCGGACCCGCCGCTTCGAGCGCGCGCACCCGCCCGACGCCGGGCAGATCGATCTCGACCGTCGCACCGACCTCCAGCGCGCCGAGTCGGCGCAACTGCGCCGCCGTCGCGTCGAGGTCGGGCGACTCGAACGCGATCGCGAGGATGCCGAGGCGCGGTGGCTTCGCGGCCGCGCCGACCGGCTCGCCCGGCAGGCCGACGTACTGCACGATCTCGATGCGACCCACGGGCGAGCGTTCCGGCATGTACAGGTTGATGTTGTGCAACGCGACGTGGTCGGGCAGATGGAAGAAGCTCGACAGGTCCGTGATCATCCGGTCATAGAACTGCGAGTAACCCAGGCCCATGTAGAAATCGCGCGAGCGTTTTGCGTCGGACGTGTGGATCGCGACGGTCTCGACTTCCGTCGCGGGTCCGTCGATCGGATGGAACACGTCGGGGCGCCCGTTGACCGTGTAGACGTCGATCAGCGTGCCGTCCGGATCCCAGCTTAGTGAATCCCAGGCCTCGAGACCAGGCTCGACTTCCCAGCGCGTCGGGCGCGACTTGCTGCGCGCGCCCGCGGCCTGCATCGCGTCATAGCTGGCGCGGATGTCGGGCACGCGGATGTTGACGGCATAGTGACCGTAGTCGAAATACCGCTCGTATCCGCCCCACGCATGGTCGCCACTGGGCGTGCACTCGAGCAAGCGCAGCATGCCGCGGGACAGCGGCTTGCCATCCCGCCAGCGCGCGAGCAATGCGCTGCGCGCGGCGACACCCTCGGGCACGCCCCACCACCGGGCACAGTCGGCCGACACCGGCGCTGCTTCGACCGGTTGGTAGCCGAAGTTGGTTTCGTAAAAGCGGCCCGTTTTCGCGAGGTCGCGCACACCCAGCGTGACGCTGTGGATTTCGGAGCAATATTTCATGCGAAACTTCCCCCTCGAGCAGGAGGATAGCGCAATGAGTCTCGTCGACTACTCGGTATCCGGGGGGGTCGCCATCCTGAAGATGGTCAATCCGCCCGTGAACAGCCTCGGACGCCAGCTGTGCATCGACCTGGTCGATGCGCTCGATCGCGCCGCAGCCGACGCCGCCGTGCAGGCCATCGTGATCCACGGCGGCGACAGCTTCTCGGCCGGCGCCGATATCCGCGAGTTCAGCAATCCCGATGCCGCGACGGCCGGCACGCTGCGCACGGCGATCGCGGCGCTGGACGCCTCGCCCAAGCCGGTCTGCGCCGCGATCAGCGGCGTCGCGCTCGGCGGTGGCCTCGAGTTGGCGATGGGGTGCCACTATCGGGTTGCGCTCGCGGGCGCGAAGCTCGGCCTGCCCGAGATCAAGCTCGGTCTGCTGCCCGGCGCGGGCGGCACGCAGCGCCTGCCGCGCCTGATCGGCGTCGAGAACGCGCTGAATGTCATCCTCGGCGGAGAGCCGCTACCGGTCAAACTGTTCGCCGGCTCGCCGCTGCTCGATGGTGTCGTTGAGTCGGATGTCGTCGCTGCTGCGAGCACGCTCGTGCGCGCGAAGTCGAACGACGCGGCGCTGCGCGCAAAGGGCTGGCCACGCGCCCGCGACCGAACGGTCGCCGAACCCGCCTCGAGGCGCTGCTGCAATTCGCCCGCAACACGGCGCGTGCGGCCTTCGCGCCCTATCCGGCACCGCTGAAGTGCATCGATGCGGTCGCCGCGGCCGCGACCCTGGACTTCGACGCCGGCATGGAGCGCGAATACGAGCTGTTCATGGACCTGTTCCACACGCCCGTGTCGCTGGCACTGCGCCACGCGTTCTTCGCCGAGCGCGCGGCCGCCAAGATCGCCGACCTGCCCGACGGCACCCGCACGCGCGACATCCGGCGCGCCGCGGTGATCGGTTCTGGCACGATGGGCACGGGCATCGCGATCTGCTTCATCAACGCCGGCATTCCGGTCGCCCTGCTCGACCTGAAGGCCGACGCGCTCGAACGCGGCGTCGCGAAGATCCGCGAGACCTTCGAAGGCCAGGCCAGGAAGGGCCGCATCAAGCCCGAACAGGTCGCGCAGAAGATGCTGCTGCTGACGCCCGTCACCGACTATGCCGCCATTGCCGACGTCGACATCGCGATTGAAGCCGTGTTCGAGGACATGGGCGTCAAGGAAAAGGTGTTCCAGACGCTGGACTCGACCCTGAAGCCCGGCGCGATCCTCGCCACCAACACGTCGACGCTCGACGTCGACCACATCGCCGCCGTCACGAAGCGCCCGGCGGATGTCATCGGCACGCACTTCTTCAGCCCCGCCAACATCATGAAGCTGCTCGAAGTCGTGCGCGGCAAGGCAACGTCGCACGAAGTGCTCGCGACGACCATGAAGCTCGCGAAGACCCTGAAGAAGACCGGCGTCGTCTCGGGCGTCTGCGACGGCTTCATCGGCAACAGGATGATAGAACAGTATTCGCGGCAAGCCTTCCTGCTGCTCGACGAAGGCGCGAGCCCCGACAGGTCGACCAGGCGATCGAGGCTTTCGGTTTCGCGATGGGACCGTTCCGCATGAGCGATCTCGCTGGCAACGACATCGGCATGCACATCCGCCAGCGCCGCTACGCCGAGCAGCCGCAGATGTTCTACTCGAAGATCGGCGACCGGCTCTGCGAGCTCGGCCGTTACGGCCAGAAGACCG
Source organism: Steroidobacteraceae bacterium (assembly GCA_041395605.1). Lineage (GTDB taxonomy): Bacteria > Pseudomonadota > Gammaproteobacteria > Steroidobacterales > Steroidobacteraceae > UBA964. The sequence goes on from JAWLAD010000009.1 coordinate 23,444, forward strand.
GCGCGGGCTGGTACGACTACCGCCCCGGCGATCGCAACGCGCATCCCTCGGCCCCCGTCGACGACATGATCGCGAAGCACCGCAAGGAGATCGGCCTCGCGCCGCGCGCGATCCCGAACGCCGAAATCATCGACCGTCTCGTGCTGTCACTCGTCAACGAGGGCGCGCAGATCCTCGCCGAGGGCATCGCGCAGCGCTCGTCCGACATCGACATGGTCTACCTGACCGGCTACGGCTTCCCCGTCTGGCGCGGCGGACCCATGTTCTGGGCCGACCAGTGCGGCCTGTATGACGTGATGCAGCGGATGCGGCGGCTTGGCCGCAACCCGCACGGCGACCCCGGCTTCTGGACGCCGGCGCCGTTGCTCGAGAAGCTCGCGATGTCCGGCGGGCGCTTCAGCACCTGGAAGGGAGACAAGTCATGACGCGCGAAGCAGTCATCGTATCGACGGCGCGCACACCGCTCGCGAAGTCCTGGCGCGGCTCTTTCAACATGACGCACGGCGCGACGCTCGCCGGCCATGTCGTGCGCGCCGCCGTCGACCGCGCCGGCGTCGACCCCGCGCGCATCGAGGACGTACTGCTCGGCTGCGCGCTGCCCGAGGGGGCGACGGGCAACAACATCGCGCGCCAGGCCGCCATCCGCGCCGGGCTGCCAGTCTCGGTCGCGGGTGTCACGGTCAACCGCTTCTGCTCTTCCGGCCTGCAGACCATCGCGCTGGCCGCACAGCGCATCCTCGCCGGCGAAGGCGATGCCTATGTCGCTGGCGGCGTCGAGTCGATCTCCTGCGTGCAGGGCGAGATCAATCGCCACATGGCGGAAGAGAACTGGATCCGCAAGCACAAGCCGGAGCTGTATCTGTCGATGCTCGAGACCGCCGAGATCGTCGCGCGGCGCTACGGCGTCCCGCGCGAGCGGATGGATGAGTATGGCGCTCGCAGCCAGCAGCGCGCCTGCGCGGCACAGGCGGCCGGACACTTCACCGCGGAGATCGCACCGATCGAAGCCACGATGGCGGGTGTCGACAAGGACAGCGGCCGCCTGTTCACGAAGAAGCTGGTGGTGTCTGTCGACGAGGGCCTGCGCGAAGGCACGACGGTCGACGCTCTGGCGAAGATACGCAGTGCCACGCCGGGCGGCGTGATCGCGGCCGGCAACGCCAGCCAGTTCTCGGACGGTGCCGGCGCCTGCGTCGTGATGGACTCGAAGCTCGCCGAGCAGCAAGGCCTCAAGCCGCTGGGCGCGTTTCGCGGTTTCGCCGTCGCCGGCTGTGAACCGGATGAGATGGGCATCGGCCCGGTATTCGCCGTACCGAAGCTGCTGCAGCGCGCGGGGCTGACGATCGCCGACATCGGCCTGTGGGAACTGAATGAAGCCTTCGCCGTGCAGGTGCTGTACTGCCGCGACCGGCTCGGCATTCCGGATGACCGCCTGAACATCGACGGTGGTGCGATCGCCGTCGGGCATCCCTACGGCATGAGCGGGCAGCGGCTGGTCGGGCATGCACTGCTGGCCGGCAAGCGAGTCGGCGCGAAGCATGTCGTGGTGACGATGTGCATCGGCGGCGGCATGGGCGCCGCCGGACTGTTCGAAGTGTTCTGAGGCAGCGTGATGGCGGCCCCCGACGGCTTTGCGCGCGGCCATTTCGCGGCCCGCGTGATCGCGGTGGCGTTGTTCGTCGCGCCGCTGTTGCTGTGGTGGTCCGCGAAGGATCCGGGCACGCTGCAGGCGCAGCGACAGGTCACCGGCACGGTGGTCTCGCAGAACGACAAGATCGCGCGCGTGACGCTGCGGGACGGCCGGGAAGTGCAGGTGTTCGTCGGGCGCCGCAAGCTTTCTGCCGGGGACGAGATTGCGCTTCGCGGCGAGTTCTATTCGGATGGCAGCGAGCGCTACTGGCCGATCCGTGACGCGGGCCCGTGACGCAGGTCTCAAATCCCGGCGCGAACCGACTGGTGGTCGTGATTTTGTTGAACGCGCGCACGGGCGCGGCAACGCGGCGCCTCTAAGGTTCTCCCCGAGTGCCGCGACTCCGCGGCGAACCTGATGAGGCAACGTGGTTTCCGACTCCGATGCATCGTCCCGCAGTCCCAGTGACGCCGGGCGATCCGGCTCGCGCACCGACGCGCTGCTGCGCGCCACCGGCGTGCGCATGGGGTGCGCAGCCGTCGCGCTGCTGACGGCGACGGGCAGCGTGCGCCGGATCTGGGCGCGCAGCGCGTCCGCCCGGCAATTCGCCGAAGCGCAGGTCGCCTCGCTGAACGCCATCCTGGTCGAACGGGTCGTCGACCAGCGCAGTCGCGTTCTCAGCAACAAGGTCCGCCTGGTCCGCGAGGGGCCGGTCGTCGGCCGGGTCCTCGCGGTCCCGGTCGCCACGCACGCGCAGCGACCCGTCGGAGTCCTGGTCGCCGTGCAACGCGCCAAGGATCCGGCGTTCGGCAGCAGCGCCGTGCACGCGATGCGCGGCCTGTCGGAAACGATCTCGAGCCGCATGCTCCGCGAGCGCGATACCGCCACGGGCCTGATGACGTGGTCTGGCTTCAGCAGGCGGGTCGAACGCCTCGGTACTTCAGTAGACCCCGGCTCGCCCATCGCCGTGCTGTACGGCAACATCGACCGGCTGCACCTGCTGAACAACGCGCGTGGCATGGCCGCGGGCGACCAGGTGATCATGCACGCGGCACACATCATCCGCCGCGAGCTTGCCAAGTCCAACGGGGTGGCCTGCCGGATCTCCGGTGACCGCTTCGTCGTCGCGCTGCCGGAGCGCGATACAAGCGCGGCGCGCAGTTTCGCCGACCAGACACGCACCGCCTTCGAAGCCGAGGCGCAGAAGATCTACGGCGCCGGCGAGGCGCTGTCGATGTCCTGGGGCGTGGTCGCGCGCCCCGCGCAGGCGCTCGAGGTCGACCAGGCAGTGACCGATGCCGAACTCGCCTGTCGCGCGGCGAAGGATCGCGGCCGCAACCGCGTCGAAGCCTATGAAGCGACGGATGCCAGCATGCTGCAGCGTCACGAGGACATCGACGCCGTGCGCCTGCTCAGCACCGCGCTGGAGTCCGATCGCATCCTGCTGTACGCGCAGCCGATCGTGCCGCTGCTGAACACGGCACTGCCGGCGAGCTACGAGCTGCTGGTCCGGCTCGAAACCCCCAGTGGCCGCGTCGTGGAACCGGCCGAGTTCATGTCCGCGGCGGCCCGGTACCAGATGCTGCCCGAACTGGACCGGCGCGTGGTCGCGCGGGCGTTCAAGCAATTGCGCGCAGCAGTGGGCGATGCGGTGCGCCTGCCTTTCAATTTCTCGATCAACCTGTGCGGCCCGACGATCGGCGCTCCCGGGTTCGCGGACTGGATGATCGGGCAACTGCGCGAGCAACGCATTCCGCCGGACCAGTTGACGATCGAAATCACCGAGTCAGCGGCGGCGTCCAGCCTCGAAGCCCTGCAACGCTTCATCGACCGCTTGAACCGCGAAGGCGTGCGGTTTGCCGTCGATGATTTCGGCACCGGGGTCAACTCGCTGTCTTATCTGAAATCCTTGAACGTCTCGACCATCAAGCTCGATGGCTCCTACGTCCGCGACGTCGCCAGCGATGCCCGGTCGCAAGCGCTGGTGCGCGCCATCGTCCAGCTCGCCGACAGCATGGGCATCCTGACGATCGCCGAGTTCGTAGATTCCGTCGCGCTACGCACGCGGCTCGCGGAGATCGGCGTGCAGTTCGCGCAGGGTTGGGCCGTGGGCCGCCCCGAGCCACTGGCCGAACTGCTGCAGGCGTTCGCCCCGGTCGAAGATACCCCGCTCGCCGCCTCCAGCGGCTGACCGCCGGGCCAGCCAGCCTGGTCATGGAAACCCGGATTCCGGGTTCCATGTGATGCAGTTCTCGCCGCGCTCGCGGATCGCAGCCGTTAATGGCTTCGACGGCACGCGCAGTCCAAATTCGGCGAGGACAGAGATGGACATATCGATTCTGGTTGCTGCAGTGGCGGGAATGCTGGTCGGCGCCGGCGCCTTCGCGCTCTGGCTTCGCAGGCACACGGCGACCGATCCACGCATCCGGGCGGCACTCGATGCGACGCGGACCAACGTCATGATCGCCGACGAGAACCTGAACATCGTGTACCTGAACTCGACGGTGCACGAGATGATGCGCGCGGCCGAAGCGGACATCCGCACGGACCTGCCGAACTTCCGCGCGGATGCACTGCTTGGTGCCAACATCGACGTATTCCACAAGCAGCCGTCCCACCAGCGCACGCTGCTCGCTGGCCTCAAGAAGACACACGAATCACAGCTGCAGGTCGGCGGTCGCAGCTTCCGCATCATTGCCAACCCGATCCACGATGCGGCAGGCCGCCATACCGGAACGGTCGTCGAGTGGGAGGACATCACGGCGCAATTGAAGCGGGACGCCGCGGATCGTGCCGAGGCCGAGCGGCAGGCGCGCCTGGCCGCCGAGAACCTGCGCATCCGGCAGGCACTGGACAATGTATCGACCAACGTCATGGTTGCAGATCGCGACCTGAACATCGTCTACATGAACCAGACGGTGCGCGACATGATGCGCAACGCCCAGCAGGATATCCGCAAGGACCTGCCCGGGTTCGACGTCGATCGGCTGATGGGCGCGAACATCGACGTGTTCCATCGCAATCCGGCGCACCAGCGCAACCTGCTGGCAACGCTTTCGCAGACGTTCACCTCGAACCTCACCGTCGGCGGTCGCAGCTTCCGCATCATCGCCAACCCCGTCCGCGACGAGGCCGGCCGCCATGTCGGCACGGTGGTCGAATGGGCGGACCGCACCGAGGAAGTGCGCACCGAGCAGGAAGTGCAACGCGTCGTCGACGCCGTCGCCGCCGGCGACCTGCGCGATCGCATCTCGCTCGACGGCAAGAGCGGTGTGTTCCGGCGCATCAGCGAGGCCATCAACCAATTGGCGGACGACCTGACGTCGCTGATCTCGACGATGCAATCGGCCGCGCAGGAGATCCAGCGCGGTACCTCGGACATCGCCGTCGGCAACGACGACCTGTCGCGACGCACCAGCGAGCAGGCCGCGAGCCTCGAGCAGACCGCCGCCAGCATCGAGGAAATCACCTCGACGGTCGCCCAGACCGCCGACAATGCGACCCGCGCCAAGGACCTCGCGGCGGACGCGCGCAAGACCGCCGACGACGGCGGCGACGTGGCGCGCCAGGCCATCGACGCGATGACGGGCGTCACCGAGGCGAGCAGGAAGATGGCGGAGATCATTGTCGTCATCGACGACATCGCGTTCCAGACCAACCTGCTGGCCCTCAACGCGGCCGTCGAGGCGGCGCGCGCCGGCGAGCAGGGCCGTGGCTTCGCGGTCGTCGCTTCGGAGGTCCGGACGCTGGCGCAGCGCAGCGCCGACTCCGCCAAGGAGATCAAGAAGCTGATCGAGGACAGCCTGCGCAAGGTCGAATCAGGATCATCGCTCGTCACGCGGTCCGGCGGCACGCTCCAGCAGATCGTCGATGCGGTGCGCAAGGTGTCGGACATCGTCGTCGAGATCGCGGCCGCCACCCATGAACAGTCGTCGGGCATCGACCAGATTAATTCGGCGATCACCCACCTCGACAAGATCACGCAGAGCAACGCAGCGCTCGTCGAGGAAGCCACGGCTGCCAGCCGCTCCATGGCCGACCAGAGCCAGCAGCTGTTCGACCTGGTGTCGCGCTACGACGTGGGCGGCAAGTCGACGCCGCGAGCCGCAGATGCGGGCAAGCCCCGCGCTACGTCGCTGCGGGCGGTGTCCAGCTGAGCGAAGCGCTGGCGGTGATCGGCAGCGTGCGGATCCGCGCGCCCGTCGCCGCGAACACGGCGTTACACAACGCCGCCGCGATCGGTGGCGTGCCGGGCTCCCCCAGCCCGCCGGGCGCCGCCGTCGAAGCGATGAACTCGACTTCGACCAGCGGTGCGTCCGGCATGCGCAACAGCGGATAATCGTGGAAGTTGGCCTGCACGACCTGGCCCGCCTCCAGGGTAACCTGCTCCCCGAGCGCAGCCGACAAACCAAACAGCAGACCGCCTTCGATCTGCGCCTTCGCGGTATCCGGATTGACGACGACGCCGCAATCAACCACGGCCCAGGCCCGCTCGACGCGCAGCGCGCCGTCGGCGGCGACGGCAACGTCGCAGACCTGCGCGACGATGCTGCCGAAGCTGTCGACGATGGCCACGCCCCTGCCGCGGCGTACACCAGCCACAGCATCCAGCGTTGCGCGAGGCTGCTCGCGCCAACGCGCCAGCACGGCCACGCGCTCCAGCACCGCGCGGTGCCGCGGGCGCGTTCCCATGTGGGCCAGCCTGAACTCCAGCGGGTCTTCGCCAGCCGCGTGAGCAAGCTCGTCGGCGAACGATTCGACGAAATACCCATGCTGCGAGAACGCGACCGAACGCCAGGTGCCCTCCGGCACGTGGCTCTGCATCGGCACGCTGCGGATGTCCTGGTTGGGTATGTCGTACAGCGGGTGCGCTGCCGTGCCTTCGCTGCGCCCGGTATAGCGACCGCGCCACGCCAGCGGCGCGCCGCGCCCATCGAGACTGGCTTCGAAGCGCGCGCTCACGGCAGGCCTGTAATAGCAATGGCGCAGGTCCTGCTCGCGACTCCAGGTCAGCTTGACTGGCGCCGGCGCGACCGCCATCGCGATGCGCGTCGCCTGCTCGACGTAGTCGCCTTCATGCGGCATGCGTCGGCCGAACCCGCCGCCGCTGGGGCAATTGTGGACAGTCACCGATTCGGGGTCGATACCCGTGACCTTCGACACCCGGCGGCGTGTTTGCAGCGGATCCTGCACGCCGGTCCACATCTGCGCTCGGCCGGAGTCGATCTGCACGGTGGCAGACATCGGCTCCATCGTCGCGTGATACAGGTACGGGACGTCGTACTCGGCGGAGATCCGCTGCGCGCCGGCCGCGAGCGCGGCGTCGACATCGCCCAGCTCGCGGTCCTGCTTGCCACGCTCGCTGCGCAATGACTGACGTTGCGTATCCCGCCAGGCCGTGCTCGTGAAGGCCTCGTGTCCCGCGCTGCCGAAACGCGGCGCCAGTGCGGCCAGCGCCGTCTGCGCCTGCCAGGTCGTGTCGGCGACGACGGCGACGGCGTCCTCGAGTTCGACGACCCGGCGCACGCCTGGTCGCGCGAGCGCAGGCGCAGGGTCGACCGACTCCAGCCTTCCGCCGAACACGGGCGCTGCCATGAGTGCCGCATACAGCATGCCGGGCTGCCGCATGTCGATCGCATACACGGCACTGCCATCGGTTTTCGCAGGCACGTCGAAGCGGTTCCGTGGCGTGCCGACGATGCGGTAGTCCGCCGGTGCCTTGAGCGCCGGATGCTGCGGCGGTTCGAGCCGGGTCGCGGCTTCGAGGAACTCCGCGTAGCCGGCACTGCGGCCACTGGCCGCATGCAAGATGCGCGAGTCGCGTGTCGTGAGCGCCGCCACGGGCACCGACCAGCTCGCCGCCGCGGCCCGCAGCAGCATGTCGCGCGCCGCAGCGCCCGCGATGCGCAGGCCATGCCAGCCCGTGCCGCGCACGCTGACGCTGCCGCCCGTGATCTGGAAATCGAGCAGCTGCGTCAGCTTGAACGCCGACCAGTCGGCGCCGCGATCGAGCATGCGCGGCAGCTGCAGCGCGCCGCCCAGGAAGCCGCGAAGCACGTGCCCGTTCGCGTAATCGTCGGTCGCGGTGCCTCCTCGACCCGCACCTGCGCCCAGTCGGCGTCGAGCTCTTCGGCCAGCAGCATCGCCAGCGCGTGTGCGTACCCTGGCCCAGGTCCGCATGCGGCACGATCGCGACGACTTCGCCGGCGGCGCGAGCCGGACCCAGGTCGCGAGCTGCCCGGCCTTCGCATCCGGCCGCAGCGCCAGCCGGTTCGGCGCGAACGCGACGACGCCGACACCGACCAGCAGCGCGCCGCCGACGACACCGCCGGTGGCGAGCAACGTGCGACGCGTCCACTTACCCATGCTGAACCTCGGGCAAGCGCGTAGCGCAATACCGCGAACACCAGCAGCATGCTGACGATCACGTCGCCGAACGTCGTGTAGTACAGCCAGACATCCTTGGACATGAACACGGCGACAAGCGCATTCAGCCCGGCCATCACCAGGCCCAGCATGCCCATGCCCAGCGCCAAGCGCTGCGGATCGATGGGTTGTGGCATGTAGCGGCCCAGGCGCAGCCCGAAGTACCTCCTGCCGCGCAGCAGCCGTCGCCGAACATCAGGGCGGCGATCGCATCCGAGGAAGGTGCTCTTCAACTTGACGGCCCAGTCGCTGTCGAACGCGTATGAAAAGCCGGCGGACAGCAGCAGCACGACGACGCCGAACATCGCAAGGCCACCGAGCAGGTCGACCCGCACGAAGCGCTGCACGACGACCAGACCCAGTCCGGCTGCCGCCGTGACCAGCGCCGACAGCGCGAGGTCGTCGGTCAGTTTCGCGAGCACGAAAAACAGCCCGCCGATGCCCAGATCGGCGTAGATCGAGTACTTGTTGCGGTGCCACTGCGCGATCGCAGCGTCGTCGGTGTGCGTCATTGGCCGCGATCCATGCGGAGCAGGTTCAAGCCTAGCACGCAGCCATGCGCGCGATCGCCGGCGAACGCTCAGGAGCCGCCGGAACGGTCCTGCAGTGCGTCGCGAATCTGTTCGAGCGAGGGTGTTGGTCTGCCGCAGCGCCGTGTAGACACCGGCGACCAGACCCAGCAGCAGCAATCCAAAAGCCCAGATCATCACGGTCGTACCAGCCTCGTGCGCATGCGCGTCGGATCCGCCGGCAGGCGATCCGAAGTGGAGCGGGTGATGGGAATCGAACTCCACGTTAGTAGCTTGGGAAGCTACAGTTCTACCATTGAACTACACCCGCGACTGCCGTGAAGTAGGTGCGCCGCCGCGCGTCGCAAGCTGGACGACGGTGGTGGCTTACGATTCGCGCAACACCGCCTGTTCCTGCTCGGCACTGGGCCAACCCTCGGCCGCGGCGCGACGTCGGGCGTCTGTGCCCGCCATTCCAGCGTCGCGCGCGCGGTGCTCGGCGAGCGGCCTGGGCTGCAGGCCGGCGCGGTAGGCGGGCTGCGACTCGTAACGCCGCTGGCGCGTGTTGGACGAGAACAGCGGCAGGCCGACCTTGTGCCGGGCGAGCGCGTCGGCATTCGCCCAGCGGAAACTGACCGGCTGCGTCGCGAGCGGCGCGAGGGTCTCGAGGACCTGGCGCCAGGTCGTGGGCTCGACGGGCCCGGCGGCGTTGAACACGCCCGCGACGTCGCGCTCGGCGAGCTGCACGGTCCACGGACACAGGTCGCGGGCGTCGATCCAGTTCAGCAGCAGGTCCGGCTGCGAAGGCCCGAGCACTTCGCCGCCGCGCGCGACGCGTTCGACCCAGTAGGTGAAGCGGTCGGTGTCGTCGCCCGGCCCGAACACGAACGGCGGCCGGACGACAGTCAGGCGTCGCCCCAGCACCGCGGTGGCGACGCGTTCGCACTCCGCCTTGAGCGGACCGTAGGTGCGCCCGTCGACCGTCTCGGTGGCAGGCGTCGGCGCGGCATGCAGCGGCGATGCCTCGGTGTAGGTCGGCCCGCCGGCCGGGTCGTAGACCGCCACGGTCGAGACGAACACGTAGCGCCGGACCCGGTCGCGCAGCAGCCTCGCGCTGTCCTCGACATGACGCGGCACGTATCCCGAGTTGTCGATGACGGCATCCCAGCGGCGCTTGCCTGCGAGCGCACCGAGGCCGGCGCCGACCTTGGCGTCACGATCGCCGAGCAGCACCTCGACGCGCCCGCCAAAAGGCTGGCTGGCGGAGCGACCGCGGTTGAACAGCGTGACGCGATGGCCCCGCGCCAGCGCGTACTCGACCTGGTGGATGCCGAGGAAGCCGGTGCCGCCGAGGAACAGCAGGTCGAGCGGTCGGCGCGCGGCGCGCACCTCGGCCCGTCCTGGCAACGAGGCGAGCGCGAGCAGCGCTGCACCGTGCTGCAGCAGGGAGCGACGGTCGATCATGGCAGGGCCTCCTCCGGTTCAGTCGATGCGCCAGGGCGCAGCCTGCGCGAACTGCGCCGCGAGATCATCCACCAGTTGCCGGACCTTTGCAGACAGATGCCGCCGGCTCGGATAGACGGCCGAGATCACAGCCTCTTCGGGTCTATAGTGAGACAGTATCTTTACAAGGCGACCTGACTGAATCTCTGGCGCAACGATAAAGTCCGGCTCGAACGCAATCCCAAGCCCCGCGACCGCCAGCGCGACCAGCATCCGGCCGTTGTTGGCGCGGTGACCGAGAGGCACGCGCACGTCGACGGGTTCATCGCTCGGATCGCGGAAGCGCCAGGTATTGGGCACGGCGAGCTGCGTGTAGGACAGGCAGTGGTGATGCGCGAGATCGGCCGGATGCTGCAGCGGTTCGCGCGCCGACGCCAGGTAGTCGGGCGCGGCGCAGCAGACCATGCGGCTGCCGCCGAGACGGCGCGCGATCAGTCCCTGGTGCAGCACCGGCCCGATGCGGATGCCGAGGTCGAAGCCCTCCTCGACGAGGTCGACGCGCCGGTCCGACAGATCGAGGTCGAGCTCGATCGCCGGATGGCGGCGCGCGAACTGCGCCAGCGCCGGCGCCAGGTAGCGCACGCCGAAGGTCACGCCGCAGTTGATGCGCAACCGGCCGCGCAGGTCGGCGGCCGTGGACCGCACCGAAGCTTCCGCTTCTGCGAGATCGGCGACGACCTGGGCGGCGCGCTCGAAGAAGGCCTGGCCGGCATCGGTCAGCGACAGGCGCCGCGTGGTCCGCTGCAGCAAGCGCGCGCCCAGATGCGCTTCGAGGTCCGCGACCTGACGCGATACCGCGGAGGTCGATCGCTCGAGCCGATCTGCGGCGCGCGCGAAGCTGCCCAGCTCGACGACTTTGACGAAGGTCTGGAGGGCTGCCAGCGTATCCATCGCTCTTATTATCCCATTTCACGCATCAATATGTTTCCTATCCGGCCATTTATCTCTCCATAGAACACGATCAAAGTCTCCGCACCTCATCTCAACGGAGCCGACCGATGCAAACCCAAAACCCCCGCAATGTCGCCCTCGCCGCCCTGCTGCTGCGCCTGGGGCTGGGCGGGATGTTCATCGCCCACGCACTGCTGAAGTACTTCGTGTTCACGTTGCCAGGCACGGCGCAGTTTTTCGGTGCGCTGGGACTGCCCCCATGGCTCGCTTACCCGACATTCGCCGCGGAGCTGATCGGCGGCGCGCTGCTGGTCGCGGGTTGGCAAACGCGCGTCATCGCGCTCGCCCTGTTGCCGGTGATGCTCGGCGCGACCTGGGCCCATGCCGGCAACGGCTGGCTGTTCTCGGCGCCGCAGGGCGGCTGGGAGTATCCCGCCTTCCTGACGCTGGGCCTCGTCGTGCAGGCACTGCTCGGCGACGGCGCGCTTGCGCTGCGCCGCGCGGCACTCAGCGCGGCGCCGCGCGCGGCGACCACGGCCATCGGGCGCTGAACCATGCAGCCGACGTTGTTCCTGTCACATGGTTCGCCACTGCAGGCGCTGCCCGACAGCCACGCCGGCCCCGTGTGGCGCGCGTTCGCCGCCGGGCTGCCGCGGCCGAACGCGGCGCTGGTGGTGTCCGCGCACTGGGAATCGGCGTCGCCGCTCGTGTCCGGCAACGCCGGTTCGGAAACCGTGCACGACTTCGGTGGCTTCCCGGCGCCGCTGTACTCGCTGCGCTATCCGGCTCCGCCGGCGGCCGACCACGCCGCACGGGTCGTCGACCTGCTACGCACCGCCGGCATGACCGCGACCGCCGACAGTCGCCGGGGACTCGACCACGGCGCATGGGTGCCGCTGCGCTGGATGTACCCGGCCGCCGACCTGCCGATCGTGCAGCTGTCGGTACAGACGGCACTCGGCCCGGCGCAGCACCTGCAGCTTGGCCAGGCACTCGCGGGCCTGCCGCGCGAGAACATCCTCGTGATCGGGTCGGGCCACGCCACGCACAACTTGCGCGAGGCATTTGCGGCGCGGACGAATCCCGCAGCACTGCGCTACGTCGACGAGTTCGCCGACTGGCTGCACGCCGCGCTGGTCGCGGGCGACCACGAGACGTTGCTCGACTACCGTCGCCGCGCGCCCGGCGCAGCCCGCGCCCACCCGACCGAAGAGCACCTGCTGCCCTTGTTCGTGGCGCTCGGCGCCGCAGGGCACGCGGCGCGTGCCAGCCGCTGGTTCGAGGGTCGCGAAGGCCCGGCGCTGGCGCTGGACTCCTGGCGCTTCGACCCAATCGGCACCGACACGATCTGATCCGCCGCCGCCAGCGCGGCCGCCCCACAGACGCGACGCGCTGGCCACGCGGCGCGCGCCCCTTGACGCCCGCTCGGGCTATCCCTGATCTTTCTGCCATGACTTCCCCTGTCACGCAGTTGCGCGCGGATATCGACCCGCTCGCCAGCCTCGACCCGGTGTTGCTCAGCGCACTCGCCGCCGGCGCCCACGAAATGATCTCCGTGCTCGACATGGACCAGCGCATCCTGTGGTGCGGCGGCGCTGTCGAAGCGATCTCGGGCTACTCGCCCGCCGAGCGCATCGGGAAGTACGCGACGGATTTCATCCACCCGGATGATCGCGACTACGCGCGCGAGCGCACGCGGGAATTCATCACCCATTCGTCGGGGCAGGTACGCTCCGAAACGATGTCGGTTCGCAGCCTGCATCGCGACGGCAGCCTCCGGCACGTGGAGATCGCCGGCACGCGGCTGCTTCGCCATGGCGCACCTGCGCTGCTGGTCGTGCACACGCGCGATGTCACGCAGGAGGCACGCGCGCTGGAGCGGACCGCACGCGCCGAACTGCGGCTCGAGACGGCGCTGTGGGGTGCCGACGTCTTCGTCTGGCAGCTCGACAACACGACCGGCGAGCTGACGACATTGGGCGAGGCTGCGTTCGAGAAGCATGGCATCGCAGCTTGCCTCGGCAGCGACCATGTCGAGCGCTGGCTGCAGCAGGTGCACCCCGACGACCTGGGCGCGCTGCGCGAGGCCTACGCCAGGCAGGATTCCGGGACGGTCGCCCGCTACGAAATTGCGTACCGCGTGCGCACGCGCGACGGCAACTGGTCCTGGGTGCTGGAGCGTTCACGCATCAGCGCGCGCAATCCGGACGCGACGGCGCGGATCATCTGCGGCGTCTGCCTGTCGATCGACGACACCCGCCGGCTCGAGCAAGACCTGCGCGCCGCGCACGAGCGCCTGCGGCTGGCGATGGGCGCGGGCGGCATCGGTGCATGGGACTGGGACCTCGACAGCGACAGCGTCCGGTTTTCGCCGGAATGGCGCGATGTCATGGGACTGCAGGCCAGCGGTTCACCAACAGACTGGGTACAACGGCAGCTGTCACCGTTGGACACCACCCATCCGGACGATCAGCCCGAAGTCGAGGCGAGCTTTCGCGACGTGCTGGCCGGCATCACCAGACAATTCAGCTACGAAGTACGCCGCCAGCATGGCTCGGGCCAGTGGCGCTGGATGCGCACCACGGGCACCGTCGTCGCCACCCATGCCGACGGCCGCCCGCAACGCATCGTCGGCATCATCCAGGATGTCCACGAGCGCCGCAGTCGTGAAGAAGCGCTGCGCGGCGATGCGCACCTGCAGGCCGACGTCATCGAGAACGTCCCGGCATGCATCGTGCTGATCGACGATTCGCTGCAGGTCCGTTACGCGACGCGCGAACTGCTCGGCTTCGAACCCGCGGCGATGCGCGGCCTCAACGTACTGGAGTTCTTCGGCCCCGACTGGCAGGGACAGATCCGCAGTGGCCTGCAGCGCGCCGCGACGGAACAGCGCAACGTGGAGATCGAGGGCGTCGTGCCGGCGTCGCAGGCACTGGCCGAACGCCGCTACCGGTTGCACATCGCACCGGTCAGCGGACGCGAACGGGATGTCCGCTGGTGTGTCGTGATACGCGATATCTCGAAGGCGCTGCGCGACGAAACGCAGGCGTTCCGCTCGATCGGCTTCGACCTGCAGCGCATCGGCCACGATCTGCGCGAAAGCGTTGGCCAGCAACTGACCGGCACGGCGATGCTCATGCAGTCTCTGAGCGCCGACCTCGAACGCACCAACAGCGCGCACGCCGGCGACGCCTCGAGGATCGCGACACTGCTGAACCACACGATCGATGATGTGCGCGGCCTGTCGCGCAGCCTCTCGCCGGTCGGCGTCGCACCGGCGGGCCTGCCCGCCGCATTGCAGGGCCTTGCCGAGCACGCCCGCGCCGTCGCCGTCATCGACGCGCGGTGCCAGATCGACATCGCCCCGGGGCGGGCGCTCGACGCGATCGAGGCCGACCACCTGTTCGGCATTGCGCAGGAAGCGGTCACCAACGCGACGCGCCATGCGCGGGCGACGCAGCTGTGGATCCGCCTGGCTGTCAGCGAACGGCGCATCGAGCTCGAGATCAGCGACGATGGCGCAGGCATCGATGACGTCTCGAGTTCGGTCGGCCTGACACGCGGCCTCGCACTGATGACGCACCGGGCGCGCGCGATCGGGGCGACGCTCAGCGTCTCGCGGCGCTCGCCGGTTGGCACATCGGTGCGCTGCCTGCGCGTCGCGACCTGAGCCGCGCGGGGCGTTTCACTCGTCGAAGCGCAGGTGCTTGACGCTCTTGCCGTGACGGCGGATCAGCTTCAGGGCCTCGACGCCGATGCGGATGTGGCGTTCGACGAATCCTTCGGTGACTCGCCGGTCCGACGCCTCGGTCTTCACGCCCTCCGGGATCATCGGCTGGTCGCTGACCAGCAGCAGCGCCCCGGCCGGAATGCCGTTGGCGAAACCCGCCGCGAAGATCGTCGCCGTCTCCATGTCTATCGCCATGCAGCGGGTGCGCCTGAGGTATTCCTTGAAATCGTCGTCGTGCTCCCAGACGCGGCGGTTGGTCGTGTAGACCGTCCCCGTCCAGTAGTCGCAGTCAAGGTCGCGGATCATGGTGGAGACGGCCCGTTGCAGGCTGAACGCAGGCAGCGCAGGCACTTCCGGCGGCAGGTAGTCGTTGGAGGTGCCCTCGCCGCGGATCGCGGCGATCGGCAGCACCAGGTCGCCGATCTGGTTTTTCTTCTTCAGTCCGCCGCACTTGCCGAGCAGCAGGACCGCCTTCGGTGAAATCGCCGACAGCAGGTCCATGACGGTCGCCGCATTCGCGCTGCCCATGCCGAAGTTGATCATCGTGATGCCGTCGGCGGTGGCGTGCGGCATCGGTCGCTCGCGACCGACGATGGGCACTGCGGCGGCACTGGCAAACAGCTCGAGATAGTGGCCGAAGTTCGTCAGCAGGATGTGCTCGCCGAACTCGGTCAGCGCGGCACCGGTGTAGCGCGGCAGCCAGTTGTCGACGATTTCTTTCTTGGTTTTCATCGACCTAGTGTAGGCCGCCGCCGGTTCTAGGCAAGGTCGTGCGGCGGGCCTACACTGCGATGCATGAACGCGCCATTGCATCGGGCCTGCGTGCGCCCGCTGGTCCTCGCGACCCTGTTCGTCGCCGCCCTAAGCGGCTGCGGCGTCAATCCCGTGACCGGCAAGAAGGAGATCCAGTTGATCTCCGAGTCGCAGGAAGTGCAGATCGGCGTGCAGAACTACCTGCTGACGCGCCAGTCGCAGGGCGGTGACTGGAAGCTCGATGCCGACCTGACGACCTACGTGCAGCAGGTCGGCGCGCGGCTGGCCGCGGTCTCCGATCGCCAGCTGCCGTACGAGTTCGCGGTGCTAAACAGTTCGGTGCCGAATGCGTGGGCGCTGCCGGGCGGCAAGATCGCGGTCAACCGCGGCCTGCTGACCGCACTCGACAACGAAGCGGAACTTGCCGCCGTGATCGGCCATGAGATCGTGCACGCCGCGGCGCGTCACGGCGCGAAGGCCCAGGAGCGCGGCATCTTCCTTCAGGCCGGCATGATTGCCGCGCAGATCGGCGTCGCCGCGAGCGATATCAATGGCAACCTCGGCAATCTGCTGGTGCAGGGCGCGGGCGTCGGCGCGCAACTCGTGTCGCTGCGCTACGGGCGCGAAGCGGAACTCGAGGCAGACCACTACGGCACGCGTTACCTGAAGGCCGCCGGCTACGATCCGTCGGCGGCAGTCACGTTGCAGCAGAAATTCGTCAAGCTCGCGGAAGCGGATGGGCGGGCACGACAAGGCTGGCTGGACGGCCTGTTCGCATCGCACCCGCCATCGGTGGAACGCGTGCAGCGCAACGAACAGACGGTCGCGGCGCTGGGCAGCGGTGGCGAACTCGGGCGCGAACGCTACACCGCCCGGCTCACGCCGCTGCGCGCGATGCAGCCGGCTTACGACAAGGCCGATGCCGCGCTGGCCGCCGCCAACGCCAAGGACCTGCCGCGCGCCCGCGCTCTCGCCGCGGAGGCCGTGCGCCTGCTGCCGCGCGAGGCGCGCTTCCACCAGCTGCAAGGCGACCTCGCGCTTGCCGCGAAGGAGACCCAGGCGGCGAGCGCGTTCTACGAAAAGTCGATGCAGCTCGACCCGGACTACTTCGGCCCCTGGCTGGGCGGCGGTATTGCCGCCTATCGCGGCGGTGACCGGGCGCGCGCCGAGCAGTGGCTGCGCCGCAGCGCCGAACTGCTGCCGACCGCACCAGCGCTCTACTACCTAGGCAGCATCGCCCGCGATTCCGGTCGCATGGACGAAGCCCTGGGCTTCTTCCGCAATGCAGCTGCCTCCAACAGCGAGATCGGCCGTCAGGCCGCGACCGACTACGCCGTGCTCGACATGCCGCGCAACCCCGCGAACTACGTCGCGACGGCCGCGCAGTTGGATGCGCGCGGCACGCTGGTCGCGATCATCGAGAACCGCTCGCCGGTGGCGATCGCCGAGCTGGTCCTGACGCCGGTCGTGCTCGATGCCGCGGGTCGCGTCGTCGAACAGGGTCGCGCCCTCCGCCACACGCGCCAGCTGCCGGCTGGCGAGCGGACCGCCATCGATACCGGCGTCGGCCCGATGACCGCCGAGGCGCTGCAGCGCGTCCGCATCCGGATCGACTCCGCCCGGCCCCTGTCCCGCTGACTCGCCCGCCCCGCCGTCTGTGGGGCGGCGAACGCGACCCAGGCCGCGGCGGCGGCAAGCCACTGCCACCCGCGCGACATTGGGCAGCTCCCGGGACTGAGCAAGCCGCCCTCAAGGGTTTCCCGCAACGCGCCGTTACAGGAGCGTCCCCCGGCAGGATCACAGCGGCGCATCGCATGTCAGACAGCGACTGGAAATCCAGGTACTTCAACGCGATTCGCGACATGGAGGACGAGGAGAAGCGCTATCGCGCGATCGAAAGCGCGCTGCGCCGGGTCGTCTCCCGCCTGTGCATCGCCGCGCAGGGTCAGGACGACTTGCTCGACGCGAACCTTTCGCAAATCAGCAGCGCCAACCATCGCAACGCCGGCGCCGGCGAGCTGGACAACCTGCTGCAATCGCTGCGGGATACGGTCGCCGATATCGATCGACGACGTGCGATCACGCAGACATCGAGCCGGCCGGCGACCGTCGCCGCCGCGGCGCCACCGCCAGCCAGCGCGCCCACCGCGGCACCGACGCCGCCTCCGACGCCAACTCCGACGCCAACTTCGACGGCGCCGCGCAGCGCCCTGTGGGAGGAGGCCCGCAAGACCGTCATGACGCTGCTGCCGCGCCTCAGCACCGGCACGGACGACGCCGCGGCGAAGCAGGTCGAGGAGCTGCTGGCGCAGCTCGCATCGGTGCAGGACGACGCCGCGCTCGCCCGCCTGCTGACCGCGGCCGCGGACCTCGCGCTCGCGCGCAGCGACCGCCTGCTGCGCGAGCGCGACCAGGCCACGGCGCTGCTGGCGCAGGTCACGCAGCGGCTGGAGGAAGTCTCGACTTTCCTGACCGGCGACGAGCAGAACCGGCGCAGCACGCTCGGCGATGCCGAGGAACTGAACACCCGGGTGCTGAACCAGGTCAGCGAACTGAACGACGAAGTGCGTGTTGCGCGTGATCTCGAACCGCTGAAGCAACTGATCGGCGAACGCGTCGAGGCGATCGCCAGCCAGGTGCGCCAGTTCCGCGAGCGCGAGGAAGGCCGCTTCCTCGAACAGTCGGAGCGCACGCAGCGCATGAACGCACGCGTCGCGGAACTCGAACGCCAGACCCGCGACCTGCACCGTTCGCTGCACCAGGAGCGACGCCGCGCGCGGCTCGATGCCCTGACCGGGATCCCGAACCGCATCTCCTTCGATGAACGACTGGCCGAGGAGATCGAGCGCTGGAAGCGATTCGGCAACCCGGTCTGCGTGCTGGTCTGGGACATCGACCGCTTCAAGCACATCAACGACACCTATGGGCATCGCGCCGGCGACCGCGTGCTGCGCGAAGTCGCGAAGTGCTTCGAGGGACGGCTGCGCAGCACCGATATCGTCGCGCGCTTCGGCGGCGAGGAGTTCGTCATGCTGCTGATCGGCACGCAGCTCACCGATGCGCATCGCAAGGCCGATGACCTGCGAAAGGCGATCGGTGACCTGAAGTTCCACTTTCGCGGCGAACCGATCCGCGTGACGGTGTCCTGCGGGATCACGGAACTGCGTCCCGGTGACGAGGCCGGCGATGTGTTCGATCGTGCCGACAAGGCACTCTACAGCGCCAAGGATGGCGGTCGCGACGCCTGCGTCGCGGCCTGAGGCTACTTGCGGTCCGGGCCGAGCGCGTCCGAGAGGTCGCGCGGCAGGTGGCCGGCGCGCTCCTGCTTGACCTGGATGTAGCGCGCGTTGTGGCGGTTGATCCGCCCGTGCAGCGGCTCCTGCGCGACGACGTCGATGCCGGCCGCACGCAACGCCTTGACCTTCCAGGGATTGCTGGTCAGCAACCGGATCCGCGACAGACCCAGCGCCCGCAGCATCTGCGCGGCCATGTCGAAGCTGCGTTCGTCGGCCTGGAATCCCAGGTGGTTGTTGGCATCGAGCGTATCGAGCCCGGCATCCTGCAGGCGGTACGCACGCAGCTTGCTCGCGAGGCCAATCCCACGCCCTTCCTGCGACAGGTACAGCAGCACGCCACCGCCTTCGCCGGAGAGCTGCTGCACGGCGCGACGCAGCTGGTCGCCGCAGTCGCATCGCAGGCTGCCGAGCAGATCGCCGGTCAGGCAGGACGAGTGCATTCGCACGCGCACCGGCGTCGTCGCCACCGGCCGGCCGAGGATCACCGCGAGGTGCTCGGTGCCATTGCGCGCGTCACGAAAGACCACCAGTTCGCAATCCTCGTTGTCCTCCAGCGGCACGCGCGCATCGCTGACGCGCTCGAGGTCGGCGTCCTGTGGTTGTTCGAAGCGCGCGATGTCGGCAGCGTCGACACGCAGCATGTCCGCCGGCACCTCGGCCGCAGCGCTGTCGAACGCCACCGCCACCACGGCCGGCAGCAGGCCCGCATGTTTCGCAAGTGACGCCGCGGCCACCGCCGACGGTACGGCCGGCTCGCGCGACAGCGTGGCCGCCAGCGCCGACAGCGTCGGCGTGATCGCGCCGGCGGTCAGTGCCATGACGAGCGCGGCGTCGGCGTCGGCCGGCAGCAGCAGCCGCGTCGCCGCCGCACCGCTGTCGACCGCCAGCGCCACCGCCCGATCCTGCGCGAGGACCAGCGCCAGCGGCGCCCGCGCGCGCAGCCCGGTGAGCACCGTCTGGCGCGCCGTTTCCGCAGCCGCGACGAGCACTGCAACCGCATCCGGCGCCGCGCTGACGCAGACGACGCGGCCACGGCGCAGCTCGCCGACCGCACGGTCGACCGCGAGCAGGGCCATATCGCCATTGAGGCGATCCAGGGGCGGAGTCAGGGTCACGGTGGGCATCGGTGGCTGGCGGGCCGCATAGGATAGCCCGTTCCGCCGTCACCAGCCGATGCCGTAGTCCTCACCATGGTGGCTCGAACCGCCCCAGAGGCTGCCGTGCTCGGCGTCGACGAGGATGGCGTTGATCGGGCCCGAGGTGCGCTCCTGGAACTCGAGCCGGTAGCCGCGCGCCGCGAGCTCGCTGCGGACCCAGGGCGGCGTCGCCGATTGCAGCAGCATCCGGCCCGGCTCGCGGCGATGGTCGCCGAACGAATCGTGCATCTGGAAGCTGTTCATGTTCGGCGCCTCGGCGGCCTGCTGCGGCGTCATGCCGAACTCGACCACGTTGAGGAAGAACTGCAGCAGGTTCTGGTCCTGCGCATCGCCGCCCTGCACGGCGAACGCGAGCCAGGGCTTGCCATCCTTCAGCGCGAGGCTGGGTGTCAGCGTCGCCCGCGGCCGCTTGCCGGGCTCGAGCACGTTGTAGGGATTCTGCCGCGGGTCCAGCACGAACGACTGCATCCGCTGCGACAGGCCGATGCCGGTGCGCCCCGCGACCACCGCGGGCAACCAGCCGCCGCTCGGCGTCATCGACACCAGCCACCCGTCGCGATCCGCCGCGACGACCGTCGTCGTGCCGCGGTAGAAACCGGGCCGGCGCTGCTCTGCCGTGGCCTCGCCAGCGGCCGGGCGCATGCGCCCTGCAGTGCGCGGATCGAAGCGCCCGCCCTTCCCCGAAGGCTGCGCCGCGTCGCGTTGCCGCTGCTCGAGCAGCGTGGCGAACGGATTGACCTCGCCCTGGAACGGATAGGGGTCGCCAGGCCCGATGCCCGGATCATTGCGCTCGGCGGCCAGTAGCGCTGCCCGCGCCTTCGCATAGTCCTTCGACAGCAGTCCGCGGATCGGCTCGACCGGCGGGTACGCCGGATCGCCGTAGCAAAAATCACGGTCCGCTTAGGCCAGGTTCATCGCCTGGTACAGCGTGTGCAGGTAGCGCGCCGAGTTGTAGCCCATCGATTTCAGATCAACCTGCTCGAGCAGGTTCAGCGTCTGCAGCAGCACCGGACCCTGCACCCAGGTGTCGAGCTTGTGGACTTCGATGCCGCGATAAGTGGTGCTGCGCGACGCCTCGATCTTCACGCGCCAGTTGGCCAGGTCCTCCTTCGTGATCAGGCCGCCCTGCGCCTGCACGGCGGCGGCGAACTCGGCGCCGAGCGGCCCGCGATAGAACAGCTCGTAGGCGGCCATGATCGCGGCCTGGCGCGAGGCGCCGCGCGCGAGTGCGCCGCGTTCGGCCGCCACCAGCCGCCGCAGCGTCGCTGCCAGCTCTGGCTGGCGGAAGATCTCGCCGGCCTGGGGTGCCGCGCGCGCCTGGTCGGCATGCGGCAGCAGCACGCGCGCCGAATCGGGCCATTGCTGCAGCAAGTCCTTGTGGCGTTCGATCAGGTTCGCCGTCTGCGCCTCGATCGGGTAGCCATTCGCGAGCGTGATGGCGGGCGCCAGCACCTCGGCCAGCGACAGGCGGCCATACTCGGCCAGCATCACCAGCAGGCCACCTGGCGTGCCCGGCGTCACGGCCGCGAGCGGCCCGAACTCCGGCGGCTGTGCCATGCCGCGGGATTTGTAGAACTCGACGGTCGCGCCGCTGGGCGCGACACCGAGCGCATTGATCGCGATGACGCGCCGCTCGCGCGGGTGCCAGATCAGCGCCTGCGTCTCGCCGCCCCAGGACAGCACGTCCCACATCGTCGCGGTCGCGGCGAGCATCGCGCAGGCCGCATCGACCGCGTTGCCGCCGCGCTCGAACATCCGCGCACCGGCGGTCGCCGCCAGCGGCTTGCCCGTGATCGCGAGCCAGTGCTGCGCGTGCAGCGGCGGCTTCTGCGTCGGCGCACCCTGCGCGTGGCCAATGGTTGCGGCCGGGAGCACGGCCAGCACGCCGACGAGGAGGCCGGCCAGCGGCAGGCGTTGCAGTGCGCGGTGCTTCATGCGTGGATCTCCCGGAACGTCAGGTTGATGCGCGGCCCGACCGCGCGCGCCGTCTTCGCGAGACTGTGCTGCCAATGATGCTGCAAAGGGCCGCACATCACGAGCAGGCTGCCATCGGTCAGGTCCAGCGAGCGCGTCTCGCCGCTGGCACGATGCTTCAGGCGGAAGCGGCGCGTCGCGCCCAGCGACACGGACGCAATGACCGGATTGCGTCCGAGTTCTGGCTCGTCGTCGGCGTGCCAGCCCATGCCGTCGCGACCGTCGCGATAGAGGTTGGCGAGCACGCTGTTGAAGCGCTCGCCGCTCAACGCTTCGACCCGGGCGCGAATCTCCAGCAGGGGGTCGGTCCACGCTGCCGGCTCATGCAGCACGCCGGAGTAGCGATACCGGGCGGCGGCATCACCGTGCCAGGCCACGAGCCGCGGGACCGCGTGCTCGCGCCCGAAGATCGTCAGCCTCTCCTGCTGCCACGGCAGCGTCGAACGCAGCACGTCGAACAGGCGCGATGCGGATGCGCGCGGGAACGCGTCCGGCCACCAGCGCAACTGGCCATCGCGCAGCGGCAGGCTCTGTTCGGCGTCCGACACGACCCTGATGATGCACCATCGCGGCGCAGCGGCGCAGCACGACTGCACCGATGTCGCGCACGCCTGCCGCCGCCCGGCAAATGCCGCTACGATGCATGCATGAGTCCGCGTCCCTATGACGAAATGCAGCTCGCGGATGGCGCGGCACGCGAGCACTGCCGGCCGTATCGCGAATGGCTTGCGGCGCAGGCCGGCGAGCGCATCGCGCAGAAGCGCGCCGAGGCCGACGCGCTGTTCCACCGGCTCGGCATCACGTTTGCCGTCCATGGCGAGAACGAGGGCACCGAGCGGCTGATTCCGTTCGACCTGGTCCCGCGGATCGTGCCCGCTGCGGAATGGCTCGAACTCGAAGCGGGGCTGCGGCAACGGGTGCGCGCGCTGAACGCATTCCTCGCCGACATCTACCACGACCAGGACATCCTCCGCGCCGGCCGGGTGCCGGCCGAACCGGTGCTGTGCAACGCGCAGTACCGCCCGGAGATGCAGGGTATCGACGTACCGGGGGGCATCTATGCCCACATCGCCGGCATCGACATCGTGCGCGCGGATGACGGGCGCTTCTGGGTGCTGGAAGACAACCTGCGCGTGCCGTCCGGTGTCTCCTACATGCTCGAGAACCGCAAGATGATGATGCGGCTGTTCCCCGAGCTGTTCGCGCTGCACGCCGTCGAGCCGGTCGAACACTATCCGGACGTGCTGCTGGAGAACCTGCGCAGCGTCGCACCGGCGGGCATCACCGACCCGACCGCGGTACTGCTGACCCCCGGGGCCTACAACAGCGCCTACTTCGAACACGCATTCCTCGCGCAGCAGATGGGCATCGAGCTGGTCGAGGGGCAGGACCTGTTCGTCCGCGACGAAGTGGTCTACATGCGCACGACGCGCGGCCCGCAGCGCGTCGACGTGATCTACCGTCGCATCGATGACGATTTCCTCGACCCGCTGGCCTTCCGGCCCGACTCGCGCCTTGGCGTGCCCGGCCTGCTGACCGCCTATCGCGCCGGCCGCGTGACGATCTGCAATGCGATCGGCACCGGCATCGCGGACGACAAGTCCATCTATCCCTATGTGCCGGAGATGATCCGGTTCTATCTCGGCGAGGAGCCCCGACTCGCGAACGTGCCAACCTGGATCCTGCGCAATCCGGCGGACTGCCAGCACGTACTGGCCCACCTGCCGGATCTCGTCGTCAAGGAAGTCCATGGCGCCGGGGGCTACGGCATGCTGATCGGGCCTGCCGCGACGCGGGCCGAGATCGAGTCGTTCCGCGAACGCATCATCGCGCATCCGGAACGCTACATCGCGCAACCGACGCTCGCGCTGTCGACATCGCCGACCTTCGTCGCCAGTGGTCTCGCGCCGCGACACATCGACCTGCGCCCCTTCGTGCTGTCGGGGCGGGACATCACGATCGTGCCCGGCGGGCTGACGCGGGTCGCGCTGCGCGAAGGCTCGCTGGTCGTGAACTCCTCGCAGGGCGGCGGCACCAAGGACACCTGGGTGCTTGGAAGCTGACGCATGCTGAGCCGCACTGCCGATCACCTGTACTGGATGTCGCGCTACAACGAGCGCGCGGAAAACCTTGCCCGCCTGCTCGATGCGCACTACCGCCTGTCGCTGCTGCCCCGCCCACCCGAAGCGGTGCGCCAGGGGTGGGCCGCGACGTTGACCTCGCTCGGCACGATGGGCGCCTATCGGGAGCGGCACGGCGATGTATCGCCTGCCGTCGCGACGCGCTTCCTCGCCTTCGAGCGCGACCATCCCGGCAGCATCCTCGCGTGCCTGCGCGCGGCGCGGGAGAACGCCAGGGCCGTGCGCGGCACGCTGCCCTCGGAAGCCTGGGAAACCATCAATGCCACCTGGCTCGAGGCGCGTGGCCATGGTCGCGGCACCGAGCCACCGCCGATCGGCGAGTTCGTCGAATGGGTCAAGTACCGCGCCCACCTGACCCGCGGCGTACTGGTCGGCACCATGCTGCGAGACGAGGCCTATTCGTTCTCGCGGATCGGTACGTTCATCGAGCGAGCGGATGCAACGACGCGGATCCTGGAATCGCGCTGGCAGGACGGGGAACTGGGCAGCGAGCGGACCGCAGCGGAGGCGTCGGAATGGGCCGTGCTGCTGCGCGCACTGTCGGCGTTCGAGGTCTACCGCAAGGTCTATCGCGACAACGTCACGCCGACGCAGGTCACCGAACTGTTGCTGCTGAACGACAGCATGCCCTCGAGCGTGCACCGCTGCATGGCGGACCTGTACGACAACCTGCGCGCCGTGCGCAACGCGCAGTCCGCGGAAACCGAGAGACGCGCCGGCGAGCTGCACGCCCAACTGCGCTTCGGTCGACTGGAGGAAATGTGCGCGGACGGCGTCACGGTGTTCCTCGATCGCTGCCAGCGCCGCCTCAACGAACTGGCCGCCGGCATCGCCCGCGACTTCCTCGTGCCGGGCGCCTGAGCATCGCCGCCGCACGGGAGCAACGCCATGCCACTGCACATCCGCCATGAAACCATTTACCGCTACGAAGAACCCGTGCGGCAGAGCGTGCAGACGTTGAAGCTGACGCCGCGACGCGAAGCGCGCCAGCGCACGCAGCAGTGGTCGCTGTTGACGCCGGGTCGCCGTAATGAACAGGTCGATGCCTGGGGTAACGTCACGCACCTGCTGACCATCGATGAACCCCACGAAGAAATCCGCATCGTTGTCAGCGGCGTCATCGATGTCGACGCGGAACCGCTGGACCGCGAGACCGGCCGGCTGTCACCGCTCGTGTTCCGCGCGGCAACGCCGCTGACCGCGGCCGACGCCGCGATCCAGGCCCTGGCGGGCAGCGCGCTGCGGCCCGGTGGCGGACCCCAGGGCGGAGGACTCCAGGTCGGCGCAATCGCCGACGCCGATGCGCTGCTGGCATTGGCTGCGGCGATCTGCGATGGCGTGCGCTATCGCCCCGGCGCGACCACCGTCGCGGACACCGCGATCACGGCGCTCGGCCGGGGCGAAGGCGTCTGCCAGGACCAGGCGCACGTGTTCCTCGCGGCCTGCCGGACGGCCGGCCTCGCGGCCCGCTATGTCAGCGGTTACCTGCACGCGGGCGAACAGGGCGAGATCGCGAGCCACGCGTGGGTCGATGTCTGGCTCGAGCAGCGCGGCGGCTGGCTCGGCCTCGACGTCACGCACCAGCGCATGGTCGACGAGCGCTACTGCAGGCTCGCCGTGGGACGCGACTACCTCGATGCCGCGCCGGTGCGCGGCGTACGCCGCGGCGGCGGCGGTGAGACACTCGAAGTCCGCGTACACGTCGGCGACAGCGCACAGTAATATCCGCGGATGACTTACTGCGTCGCCATGCTGCTCGACACGGGCCTGGTCTTCCTGTCCGACTCCCGCACCAACGCAGGCGTCGACCAGATCAGCACCTTCCGCAAGACCTCAGTGTTCGAACACCCCGGCGAGCGCGTGCTGGTGCTGCAGACCTCCGGCAACCTCGCGATCTCGCAATCGGTGACCAGCGTGCTGCGCGAGCGGATCGCAGAGGGCGGCGACGCGATCCACCTGATGAATGCGCCGAACCTGTTCGAGGCAGCCCGCGCCGTCGGCGAAGCACTGCGCGAGGTGTACCGGCGCGACGCCACCGCGCTGCGCGAGTTCGGCTTCGAGTTCAATGCCGCGCTGACGCTGGGCGGCCAGATCCGTGGCGAGGCGCCGCGCCTGTTTTCGATCTATGCCGCTGGCAACTTCATCGAGGCGACGCCGGACACGACCTATTTCCAGATCGGTGAATCGAAATACGGCAAGCCGATCATCGACCGCGTCATCCGCCGCAGCAGCAGTCTGAACGAAGCCACGAAGTGCGCACTGGTCTCGATGGATTCGACGATCCGCTCCAACCTGTCGGTCGGGCCGCCGCTCGATCTCGTGGTCGTGCGGCGCGATCAGTTCACGATCGCGCGCCACATGAGCATCGAGGGCGACAACCCCTACTTCCACAGCATTCGTGGCGCCTGGGGCGAGGCGCTGCGACACGCGTTCACCGCACTGCCGGATCCCGAATGGCTCAACCCGAGGCGCCCGCTGGATTGACGACGCCGCCGACGGCGCGGCTCACGGCGGCGCCCGACGTTTCCCGGGGTTCCAGCGAGGGGGTGCCGGTTCCCACGAGTGCCGTCGGGCGCCGCTGCGGTTCCGGCGGCATCCCTGCGCGATGGCAACTACCGTAACGCCCGGCGCAGGGCACGACAAACGACCAGAATTCACGTCATGGATGAGCCGCGTCGTCGCTGGCGGCGCGGCCGGCCTGGCGGAACTCGCGTATCGCCCAGTCGCGCACGATGCGGATCGCGTCACGAGCGGCATCGGCGTCCCGACAGACCAGATAATAGCGCTCACGTGTCGGCACGACGGGCGCATCCACCCTGACCAGCGACCCGGATGCGAACCACGACTCGCTGACGACCGTGGGGACGAGCGCGATGCCTACGCCGCGTTCCGCCGCACGCGTGACGGCGAACATGTTGTCGATGGCCACGACATTGCGCAGCGGCGGCGGCGCAAGGCCCGCGAGCGCAGCCCACTGGTCCCAGACCGCGGGCAGGAGGCGGTGGACGAACACCGGCACGTCCAGCAGCGCGTCGCGCCCCAGCGTCGCGAGCCGCACGAGCGTCGCCGGGGAGCACGCGCCGACCAGAGTCAGTTCGAACAGCTCGTCGCAGCGCGCGCCGCCGGGCGGGTTGTCGGTGATCAGCACCGACAGGTCTGCGGTCGCGGCGTGCTCGCGCGGCATCGCATCGTGGGTGTCGATCTGGATGTCGAGGCTGCCATGCTCGCGGTACAGCAGGCCAGTCGCCCGGAATGAACAGCTCGCTGGCGAGGCGACAGCAGCGGCATGCAGCTTCGCGATCGACGGCGGCGCTGGCCGCGGAAGCCGCGCCAGCGCGATCCTCGATCGACAGCAGCAGCGGTTCGACTTCATCGAGCAGCCTCTGGCCCGCGGTCGTCAGCTCGAGGGCGCGCGTGCGCCCGCGTGGTGCTTCTGCAAACCCAGCTGCTCCTCGAGCTCGCGGATCTGGTGGCTGATCGCCGACGGCGTCGGGTCAGCGATTGCGCCGCCGCCCGAAGCTCAGGCATCGCGCGCAGACGCAGAATATGCACCCAGGTGGCGCAGCAGTGAGGAGCGGGCCAGGCGCATCGACGCTGGTGCGGAGAGAACGTTCGGAACGCAGTCGCCAGATCCGTGCCCGCAGCACGCGCGCCGGGGCCCCGCACGCCCTGCGCCCCGGAGCACCGGATTTCCATCGGTGCAGCGCGATGCCGCCCGATCGTGGTGCTCTGCTATCGTCCGCGCCTCAGATGACAGACTCGCCGTCGCACCCGGCAGCCGCGCCGCCTGGCACCGCATCCACAGCTTCGTCGTCGCGCCGGGCGGATGACCGAAGCACAGCGCCTCGCGCTCGAGCAGCTCTGGCCGCGTTACGGGCTCGACCTGGCTGCGGCGACGGCTTCGCCACTGGATCTCGCGCAGTAGCTGGCCTGCAGCGCGTCCGTGCACGCTCGAGATCGGCTTCGGCAATGGCGAAACGCTGGCGGCGCTCGCGGCCCGCGATGCGGCGCAACTACCTGGGCATCGAAGTGCATCGACCGGGCGCAGGCCACCTGCTGCGGCTCTTGATTTAGCGGCAGGGTCTGTCGAACCTGCGGGTGATCTGCGCCGATGCCGTCGAGGTACTGGAACGGCATCGCGCCCGGCCTGGTTCAGATCCTGATCCTGTTCGCCGGCCCTGGCACAAGAAGCGCCACCACAAGCGGCGCCTCGTCCAGCCGGCGTTCGTGACGCTGCTCGCGAGCCGGATGCGCGCGGGCGGTCACCTGCACCTGGCGACCGACTGGGAGCCGTACGCCCAGCAGATGCTCGAGGTGCTGAACGCGAGCGCGGACTTCGACAACACCGCCGCGGACCGCGGCTACGCGGCGCGGCCCGACTGGCGCACGCCGACGCGCTTCGAGCGTCGCGGCGAACGGCTCGGCCACGGCGTCTGGGACCTCAGCTTCCGCCGGCGCTGAGGCGCGGCTTCAACCGGCACCGAAGGCCGCGCGCAGTCCGTCGATCACGAACTGCACCGCAAGCGCGCCCAGCACGACGCCGAGCAAACGATTCGCGACGTTGGCCCCGGTGACGCCGAGCACGCGCATCAGGCGCTCGGCGCCCAGCATGAACAGCAGCGAGATCAGCAGCACGAGCGCGGCGGCGGCCAGCAGCCCGGCGAACATCACCGGTGCGGCGGCCGGCGACACAGGCCCGAACCACAGCAGGATGGTCGTCAGCGCGCCGGGCCCGGCCAGGAACGGAAACGCGAGCGGGAACACCGAGATGTCGTCGCGGCGCCGGGTTTCTTCCTGCTCGGGGGTCGACGTACGCGTGCCGGATTCACGCGCGAACACCATTTCGAGCGCGACCAGGAACAGCAGCAGGCCGCCGAAGATGCGGAACGCGTCGATGCTGATGCCCATGACCTTGAGGAATGCCGCGCCCGACAGCGCGAACAGCACGATGATGATGCCGGCGACCAGCACGGCCTTGATCGCCATGCGGCGCCGGTACGCGCGCGACGCGCCTTCGGTCAGGCTCGCGAACAGCGGCACGAGTGACACTGGCTCGACGACCACGAAGAACACGACGAAGAACTTCAGCCACGGTTCCAACACAATGCTGCCCTGCGGAAATACCTGACTTGAAAGCGAGGGCCGCGGGGCGCAGAGTCGCTGGCGAGGCCTTCGGATCGAAGGCTGCGGAGTTTAGCAGCCCGGAGACGTTCGCCCGACACCACCCTACCGCAACCCAGCAGTCCGAGGTCCTCCATGCCTGCATTCCAGCCTGCATCGACGCCGGCCCCCACCATCGGCGACTGGTACCGCTACAGCGGCGGAGAATTGTTCGAAGTCGTTGCGATCGACGACGACGAAGGCACCATCGAGATCCAGCATTTCGATGGCACGGTCGAGGAACTCGACTTCGATGACTGGGCGGCGAGCTGGCACGACCGCGAGATCGAAACGGCGGCAGCGCCCGAAGACTGGAGCGGTTCCGTCGACATGGACGCCGAGGACGACGCGGGCACGAGCCTGCGCGACGCGCGCTGATTCAACGCCGCTCGGTGCGGGCCAGCAGCGCGTCTGGTTCGATGCCGTCGTCGAGCAGCACATAGTCCCCCTCGATCCGCACCGGCACCGCGACCAGGCGTTTGCCCGCGCACGGCCCGGCGATGCACAGGCCGCCATCGCGCTCGAACAGTGCGCCGTGCGACGCGCACAGGATCAGCGCCCCGTCTGATGTCAGGAAGCGGTGCGGCTCGGGCTCGAGCCGGTGGCCCGCGTGCGGGCACCAGTTGACGTAGGCACGCGGACCATCGGAGCCGCGCACGACGAAGCCGCGCAAGGGCCAGTCGCCGCCGCCGACCGTGAAGCCGCGGCTGCCATCGCCCAGTTCGCGCAGCGTGCAGAGCACGCGGGTCGTGTCGATGGGCAAGGACATGCGCGTCGGCCCGCCCAGGCTTCAGCGCGGTGGCGCTGCGCCGCCGGCGCTGCCGAGCGCGCGATCGACCATGCCGCTGCGCATCATGAACCAGAACAGCAGGATGCCGGGCAACGCCAGCAGCGTCGTCAGCAGGTAGAAGTTCACGTAGCCCATCGTCTCGATCAGGCCGCCCGCCGTCGTGCCCGTCAGCAGGCGGCCGACGACGCTGGCCGCCGCCGAGATCAGCGCGTACTGCGACGCCGTGAACTGCAGGTTGCACAACGCCGAGAAATAGGCGACGACGACGACGCCGCCGTAGCCGCTCGCGAGGTTCTCGAAGCCTATGGCCGCGGCCATGCCGTAGTTGCTGTGCCCCACGGCCGCGAGCACCGCGAAGCTCAGGTTCGAGATGCCCATCAGCACCAGCGCGATCAGCACCGAGCGCTTCAGGCCCAGCCGCGCGTAGATCAGCCCGCCGATGAAGATGCCGGCGAGGTAGGCCCAGAAACCGAACGCGACATCGTAGACCGCGATCTCGTCGTTGCTGAACCCGAGGTCGTTGAACAGCAGCCGGAACGTCAGGTTCGCGAGCGTGTCGCCGATCTTGTGCACGAGGATGAACAGCAGCACGACCCAGGCACCATTGCGCCGCATGAACTCGACGAACGGCCCGATGATCGACTGCCACACGGCGCCGAAGCCGCGCCTGTCGTTGACGACGACGTGCCGCGCTGGTTCGCCGACGATCAGGCCCGTCAGCATCGCCGGCAACGCGAACGTCGCGCAGGCGATGTAGGCCGCGGCCCAGCCATGCCGCGCCGCGATGTACAGCGCGAGCGCGCCAGCGGCCGCCGAGCCGATCCGCCAGCCATACTGCGACATGCCGGAACCCACGCCGAGCTGGCGCGGCTGCAGCGTCTCGATGCGGTAGGCGTCGATGACGATGTCGTAGGTGGCGCCCGCGATGCCGACCAGCACGGCGGCGACGACCGTGGCCTGGATGCTGGCGCCCGGGTCGACCAGCGCCAGGTTGACGACCGCGGCGATCACGGCGGTGCCGGCCAGCAGCAGCCATGAAACGCGCTGCCCGAGCCGCCCCAACAGCGGGATGCGCACGCCATCGACGACCCAGGCCCACAGCACCTTGAGGTTGTAGACCAGGAAGGCCAGCGTGAACGCGGTGACGGTGCGCTTGTCGATGCCGTCCTGCGCGAGTCGCGTGGTCAGCGTCGCGCCGATCATCGCGTACGGGAAGCCCGACGACACGCCGACGAAGAACGCCGCGAGCGTTTCCTTCTCGAAATAAGGTCGCAGCGCGCCGAGCAGGCCGCGCTCCGGCGCCGGGGTGTCGCTCACAGCTGGTAGTCCATGACCAGCGGCGCGTGGTCGGAGAAGCGTTCGCGCTTGTAGATGTCGGCCCGGGCCGCCGCGCCAAGCAGCCGCGGCGACGCGATCTGGTAATCGATGCGCCAGCCGACGTTCTTCGCCCAGGCCTGGCCGCGATTCGACCACCACGTGTACTGGTCGGGCTGGTCGTTGACCTCGCGGAACGCATCGACGAAGCCGACATCGTCGAACAGCTCGTCGAGCCAGGCGCGCTCCTCGGGCAGGAAGCCCGAGTTCTTCTGGTTCGACTTCCAGTTCTTCAGGTCGATGGGCTTGTGCGCGATGTTCCAGTCGCCGCACAGGATGTGGTTGCGCTTGCGCCGCTTGAGGCCGCGCATCCATGGCATGAAGGCATCGAGAAAGCGGAACTTCGACGCCTGTCGCTCGGGCCCCGACGAACCCGATGGCAGGTACAGCGACACGACCGCGAGATCGCCGAAGCGCGCCTCGAGATAGCGGCCCTCGTTGTCGAACTCGTCGACGCCGAAGCCGCGCACGACTTCATCGGGCTTGCGCTTCGAATACAGCGCCACGCCCGAATAACCCGGCCGCACGGCATCGTGGAAAAAGCTGTGGTAGCCCTCGAGCACGACGTCGTGCCCCTCGTGCTGGTGCACCTGGGCCTTGGTTTCCTGCAGGCAGATGACGTCGGCGTCGAGCGTGCGCAGCCAGGCGAAGGCGCCCTTGCTCGCAGCGGAGCGGATGCCGTTGAGATTCAGGGTCACGATGCGCACCGCGTTATCATAGCGGGATGGAACAGCACCAACGCAGCTTCATCGAGCTCGCGCTCGCGCGTCGCGCGCTGCGCTTCGGCCGCTTCACGTTGAAATCCGGGCGCGAGAGTCCGTACTTCTTCAACGCCGGCCTGTTCAACGACGGCGAATCGATCGCCGTGCTCGGCCAGTGCTACGCCGCCGCACTGGTGCGCGCCGGCCTGCCCTGCGACATGCTGTTCGGGCCGGCCTACAAGGGCATCCCGCTGGTCACGGCGACGGCCATCGCGATGTCGACGCAGCATGGCCGCAACCTGCCCTGGGCCTTCAACCGCAAGGAAGCGAAGAGCCATGGCGAGGGCGGGCAGATCGTCGGCACGCCGCTCGCCGGGCGGGTCGTCATCGTCGACGACGTGATCACCGCCGGCACCGCGATCCGCGAATCGGTCGACCTGCTGCGCGCCGCGGGCGCGACGCCCGTCGGCGTGCTGCTGGCGCTCGACCGGCAGGAACGCGGCCAGGGTCCTCGCTCGGCGGTGCAGGAGGTCGAGGCCGAGTTCGGGCTCCAATGTGTGAGCATCCTCACACTCGCCGGGCTGATCGAAGCGGTCAGCGGCGGCGCGGGTGATGGGCTTCGCATTTCGGACGACGATCTCGCCGCACTGCAGCGCTATCGGCAAACATACGGAATCGGGTGAATTTCCTTAATCCCCCGACAGGTGCACAATCGGGCTCATGATTGGCCGGCTCCTCATCCTGGCTTTTCTCGCGGCGTTGGCCGCCGCGCCTGCGCTCGCGTCCGACAAGCCGCGCAAGCAGAAGCGCACCCAGGGCGCCGAGAGACTGACCTACTCGTGGATCGACGAGAACGGCAATCGCCAGTACGGCGACCGCGTCCCGCCCGAATACGCGAAGAAGGAACTGCGCGTGCTGAACAGCCAGGGCGTCGAGCTGCGGCGAATCGAAGCGCAGCGCACCGCGGCCCAGCAGATCGAGGACAGGAAGCGCGAGGACAGCGAAGCGCGTCGCGCCCAGCACGACCGCTTCCTGCTGGCGACCTACACCTCGACCCGCGACATCGAACAGGTCCGCGATACGCGCCTCGCGCAGATCGGACAGCAGCGCGAGTCGACCGAGTCCTACCTGGCGACGCTGCAGGAGCGACTGTCGTCGCTGCAGCTGCAGGCGCAGGCCTATCGGCCGTACAACGAGAGCCCGGACGCCCGGCCGCTGCCCGACCGGTTGGCCGACAGCCTCGTGCGTACGCTGAACGAGGTGCGCACGCAGCGCAACCTGCTGGACGCCCGGCGCTCCGAGGAAGCGGCCCTGCGCTCCCAGTTCCAGTCGGACATCGACCGCTACCGCCAGCTTCGCAGCGGCACGGCGACCGCGCGCAACTGAGCTTCGCGCCGCGGCGGTCGGGCGCTTCAGCGCGTGCCGGAGCTGCCGAACCCGCCCGCCCCGCGCTGCGACGCCGAGAACTCGTCGACGACCTGCAGCTCGACCTGGACGACCGGTACCACGACGAGTTGCGCGATGCGCTCACCCGGCTGAATCGTGTACGCGGCGCTACCGCGGTTCCACGCCGACACCATCAACGGCCCCTGGTAGTCGGAGTCGATCAGGCCAACGAGATTGCCCAGCACGAGGCCGTGTTTGTGGCCGAGTCCGGAGCGCGGCAGGATCACCGCCGCAAGACCCGGATCCTCGAGCCAGATCGACAGACCCGTGGGAATCAATTCGGCCCGGGCCGGTTCCAATACGAGCGGCGCGTCGAGGCAGGCGCGCAGGTCGAGGCCGGCGGAGCCGTCCGTCGCGTAGGCCGGCATCGGCCAATCGCGGCCCATCCGTGGATCGAGGATGCGCACCCGCAATGGCGGGGGTTTGCGGGCCGACGCGGACATCAGGCGCTGGCGCGCGCCGCGCAAGCGGCACGGTAGCGGACGGCGATCAGCGCAACCAGTTCGCGCGCCAGATCCGTCTTGCTGCCGGGGCCGAGATCGTGCCGGCCGCCACCCCACAACACCATCAGCGCATTGTCGTCCTTCTCGAACACCTTGTCGTCGCCGACTTCGTTGGCGGCGATCATGTCGAGGTTCTTGCGCAGCAATTTGCCGCGCGCGTGCTGCTCGACGTTCTCGGTCTCGGCGGCAAAGCCCACGACGAACGGCCGCTGCGACGCCGCGGCGACCGTCGCAAGGATGTCGACCGTGCGCTCGACTTCGATATCGAGCGTGCTCGCGGTCTTCTTGATCTTCTGCGAAGCCGGCGTCGCGGGCCGGTAGTCGGCCACCGCGGCCGTCGAGATGAAGATGTCCGCGCCAGCGACTTCGCGCTGTACCGCGCCCAGCATGTCGGCTGCGGATTCGACGTCGACGCGGCGCACGCCGGCGGGCGTCGGCAGGTGCACCGGCCCCGCCACGACCGTGACCTCGGCACCCGCCGCGCGCGCCGCCGCGGCGATCGCAAAGCCCATCTTGCCGCTGCTGCGGTTGCTGATGAAGCGCACCGGGTCGATGCGCTCGCGCGTGGGTCCGGCGGTCAGCAGCACGCGCAGGCCCGCCAGCGACTGCGGCACCGGCGGCGCCAGCAACGGCGCGACACCGGCAACGAGCTCGAGCGGCTCGAGCATGCGACCGGCGCCCGTCTCGCCACAGGCCTGGGCACCCGCCCCGGGTCCGAGCAGGGTCACGCCACGGCTGCGCAGTGTCGCCGCATTGGCACGCGTCGCCGCGTGGTCCCACATGACTCGGTTCATCGCCGGCGCGACCGCCACCGGCGCTTCGGTCGCAAGGCACAGCGTCGTCAACAGGTCGTTGGCCATCCCGGCCGCGAGTCGCGCCAGCAGGTCGGCGGTCGCGGGCGCGATCAGGATCAGCTCGGCCCAGCGCGCAAGTTCGATGTGGCCCATCGCGGCCTCGGCGTCGCGGTCCCAGAGGTCGTCGCGCACCGGCTGGCCGGACACGGCCTGGAAGGTCAGCGGCGTGACGAACTGCGCGGCGCCCGCGGTCATGACGACGCGCACTTCGGCACCGGCATCGCGCAGCCGGCGCACGAGGTCCGGCGTCTTGTACGCGGCGATGCCCGCACCCACGCCGACGATGACGCGCCTGCCGGCAAACGCCTTGCTGCTGACCGGGAGTTCCATGTCGGGGATTATGGTGGCCGCGCCGACGACGGCGCAAACGGCCGCTGAGTTTTCGTGTGCTGCCGCAAGATTCGCGGCTCGGCAGCGCGATCGTCCCGGGGCAGCATGGCGCCATGACCTCGACACGATTACCGATCCGCTGCTGGCCCAGCCATGAACGCCCGCGCGAGCGCCTGCTGCGCAACGGCCCCGCCGGCCTCAGCGATGCCGAGCTGCTCGCGGCGCTGTTCGGCACCGGCGCCGCCGGCCGCGATGCGCTCGAGTTCGCGCGGGCGCTGCTGGTGCATTTCGGCTCGCTGCGCGGCCTCATGCTCGCGCCGGGCGCGGGCGAAGCGGGCAACCCGCCGGGCGGCATCCGGGGCCTCGGCTTCGCGCGACGCGCGCAGCTCGCCGCCTGCCTCGAACTCGCCCGCCGCCACTACGCAGAGCCGCTGCGCAGCATGGCCGCGCTCGAGTCTCCCGCCGCGACCCGCCGCTTCCTGGTCGCGCAGCTGCGCGATCGGCCATACGAAGTGTTCTGCTGTCTGTACCTGGATACCCGGCATCGCCTGATCGCCTGCCAGGAACTGTTCCGCGGCACGCTCGATGGCGCCAGCGTGCATCCGCGCGAGGTCGTCCGCGAGGCGCTGGCGCGGCATGCGGCCGCCGTGATCCTGGCCCACAACCACCCCTCGGGGGTCGCGGAGCCGAGCCAGGCCGACGAGCTGATCACGCTGCGCCTGCGCGAGGCCCTGGCACTCGTCGAGATCCGCCTGCTCGATCACGTCATCGTCGCCGCCGGCTCCTGTTTGTCGCTGGCCGAACGCGGACTGCTCTGAGCCCCCCAGTTCGGGGCGCCGGGAGTTGCCGCCCGCCGCCGCGGCTGGTATAAAGGCCGCCCTTTGGCCAGCGCCACGCGCCCGGTCAATAGCCCAAGTAACTGAATTTCAAGGGAATTACCATGTCCCGCGTCTGCGAACTCACGGGCAAGCGCCCCGCCGTCGGCAATCGCGTCTCGCACGCCAACAACAAGAAGCGCCGTCGCTTCCTGCCGAACCTGCATACGCAGCGCTTCTGGCTCGAGTCCGAGAAGCGCTGGGTGTCGCTGCGGCTGTCCGCCGCGGCGCTGCGCACGGTCGACAAGAACGGCATCGACCGCGTCGTCGCCGAACTGCGCGCCGCGGGTCGCAAGATCTGAGCCTCCGCACCGCATCGCACCAGGGCTGAACCATGCGCGACAAGATCAAGCTGCTCTCCTCGGCCAACACCGGGCATTTCTACGTCACGACGAAGAACAAGCGCCTGCATCCCGAGAAGATGGAAGTGAAGAAGTACGACCCCGTCGCCCGCAAGCACGTGGCGTACAAGGAAACGAAGATCAAGTAAGGCAGCGTCCGCTGCCCGAGCTTCCCGAAGTCGAGACCACCCGCCGCGGTATCGCACCGCATGTCGCGGACGCGCGGGTGCGCGAGCTGGTGTTGCACGAACGCAGGCTGCGCTGGCCGATCGACCCAACGCTGCCGGCGCGCGTCGCCGGCCGTCGCATCATCGGCGTCGACCGGCGGGCAAAGTACCTGCTGCTGCGCCTCGACGGCGACCTGACGCTGATCCTGCACCTCGGCATGTCCGGCAGCCTGCGCGTGCTGCCCGCCGCCACGCCCCGGCGACTGCACGACCACCTGGACCTCGTACTCGACAACGGGCAGGCGCTGCGCTTCAACGACCCACGCCGCTTCGGCAGCCTGCACTGGACGGAATCCGCGCCCACCACGCATCCGCTGCTGCGGCACCTCGCCCCGGAACCGCTGGGTCCTGAATTCACGGTGGACTACCTGTGGCAGACGACGCGTGGCCGGCGGGTGGCGATCAAGCAACTGCTGATGAACGCGCGGCTGGTCGTCGGCGTCGGCAACATCTACGCGAGCGAGGCGCTGTTTCGGGCCGGCATCCGTCCGCGCCGACAGGCGCGCGGCCTGAAGCGCGACGAAGTCGCGCGGCTCGTCGACGCCGTGCGGGCAGTGCTCGCCATGGCGATCGAGGTGGGCGGCACGACGCTGCGCGACTACGTCGGCGCCGACGGTTCTCCCGGTTACTTCCGCCAGAAGCTGTTTGTCTATGAGCGCGCCGGCGAGCCCTGCCGCGCCTGTGGCACGGAAGTGCGGCACGCGGTGCAGGCCCAGCGCAGCACCTACTGGTGCCCGACATGCCAGCGCTGAACGACGCCAGCCTGCGCGCGCTGCGACGCCGCCAGCGGCGGGCGACGGCGGCGCTCGCGGCGAGCGACCCCGTGCTGGCGCGACTGATCGAGGCGGCCGGTCCCTGTCGCCTGGAACCCGCCCGCGACCGACCGCCGTGGCAGCACCTGGCGCGCGCGATCGCGCACCAGCAGCTCAACGGCAACGCCGCCGCGACCATCCTCTCGCGCTTCGTCGCGCTGTATGGCGACGCCGGGTCGTTTCCGACGCCGGGCCAGCTACTGGCGACGCCGGTCGCGACCCTGCGCGGCTGCGGCTTCTCGGCATCCAAGGTCGCGGCCCTGCAGGACCTCGCGCGCCATGCGCTGGATGGCGTCGTACCGGATACCGCGACGCTGGATGCGCTCGACGACGAAGCGATCGTGGCGCGGCTGACCGTGATTCGCGGGATCGGCCGCTGGACCGTCGAGATGCTGCTGATGTTCCAGCTCGGGCGCCCCGACGTCCTGCCGGTCGACGATTTCGGCGTGCGAGAAGGCCTGCGCCTGGCATACGGATTGCGGCAGCAGCCGGCACCCCGCGTGCTCTCTCAATGGGGCGTTCGCTGGGCACCGTGGCGCAGCATCGCCGCGTGGTACTTGTGGCGCGCCGTGGACCTGGCCCGCGCCGGCAAGCTGCCGCCGCCACCACGACCGGCGCCGCGACTGCCACGGCTGCGGCGCACGCGGCGGGTCAGGCGATGAGTCGGGTGCCGCGGGCCCGCGTCATGCGCGGCGCTGTCCGCGCAGTTCCTCGGCGACGACCGGATGGACGAACTGGCTGACGTCCCCGCCGAGCACGGCGATCTCGCGCACCAGCGTCGAGGAAATGAACGTGTACTGTTCCTGCGGCGTCAGGAACACGGTCTCGATGTCCTTGGACAGATGCCGCGTCATGTTGGCGAGCTGGAACTCGAACTCGAAATCGGAGACGGCGCGCAGGCCTCGCACGATGACCGACAGGTCGTTCTCGCGCGCGAAGTCGACCGTCAGGCCTGAAAACCCCAGCACTTCGACGTTGGGCAGGTCGGCGACGATCGCGCGCGCCATCTCGACGCGTTTACCGACCGAGAACATCGGTGCCTTGTTGGGATTGGCGGCCACGGCGACGACCACGCGATTGAAAATCGTGCAGGCCCGGCGGATCAGGTCGTGATGACCGTTGGTCATCGGATCGAACGTGCCCGGATAGATTGCGTTGCGCTTCATTCGCCTTCCGTTGCGACGCCCCTCGCGCCGCGCTGGGCCAGATGATACCCGACCTCCCCGGCGGCCCTCGATCGGCGCCAGGCCCAGCCCGGCGGCAACTCCGGCAAGGGCGCGCGCGCCGGGCATTCGACATAGACCTGTGCATCGGGCGCGAGCCAGTCCTGCTGCTCGAGCAGCGACAGGCAGCGCGCCAGCACATCCGTCGCGAACGGTGGATCGAGAAACACGATGTCGAACGGCGACTGCTGCGCACCCCGCGGCCTCGCGACCCAGCGCAGCGCGTCCGCATGCAGCACCTCGGCGCGCGCCGGATCCGGTTGCGTCGCACCGAATGACGGCGCCGGCCAGGTCGCGAGCAGCTCGCGCAGGGCGGCGGCGCTCGCCGCGTCATCGTCGATGAACACGACATGCTGCGCGCCGCGCGACAGCGCCTCGATACCGAGCGCCCCGCTGCCGGCAAACAGGTCGAGGCAGCGCGCCCCGGGCAACCGGGGCGCCAGCCAGTTGAACAGCGTTTCGCGCACGCGATCCGGCGTCGGCCGGAGCGCCGGGTTGCTCGCGAATCGCCACCTGCGACCGCGCCACGCGCCACCGATCACGCGCAATTGCTGGCTGGCCCCGCCTCGACCCTTCATCGCTTGCCTCCGTTCTCGCGGCGAGCGTACCCTAGCCTGTCGCCGCACGGACGCATCCACGCGCCTGGCCGGCGCCGCTCGAGAGGGGAACCACCATGAAGACGCTGCATCTCGCGGCGCTGCTTGCGACCGCCGCCGTCACGCTTGCCGGCTGTGCAAGCAGCGTCTCCAACGATGCCGATATCGGCGCCACCAATCCGACCAGCGGCAACCTGAATCCCGGTGGCGGCTCGACGCCGGTCAATACCGGGTTCCGACCGCTGTTCCAGCCGGCTTTCGGCGTGTTGCCCTACCCCTACGACGCATACTTCGCCGGCAGCACCGACGGCACGCTGAACCTGCCGTCGTCGCCGTTCAGCCCGGTCACCTTCGTGCAAACCGGGCGCACTGCATCGGAACCCGCACAGAACGCCCTCGATGGCTTCTCGACCACGACGCACCTGACCGTGCGTTTCGAGGGCGCCATCAACCTCGCCTCGGTGACACCCGCGAGCCTGGTCGTGCTGCAGGTCACGACCGACACCGCGACCAAGGGCGTGACCGGCCTCGTGCGTCCACTCGTGCCTGGCACCGACTATGGCGTCTCGCTCGCTGCGGAGGCCGGCGCCAATGGCACGGTCCTGAACATCAACCCGCTGCGTCCGCTCGCAGCGAAGTCGAGCTACCTCGTGCTGCTGACCAGCGGCGTCACGAGCAGCGCCGGGGCCGCGGCCAGTGCCGACACCGACTTCGCGACGATCCGTGACCAGATCATCAGCGAGTTCAGCGCGCGTCCGCCGACCGCGCCACCGGCTCCCGCGGCCTGCACGCCCGTCGCCAACGCCACGCTGCGGGCGCTGTGCCAGCTGACCAGCACGCATTTCCTGGTCGCGCGCGCGGCGGGCCTGAACCTCGCCAACATCGTGCTGTCGTTCAGCTTCTCGACGCAGGCGATCAACGACACGCTCGCCGTGCTGTCCGCGGCGCCGCTGTCCGGCACCGACGGTGCGGTCGTGTTGCAGAACACGGGGTTGACGACCGCGCAGGTCTTGCCGGGTTCACCCGGCCTCGCGCGCATCTATGCCGGCACGATCCGCGTGCCGTATTACCTGACGCCACCCAGCGCCGGCGCGCCGACCGCGCCGCTGACGAACTACTGGGTCGCGGCAGGCCCGCCGCTGGTGCCGACGCTGGACCAGACCAGCCGGCTGCTGACGCGCTTCAACCCGGTGCCGGCGCGCGTCGCGACGCTCGACATCCCGTTGCTGCTGACCGTGCCTGCGGTCGGTGGCCCCGGCCCGAACGGCTGGCCGATCGTGCTGTTCCAGCATGGCACGCCGCGCACGCGCGCCGACGCGCTGCTGGTCGCGGACAGCTTCGCGGCGCGCGGCCTGGCCGTCATCGCCATCGACCTGCCGCTGCATGGCATCACGCCCACCGATGCGTTCGCCGCGCTGCGCCAGGCGGGCCGCGAGCGCATCTTCGACCTCGACCTCGTCAACAACACGACGGGTGCGGCCGGCCCCGACGGCGTCATCGACGAGACCGGCACGCATTTCATCAACCTCGCCAACCTGCTCGTCAGCCGCGACAACACGCGGCAGGCCGTCTCCGACATCGTCACGACGCTGAAGGCGATCCCGAACATCGACTTCGACGCCAACGGTTCGCCGGACTTCGACCCGAATCGGATCCACGTGGTCGGCTATTCGCTCGGTGCGATCGTCTCGACGACCGTGCTCGGCGTCACCTCGATCCCACGTGCGTCGGGCCTGCCGATGGGCGCGGTCGGCCTGACCGAGACGCTGCGGCAGTCCGATTTCTACGGACCGCGGATCAACGCCGGCCTTGCCGCCGCCAGCGGTGGCGCGCTCGTGCCGGGCACGACGCTGTACAACAACTGGTTCCGCGATGCGCAGACGGCGGTCGATTCGGCGGACGGCATCAATTACACGGGCACCGTCAATGCCGGTGGCCGCCCGGTGTACGTCGGCTACCTGGTCGGCGGCGCGCCCAATCCGGCCGGCGGCGTCTGGGGGCCCGATTCCACCGTGCCCAACAGCCGCACGGAAGTGCTGACCAACCTGCTGAACCTGCCGGTACGCACGGCGGCCGGCACCGCGGCCGTCACGCTGCCCGGGGTGCAGGTACGCTTCAACCAGGGCATCCACAACGGTTATCTCGACCCGCGGCCAGCGCCGCTGATGACCGCCGAGATGCAGCGCCAGATCAGCGAATTCATCGCCAGCGATGGCACGGCGCTGACGGTCACGGACCCGACGGTGATTGCACCCTGACCCGCTGCGCTATCATGCGACCTGACGGGGCGGCTGCGGCCGCCCTTGTCGTTTGCGGGGAATGGCGCGACATGGCGAGTGACGAACAGAAGCAGGGATTCCTGACGCGACTTCGGGCCAAGGTCAACAAGCCGGGCTCGTGGCTGTCCTACGACCTCGCCAACCTGTTCCGCGGTCGCAAGATCGACGACGCGATCCTCGAGGAACTCGAGGCCCGGCTGCTGGCCGCGGACGTCGGCGTCGAGGCGACGGAAGCGCTGCTCGAACAGCTGCGCCGTCGCGTCGCGCGCAACGAACTCGGTGACGTCGAAGCGTTGATCGGCGCGCTGCGCGATGCGATCGCCGAAATGCTCGCGCCCTGCCAGCAGCCCCTGGTGATCGACCCCGCGCACCAGCCTTTCGTCGTGCTGGTCGTCGGCGTCAACGGCTCGGGCAAGACGACCTCGATCGGCAAGCTCGCCAGGCGCCTCGCCGCCGAAGGCCGCAAGGTCATGCTGGCGGCCGGCGACACTTTCCGCGCCGCAGCCATCGAACAGCTGACGGTGTGGGCCGAACGCAGCGGCGCGGACCTGGTGGCGCAGCAATCGGGCGCCGACCCGGCGTCCGTCGCGTTCGACGCGATGCAGGCGGCGAAATCGCGCGGCTGCGACGTGCTGCTGGCCGACACCGCGGGCCGCCTGCACAGCCAGTCGCACCTGATGGACGAACTGCGCAAGGTGCGCCGCGTGATCGCCCGCGTCGACGCGAGCGCGCCGCACGAGGTACTGCTGGTGCTCGACGCCAACCAGGGGCAGAACGCGCTCGCGCAGGCGCTGCAGTTCCACGCGGCGATCGGGCGTCACCGGGCTCGTGCTGACGAAGCTCGACGGCACCGCCCGCGGAGGCATCGTGCTGGCGATCGCGACGAAACTGCGTTGTCGATCCGGTTCATCGGCATCGGCGAAGGTGCGGAGGACTTCGGCGAATTCGATGCGCGCGCGTTCGCCCAGGCGCTGGTCGAAGGCGCGGGCAGCGGCGATACTGCACGCGGATGATCAGCTTCGGCATGTCAGCAAGCGTTACCTGAATGGCCGCGAAGCGCTGAGCGAGGCTTCGCTGCGCGTCGCGCCGGGTGAGTTCGTGGTTCTGACCGCCGTTCCGGCGCCGGCAAGAGTTCCGTGCTGAAGCTGATCGCGCTGCTCGAACGGCCGACGCGTGGCGTCGTCACCGTCAACGGCCAGAACACGGGCTCCCTGCCTGACCGCCGCATCCCGGCGTTCCGCCGCCAGATCGGCGTCGTGTTCCAGGATCACAAGCTGCTGGTCGACCGGCCGGTCTACGACAACGTCGCGCTGCCGCTGATCGTCGCCGGCACGCCGCTGAAGGAAATCGACCGGCGGGTCCGCGCGTCGCTCGACCAGGTCGGATTGCTGGGCAAGGAGCGCGTACTGCCTGCCGAGCTGTCGGTCGGCGAACAGCAGCGCGTCGGGATCGCCCGGGCCGTGATTGCCAAACCTCCTTTGCTGATCGCCGATGAACCCACCGGCAATCTCGACCACGGGCTCGCGCTCGAGGTCATGCGGCTGTTCAGACGCTTCCAGGACGTCGGCGTCACGATCGTCATCGCAACCCACGACCTGCAACTGGTGCGCGAGTTCGGGCAGCGGGAGATCGTGCTCGACGCAGGGCGCGTGACAGCCAGCAATTCCATCAGCGTGCCGACGCTGCCGGAGGATGGCTGATGTCGGCCATCGGTACCTGGGGTGCACGGCATGCTCAGGCCCTGCTCGGCTCGGTCGGACGCCTGTCGCGCGCACCGCTCGCGACCGTGCTGACGGTCATGGTCGTGGGCCTCGCGCTCGCGTTGCCGCTGTCGCTGCGACTGCTGGTCGACAACACGCGCGCGGCGACCGGCGATCTGGCCAACGCCGTGGACGTGACGGTCTACTTCAAGGCCGACGTCAGCCTCGAGCGTGCGGAGCAGTTGCGCCGCAATGCGGGCAAGCGATCCGGCGTCGCCGCAGTGAGCCTGTTGCCCGCGGAGCAGGCGCTCGAGGAATTCCGCGAGTACTCGGGATTCGGCGAGGCACTCGAGGCGCTCGAGAGCAACCCGCTGCCGCACGTGCTGAACGTGCGCCCGGCACCGGACGCCAGCGCCCCGGCGCAGATCGAGCAGCTGAAGCGCTACTTCGCCGCCTGGCCTGAAGTCGACATCGTCCAGGTCGACACCGAATGGGTGCAGCGCTTCGCCGCGATCCTCGAGGTGCTGCGCCGACTGCTGCTGGTCGCGGCCATCGTGCTGGGCGTCGGAGTGCTCGCCGTGATCGGCAACACGATACGTCTCGAGATCCAGCACCGCCGCCCTGAAATCGAGGTCACCAAGCTGGTCGGCGGTTCGAACGCGTTCGTGCGTCGACCCTTCCTGTACACGGGGGCGCTGTACGGACTGGCTGGTGCGCTGCTCGCCTGGCTGCTGCTGGCCGGGGCGCTGGCGTTCCTGTCCGGCCCGGTCGATGAGCTGGCCAGGCTGTATGGCAGCCGCTTTTCGCTGCGCACGCCAGCGGCTCGCGAGGTGTTGCAGCTGCTCGGCGCCGGCACGCTGCTGGGCTGGCTGGCCGCCTGGGGTTCGACCGCGCGCCACCTCGCACGAATCCAGCCGCGCGCCTAGGATTAATTCATTAAAATCAAGTATTTAGGTCTCTGGGGAACTGTGAGCTGCCTTTAGCACTCTAACCCCGCGAGTGCTAGAATTGTGCTCGCAGGTTCACCGCAGGAGGACCCCGGACGATGACGACCCACGCGCTGGTAGCAAGACCGACCGACCTGGCCCTCGCCGGCCCGATTGGCAGCTTCGACGCCTACCTCGACCGGGTGTCTCGTATCCCCGTGCTGTCGCGCGATGACGAACGCGCGCTGGCCGAACGCCTGCGCGAGCACGGCGACGTCGACGCGGCGCGCCAGCTCGTCATGTCGCACCTGCGCTTCGTCGTGCACGTCGCGCGCGGTTACACCGGCTACGGCCTGCCGCTGCAGGACCTTGTGCAGGAAGGCAACGTGGGCCTGATGAAGGCGGTCAAGCGGTTCGATCCGGCCGTGGGCGTGCGACTGGTGTCATTCGCCGTGCACTGGATCCGGGCCGAGATCCACGAATACGTGTTGCGCAACTGGCGCCTCGTGAAAGTCGCGACGACCAAGGCGCAGCGCAAGCTGTTCTTCAACCTGCGCAAGCTGAAGAAGAATCTCGCGTGGCTGACTCCCGAGGAAACCCGCGCCGTTGCGGCGGACCTCGGCGTCGAAC
This sequence comes from Steroidobacteraceae bacterium, assembly GCA_041395605.1. Lineage (GTDB taxonomy): Bacteria > Pseudomonadota > Gammaproteobacteria > Steroidobacterales > Steroidobacteraceae > UBA964. Next base: position 68,221 of record JAWLAD010000009.1, read on the forward strand.
CGCGCGAGGTTGCCGAGATGGAGCAGCGGCTCGCTGCCCGCGATCTGTCCTTCGACCCGACGCCCGAAGCCGACGAGGACGAGACTTATTCGCCGGCGGCCTACCTGCCGGCTGCGGATGCGAACCCGGCCGACCTCGTGGAGAACGACGAGTGGGAACGCACGACGACCCGGCGCCTGGGTGCTGCGGTCGAACAGCTCGATGCCCGCAGCCGCGACATCCTGCGGCGCCGCTGGATGCAGGACGGCGAGAAGGCGACGCTGCATGAACTGGCCGCCGAGTACGGCGTCTCCGCCGAGCGGATCCGCCAGCTTGAAGCGAATGCGATCCGCAAGCTGCGCGGCCTGATGGCCGCCTAGGGCCTGTTCACCCTATGCCGTCGTCCGCGGCCGGCGGCGTCGTCGCGCGGACATAACCCCGCGGCCGGATGGCCACCGTGTTCAGCACTCGCGTGCAGCGGCTGCCGTCGACCAGATGAAAGCCGTATTCGAACGTCGGCGTGCTGCGCCCGTCGCGCTCCAGGTCAGCGCGTATCTGCGCTTCCTGTGCGGGCGCGAAGTCGAACCGCAGTTCCAGATCGGTGCGGCCGCCGTGCTCGAACTCGACGCCCATCGCACGGGTCCAGACGGAGTAACCGGGAAACACGCGTGCGCAGGCCAGCGCCGCGATCGGATCCGCGAGCGCCGCCTGGAAGCCGCCGAACATCACGCCACCGGGGTTGCGCGAGATCGTGTTCAGCGGCAGCACGATCCGTACCCGGCGCCAGTCAGGCGCCAGTTCCACGACCCGGATGCGCATCCACAGGAACGGCGGATACCACTCGAGCATGCGCGCATCCGACAGCCAGCGGCGCTCGACCAGTCGTGCCATGACTCGCTGCGAGAATGTCGCGCGCGTCGTCATGCTTGCCGGGCCCACCCGGGCCGCGTAGCGTCGTCAGCCAGGATCACGGGCCCCCGGAACATGGGGCGAAGGGTACACGATGCGCAGTGTCGACCAATGGCTCGAAGACTACGGCGACAGCCACCGCCATCCCGTCAACAAGGCACTGCACTGGGTCTGCGTGCCATTGATCGTGTTGACCGTGCTCGGCCTGCTGTCGCTCCTGCCCCTGCCGTGGGTCTCGGCGCGATGGCCTTGGCTGAACGCCGGCTCGCTCGCCGCGACGCTGGCCGTGCTGTACTACCTGCGGCTGTCGCCGCCGCTGGCGCTCGGCGTGCTGCCGCTGTTGCTGCTGGCGTTCGTCGGCATCGACGCGCTCGCCGCGTTGCCCTGGCCGCTGTGGGCGAGCTGCATCGTGATTTTCGTCGTCGCCTGGATCGGACAATTCATCGGCCACGCCGTCGAGGGACGCCGGCCGTCGTTCTTCAAGGACCTGCAGTTCCTGTTGATCGGCCCGCTGTGGCTGCTGGCGTTCGTCTATCGTGCCGCCGGCATCCGCTACTCAGGCGGTACCGCCGCGATCCGCTGACGCGGCGACCTCGAACACCCGCAGGTGCAGTGCAGCCGTGCGCTCAGGCGTGGCCGCATAGCCACCGGCCAGCGTGATCACCGTCGGCAGACCCGCGGCGCGGGTAGCGCCGAGCACGAACCGTTCACGCGCCAGCAAGCCGGCTTCGGTCATCGCGAAACGGCCATAGCGATCTCCGGCCACGACATCCACGCCAGCCAGGTAGAACACGATGTCGGCACGCGCCGCGGCCATGACCACCGGCAGGTGCCGGTCGAGCGCCTCGTGGTAGCGCGCGTCGTCGGTACCGTCCGGCAGCGCGACATCGACGCTCGAACGCATTTTCTGCGCCGGATAGTTGCGTTCGCCGTGCATCGAGAAGGTCAGCACCGACTCATCGCCGGCGAAGATCGCCGCGGTGCCGTTGCCCTGGTGCACGTCGAGGTCGACGACCAGCGCGCGGGCAATGCGCCGCTCCGCCTGCAGTGCGCGGATCGCGACGGCGACATCGTTGAGCACGCAGAAGCCCTCGCCGTGATCCGCGAAGGCGTGGTGCGTGCCACCCGCGAGGTTGCCGGCGATACCGGTGGCGAGCGCGGCACGCGCCGCATCGAGCGTGCCCTGCACGGCGAGACGGGAGCGACGCCACAGCCGCGCGCTCCACGGCACGCCGATCCGCCGCTGCTCGAGCGCCGACAGCGTGCCCCGCGCCAGTGCGTCGAGGTAGGTACCGGTATGCACGCGCGCGAGGTCCGCGAGGCTCGCCTCGTCGGGCGCCCGGGTGTTGTCGGCTCGTGCAATGCCACGCTCGACCAGCAGCCGGTGGACCAGCGTGTACTTCGCCATCGGAAACGGATGGTGATCGGGCAGCGGCAGGCAGTAGTCGGGATGGTGGCTCAGGTGCATGGCAGCGCGATTGTGCGAAGATGCGCCTCGGGGGTCATTCGATGAACACGGTCCGCATCACCGGCGGCATGGTAGTGAGCCGCGCGCTGTCGCGCTATGGCATCCGCACGGTCTTCGCCGTCGCCGGCGCGTCGCACACGCATCTGCTCGATGCACTCGATCGCGACGGCTTTTCGATCATCAGCAGCCGCCATGAGTCCGGCTGCGTCAGCGCCGCCGATGGTTACGCTCGCGTGACCGGTCGGCTGGGCGTCGCGCTGATCATCGCCGACCAGGGCATGCCGAACGCGATCAATGGCATCGCCGCTGCATTCCAGGCCTGCTCACCGGTACTCGTGCTGGTCGCGCGCCTGCCGAACTCCTGGACCGAGGCCGAGAGCGAATACGACAACGCCAAGCATCCGCTGGTCACCTCGATCACCAAGTCGGCGCGCAAGCGTGCCGGCGGCAGCCCGCCTCGCGGAGTTCGTCGATGCCGCCGCAAAGCGCGCACCGGCGGGGCGACGCGGGCCCTGCGTGCCGCAGATCCTGCAGGAGTACTTCGCCGAGAGAGCGCTGCGCGACTGGGGCAGCGCCAGCAGCCCGCCCTGCTCGCGGCGCGGCCCGGCGCCGACCCCGCCGCGATTGCGGAGGCGGCACGGCTGCTGGCCGCAGCCGAGCGGCCACTGCTGATCACCGGCGCCGGCGCGCCCGCTGGCGCAGCATCGCGGGAGATCGTCGAGCGTTTCGGCATCCCGGTGCCGGCAATGGGCTCGGTCGTGGCGTCGTGCCCGAGGACTGGCAGCGTTCGTTCAGCTGGCCGCTGATGCAATCGGCCGCCTGCGATGCCGACGTGGTCTGCGTGCTGGGTGCACGGCTCAAGCAGCGGCTCGGCTACGGATTGCCACCACGCTTCGCGCCTGGGGCGAAGTTCATCCAGATCGATGTCGAGGCCGAGGAGTTGTCCCGCAACCGCCGCATCGACGTGCCGATCGCCGCCGACGCCGGACTCGCTGCCGCGCAACTGCGCGATGCGCTCGCGGCCCAGCCCGCTGTCCGCCGCGAACGCGCCGCCTGGGTACTCGACCGCCTGCAGCCGAGATTGCGGTATCTGGACAACGTCGAACAGGCACCGGCCGAGCCCCTGCACCCGCTCGCGCTGGGACGCGCGCTCGCACGCCGGATCGATCCGGACGCGATCCTGGTCGGCGATGGCGCCGACGTGCAGAACTGGATGTACGGCGCGTTGCGCGTGCAGCGCGCACCGGGCTTCCTGGATCACTACCCGATGGGTGCCATGGGCATCGGCACGCCGCTCGCTGTCGGTGCTGCCGCGGCCGCGCGCGAGCTCGCACGCCTCGACGGCAGCGAACCGCGCCGCGTGCTGCTGACGACTGGCGATGGTTCGTTTGGCTTCCATCCCGCCGAACTGCATGCCGCGGCGCAGGCCGGGCTGCCGCTCGTCTGCGTGATCGGCAATGACGGCGCCTGGGGCACCGAACTGCATGGCCAGCTCGGCGCGATCGGTCGCGGCATCAACACCGAGCTCGGGATGCTGCGCTACGAGCTGGTCGGCATCGGCTTCGGCTGCCACGGCGAGTTCGTCGAACAGCCCTCGCAGCTCGACGCGGCGCTGGATCGCGCCTTTGCGTATCGCGGCCCGTCGGTGGTCAATGTCGTGATCGACCGGGCTGCGGGTGCCGCACTCAAGTCAGAACCGCTCGCGCGCATGATCCTGTTCGACGACCTCGCGACCAGCCTCGAGACGCAGCACCACTTCAGCGCCTGACGGCGCGCCCCGGGACCCCGCTTGCACACCGCCGACACCGTTCCGTATCCGCGTCCGGCCTACTCCTGGTACGTCGTCGTCGTCCTGCTGCTGGCCTACATCCTCGCGTTCGTCGATCGCGAGGTCATCGCGCTGCTGGTGCCCGACATCAAGCGCGACTTGCAGATCTCGGACACGCAGATGAGCTTCCTGCTCGGCGGCGCGTTCGCGGTGTTCTACACCTTCTTCGGCGTGTTGATCGCATGGCTCGCCGACAGCGGCAACCGCCGCTGGCTGATCTTCGCCGGCGTCACCGTGTGGAGCGCGATGACGATGCTGTGCGGCGTCGCGACGAGTTACTGGGGCCTGTTCGCGGCGCGTGTCGGCGTCGGCGCCGGCGAGGCCGCGCTGAACCCGCCAGCGATGTCACTGCTGAAGGATTACTTTCCGCCGGACCGCCTCGGCCGCGCCATCGGCCTCTACACCGCGGGCGTGTCGAGCGGCAGCGGCCTCGCGTTCATCATCGGCGGCAGCGTCTATCCGCGCGTCGTCGCGGCGGGCCCCGCGGAGTGGCCGATCGTCGGCATCGTGCAGCCCTGGCAGCAGATGTTCATCTGGGTCGGCCTGCCCGGCCTCGTCATCGCGCTGCTGCTGCTGACGATCCGCGAGCCGGTGCGGCGCGAGTTCCTGCGCACCGGCGCCGTGCAGCGCGCGTCCCCGGTCTGGGAAACGATGCGTTTCCTGGGCCAGCGCTGGCGCGCGTTCATCGTGCTGTTCTTCGCGCTGTCGGTGCTCGCGATCATGGCCTATGGCATCGGCTTCTGGATCCCCGAGTTCCTGCGCCGCACCTACGCGCTCAGCCCCGAAGAGCTTGGCACCTACGTGCAGTGGCGCGGCGTCGTCACGATCGTGTTCGGCCTGATCGGCGTGATCGGCGGCGGCTGGCTCTGCGACGTGCTGCAGCGCAAGCATGACGACGGCTACATCCGCGTCTGCCTGATCGCGTTCGTGTTCATGACCATCGGCTACTCGCTGTTCGCGCTGATGCCGACGCCGACGCTCGCTATCCTGCTGCTGATCCCGGCGAGCCTGGGCGCGGCGGCGCCCACGGCGGCCGGCGCCGCGGCGGTCGTCGCGATCGCGCCGCCGACGATGCGCGCGCAGATCACGGCCTTCTACTACTTCACGCTGAACTTCGTCGGCTTCTTCATCGGCCCGACGGCCGTCGCGCTGGTCACCGACTACTATTTCGCCGACGAGTCGCAGTTGCGCTACTCGCTGGCCTCGGTCGCGGCGTTTTTCTCGCTCGTCGGCTTCGGCCTGCTGCTGTTCAACCGGCGCCACTTCGCCGCGGCGATCCGCGAGGCCCGCGGCTAGGACCCGTTGAGGCCCAGTGGGCGGCCGGCGCCCCGGCCTCCCGTATAATTCCCGCATGGCCCAATCCCTCGATCCCCTCGACCTGTACGACGTCCGCGGGCAGCTGTCGGACGAGGAACGCATGGTCGATGAATCCGTCGGCCGCTTCGTCGACGACAACGTCCTGCCCATCATCCGCCGGCACTTCGAGCAGCACACCTTCCCTCGCGAACTCGTCGGCGGCCTCGCCGAACTCGGGCTGCTGGGGTCCTCTCTGTCGGGCTACGGTTGCCGCCGGCATGAACTCGATCGCCTACGGCCTGATTTGCCAGCAGCTCGAGCGCGGCGACTCGGGCCTGCGCAGCTTCGTGTCGGTGCAGAGCTCGCTGTGCATGTACCCGATCCACGCCTATGGCAGCGAGGCGCAGAAACAGCAGTTCCTGCCGCGCATGGCCAAGGGCGAACTGATCGGCTGCTTCGGCTTGACCGAACCACACGGCGGCTCGGACCCGGCCAACATGAAGACGCACGCGAAGCGCCGCGGCGGCGACTGGGTGTTGAACGGCTCGAAGATGTGGATCACGAACGCGCCGATCGCCGACCTTGCGGTGGTCTGGGCGCGCACCGACGAAGGCATCCGCGGCTTCATCGTCGAGCGCGGCATGCGCGGTTTCGCGACGCCCGAGATCGAGAACAAGTTCAGCCTGCGCGCGTCGGCCACCGGCGCGCTGTTCTTCGAGGATGTCGTCGTGCCCGAGGCCAACATGCTGCCGGGCAGCACGGTGGGCCTGAAGGCGCCGCTGTCGTGCCTGACGCAGGCGCGCTACGGCATCACCTGGGGCGTGATCGGCGCGGCCCAGGCCTGCCTCGCCGAAGTGCTCGAGTATTCGAAGAGCCGCATCCTGTTCAACCGGCCGCTGGCCGCGAACCAGGCGGTGCAGATCCGGCTCGCCGAGATGGCGCGGCAGATCACGACCTCGCAGCTGCTGTCGCTGCAACTCGGGCGGCTCAAGGATGCCGGCTCGATGTCGCCGTCGCAGGTGTCGCTCGCGAAGTGGCACAACTGCCGCGCCGCGCTCGACATCGCGCGCGACGCGCGCGACCTGCTCGGCGGCTCGGGCATCAGCGCCGAGTACGTGCCGATCCGTCATGCGCTGAACCTCGAGAGCGTGATCACCTACGAGGGCACCGAGACCATCCACCAGCTGTCTATCGGCCGCGAACTGACCGGCATCAATGCATTCTGAGCGGCCGGACTGTCGGAAACCTTTACACGTAGCCTGCCCGGCCTCCCGCACGCATCGAAGGGAAGAACTGTAAGATATTAAAATATATGCGATTTTTTTGAATATCAGCCCAATGGCATGGAGATTGCTTTGATCAGGGCCAGAGAAGGCGGTCAGTCCCGCCCAGCAGGAAGAACACGATCATGAACAAGCTCTGGATTCGCGCTGCCGCCGTCGCCGCCATCGCCTGGGGAAGCCTCGGCGCCCCGAACGCCGTCGCCGGCCCGATCAGCAGCTGCAGCGACCAGTCGCTCGGCAATCTCACCGCGCCTGCCGCGACCAGCTTCGGCAACACCTTCTCGGCGCCGGGCAGCTTCACCGACTGCTACAGCTTCTCGCTCGACACGCCGGCCGATGCGTTCGGCCTGACGCTCGAATGGGACTGGTCCTGGAACATGGGCATCGACCTGACCACCACATCGCTGTGGAGCGGCACGAACATGATCGGTGCCTTGGGCACGCCGAACTCCACGCTGAACGGCTTCAGCTTCGACGGCCTGACCAGCGGCAACTACTGGCTGGTCATCGGCGGCAACGTCTCTGACCAGAATGGCAGCCTGTCGAACTCCGGCAACGTCGGCTACGTCGGCCTGCTCGCGACGACGCGCGCCACGGCCGTGCCGGAACCGGGCACGCTCGCGCTGCTCGGCCTTGGCCTCGCGGCCGCGGGTATCGCCCGCCGTCGGCGCGCGACCGCCTGATCCTTCGCTCTACCGGCTCCCGCCAGGGCCCCGCAGGTGACTGCGGGGCCTTTTTGTTTGTGCGCATGACCACGGTGCGTGCGCGACCAGCCGCTATGATTCCGCCGGCATCGACCCCACGGAGCACGAGATGAGCGACAGCAAACCTGCCAGCGGCCTGCCGATCCTGCAGCGCGATCACCGCAGCGTGATGGGCAAGATCCTCTACACCAGCAAGAAGCCCGAGCGCCTGGACCAGGAACGCGGCCGCGAGTACTTCCGCATCGATGTGCATGCCGACGGCACGCGCACCTGCACCGCCCATTGCGAGATCGACGATCGCCCCTCCGTGATGCGCGACATCACCTACACGCTGGACAAGGCCTGGATGCCGACGGACTGCTTCGTGCGCATCTCGGTCGGCAGCAAGTTCATGGGCTCGGGCTGGTTCCGCTTCCATCCCAAGTATGCCGAGTGCGAAGCCTGGACCTCGCTCGAGGGGCGTGTCTCGCAGACGATGGACGTCGACACGCCGCTGGTCACGTTCCAGAACCATGCGATCGCCTGCGATGCATGGCACCTGCGCCTGATCGACCAGAACAAGCCCGGCGTCGTCCAGCGCATCAACCAGATCCTGCTGTCATCGCCCGATCACCGTGGCGCCACCGGTCCGATGCTGTACTCGATCGGCATGACCGTCGTGTTCGTCGGCCGCGAGAAGGTCACGGTGGGTGCGGGCAGCTTCGAGGCACTGCACTTCCAGTTCGTCACCAATCCCGAACTGCCCCAGGAGCACCCGCCGTACGATGTCTGGTGCACGGCCGACGGCGAGTACCTGTTCCTGAAGGGCGGCGTCGCCGGCTACATGCAGACGCACTACGAACTCGTCGAGCTGTCGGTCGGCCCGCACTGGGGCAACTGACGGCGCCGCGCCCGCGTCAGGCCGGATTCTGGCGAATGATGGCACGGCGCCGTGCGACTGCGCGGCGGCGACGGCCACGCCGTACACTGCGGCCATGCGTCGCAACATCGCCATCGTAGAAGATGAAACCGCCATCCGTGACAACTACGCGGCGGCCTTCGCACGCGAGGGTTACCTCGTGCGCGGCTATCCGAATCGCGCACAGGCGCTCGCGGCGTTCGCCGTGCGCCTGCCGGATCTCGTCGTCATCGACGTCTCGCTCGAGGATGAGCCGGAAGGTGGCTACGAGTTGTGCCGTGAGCTGCGCGCACGCTCAGCCGAGCTGCCGATCATCTTCCTGACCGCGCGCGACTCGGAAATCGACGCAGTCTCCGGCCTGCGCCTGGGCGCCGACGACTTCCTGACCAAGGACCTGTCGCTGCCGCACCTCATTGCGCGTATCCACGCGCTGTTCCGGCGCATCGACGCGCTGCGCCGCCCCGCCGCAGCCGAGCAGGTCATGCAGCGCGGCTCGCTGACCCTGGACATCGAGCGCCTGAGCGCCGAGTGGGGCGGCGTCGCCGTGCCGCTGTCGCTGACGGAGCTGTGGATCGTGCACGCGCTGACGCGTCATCCGGGACACGTCAAGAGTCGCCAGCAGTTGATGGACGCCGCCAACGTCGTGCTCGACGACAGCACCATCACGTCCCACATCAAGCGGATCCGTCGCAAGTTCGTTGCGGTCGATCCGCAGTTCGACGCCATCCATACCGCTTACGGCATGGGCTATCGCTGGCTCGAGCCCTGATCACCCCATGCTGATCCGCACCCGCCTGCTGCTGCTCGGCCTGACCACGCTGGCACTGCCGTGGGCCGGCTGCCAGTACGCGCGCGAAATGGAGGGCGCGCTGCGCGACGCGGAGAAGATGTCGTTGCAGGCCGTCGCGTCGACCATCGCCGTATCGCTGCAGGGACGGCGGGACCTGCTGACGCGCGATGCGGGCGGTCCTGGCAGTGCCGCCCCGCCCGGGCCGCTCGACCTCGAAGCGATGGCGCTGCGTGCCGCACCGGTCCTCGACGGGCGCGCGAGCGAATGGCCGGGCCAGACACCGTTGCTGCGGCGGTACACCGCCCAGGGCGGTGGGCGGCTCGAGGTGCGCGCGGGCACCCACGAGCGCTACCTGTACCTCTCGCTGCGCAGCGACGACGACACGCTCGTGTTCGACCGCTCCGACGCGCTGCCGCTCGATGCCCCGCGGATCGGCGACCGGGTGTGGCTTGGATTCACCGACCGCGGCGGCACGCTGCAACAGGTCTTCGTCGGTGCCGCGGGCCCCGGGCCGGTGCGCGGCCGCCGCATCGTCGTGCGCGAACTCGGCCGGCGCGAAGCGATCGACGAGCCGCGCATCGAGGGATACTGGCTGCGGCTCACCGACGGCTGGCGACTCGAACTGCGGCTGCCACTGTCGATGATCGGCGAACGGCTCGGTGTGCTGCACGACGACCGTGACCGCCGTGGTGCCGACGCAGTCAGCATCGGCAACCTGTACACCAACACGCTCGCGCCCCGCGGGCGCCTGCTCGCGGCAGCGCCGGAACTGCGCGATGAACTCGCCCGCTTCCGTCAAAGTGGCGTGCGGCTCCAGGCCGCCTCGGCCAGCGGGACCGTCGTCGCCGAGGTCAATGCGCTGCCCGCCGGACCAGGCACCCTGTCAGCGGGCAACGCGCTGCTGTCGCAGCTGTATCGCGGCTTCATGCAGCGCTCGGCGCTCGCCGAGCGCGTCACCGATACGCAGCCAGGCCGTGTCGACAGCCTGCAGGCCCGCGCCGCAGCCGCCGGGCAAACCGCCAGTGCGCTGCTGGCAAGTCGTGAGGCGGATCGCCTGATCGTGACTGCGATCGCGCCCGTGTTCGACACCGACCAGCGCATCCTCGGCATGGTGCAGGTCGCGCAGACCGCCGACCGCTGGCTGGTGCTTCGCGATCGCGCGCTGACGCGGCTCGTGAACCTGACATTGATGGTCTCGGCCCTGGCGATCGCGGCGATGCTGCTGTTCAGCCTGTGGCTTGCCGCGCGGCTGCGTCGACTGCGACGCGCGTCCGAACAGGCGCTGGACGCGGGCACCGCCGCCCACAGGTCGGCGAGCCTGCGTCGGCTGGCGACCGACTTTCCGGATACCACTGCGCTGGATGAACTCGGCGACGTCTCGCGCAGTTTCGCGCGCCTGCTCGGCCGGCTCGATGAGTACACCAGCTACCTGCGCACGCTGGCCGGCAAGCTCGCGCATGAACTGCGCACGCCGTTGACCATCGTCCGCTCCTCGCTCGACAACCTCGATGCGGAAGTCGCCACGCCGGCGGCACGTGACTATCTCGCGCGGGCACGCGAAGGCAGTGAACGGCTCGCCGCCATCCTGAACGCGATGGGCGCAGCCAGTCGCGTCGAAGACGCGATCGAAACGGCCGACAGCCAGCACTTCGAACTCGGGCCACTGCTGCAGGGCGCCGTCGAAGCCTACGGGACCGCCTTTCCGGCAAGGCAGTTCCGTTGTGAGTTGCAGGGAGATCCGCTGTCCCTCGACGGATCGCCGGATCTGATCATGCAGATGCTCGACAAGCTGGTCGACAACGCCGTCGATTTCAGCCCGCCCGGCAGCACGATCGTGCTGCGGCCGCGCGCGACGCGGCGCGGCTGCGCATCGAGGTGGACAACGAAGGCCCGCGACTGCCCAACGACGGCCGCGACCGGTTGTTCGAATCACTGTGGCAGTCGCGTAGCGGCGAAGGCCGAACGCCCCACTTCGGACTCGGGTTGTACATCGTCCGGCTGATCGCCGAGCACCATGGCGGCCGCGTCGAGGCGCTGGACCTGCCGGAGCGGCCCGGTGTGCGGATACGGGTGTCGCTGCCAGCGGGAAGTAGGTAGAAACCGCGACCTCTGTCGCAGTTTGAAGACATCCCAGCGGGTCGCACGTTGCGTATAATGAACACCGGTGTCGGCTGTATTGATGGCTGCAACCTGTTGATTGCAGTGATGTGACAGTCGAACGAACACGGTCACCGGGCGGGATGTTGGATTCCCGCATCAGGGCTCCTGAGGGTTCCACAACAGAAAATCTGGCAATCGAAAGCGGGCACGGGCAAGCGATCACCCTTTGTCGTGATCGTGAGGAATGGGCCAACGCACGAGTCCGTGCGGGCCTGGTTAGGCCGGGGCGATGCTCCACCCTTCCAACCGCAAGATGTAGGCGCCCGTTGAGTTAAGTTGATTGCGGCTGCGGCCGCGCGCTGACGGCGATCGACCGGACGACGACGAAACACTGACCCCGCTTCGCGGGGTCTTTTCTTTTCGGGCGGACGAGTGCAGCGTACGACGATGTCCCGCCTTCCATTGCTGGTGCTGCTGCTGGCAGCCACGACGCCGCTGAACGCGGCGCCCCCGACCAACGACCCGCACCCGTTCTGGCGCGGCAGCCAGGGACTGTGGCGCGCCGCGGCTGACTACTACGGTGCAGACGGCACCCATCAATTGCGTGACTACGGACAACTGAGCCGCGTGACGATCACGGCCGGGCGGCTGTTCCTCGAAGACAGCGCGTTCTATCCGCCGGGCGGGACCTACAACGCCGCCTACAGCCTCGGCCTCGCCGACGCCAACGAAGGCGTCGAAGTCCGCAACACGCAGTCAGGGGAGATCGCCGCGGACGGCAGTGTCGTGCTCGATCGCTCTGACCTGCCGCTCGGCACCTCCGTGCGCACCCGCCTCGCGCCGATCGATGCGCGTCGCGCACTGCAGACCGGCGACAAACCGGACGGCACGCGTGCGTATGAAGCCTACTGGAGCCTGACCGCGCCCGGGCGCAGGTTGCGGTTGCTCGCCGGCATCGACCCGGTGGCGAAGGACGGCGGACCGCCGGGACCCGGTGCGTTGCGCGCGCTCGCCACCTACCGCGACACCGCGCTGCCGGACGACGACGAGGCAAGCGCGCGCGCGGAACTGCGCCGCAAACAGTCGGTCGCCGTGCTTCGGCATGCCGTGCTGCTCGACGGGACGCTGTACGACATCGCCGAGCGAGTCGATGTCGAGGTCACGGACTGCGACCGGCGCGCGAGTGATCCGGATGATCCGGAGCGGGTCGTCGTGTTCGGCGGCACGCCACCTCCGCTGGCGGGCGGCGCGCTCGCCGCGGCCCTTGCCGCCTGCCGCGACGCCGTGCGTGCACGGGCGGACACCGTGAGGCTGCAGCGTATCGTTGCGCGTCTCGAAGCGCTGCAACCGCCGTAAGGCGCCTGTCGCTCAGGGCAGCGACGTCGTCCCCATCAGATAGCGGTCCACTTCACGCGCGGCGCCCCGCCCCTCGTTGATCGCCCAGACGACGAGGCTCTGGCCGCGGCGGCAATCGCCGGCCGCGAATACGCCCTTGAGGTTGGTCGCGAACTCGCCGTGGGCCGCGACGACATTGCTGCGCGCGTCCACCTCGATGCCCATGTCCCGCAACAGGCCCTGCTCGGGGCCGACGAAACCCATCGCCAGCAACACCAGTTGCGCCGGCTGCGTCTTCTCGGTGCCGGGCACCTCGAGCGAAGCCCACTGACCATGCTCGTTCTGCTGCCAGCTGACCTCGACCGTCACGATCGCCTTGACGGCGCCGTTGTCGTCGCCGATGAATTTCTTCACGGTCGTGACGTAGACAC
>JAWLAD010000010.1:0-73569 GCA_041395605.1 Steroidobacteraceae bacterium
AAGGTCACGCGCCGCCTGCACATTCTAGATGGCCTGCTGATCGCCTACCTGAACCTCGACGAGGTCATCCGCATCATCCGCCGCGAGGAAGAACCCAAGCCGGTGCTGATGAAGCGTTTCGCGCTGTCGGACGAGCAGGCGGAAGCCATCCTCGAAACCAAGCTGCGCCACCTGGCGAAGCTCGAGGAAATGAAGATCCGCGACGAGCAGAAGAAGCTCGCGGCGGAGCGCGCCGAGCTCGAAGCGATCCTCAAGAGCAAGGCGCGCCTGAAGAAGCTGGTGGCCGAGGAGCTTGCCAGCGACGCCGAGAAGTATGGTGATGGCCGCCGCTCGAAGATCATCGAACGCGAAGCCGCGCAGGCGATCGACGAAACCGCGCTGATCGCCAACGAGCCGACGACGGTCGTGCTGTCGACGGGCGGCTTCGTGCGCGCGGCCAAGGGTCATGAGATCGACCCGCGCTCGCTGCAGTACAAGACCGGTGACGGCTACCAGCATGCGGTGCGCGGCAAGACGCTGCAGCAGGCGATCTTCCTGGATTCGACCGGGCGGACCTACTGCCTGCCGGCGCATACGTTGCCGTCGGCCCGTGGTCTCGGCGAACCGCTGTCGGGACGGCTGAATCCGCCCGATGGCGCGAAGTTCGCGGGCGTGATGATGGGCGAAGGGGACGACCTGTGGCTGCTGGCGAGTGACGCGGGCTATGGCTTCACGGTACGCCTGAAGGAATTGGTCACTGACCGGCGTGCCGGCAAGAGCGTGCTGACGGTCCCCGACGGCGCGCTGGTATTGCCACCCGCGCCGGTCACGGACGGCCATTCGCTCGTCGCGGTGGCCAGCAACGAAGGCCGGCTGCTGGTGTTCAAGATCGCCGACGTGCCCGAGTTGCCGAAGGGCAAGGGCAACAAGCTGTTCAACGTCCCGTCGAAGGCGTTCGCGACCCGCGCGGAGTTCCTGGCCGGCGCGGCCGTGGTCGCACCGGGCGGCAAGCTGCTGGTGCACGCCGGCGAGCGCAAGATGACGCTCGAGTGGGCGGACCTCAAACCGTATCGCGGCGAACGCGCGCAGCGCGGCGCAGTGCTGCCGCGCGGCTGGCGCGGCGTGACGCGGCTCGAGGCCGTCTCGCCCTGAGTCAGCGTCCGGTGCCGGTGGCAGCCATGGGGGTCTGGTGTCCGCCCCCCGCCAGCACGACTTCCTGCGGTTCCTGCACGAAGTAGCCCTGCACGAACTGCACGCCGAGCTGGAACAGCACGGCCATCGTGTTCGCGTCCTCGACGCGTTCCGCAATGGTCTGCACCCGCCGCTTCTGGGCGGCGTCGACGATCTGGCGGATGCGCTGCTGCAACTCTTCGTTGCCGGCGATGCCCTGGATCAGGGCGCCGTCGATCTTGATGAAATCCAGCGGCACGGCCTGCAGCAGCCCGATCGGGTCACGACCGGCGCCAAACCGTTCGATCGCGAAACGCAGGCCACGCTGCTTCAGCGAGCGCGCCAGCACCTGCAGTTGCGACTGGTGCGTGCTGGCGATTTCCTCGGTGACCTTGAAGCAGACGCGCGCAGGCTGCGCCTTGCTGGCCTTCAACTGGCCATCGAGCCAGTCCGGCATCGAGGCATCGGCGATGCTGTCCTTCGACAACCGCACGAACAGGCAGCCGGGCTTGCGCTGCGCGGCGAGCGACAGCGACGCACCGATGACCCAGCGGTCGATGTTCTTGAGCAGGTCGTTCCGCTCGGCCGCCGGCATGAACTCGGACGGCAGCACTTCCTTGCCCTGGTGGTCGACCATGCGCACGAGCAGGTCGAACATCTGCAGGTCTTCTCCCTGCAGGCTCGCGACCGGCTGCTGCACGAGCCGGAAGCGGTTCTCCATCAGCGCCTGCTTGATGTGCTTGACCCAGATCTGGTCGTAGGCCTGCACGCGCGTGTCGGCGTCCGCGCGGTCGATCGTGAAACTCTGGTTGCCGCCGCGCTGGCGCGAGCGCCGGCAGGCAGTGATCGCGTCGTCGATGGCCTTGTCCAGGTCCGGATTGCCGTGCGGCACCACGCCGAAGCCCAGCGAGCAGGTCGCTGACAATGACTTGGTGCCGACGTGGAACAGCTGCCGGCGCACCTTCTCCAGCAATTGTTCCGACCAGGCCTCGACGTCGCGTTCGTTGCCGCGTTCGATCAGCGCGAGGAAGCTGACGCCGCCGAAGCGACCGACGATGTCCTTCGGCGACAGCTCGGCGCGCAGCAGGTCGGCGAAACTCGTCAGTACCTGCTCACTGCCATCCAGGCCGACATCGCGCTCGATGGTCGCGAACTTGTCGAGCCGCACCTGCACCAGGTAGCGGACGCCACCGGGCGCGGGTGTCGCGATGCGTTCGCGCATCGCTTCGATCAGCGCGCGCCGGTGCAGCATGCCGGTGGCGGGGTCGCGGCGCACGGCGTCGGCGAGGTCGTCCGCGAGCTGGTGTTCATCGCGGCGGGTGGCCGGCACGATCAGCCGGACGCAGGGTTCGCCCTCGAACTGCCCGACGGACAGCACGATCTCGATCGGCGAGCTGCCGCCTTCGGATCGCAGCGCGTCGGCGCTGAGCACGTGGTCGCTCCAGCGGCCCTGCAGGCAGGCGGTCAGGGCACCCTTCAGCGCCGCGTGCGAGCCCGAATCGAACAGGTCCATCAGTGGCTGGCCAAGGACGGTCTGCCGGTCCTCGATGCCGAACATCTCGAGCCAGCTGTCGTTGGCGTCGACGAGAATGCCTTCCTGCACCTGCGCGATCGCGTCGTTCGAGCGCTCCAGCACGGTTTCGAGCTGGCGGCGGTAGTCACGCGCGGACTGCAGCGTCTGGTTCAGCGCGCGCTCGAGCCGGAACGAACGCAGCTCGCGCATCATGACCGCTTCGAGATGGGTCGGGGCCGCCAGCGAGACGACGTCGCGGGCGCCGCGACGCATCGCGATGCCGATCGATTCCTCGTCCAGGCGCTCCGCGATCGCGATCAGCGGGACTTCGGGTGTCGTCTGGTCACGGACGCGCGCGGCCAGCGCGGCGTCCTCGAGTCCGCCGGCGCCCATGACGACCAGCAATTCCGGGTTGATCTGCACGAGGGCGTCGGCGAGATCGGGCAGCGCCGGAATCCACGTGCAATGCGCCGGCTGGCCGGCGCGCCGCAGGATGCCGTTGACGGCCTCCACCGGTTCGCGGTTCGGGGACAGGATGATCAACGGCACGGCCGGGTGGGCGCTCATAGGCCTGCGACTCTAGCAAGCGCCGGGCCTGTCGCCGCGTGAGTCGGCTCACATTCGGCGCCGACTGCCGCGCCGGCCGGTTCTGTCAGGTCGCCGGCCAGCCGGCGGCGATGGCCCGCTTGGCGGGCTCTCCGGCTGATTCCCGGACCAGTTTCGGCACCAGGTAGCCGGGCAGGCGCGTCGCGATCTCGGCCAGCAGTTGCCGCGCGCGGGCCTCGTCGACCTCGAAATGCGCCGCGCCGCGGACACGATCGAGCAAATGAATGTAGTAAGGCAATGTGCCTGCCGATAGCAGTCTTTCGGACAGCGCGACCAGCGCATCGGCCGAGTCGTTGACGCCGGCGAGCAGCACCGACTGGTTCAGCACCGTCGCGCCGCTGTCGCGCAACGCCGTCAGTGCGGCCGCCACGTCGGCATCGATCTCCTGCGCGTGGTTCGCGTGCACCACGACGATCCGTTGCCACGGCAGGCCGGCCAGCCAGTCGAGCAGGGCGCGGTCGACGCGCGACGGCAGCACGATGGGCTGGCGCGTGTGGATGCGCAGCCGGGCGAGATGCGGGATTCCGCGCAACCGCCGCGTCAGGGCATCCAGGCGTCCCGTCGACAAAGACCACGGATCGCCGCCAGAGAGAATCAGTTCGCGGATGGACGGATCGGCCGCCACCTCGGCCAGTGCAGAGTCCCAACGCGCCACGGGGTCGACCTGTTGGGCATACGGATACGCCCGCCGGAAACAGTAGCGGCAGTGCACGGCGCAGGCTTCGGTGGTGATCAGCAGCGCGCGACCGTGGTACTTCTGCAGCAGCCCCGGCGCCCGGCGTGCGGCGCTGTCGCCGACTGGATCGTCGATGAAGCCGGCGACCGGTCGTCCCTCGAGCGCGAGGGGCAACACCTGTCGCAGTAGCGGGTCGTGTGGATCTCCCGGGCGCATCCGCGCGACGAAGCCGCGCGGGACGCGCAGCGGGAAGCCGGCTGCATCCGGGTCGAGCGCGACGTCCGTGGGCTGCAGCCCGAGCAGCGCCAGCAACTCGTCGGCCGAGGTGACGGCATCGGCCAGGTCCTGCTGCCAGGTGTGGGCGGGGGAGTGGTGGCGGGTCGGGGGGGTTGCCGTTATCATACGCGGCCTTTTTTCCGACCCCGATTGTACAGCGCGCCCGCGTGGCGCCGGGATGGCAGCACGATGGGCAGCTACAACACCAGCGAATTCAAGTCCGGCCTCAAGATCCTCGTCGATGGCGACCCGTATGCCATCGTCGAGAACGAGATGGTCAAGCCCGGCAAGGGCCAGGCCTTCAACCGCGTCCGCATCCGCAACCTCAAGACCGGACGCACGGTCGAGCGCACCTGGAAGTCGGGTGATTCGGTCGAGTCGGCCGACGTCGTCGACGTCGACATGCAGTACCTCTACAAGGACGGCGACTTCTGGCACTTCATGGTGCCGGACAACTTCGAGCAGTACACCGCGGGCGAGGCCGCGGTCGGCGATGCCGCGCAGTGGCTCAAGGACGGCACGGTCTGCATCGTGACGCTGTGGAACGGCCAGCCGCTGCAGGTCGTGGCGCCGCCGCACATCGAACTGAAGATCGTCGAGACCGACCCGGGCGTGCGCGGCGACACTGCCACGGGTGGCCAGAAACCGGCCAAGCTCGAGACCGGCGCCGTGGTCCGCGTGCCGTTGTTCATCAACGAAGGCGAAGTGATTCGCGTCGACACCCGCACGGGTGAGTACATCTCGCGCGCCAAGGGCTGAACCGCGACGCGGCCCGCGCCGGCCGCTCGGCCAGCCGCTCAGCCGGCCGCAGCCTGCAGCGACCTCTCGTAGATTCGCGCCAGTGCCTCGAGTCCCGCCTGCTCGGCGGCGCCAAACCGCGCGTGCAGCGGGCTGTCGAGATCGAGCACCCCCAGTAGCGTCGACGACGCATCGCCGGGCCGGCTGAACAGCGGGATCACGATCTCCGAGTTCGACGCCGAGTCGCAGGCGATGTGGCCTGGGAAGGCATGCACGTCGGGCACCACGACCGTTTCGCGCCGCGCCGCGGCGGTCCCGCAGACGCCGCGCCCCAGCGGGATGCGCACGCAGGCCGGCTTGCCCTGGAACGGCCCCAGCACCAGCGTGTCGCCCTGCAGCAGGTAGAACCCGGCCCAGTTCAGCTCCGGCACGCCGTGCCAGATCAGCGCCGCCGTGTTCGCCGCGTTCGCGATCGCGTCGTGTTCACCGCCGAGCAAGGCTTCGAGCGACCGCGCGAGCTCGGGCCACAGCATCGCGGGGTCAGACAGGGCGTTCGTGTCGGGCAGCGTGTGCATGGGCGCGAATCCTCGGCGGCAATCCTAGGCCCGATCGGCCGCAAAAATGATGACATCGTCGATGCGTGCGGCGCCCAGCGCCAGCATCGCGAGGCGGTCGAAGCCGAGCGCGACGCCGGCGCAGTCCGGCAGGCCCGCGGCGAGCGCGGCCAGCAGGTGCTCGTCGGGCAGCACATCGGGCAGGCCACGCCGGCGGCGCTCGGTCCGGTCCGCCTCGAAGCGCGCGCGCTGCTCGCGGTCGTCGAGCAGTTCGTGGAAACCGTTGGCGAGTTCGACGCCGTCGGCATACAGCTCGAAGCGGTGTGCGACCCGCGGATCGGCGGGGTCCAGCCGCGCGAGCGCAGCCTGCGACGCGGGCCAGTGCGTCAGAAAGGTCCAGCGCCCCTGGCCCAGCGCGGGGCCGACCGCAACGGCGAGCAACAGGTCGAGCAGTTCATCACGCGTCAGCGCGGCGAGCGTGTCGGGCGCGACTGAACCGGACGCGGCCGCCGCGCGCAACGCCTCCAGCGGCGCTTCGAGCGGATCGAGCCCGAGCACGCGTCCGAACGCAGCCTGATAGGTCAGCAGCTCGACGCTGCGGGACGGTGGCGGTGCGCCGGGCGTCGCCGCGGCCATGACGTGTTCGACGAGTTCGACGACCTCGCCGATCAACTGTTGCATGTCGTAGCCGATGCGATACCACTCGAGCAACGTGAACTCGCTGTTGTGCAGGCGGCTGCGTTCATCGCCGCGCATCACGTGGCACAGCTGCCAGATGTCGCCGCTGCCGGCGGCCAGCAGGCGCTTCATCGCATACTCCGGCGAGGTGTGCAGGAAGCCGCGCGCGGGGGCGGCGAGCGACATCGACGCGAGGTGCACGTCGCTGACTGCGGCGGCGACGACAACCGGCGTGTCGACCTCGAGCAGGCCGCGCGCGCCGAAGAAGCCGCGCACCGCTGCGACGAGCGCGGCGCGGCGGCGCAGCGTGGCGATGCTGGCCGTCGGCCGCCAATCGGCGGCTGCGGTGTTCATGCCCATGCCAGGCTCATGCCGGGTCGCGCAGCAGCGTCCCGATCGGCTCGCCCATCCGCACGACCTTCCCGTGGACCAGTGACGCGTGCCACCGGGCAGCACCGGGCGGCAGCAGCAGGATGATCGTCGAGCCCATGTTGAAGCGTGCGAACTCGGCGCCGCGCTCGAGCGTCGCGCCATCGGCCGGGGTCGGCAGCGATGTGAAGCGCCGCGGCCGGCGTGGCGCGACTTCGCCATGCCAGATCGTCTCGATACTGCCAACATTCAGCGCGCCGACCAGCACCATCGCGTGGCTCAGCGGGCCATCCTCGAAGCAGCAGACGACGCGCTCATTGCGCGCGAAGACGTCGCGGACGCCTTCGGCGGTCACGCGATTGACGCTGAACAACCGGCCGGGCACGAACCATGTCTCGCGCAGCGTGCCGCGCAGCGCCATGTGCATGCGATGGTAGTTGTACGGCGCGAGGTAGATCGTCGCGAAGCTGCCGCCCATGAAGCGATCGGCCCAGCCACGCTGCCCGGCCAACAGCGTCTCGAGGGCATAGTGGCGGCCCTTCGCCTGCAGCAGCGTGCCGGATTCGATCTGGCCGGCCTGGCTGACCGTGCCGTCGACCGGGCAGGCGATCGCCCGTGGATCGGTCGGCAGGGGCCGCGCATCGGCGCGCAGCGCGCGGGTGAAGAACTCGTTGAAACTCGCGTAGGCGCGCGGGTCTGGCTGCACGGCATCGGCCAGGTCCGGCTTGAAGTGACCGACGAATGCGTCGATCAGCAGGTTCTTGAACCACGGCCTGCGGCTGCGCGCCGCGGCGTGCACGATCCGCGAGCTCGCGTGCTGGGGCAGCAGGTGCTGGAGCGCGACGAATGCGCGATCGGACGGCGTCACAGCGCCGCCAGCGTCGTGAAATCGCCCGCCAGCGCCTCGACCGCGAACGGCGGCGTGAAGATCGTCGTCAGGCGCGCGTCGCGGTCCAGCCAGAGCAGCGCTGCGGAATGGTCGATCGTGTAATCTCCGCCCGGGCGCGGCACGCGGACCGCGGCGACACCGAGCTGGCGGGCCAGCTTTTCGATCTCCTCGAGACTGCCGGTCAGGCCGGTGAACGATGGGTCGAAGGCGCGCACGTAGGCGCCAAGGCGCTGCGGCGTGTCGCGCTCGGGATCGACGCTGACGAGGACGACGCGCAGGTCCGGCGCAGTGGCACGTTGGAGCGCGGTCGACAGCAGCGCGAGGGTGGTCGGGCAGACGTCCGGGCATTGCGTGAAGCCGAAGAACAGCAGGCTGGGCCGGCCACGGAGGTCGGCCAGCGTCACAGGCTTGCCGTCCGGGTCGAGCAGGTTGAAGTCCTGGAGCGAGCGGGCCGCCGGCAGGTAGGTGCCGGCGGCCAGGGCCGGCGGTGGCGGCGTGGCCAGCGCCGCGTCGTCGCGCAGCGAAAGCGCGACGCCGGCGCCGACGATCGCGGCGAGCACGGCGATGAGCACGAAGGGGAGGACAGGGCGTTTGGCGGCCATCAATCGATTATCCCACAGCTCGCGCGCCGCACCGACTGTGGGTCAGCTGATCCAGCTCGGCGCGATGCGCCTGCAGCGCGCGCGCGTGCATTTCGGGCACGGCACCGACAATGCGATCGACGACGCCGCGGCGCTGTTGTGGCATGCGGCGCAGTTGCCGCTGGCGGTCACGCCACGCACTTACACGCGGCGCGTGTCGTTGCGCGCGCGGCTCGCCTACGAGGCACTGCTGGAGCGGCGCATCCGCGAGCGCGTGCCGGCGGTCTACCTGACCGGCCGCACCTGGTTCGCCGGGCTTGCCATGCGCACCGACGCACGCGCGCTGATCCCGCGTTCGCCGATCGCCGAACTGATCGAAGCGCAGTTCCAGCCCTGGGTCGAACCGCGCCGCGTGCGCCGCATCCTGGACCTCGGGACCGGCGGCGGCTGCATCGCGATCGCCTGCGCGCACTGGTTGCCCTGGAGCCGCGTCGATGCCGCGGACCTGTCGGACGACGCGCTGGCCCTAGCGCGCGAAAACATCCGCGACCACCGGCTCGGCAGGCGTGTTCGCTGCGTGAAGTCGGACCATTTCGCGGGGCTGCGCGGGCGTCGCTACGATATGATCGTGTCCAATCCGCCCTATGTGGGGGCGCGCGAAATGGCAGGGTTGCCGGCCGAATATCGCCATGAGCCCGTCCAGGCACTGGCGGCCGGCCGCGACGGGCTGGATTCGGTGCGCGTGATTCTCGCGGAAGCGGCCGAGCATCTGCAGCCAGGTGGTCTGCTGATCGTCGAAGTGGGCAACTCGCAGCGCGCCGTGCAGCGGGCGTTTCCGCGCTGGCCTTTCCTGTGGCTCGAGTTCGAGCGCGGCGGTGGCGGCGTGTTCCTGCTGACGCGGGAACAACTGGTGGCGCAGCGGGCGGTGCCGCGTCGCGCGGCGCGACGGCGAACGAGGACTTGAGAGCAATGTCAGGCAACACGATCGGCAGGAGTTTCTGCGTCACGACCTTCGGCGAGAGCCATGGTCCGGCGCTCGGCTGCATCGTCGATGGCTGCCCGCCCGGGCTCGCGCTCAGCGAAGCGGACATCCAGCCCGATGTCGACCGGCGTCGCACCGGCACGTCGCAGTTCGTCAGCCAGCGTCGCGAAGGCGATGTCGTGCGGATCCTGTCGGGCGTGTTCGAGGGCCGCACGACCGGCGCGCCGATCGGCATCCTGATCGAGAATACCGACCAGCGTTCGCGCGACTACGACAAGATCAAGGACCGCTTCCGCCCCGGCCACGCCGATTACACCTACCAGCAGAAGTACGGCCTGCGCGACTACCGCGGCGGCGGGCGTTCGTCGGCGCGCGAGACGGTCGTGCGCGTCGCGGCCGGTGCGATCGCGCGCAAGTACCTCGCCGAGCGCTTGGGCGTGAAGGTGTTCGGCTACCTGAGCAAGATCGGCACGCTCGAGATCGAGCCGGTCGATCCGCCGTCGGCCTACACCAACCCGTTCTTCTGCCCGGACCCGGCCCGCGTCAAGGAACTCGAGGACCTGATCTGGCAGATCCGCAGCGACGGCGACTCGCTCGGTGCGCGGGTCACGATCGTCGCGCGCGGCGTCCCGCCGGGACTCGGTGAGCCCGTGTTCGACCGGCTCGATGCCGACATCGCCTACGCGATGATGGGCATCAACGCGGTCAAGGCGGTCGAGATCGGTGCCGGCGTGCGCGCGGTCGAGCAGAAGGGCAGCGAGCACCGCGATGAGCTGACGCCCACCGGCTTCCTCAGCAACCACGCCGGCGGCACGCTGGGCGGCATCTCGACCGGCCAGGACATCGTCGTGCACGTGTCGCTGAAGCCGACGTCGAGCATCCAGGTGCCTGGGCGCACGATCAACGTCGCCGGCGAGCCGGTCGATGTCGTGACGACGGGTCGGCACGACCCCTGCGTCGGCCTGCGCGCGACGCCGATCGGCGAGGCGATGCTCGCGATCGTGCTGCTCGATCACTATCTGCGCCATCGCGCGCAAAACGCGGATGTCGTGTCGGCGACGCCCGTGATAACCAAGGGGACATGACGATGAGCGGAAATGGAGCCAGCCGCGGCTGGCGCGTGGCAGTGCTGGGCGCGACGGGTCTGGTCGGCAGCACCATGCTGAAGGTGCTCGAGGAGCGCGACTTCCCCGTCGCCGAATTGTTCCCGCTCGCGAGCGGCCGTTCGCTCGGCAAGACGGTCGAGTTCCGCGGCAAGCACTATCCGGTCATCGACGCGGAGACCTTCGATTTCGCGCGCGCGCAGATCGGCCTGTTCTCGGCGGGTGGCGACGTGTCGGCGAAGTACGCGCCGCTCGCCGCGTCCAAGGGCTGCGTGGTCATCGACAACACCTCGCAGTTCCGCTACGAAGCCGACATCCCGCTGGTCGTGCCGGAGGTCAACCCGGAGGCGATCGCCCAGTACAAGGCGCGAGGCATCATCGCGAACCCGAACTGCAGCACGATCCAGATGGTCGTGGCACTCAAGCCCATCCATGACGCCGTCGGCATCGAGCGCGTCAATGTCGCGACCTACCAGTCCGTATCGGGTGCCGGGGCCAAGGCCGTCGAGGAGCTCGCGCACCAGTCCGCCGAACTGCTGTCGGGTCGCGGGCCGGTCACGCCCAAGATCATCGCCAAGCAGATCGCGTTCAACGCCGTGCCGCAGATCGACAAGTTCCAGGACAACGGCTACACGAAAGAGGAAATGAAGATGCTGTGGGAGACCCAGAAGATCCTGGGGGACAGCAGCATCCGCGTGAACGCGACCACGGTGCGCGTACCGGTGTTCTTCGGGCACTCCGAAGTCGTGAACATCGAGACGCGGCGCAAGCTGTCGGCCGCCGATGCCCGCGCGCTGCTCGAGAAGGCCCCGGGCGTGGAGGTGCTCGATCAGCGCAAGCCCGGCGGGTACCCCACCGCCGCGACCGAAGCCGCGAACCGCGACACAGTTTATGTCGGACGGATTCGCGATGATCTGTCACATGACCGGGGCCTGAACCTCTGGATCGTCGCGGACAACATTCGCAAGGGTGCGGCTACGAACAGTGTGCAGATCGCCGAGATTTTGGTCCGCGACCATTTATAAGTTATATTGCCCTGTCATGGGCACTGGCGAGTTGTGGCGCCAAGTGTCTGTTTTTATTAGAAATCCGCTTGCTTGTGCGGGGAGTGCAGATGGGCGTTAAGCAGTGGGTGCGGGCAATGCTCGTGCTGTCGGCCATGTCGCCGGCGGTCCATGCTCTCGGTCTCGGAGACATCCGGCTCAACTCGACGCTCAATGCGCCGCTGGACGCCGAGATCGAACTCGTCAACGCGACGCCCGACGAACTGGCGTCGCTGCGGGCGCAGCTGGCCTCGCGCGAGACGTTTGCGCGCTATGGCCTCGAGTGGCCTTCGTTCCTGTCCAACGTCACCGTGACGCGCGCCAAGTCGCGCGACGGCCGCGATGTGCTGCGCGTGCAGTCGAACGTCGCGATCACCGAACCGTTCGTGACGCTGCTGGTCGACGCCAACTGGGGTCGTGGCCGGCTGGTGCGCGAATACACCATGCTGCTCGATCCGCCGGTGTTTGCACCCGCGGCGCCGGCCGCCGCACCGGTCGCCGGCCCGGCGACCTCCGCGACGCGCAGCGGCACCGTCGAGCGGCCTGCCGCGCCGGCGCCCCGGCGCGACGCTGCCCCGACCAGCGGGATCCCGACCGACAGTTACACCGTGCAGCGTGGCGACACGCTCAGCGGCATCGCCGCACGCCTCGCGGCGGACGCCACCCGCGAGCAGGCGATGGTCGCGCTGTATCGCGCGAATCCCCAGGCGTTCGATGGCACGATGAACGACCTGCGCGCCGGGGCCGTACTGCGCGTGCCGGACGCAGCCACGCTCGCGAGCGAATCACCGGCGGCCGCCGCGGCCGAGGTGCGGCGCCAGGGTTCGATCTGGCGTGGGCGCAGCGCCGCCGCGCCCGCCGCCGGCGGCGGCACGGGCGAAGGTCGCCTGCGGCTCGTGGCGCCCACCGAGACGGCGGCGTCTGCGGCCGGCGCGTCCGGCGTCGCCGGCACGCGCGAGGCGGAGCAGCTGCGCGGCCGCCTGACCGAGCTCGAAGCAGAGCTGGCGAACACCAAGCGCCTGCTCGAACTGCGCAACAACGAACTGGCCGAGTTGCAGCGCCGCCTTGGCGGTGCTGCCACGGCGCCCCCCGCGACAGCCGCTGATGCCGGGGCGGACACCACCGCCGGCACGCCATCCGATCCGGCACCGGTCGATCCAGCCCCGCTCGATCCCGCGGCGCCGGATGCCGACGCGACCGATCCGGCCATCGCGGCGCCGCCTGCGGTCGCCACCGAAGAGGAGGTCGCGCCGCCGATGCAGGCGAAGCCGCGGCGCGAGCGTCCGGAGCCGGCGGCGGAAGAGCCGTCCATGTTCGCGGGCATCCTCGATGCGCTGAAGCAGTTCTGGTTCGTGCCGGTGGGCCTGCTTGCCCTGATCGGCGGCCTGCTCGGCTTCCGCCGCTGGCAGGCCTCGAAGGATGCCGACCTCGACGACACCTTCGTCAACGTCGACGCGGCGGCTCGCGAGCTGACGACCAGCGTGCCGCCAGCGTCGGGCGTCTCGGCCGACACGGCCCGCATCCGCCGTCCGAACATCGCCGCCAAGGACGACACCGGCCTGGTCGTCGAAGAGTCGGGCGAGTACCAGCAGCCGCGCATCGATACGGCCGCGGCCCGTGCGACCCCGTCCGTGTCGACCGAAGACACCTTCAGCGGCGAGACGGGCATCAACCTCGACCAGGGTGATCCGCTCGCCGAAGCCGATTTCCACATGGCTTACGGCCTGTACGACCAGGCCGCCGACCTGATCCGCCTCGCCGTGGCCCGCGAGCCGCAGCGTCGCGACCTCAAGCTGAAGCTCGCCGAGGTGTTCTTCGTCTGGGGCAACAAGGACGAATTCCTGAACACGGCGCGCGAACTGCACGCGACGGAGGCCGCAGGCGCCCCCGGCGACTGGGACAAGGTCGTCATCATGGGCAAGCAGATCGCGCCGGAAGACCCGCTGTTCGCGGGTGCGGCGATGCGGTCCGGCGCGGATGCGAGCGTTGACCTGCGCCTCGACGAAGGGTCCAGCAGCATCGATTTCGACGTCTTTGGCGATGGCTCCGGTCCGCAGCTGCGCGACGGGGCGACCGCGACCGACATCGACTTCGGTGCAGCGCTCGGTGACAACGACGCGACGGGCGAGCGGACCAAGCCGCCGGCCCCCGCCGATACCGCGACGATCCAGCTCGACACCGGCGGCGCGACCACGCGCGAGATGACGCCGAACTTCGCGGCCACCCAACCTGATACCCAGGGGCTCGATTTCGATCTCGGCGCGACCGCGTCGACCGACATGGGCGAAGCGCCGACGGTCGAGCAGCCGGCGTTGCGTGCCGGCAGCCCCACCATCAAGGCCAAGCTCGATGCAGCGCTTGGCAAGGCCGCGCCGGGCAACGACCAGACTGCGGAAATCGCGCTCGACGATCTCGGCCTCGATCTCGGCGATGCGACGGGGCTTGACCAGCCCGACATGACCATCGACGCGCCGCTGTCGGCGGATGGTCCGACGCTGGTCGCGAACATGGACGGCGACGGCATCGATGTCGGCGCGAGCCTGACCGATCTCGACGACACGTCGCGACGCCTGATCGACGCCGCGTCTGCGCCGACCGAGGTCGCACCCCGGCCGAACTTCGATTCCGCCGCGACCGCCGAGATGCCGATGCCCGATGTCGACGCGGCCCCCGATGCGGGCTCGACGTCGATGATCGCGCAGCTCGATCTCGACAAGTTCGAGAAGTCGCTCGACTTCAACCTCGGCGATACGGCAATGGCGCAGCTGCCCGACGGCGATGGCACGGTTCAGGTTGACATGAACGAGCCCGACGCCACGCAGGGCGACCTGACGCTGCCGTCGCTCGAGCCGGTCACGATCAGCGAAGTCGGCACCAAGCTCGATCTGGCGCGCGCCTACATGGACATGGGCGATCCGGATGGCGCCCGCAGCATCCTGCGTGAAGTGCTCGCCGAAGGCTCGGTGTCGCAGAAGCAGGAGGCGGAACGCCTGCTGGGTTCGCTGCCCGGCTGACGCCGCCGCTGCGTTCCCGACTGCGTTTCGCATGCGCCGCTATGCGGCCTGTATCGAGTACGACGGCGCAGGCTTCGCCGGCTGGCAGGTACAGCCAGGGCTGCGCACGATCGAAGCGGAACTGCGCCGCGCGCTCGAGAGCGTCGCGGCCCATCCGGTCGACATCATCTGCGCCGGCCGGACCGACGCCGGCGTGCACGCGACGGGTCAGATCATCCATTTCGAATCCAGCGCGCGGCGCAGCCTGCGTGGCTGGGCACTGGGTGCGACCAGCGAGCTGCCGGCCGACGTGTCGGTCCGCTGGGTGCGGCCGGTGCCAGGTCACTTCCACGCCCGCTTATTCGGCGCTGACGCGCACCTACCGCTACCTGATCTGCTGCCGCGCCGTGCGGCCGCTGGCGCGCGGCAGGGCCGCCTGGCAGCACGCGTCGCTCGACCTCGCGGCGATGAACCAGGCCGCTGCCCAGTTGGTCGGCGAGCATGACTTCAGCGCGTTTCGCGCCGCGCACCGCCAGTCACGCTCCCCGGTACGGCATCTGAGCGAGCTGCGCGTCGAGCGCGTGCCGGCCGCGGCCGCTGCGCCCGGCGAGGGAGAGTGGCTCGCGGTGACCGCGACCGCGAACGCCTTCCTGCATCACATGGTCCGCAACCTCGTCGGCCTGTTGATCGCCGTCGGCCGGGGGCAGCGCGGGGCTGGCAGCGCCGGCGACCTGCTGGCCGGACGCGACCGCCGCGAGGCGCCGGCGACGGCCCCCGCGGCCGGTCTGTACCTGGACAGCGTGCGGTATCCGGCCGCCTTCGGCCTGCCGCCGGCGGTGGACGCTTCCGCTATGATCGCGACTCCAGCGAGCTAGCCGAAGGCCAACGCCATGTCGTGGTTCGAAAAGATCATGCCGTCGCGCATCAAGACCGAGCGCCGCACGCGCTCGGTGCCCGAAGGCCTGTGGATGAAGTGCTCGGCCTGCGACGCCGTGCTGTACCGCGCCGAACTCGAGCGCAACCCAGAGCGTCTGCCCGAAGTGCAGCCACCACATGCGCATCGGGGCGCGAGCGGCTCGCAAAGCTGTTCGACCCCGGCAGCACGACGGAGATCGGCGCCAACATCAGTCCCGAGGACCCGCTCCGGTTCAAGGACAGCAAGCGCTACAAGGACCGCCTCGCGGCGGCGCAGAAGAGCACGGGCGAGCGGGATGCACTGGTCGCGCAGGCGGGGCGCATCGATGGCTTGCCGGTGGTTGCCTGCGCGTTCGAGTTCCAGTTCCTGGGCGGCTCGATGGGCTCGGTGGTGGGCGAACGCTTCCGCCGCGCGGTCGATCACGCGATCGAGCATCGCATGCCGCTGATCTGCTCCGTCGAGCGGCGGCGCTCGCATGCAGGAGGCAACTGTTGTCGCTGCTGCAGATGGCGAAGACCAGCGCGGGCGCTCGCGCGGCTCGCCCAGGCGCACCTGCCGTACATCTCCGTGTTGACGGATCCGACCACGGGCGGCGTGTCCGGCGAGCCTTGCGATGCTCGGTGACCTGAACATCGCCGAGCCGAAGGCGCTGATCGGCTTCGCCGGCCCGCGCGTGATCAAGCAGACCGTGCGCGAGACTGCCGGAAGGTTTCCAGCGCAGCGAATTCCTGCTCGAGCACGGTGCGATCGACATGATCATCGATCGCCGCGACATGCGGGAGCGGTTGTCGCAGCTGCTGCGGATGCTGATGCGGATGCCGCCGGCGACACCGGCTGCCG
This sequence comes from Steroidobacteraceae bacterium, assembly GCA_041395605.1. Taxonomy (GTDB): domain Bacteria; phylum Pseudomonadota; class Gammaproteobacteria; order Steroidobacterales; family Steroidobacteraceae; genus UBA964. Next base: position 15,907 of record JAWLAD010000010.1, read on the forward strand.
CCAGCCCGGCGGCCGTCGACACGCCGGCCTGATGCCGCGGGCGGCCGCGCGGCGGCGGACGGCCGCGCGCCAGCGGCGCGCCTCGCCATGACACGAACGCTTGCCGACTGGCTCGCGCTGCAGCAGCGCGTGCATTTGCGCAGCATCGATCTCGGTCTCTCGATCGGGTGCGTCCGGTCGCGGCGCGCCTCGGGCTGTTGCCCGCCCCGTTTCCCAGCATCCTGGTCGGGGGCACGAACGGCAAGGATCGACGGTAGCCCACCTCGCAGCCTGTGCTACGTGCCGCTGGCCTGGCGATCGGCGTGTTCACGTCGCCGCATCTCGTCCGCTACCACGAGCGGATCCGGCTCGCCGATCGCCGTATCGACCGACTCGCCAGCGATGCGGAACTGGTCGCCGTTCGAGCGCATCGATGCCGCGCGCGGCACGACGACCCCGACGTTCTTCGAGTACAACACGCTGGCGGCTTTCGAGATCTTCGCGCGTGCCCAGGTCGAGCTCGCGATCGCCGAAGTGGGGCTCGGTGGTCGACTCGATTCGACCAATATCCTCGATGCCGACGTCGCCGTGCTGTGCTCGGTCGGACTCGACCACTGCGACTGGCTCGGCGACACCCTCGAGCAGATCGGCGCCGAGAAGGCGGGCATCTTCCGCGCCGGGCGGCCGGTCGTGCTCGGCAGCACGGACATGCCGCAGTCGGTCGCGACCGCGATCGACCGGCTGGGTGCGGACGCCCGTTGGCCGCAGCGGGATTTCCGGATCGAGCGCGAGCCCGGCGGGTCGCAGTGGACGTTTCACGGCCGGCGCTGGCGTTTCGACCAACTGCCGCCGCCAGCGCTGGCCGGTCCGATCCAGTACGCCAATGCCGCCACGGCGCTGGCCGCGCTCGAAGCTCTCGCCGAGGGCGGCACGACGCGGCTGCAATTCGATGCGGTGGCGGCGCGCACGGGGCTCGCGAGCGTTGCCCTGCCGGGACGGTTGCAGGTCGTCGCGGGCGCGCCGGAGTGGATCCTCGACGTTGCCCACAATCCGGCGGCGGCGGCGGTGCTCGCGGCTGCGCTGCGCGCGCGACGCTGCGGCGGCCGGACGCTGGCGGTCTGCGGCATGCTGTCCGACAAGGATGTCGCAGCCGTCGGCGCGGCGCTCGCGCCGCAGATCGATGCCTGGGTGCTGGCGGGTATCGACGAGCCGCGCGGACTCGACGCGGCGACGCTCGCGCAGCGCCTGCCGCCGACGTGCCGCATTGCGACCCAGGCGGTCGACGTGGCCGCCGCCTGCGCTGCGGCGCGTGCGCAGGCGCACCCGCAGGATCGCATCGTCGTGTTCGGCTCGTTCCACACCGTCGGCCCGGCCCTGCAGTGGCTTGGGCTATACTGAGACGGCACCCATCGTGGAAACCCCAATCAAGCATCGCATCACGGGCGCGATCATCCTGGTCGTGCTGGTTGTCGTCCTGGTGCCCGAGATGCTGTCCGGGCCGCGCTCCCCCGGCGGCAGCGCGTCGACCCAGACGGTCGAACTGCCGACCTCGGCCACTGCGCCCGTCGCCCCGCTGCGCTCGATAGACATCGACGTCACCGAGCGCGCGCCGGGTCGCGCGTCGCTGCCACAGTCCACCACCGGCCCCGGTGCTGGCGCCGGTGCCGGTGGCGAGGCGACGGGGCCAACACTGGACAACGCGCCGTCGGCTTCGGCGCCACCGCGCACCGCGGGCGTGCCGCCGCCCGCCGCCACGGTCGCACCGCGTCCGTCACCGGCGCCCGCCGCCGTCGCGCCGATGGCCACGGAGGGCACGGCCCCGCGGTATGTCGTCCAGGTGGGCAGCTTCGCGTCGCGCACCACTGCGGATGCGCTGGCGGCGACGCTGCGCCGTCAGGGTTTCGGCGCCACCGTCAGCGTCGTGCAGGCCGGCGGTCGAACCCTCCATCGGGTGCGGGTCGGGCCTGCTGGCGAGCGTTCCGCCGCCGAAGCGCTGCGCGCCCGCCTGCGGGCCGCCGGGCACTCGGGCAGCGTCGTCGCAGGACCGTGATGCAGTCCACGGCCCCGCGCCAGGATTGTGCGTTTCGCGTGCGATTCGCGCGACGCAGTTCGGCTACAATGCGCCGGCCTCACGTCGCCGCTTGCGGAGCCAAGCCAGACCGCGCATGACGCCCGTCGATTACACGCTGCTCGCCATCGTTGCGATCTCCGCCATCATCGGCACCGTCCGAGGCCTGCTGCGCGAGGCCATCTCGCTGGTCACCTGGATCGTCGCGCTGTGGGCGGGCTGGAAGTACGCCGATCGAGTCGGGCCCTACCTCGAAGGCCTGCTCGCCGAGGATCCCGTCAATACCTGGGTCGCGCGCGCACTGGTCGCGCTCGGCGTACTGCTCGTCGGCACGCTGGTCGGCGTGCTGCTGAACCAGTTCGTCCGCATGTCGATCTTCAGCGGCTTCGACCGCTTCCTCGGCTTCCTGTTTGGTTTGCTGCGCGGCGTGGTGGTGTTGGGGGTGCTCGCGATCCTCGGACAGCTGCTGCAGCTCGATCGCTCGAGCTGGTGGCGCGACGCGACCCTGATCGGTTACGCGGAGTCCTCCGCCGCCGCGATCCGCAAGGTCGTCGGCGACCGCCCGATCGGCTCGGCCCTCGACACGAACTGACGCAGCGGGAGAACGCGGCATGTGCGGCATCGTCGGCATCGTCGGAACCAGCCCCGCCAACCAGCGGCTCTACGACTCGCTGACCATGCTGCAGCATCGCGGCCAGGATGCGGCCGGCATCGTCACGGTCAGCGAGGGCCAGCTGTGCATGCGCAAGGGGCAGGGGCTCGTGCGCGACGTCTTCTCCGAGAAAGACATGCTCGACCTGCGCGGCAACGTCGGCATTGGCCACGTGCGCTACCCGACCGCTGGCTGCGACGGCGCTGCCGAAGCCCAGCCGTTCTACGTCAATGCACCCTATGGCATCTGCCTTGCTCACAACGGCAACCTGACCAACGCCGCCGAACTCGCTGCCGTGCTGACGCGCGAGGACAGGCGCTACCTGTCGACGTCGTCCGATTCGGAAGTGCTGCTGAATGTGTTCGCGTCGGAGCTGCAGCGTCGGCACGCCGCGCGTCACCCCGGCCGATATCTTCGCGGCGCTGACCGCCGTGTACCGGCGCGCTGTCGCGGCGGCTACGCGGTCGTCGCGATGGTCGCGGGGCATGGCATCGTCGCCTTCGCGACCTGAACGGCATCCGCCCGCTGGTGCTGGGGACGCGCGACACCGGCGTGCGGCGCGGAGTACATCCTCGCGTCGGAGAGCGCCGCCGTCACGGGCCTGGGATTCCGCGTGCTGCGCGATGTCGCGCCGGGCGAAGCCGTGTTCATCGACGAACTGGGCCGGTTGCACCGCAGCAGCCTTCGCCGCGACGGTGCGCCACACGCCCTGCATCTGAGTCTGGTCTACTTCGCGCGCCCGTGATTCGATCATCGACAAATATCTCGGTGCAGCGCGCGCGCATGCGCATGGGCGACAAGCTGGCCGAGAAGTTGCGGCGCGAGTACCTGACCATGACATCGACGTCGTGATCCCGATACCGGACACGGCTGCACCGCGGCGCTGCAGCTCGCCCAGGGGCTGGGCACTGGCACCGCGAAGGTTTCATCAAGAACTGGCTACATCGGCCGCACGTTCATCATGCCGGGCAGGAGCAGCGGCAGAAGTCGGTGCGCTCCAAGCTCAACGCGATCGATCTGGAATTCCGCGGCAAGAACGTGCTGCTGGTCGATGACTCGATCGCAAGTGGCACGACGTCGGCGCAGATCATCGAACTCGCGCGGGAGGCCGGCGCGCAAGGTCTACTTCTTCGCGTCGGCGGGGCTCCGCCGGTGCGCAATCCGAACGTCTACGGCATCGACAGGATGCCCGGCCGCCAGCGAGCTGGTCGCGCCGGCCGAAGCGAGGAGGCAGGTGCGCGACGCGATCGGGCGCTGACTGGCTGATCTACCAGGACCTGGACGACCTTGCCGCGGCCTGCCGGCACGACAACGCCAGCATCACCGAGTTCGACACGTCCTGTTTCCTCCGGCCAGTATCCGACCGGCGACGTCACGCCCGAGTACCTGCAGCGGCTGGAAGTCGAGCGCTCGGATGCCGCGAAGGCCCGGCGTCGCGATACCGCCGGCGTACGTCATCCGCAAGTGTGGCGGTTGATGCAGCACGACGCGCCGACCAGCGTCGCTGCCGCCCGTTCCGACCCTGCTTGAACTGCTGCGTGTCGCCCTCGGGGCGATCGACGGCCGGGAGGTCGCAGGCCGCGCATTGGCTGAAGAGGCCGCGAGCGACCGCCGACCGCTGGCGGCATCCTTTTGCCGCCGGCAAGGCAGGCGGTGCCGATGTACTGCAGTACGGAAGGCCAGCAGCCTGGCGCGCGGCTCGAACGTGGCCTGGTCGTCGTGCCTGACGGCGATCCTCTTCTGCGGGTTGCGCGCAGGCGGCCGGTGCGAGCTGCTGCATGGCGCCCACCCGCTGCTCGATGTACGCAGCCTCGCCGCAGGTCGCCGCCTGCTCGACGGCGTCGCCGCGCTCGATGCCGGGTGCGCCGCTGCTGCTCGTCTCCGGTGGCGCCTCCAGCCTCGTCGAGGTGTTGCGCGAGGTGTCGACCTGACGCAGTCGCGCCGTCGGCGCCGGCGGCCTGGCTCTCCGGGTTGCTCATCGGCGAACTGGAACTGATGCGTCGCGCGGCGATCCTGCGCTCAAGGGCGGTGGTCTCACGGTCATCTTCGGCGAGCGGCGCGCTCGCGCCGTTCGTCTCCGATGTACGAACGATGACCTCGGCGGTGATCGGCTCGGGCCTGCTCGCGGCCCGCCCCGGTGACCGCATCGAGCGCCGCATCGTCGCATCGCTCGAGCACGCGCTGGCCGCAGTCGAGTCCGCTACCGCCCGCAGCGGGCTTGCCGTGACGCGCGTCGCCGGACGCCCGAGGGCGATGCGCGGTCACGGGCGATGCACTGGCGCAGCGGCTCCTGGACGGGCCAGCCGGCCTGTGGCTCGCGGGGGCGAGACGACGGTGACGTTGCCCTCGCATCCCGGTCGCGGCGGTCGCAACCAGCCGCGCTGGCCGCGGCGCGGCGCTCCTCGCCGGGCAGGCCGGCGTGGCCCTGCTGGCCTGCGGCACGGACGGATCGACGGCGCGTCGAGCGACGCGGCGCGGTCGTGGACGGAGGCAGCCGCGAGCGCATGCGCGACGCCGGTTGCGACCCGGCGCGCATCTCGCGGCCGCTGACGCCGGGCCCGCGCTCGAGGCGGCGGGTGACCTTGGTTCACACCGGGCCGACTGGCACCAACGTCTGGCGATGATCGTGATCGGCCCTGCTTCGAACGGGCCGTACGCTGCCCTGGTACGGGCGCAATGGCCACTCCCGGGCCGCATGCTGTAATGCCCGGATGCGCTCTGCTGCTGATCAACGACGACCGCGCCATCGCGCACTGGTGCGCCATCACGTGACCTGCGTGTGGCCCGGATGCGGTCGTCGTGCCCTACAACCCGGTCGTCCGCGGGCCGCTGCAGCCGGGCTTCCTGGCGCAGGGATTCGATGCCGTGCTGCTCGACCAGACCTGGAAGACCGGTGACGGGCTGACGTGGCTGGCCGAGCTCAGCAATCGTCCCGGCTTCGCACCGGTGGTTTTCCTGCTCGAGCGCGATGACGAGACCCTCGTCGCCGCGGCACGCGCCGCCGGCGCGTTCGCGACGCTGTCGCTCGCCAAGGTCGAGCATGAGCGGCTGATTGCGACACTGCGGGCCGCCGCCGCGCAGCAGGCCAGGGCGACGCGATGGCAGCGCCGGATGCGCGCGAACAACAGACCTTCGGTGGCGCTTATGCGCGGCTACCGGCGTGTCCGCCAGATCGCGTCCGGCTCAGGTCGGATCTGTATCTTGCCGGAGAGTTTCAAGGCCGGTGCGCTGGTCGTACTGAAGGTGACGGCGACGCGGCGGCGATGGCGTCGACCAGGCGTTCGCACGCTTCCTGCAGGAGTACGAGATCGTCCGCGGTATCCGCGCATCCGAACGTCGTGCACCTGCACGACCTTGGCGTCACCGACGACTACGCCTACCTCGCTTCGAGTACTTCGCGCGCGGCGACCTGCGCGCACGGGTAGTACACCACTCGCGCCGCGCCAGGCGCGACTACATGCACGAGATCGCCGGCGCGCTCGATGCGATCCACAAGGCGGGCATCCTGCATCGCGACCTCAAGCCCGGCAACGTCATGGTGCGCGACGACGGCTCGCTGGCGCTGATCGACTTCGGGCTCGCCAAGCACCGCGCACTCGAACTCGAGATCACCGACAAGGGCCTGATCTTCGGGACGCCGTACTACATGAGTCCGGAGCAGGGGCACGGCCAGCCAACCGATCCGCGCAGCGACCTGTATGCGCTCGGCATCATGCTGTACGAGATGTTGACGGCGAAGAAGCCGTACGAGAGCGACACGGCGATGGGCATCATCTACAAGCATGCCAAGGAGCCGATCCCGCAGCTGCCGGCCGGTCTCGGCGTGCTGCAGCCGCTGCTCGAGCGGTTGATGGCCAAGCGCCCCGACGATCGCTATGACAGTGCGCAGCGGGTGCTGCGCGCGATCGAGGAGGCACAGGCGGCGCTGCCTGAAGCGGGCCTGGCCGCGTGAGCGGCGGGCGCGCGGCGGTCTTTCCGCCCATCGAGACACTGCTGGCCGCGCCGACCTCGCCACGCTGGGTCGAGCTGGCCCGCACGCGGTTGCCCGAGCTGCTGCACGATCATGCGGATGCCGAGAAGAAGGCGGCGTCGACCGCGATCTCGCTGATGTTCCTGTACGCCGACGACACCGAGCTCGCCGGTCAGTTGTCGAAACTCGCCCGCGAGGAGCTGCGCCACTACGAGCAGGTCGCGAAGCTGATGCGCTCGCTGCGCATCGGTGCGCAGCGTCGCCGTCGTCCGGGGCGCTACGCGGGCGGGCTCAGGGCCGCCACGGCGCGCAGCGAGCCACGCCGCAAGCTCGACCTGCTGCTGGTCGGTGCACTGATCGAAGGGCGCTCCTGCGAGCGTTTCCGGCTGCTGGCGCCCGTGCTGCCGGCGCCGGTCGCGCTGCTGTATCGGACGCTGGAGCGTGCCGAGGCGCGGCACTACGAGGTCTACCTGCGATTCGCGGAGGCCGCGCAGCGCGCGCATCCCGAGCTCGACTGGCGTGCGCGGCTGGGTGAACTCGCGCTGATCGAGGCGGAGCTGGCGACTGCCCCCGACGACCGCTTCTGCTTTCACTCGGGCACGCCGGCTGGCAGCGCGGGCACCGCCGTAGTGTGAACAGGCCCTAGCTGCGCGGCAGTATCCCCGCCTCGAGCGACCCGTCGCGCCAGCGCAGCAGCGCGCCGTGTTCATACCAGGCGCCGAGCACCGCGCGCGTGCGAGCGCGGCCATCGACGTCGACGCGATGGATCGCCGGTCGATGGGTGTGCCCATGGATCATGCAGTCGACGCCCGTCGCACGGAACAACCGCGCCACTGCGTCGTCGTTGACGTCCATGATGGCCATCGCCGCCTGCTCGATGTGCGCCTTGCTGCCGGCCCGGGCAGCCCCCGCGAGCAGTTGGCGGGTCGCGAGCGGCAGTGCCAGCACGCGTTGCTGCCAGTCCGGGTTGCGCACCGTGGTGCGCAGCGCCTGGTAGGCGTGGTCATCCGTGCAGAGCAGGTCGCCGTGCGTCAGCAGCACCGCGTGGCCGTCCAGGTCGGCGATGACGGGGTCCGGCAGCAACCGGCAGCCGGTGCGCGCCGCGAATCCCGCGCCCAGCCAGGAAATCGCGGTTGCCGCGCATGACCCAGCAGGGCACGCCGGCGTCGGTCAGCGTGCGCAGCGCCGCGCGCGCTCACGCGCCGGGTCGGCATCGTCATCGCCGATCCAGCTCTCGAACAGGTCACCGAGGATGTAGACGGCGCGGGCGCCGCGTGCCTCGTCGCCGAGCCAGTCGACGAACTGGTCGATGGCTGCCGGCGTCGTGCCGTCGAGGTGCAGGTCCGAGACGAACAGGAACATGACGGCATCATATAAACTTGCGCCGATGTCCGCAGTCGTCACGCGTTTTGCGCCGAGCCCGTCCGGCGCGCTGCACCTGGGCAACGCGCGCACGGCGCTGTTCAGCTGGTTGCTGGCGCGGCGCGACGGTGGCCGTTTCGTGCTGCGCATCGAAGATACCGACGCCGAGCGCAGCCAGGCCGAGCACATCGTCGCGCTGCAGGACGACCTGCGCTGGCTTGGGCTGCACTGGAACGAGGGGCCGGATATCGGCGGCCCGAACGGGCCCTACCTGCAGTCGCAGCGCAGCGCGAGCTATGACGCCGCGTTCGCCGATCTCGAACAGCGGGGACTGGCCTACCCGTGCTGGTGCACGCCACTCGAGCTCGATGTGGCCCGTCGCAGCCAGCTGGCTGCCGGCCGGCCGCCGCGCTACGCGGGCACCTGCCGTGATCTCGATGCGGCGCAGCGTGCAGCGCGCGCCGCGCGCGCCAGCGCCCCGCCCACGCTGCGCTTCCGCGTACCGGCCGGGCGCAGCATCGGGTTCGACGATCTCGTCCACGGCCCGCAGCAGTTCGCGACCGACGACATCGGCGACTTCGTGATCCGCCGCGGCGACGGCACGGCGGCGTTCTTCTTCTGCAACGCGCTCGACGACGCTGCCATGGGCATCACCCACGTGCTGCGCGGCGAAGATCACCTGACCAATACGCCGCGCCAGCTGCTGTTGCTCGAAGCGCTCGGCCAGCCCGCGCCGCGCTACGGCCACGTCGCGCTGCTGATGGGCAGCGACGGCGCGCCGCTGTCGAAGCGGGCCGGCGCCCGATCGCTCGGGGACCTGCGCCGCGCGGGCTACCTGCCGGAAGCCGTCGTCAACCACCTATTCCGGCTCGGGCACTCGAGCCCCTTGCAGGGTTTGCAGCTGCCTGATGCGCTGGCGCGCGGGTTCACGCTCGAACACCTCGGCTGCGCGCCCGCGCGCTTCGACGACGCGCAGCTCGCGAGCTGGCAGAAGGATGCGGCCCATGCGCTGTCGGAGGAGGCCGCGCTGGTCTGGCTGCTGCCCGCGATGCCGCCGGGACTCGATCCGGCGCAGCGTGCCGCGCTGATCACCGCCGTGCGCGCGAATGTCGTGCTGCCCGAGGACGCGACGCGATGGGCGCGCATCGTCCGCGAGCAGCCCGCACCGCTCGATGCCGCCGGCCGCGCGCTGCTCGAAGCCGCCGGTGATGCGTTCTTCGATGCCGCCGCGGCGGCCGCCGCGAGCCAGGGCGCGCAGCCCGCCGACTGGCCCGCCCTGACGGCCGCCGTCCGCGCCGCCACCGGCGCCAAAGGGCCCGCGCTGTTCAAGCCGCTGCGGATTGCGCTGACCGGTCTCGATCACGGCCCCGAACTCGCGCCGCTGCTGCCACTGTTCCCTCCGGGAGCCGTGCAGCAGCGCCTGTTGAATGCCCGCCACCCGGATTGAGCCGCCCATGCTGCGTATCCACAACTCCCTGACCGGCGAGCGCGAAGCGCTCGTCCCGATCCACCCCGGCGAAGTGCGGATGTACGTCTGCGGCGATACCGTCTACGACTATTGCCACATCGGCCACGCCCGCTCGAAGATCGCGTTCGACGTCGTGCGGCGCTACCTCGGCTGGCGCGGGCTGCGCGTCATCTTCGTGCGCAACATCACCGACATCGACGACAAGATCATCAAGCGCGCGAACGAACTCGGCGAGCCGATCGAGCGCTTCACCGAGCGCTTCATCGCCGCGATGCACGAGGACTACGACCGGCTCGGCGTGCTGCGGCCCGACCACGAGCCGCGCGCGACGCAGCATGTCGGCGGCATGGTCGCGCTCGCGCAGCGGCTGATCGACACCGGGCATGCCTATGTCGCCGAGGACGGCGACGTCCTGTATTCGGTGTCGAGCTTCCCCGAGTACGGCAAGCTGTCCGGCAAGCGGCTCGCCGACCTGCGCGCCGGCGCGCGCGTCGAGGTCGACCAGGCCAAGCGCGACCCGCTCGACTTCGTGCTGTGGAAGCGCGCCAAGCCCGGCGAGCCGTCGTGGCCGTCGCCGTGGGGTCCGGGCCGCCCGGGCTGGCACATCGAGTGCTCGGCGATGTCGGCCGAGCTGCTCGGCGACGAGTTCGACATCCACGGCGGCGGCATGGATCTCAAGTTCCCGCATCACGAGAACGAGATCGCGCAGTCCTGCGGCGCCACCGGCGCGCGCTTCGCGCGACTGTGGATGCACAACGGCTTCGTCAACGTCGACAACGAGAAGATGTCGAAGTCGCTCGGCAACTTCTTCACGATCCGCGAAGTGCTCGACAAGCGCGATGCCAGCGGCGCCCGCTACGTGCGCCACCCCGAGGTGCTGCGCTTCTTCCTGCTGTCGTCGCACTACCGCGGGCCGCTGAACTACTCGCTGCCGCAGATCGACCAGGCCGACCGCGCGCTGGAGCGGGCTGCGCACGCACGGGACGCGCCACCCGCAGCCACTTCGGCGCCGGGCGCGGCGACCGCGCGCTTCACCGAGGTCATGGACGATGACTTCAACACGCCCGAGGCCGTGGCCGTGCTGCAGGGGCTCGCGAGCGACATCAACCGCGCGCGCGATGCCGGCGACGTGACTCGTGCCGCGCAGCTCGCGCGCGAACTCGTCGACCTCGGTGCCGTGCTGGGCGTGCTGCAGCTCGAGCCAGCCGAGTGGTTCCGGTTGCCGAAGGCGCGCAGCATCGACGGTGACGCGCCGGCCATGGCTGCCGAGCGTCTCGACGCCGGCCAGATCGACGCCTTGATCGCCGAGCGCAAGGTCGCCCGCAAGGCCAGGGACTTCAAGCGCTCCGACGAGATCCGCCAGCAGCTCGCCGATGCCGGCGTCGTGCTCGAGGACAAACCCGACGGCACCACTACGTGGCGGTTCGTGTGAGGGTAGCCGGGTCGCACGCGTGGACGCCCATCCTCCCGCCGCCGCGCGCAGTCGCGCCGAAAGACACCTCGCCGGCGCGCGCATGGCGTGTCTAAAGGGACCTGCGCGGGGAGTTCGTTCGTACCGGTACGCCATGCGATGCGCGCCGGCGAGGAGCGCTCCAACGCGCGCGGCGGCGGGAGGGTGGACGTCCACGCGAACCACGCGCCGTCCGTCACGTCCGTTCGGTGCGAGGGAGGGCAGTTCAACGGAGCGGTGCCGCGGTGCTGGCGGTCATCACGCAGGTTGCGCTGCGCGTTGGAGCGCCTGGTCGGGCGCGCGCATCGCGCGGCGCTCCACGGCATCGACGGTCCCCGCGCAGTGGCTTTTTGTGCGCCGTGGGCGCGCCGGGCCGGCGTCTTTCAGCGCGACCGCGCGAGCGGCCTGCGTGATGACCGCCAGCGTTCCGACGCTGATCCGCTCAAATGCCGTCTTGCCGCCGAACCGCCGCCTCGAACGTATTCTTCATCAGCATCGCGACCGTCATCGGACCAACGCCGCCCGGCACGGGCGTGATCCAGGCGGCCCGCTCGCGCGCGGCCTCGAACTGCACGTCGCCACAGAGCTTGCCGTCGTCGCGGCGATTGATGCCGACGTCGACGACCACCGCGCCGGGGCGCACCCACTCGCCGGGGATCAGGCCGGGCTTGCCGGCGGCGACGATCAGCACCTCGGCCTGACGCACGTGGTCCTCGAGATGGGTCGTGAAGCGGTGCGTGACGGTGGTCGTCGCACCCATCAGCAGCAGTTCGAGCGACATCGGCCGGCCGACGATGTTAGATGCGCCGACCACGACGCAGTGCAGTCCCTTCACCGACACGCCGACATGGTCGAGCAGGCGGATGACGCCGTAGGGGGTGCACGGGCGGATCAGCGGGTTGCGCTCGGCGAGGCGACCGATGTTGTAGGGGTGGAAGCCGTCGACGTCCTTGCGCGGATCGATGCGCTCGACGACTGCGTCCTGGCGGATGTGGTCGGGCAGCGGCAATTGCACCAGGATGCCGTCGACGCGCTCGTCGGCATTGAGCTCATCGATGACCGTCAGCAGCTCGAGCTGCGACGTCGAATGGGGCAGGTCGCGCGCGAAGGACTCGATGCCGCAGCGTTCGCAGGCCCGGCGCTTGTTGCGCACGTAGACAGCGGAGGCGGCGTTGTCGCCCACCATGACGACGGCCAGCCCCGGCCGGCGGCGCCCGCGGGCGACGAGCCCGTCGACGCTGCGCCGCACCTCGTCGTAGACGCCCTCGGCGATGGCCTTGCCGTCGATGATCTGCGCCGTCATCCCGCTATTGTCGCACAGCGCCTCGCACGCCCGTTTGACGCTGGTCCGAGTCCGCCCGTATGATTCGCGCCCCGCGGGGGGATTGCGGCGCCGGGGCATGGCGCAGTCTGGTAGCGCATCTGCTTTGGGAGCAGAGGGTCGCAGGTTCAAATCCTGCTGCCCCGACCAGTCCGCAGCGTGCCTGGCACGCAGGTCCTCGGCGGGTGGATGATGCGATACGCTTGCGTTCGGCTGCGCGCCCGTAGCTCAGCTGGATAGAGCAACGGCCTTCTAAGCCGTAGGTCGCAGGTTCGAGTCCTGCCGGGCGCGCCATTTGGCCGCTGCAGCAGGGCCGGGCAGGTTTGAAGGACGGTGGACGTAGCTCAGTGGTAGAGCCCCGGGTTGTGGTCCCGGCTGTCGTGGGTTCGATCCCCATCGTCCACCCCATTTTTGGGACAACGTGGGCCGTTAGCTCAGCTGGTAGAGCAGGAGACTCTTAATCTCTTGGTCGTAGGTTCGATCCCTACACGGCCCACCACTTTCCCCGACTAGTGATCCGCCGCCGCCGAGGTCACGATCAACCACCCCAGCCCCACGGCCACCAGCACGCCGACGACCTGCTGGGTCCGGGACCAGCTCAGGATGCTGGTGTCGAGCACCGCGATGCCGACTGCCGTGACGATGAACCACAGCGCGCTCTGCAACGCCACGCCGTGCACGCCCATCGCCTGGATGAACCGCACGGCCAGCACGTAGCACGACAGCCCGACCGCGAAGCACAGCACCGACAGGCCGGCCATCCGCGGGTCCATCTGCCCGCCTGGCCAGGCCTTGGACGCGTACAGGAAGCCGCGGGCATCCAGCAGGCCGGACAGGGACGTCAGGCCGATGACGAACACGAGATTCCACAGCTGCATGGGCGCTGAGCATAACCCTGAAACGGGGCTGCCGGCGCGGGCGGGCGCCCCGGGCGGGGCGGGTGGGGTTTCCGATATACTGCGCAATCCCCGACCGCTCACGACTGCGATTGGCGAAGCTGCGCGAAAGTGGCGGAACTGGTAGACGCGCTGGATTTAGGTTCCAGTGGGCAACACCCGTGAGGGTTCGAGTCCCTCCTTTCGCAGAACCCTGATCTTCTGAAGGACGATTTGCATGCAGGTATCGATCACCGCCACCGTGGGCCTGGAACGCAAGCTCGACGTGGCTGTCCCGGCTGCCCGGGTCAACGAGGAAATCAACTCGCGGCTGCGCGAGATCGCGCGCACCGCCCGCCTGAAGGGGTTCCGGCCCGGCAAGGCGCCGTTCGAGGTGGTCAAGCGCCAGTACGGCGGCCAGGTCCAGAGCGACGTCGTCTCCGACCTGCTGCAGCGCTCGTTCGCCGACGCCGTCAGCACGGAGAAGCTGCGGCCCGCGACCGATCCGCGCATCGAGGCGCTGTCGGCGGAGCCGGGCGCGGACCTGCGCTTCACCGCGGTGTTCGAGGTGATGCCCGAATTCAAGGTCAATGCGGTCGATTCGATCGAACTCGAGCGCCCGGAAGCCAGCGTCACGGACGCCGACCTCGAAGCGATGCTCGACACGATGCGCAAGCAGCGCCCGGACTATGTGCCGGTCGATCGCCCGGCCATCGAGACCGACAAGGTCAGCGTCGACTTCGAAGGCCGCATCGACGGCGAACTGTTCCAGGGCGGCTCGGGCGAGGGCATCTCGTTCGTCATCGGCGCAGGCCGCATGCTGCCGGAGTTCGAGGCGGGCGTGAAAGGCGCGAAGGCGGGCGAGACCCGCACGGTCGAGGTCAAGTTCCCCGACGACTACGGTCGGGAAGGGATCTCGGGCAAGACCGCCCAGTTCGCGGTCGCGGTCAAGTCGGTGGAAGAGCAGAAGCTGCCGGAACTGAACGACGAGTTCTGCGCGGCCTTCGGTGTCGCGGAGGGTGGCGTCGAGGCGCTGCGGACGGAGGTCCGTCGCAGCATGGAGCGCGAGCTGACCGAGGCAGTCCGCAACAAGCTGCGCGGCCAGGTGCTCGATGCCCTGCACCGCGACAACCCGATCGACGTCCCCAAGGGCATGGTCGCCGAGCAGGTCCGCTCGATGCAGCTCGACATGGCGCGGCGCATGGGCATCAAGGATGTCAGCCAGCTGCCGGCGCCCGAGGGGCTGGAGGAGCCGGCCCGACGGCGCGTCGCGCTGGGGCTGATCGTCGGCGAGCTGATCCGCGCCGAGGGCATCAAGGTCGAGCGCGAGCGCGTCGCGCAGAAGCTGGCCGACCTCACGGCGGCGAATCCGAACAGCGAGGAACTGCGACGCCAGTACTTGCAAAATGCCGACGCCATGCGTCAGATCGAGCGCGGCGCTCGAGGACCAGCTGATCGACTGGATCGTCGGGCGCGCACGGGTCACGAACAAGCCCGCCACCTTCAGCGAACTGACCGGCTTCGGCCAAGGTAACGCCACATGAACGAACAGGCCCTGAACCTCGTGCCGATGGTCGTCGAGCAGACGGCCCGCGGCGAACTGCGCTTATGACATCTACTCGCGCCTGCTGAAGGGAGCGCGTGATCTTCGCCGTGGGTCCGGTCGAGGACTACATGGCGAACCTGATCGTCGCGCAGCTGCTGTTCCTCGAATCGGAAAATCCCGAGAAGGACATCGCGATCTACATCAATTCGCCGGGCGGTTCCGTCAGCGCGGGCCTTGCGATCTACGACACGATGCAGTTCATCAAGCCCGATGTCAGCACGATCTGCGTCGGCATGGCGGCGTCGATGGGCGCACTGCTGCTCGCCGGCGGCGCCAGGACAAGCGCTTCATGCTGCCGAACTCGCGCGCGATGATCCACCAGCCGTCGGGCGGCACGCAGGGCCAGGCGACGGACATCAGCATCCAGGCGAAGGAAATCCTGATCATCCGCGAGCGGCTGAACGGCATCCTCGCGCACCACACCGGCCAGACCGTCGAGCGCATCGCGACCGACACCGAGCGCGATACCTGGATGAACGCCGAGGCGGCCGTGGCTTATGGTCTGGTTGACAAAAAGCTGGATAAACGCGTTTCCGTGACGCCGGTCCCGTCCGGCATCACCTGAAGGCGGCTTTTTGCCGCGTTGTACGGGTTCTGTACAGCCGTCGCTTCGGCGCCACTGTGGCGCGGTTCTTGGTCGCCCGTGCGGGGCCGTGCTATAAGGTCCCGTACAATGTTTTCAGGGGCTTGCGTGCATGAGCGATGAATCCCGGGGCCGCAGCGACGACGGCAAGCTGCTCTACTGCTCCTTCTGCGGCAAGAGCCAGCACGAAGTCCGCAAACTGATCGCCGGTCCTTCGGTCTTCGTCTGCGACGAATGCGTCGAGCTGTGCAACGACATCATCCGCGAAGAACTCGAGGATCGTGCCGAACGTGCGCGCGACAAGCTGCCCAAGCCGGTCGAGATCAAGAAGGTCCTCGACGAATACGTCATCGGCCAGGATCGCGCCAAGAAGACGCTGTCGGTCGCGGTCTACAACCACTACAAGCGCCTGCAGACCCGCACCAGCGGTCCGCGCGGCAAGGACGAAGTCGAGATCGCCAAGAACAACATCCTGCTGATCGGCCCGACGGGCTGCGGCAAGACGTTGCTCGCCGAGACCCTCGCGCGGCTGCTCAACGTGCCGTTCACGATTGCCGATGCGACGACGCTGACCGAGGCCGGCTACGTCGGCGAGGACGTCGAGAACATCATCCAGAAGCTGCTGCAGAAGTGCGATTACGACGTCGAGAAGGCGCAGACGGGCATCGTCTACATCGACGAAATCGACAAGATCTCGCGCAAGAGCGACAACCCGTCGATCACGCGCGACGTGTCAGGCGAAGGCGTGCAGCAGGCGCTGCTGAAGCTGATCGAGGGCACCGTGGCCTCGGTGCCGCCCCAGGGTGGCCGCAAGCACCCGCAGCAGGAGTTCCTGCAGGTCGACGTCGAACATCCTGTTCATCTGCGGCGGCGCGTTCGCCGGCCTCGAGAAGATCATCCTGAACCGCACCCAGAAGAGCGGCATCGGCTTCACTTCCGAGGTGCGCGAGCAGAACTCGCGGCCGCACGGCGTCGATGTGTTCCATGACGTCGAGCCCGAAGACCTGATCAAGTTCGGCCTGATCCCGGAGTTCGTCGGGCGCCTGCCCGTCGTGGCCACGCTCGAGGAACTGGACGAAGCCGCGCTGATGTCCATCCTGCTCGAGCCGAAGAACGCCCTGACCAAGCAGTATCGGCGCCTGTTCGACATGGAAGGCGCGGAACTCGAGTTCCGCGACGACGGCCTGCGGGCGGTCGCGCGCCGCGCGATGCAGCGCCGTACGGGCGCGCGCGGGCTGCGCACCATCCTCGAGAACGTGCTGCTCGAGACGATGTACGACCTGCCGTCCCTCAAGGGCGTGCAGAAGGTGGTCGTCGATGAATCCGTCA
Organism: Steroidobacteraceae bacterium; assembly: GCA_041395605.1. Lineage (GTDB taxonomy): Bacteria > Pseudomonadota > Gammaproteobacteria > Steroidobacterales > Steroidobacteraceae > UBA964. The sequence goes on from JAWLAD010000010.1 coordinate 32,570, forward strand.
TCGACGGCCATGCGAAGCCCTACATCGTCTACAAGTCCGAGCCGGCCGAGGGCGACGCCCCGGCCCGCAAGGTCTCCGGCGGCACGAACGGCTGAGCGACGCCGCCGGCGTCCGCCTGCCGCGGCCCGGGTGCCGCTCGCAATCCGCGTGCACCCGGGTTGATTCCGCGCAAATCGGCCATACTGTATGCACAGGCGCCGCCGGTCGACGGCACCTGAGAACATCCGCGCCGAGGTGCACCGCGTGTCCGACGAAACCCCCAGCTCCCCGCCGACTGGCCTGAAAGTCACGGCGATCGAGAACATCCCCGTGCTGCCGCTGCGCGCTCGTCGTGTACCCGCACATGGTGATCCCGCTGTTCGTCGGGCGGGAGAAATCGATCCAGGCGCTCGAGGCGGCGATGAAGGCCGACAAGCGCATCATGCTGGTCGCGCAGAAGCAGGCCGACGTCGACGATCCCAAGGCCGACGACCTGTACGCGATCGGTACCGTGGCCTCGATCCTGCAGCTGCTGAAGCTGCCCGACGGCACGGTGAAGGTGCTGGTCGAGGGCGTCAGCCGCGCGCGCATCGACCGCTCGAACCGACGGCGTTCTTCGGCGCATGTCTCGATGCTGGCCGACATCGACCAGTACGACGAGAAGAACTCGAAGTGCTGTCGCGCTCCGTGATTTCGCAGTTCGAGCAGTACGTCAAGCTGAACAAGAAAGTGCCGCCCGAGTGCTGACGGCGCTGTCCGGCATCGAGGATGCCGGCCGCCTCGCCGACACGGTCGCCGCGCACATGGCGCTGAAGCTCGGCGAGAAGCAGAAGGTCCTCGAGATCCTCGACGTCCGCAAGCGGCTCGAGCACGTGCTGGTCGCCATCGAGGGCGAGATGGACGTGCTGCAGATCGAGAAGCGCATCCGCGGCCGCGTCAAGGCGCAGATGGAGAAGTCCCAGCGCGAGTACTACCTGAATGAGCAGATGAAGGCCATTCAGAAGGAACTCGGCGAGATGGAGGACGGCGTCAACGAGGTCCAGGAACTCGAGCAGAAGATCGAGAAGGCCGGCATGCCCAAGGAGGCGCGCGACAAGGCCACGGCCGAGCTCAGCAAGCTCAAGATGATGTCGCCGATGTCGGCCGAAGCCACCGTCGTGCGCAATTACATCGACTGGCTGGTCAAGGTGCCCTGGAAGAAGCGCACCAAGGTCATCAAGGACATCGCCCGCGCCGAGAAGATCCTGGACGAGGATCACTTCGGGCTCGACAAGGTCAAGGAGCGCATCGTCGAGTACCTCGCGGTGCAGCAGCGCGTCGACAAGATCAAGGGACCGATCCTCTGCCTCGTGGGTCCGCCGGGTGTCGGCAAGACCTCCCTCGGCCAGAGCATCGCGCGGGCCACGAACCGCAAGTTCGTCCGCATGAGCCTGGGCGGCGTGCGCGACGAGGCCGAGATCCGCGGCCACCGCCGCACCTACATCGGTTCGCTGCCCGGCAAGATCGTGCAGAACCTCGCCAAGACCGCGGTGTCGAACCCGCTGTTCCTGCTCGACGAAGTCGACAAGATGTCGATGGACTTCCGCGGCGATCCGTCCTCGGCGCTGCTCGAAGTGCTCGACCCCGAGCAGAACGCGACCTTCAACGATCACTACCTCGAGGTCGACCTCGACCTGTCGCAGGTCATGTTCGTCTGCACGGCAAACAGCCTGAACATCCCGGCGCCACTGCTCGATCGCATGGAAGTGATACGCCTGCCGGGCTACACCGAAGACGAGAAGCTGAACATCGCGCGCCGCTACCTGCTGCCGAAGCAGATGAAGAACAACGGCCTGAAGTCCGGCGAACTGAAGGTGTCGGACGAGGCCCTGCTCGACATCGTGCGCTTCTATACGCGCGAAGCGGGCGTGCGCAACCTCGAGCGCGAGGTCGCGAAGATCTGTCGCAAGACGGTCAAGCAGCTGCTGCTCGCGAAGAAGGACGCGAAGGGCGTCGCGGTCACGCCGAAGAACCTCGACAAGTACCTCGGCGTGCGCCGCTTCCGCTACGGCAAGGCCGAGGAGGAGAACCGGATCGGCCAGGTCACGGGCCTCGCGTGGACGGAAGTCGGCGGCGAGCTGCTGACGATCGAAGCGGCCGTCGTCCCGGGCAAGGGCAAGCTGCAACGCACCGGCCAGCTCGGCGAAGTCATGCAGGAATCGATGGATGCCGCGATGACGGTCGTCCGCAGCCGTTCGAGCCTGCTCGGCCTGGAGCCGGATTTCTACCAGAAGGTCGACACCCACCTGCACATGCCCGAAGGCGCGACTCCGAAAGACGGGCCGTCCGCCGGCATCGGCATGTGCACCGCGCTGGTGTCCGCGCTGACCAAGGTGCCGGTGCGCTCCGACGTCGCGATGACCGGCGAGATCACGCTGCGCGGCGAGGTGCTGCCGATCGGCGGCCTGAAGGAGAAGCTGCTGGCGGCGCACCGCGGCGGCATCCGCCAGGTGCTGATCCCGATCGACAACGAGAAGGACCTGATCGAGATCCCGGACAACATCAAGGGCAACCTCGACATCCGGCCGGTCAAATGGATCGACGAGGTGCTGGAGCTGGCGCTGGCCCACCGGCCGACCCCGCTGCCCCAGCCGGCGGGGTCCGGCGGCAAGGCGGCTGCGGCGGCCGACAAGGGCCGCCGGCGAACCGGGCGTCGCAACGGCAAGCCGATCCCTGCGGCCCACTGACAGCGCTGGCACGGGCGGACATCATCCGTTAGAATTCGCGGCCACCTTGACGGGGGGTGCTTAGCTCAGCGGTAGAGCGTCGCCCTTACAAGGCGAGGGTCGGGGGTTCGATCCCCTCAGCACCCACCAGAATTCGGAGCGGTAGTTCAGTTGGTTAGAATACCGGCCTGTCACGCCGGGGGTCGCGGGTTCGAGCCCCGTCCGCTCCGCCAGACACACATCGGCCCGTGCGGGTAAATCCGGCGGGCCGTTTGTTTATTTGACGTCACCGACAGCCACTCGAGACCGACTCATGCTGCAGAAGATGGGCGATTCGCTGAAGGGCAAGAAGATCGTTGCCTATCTGCTTCTCATTCCGCTCGCACTCGTGTTTGCGATCTGGGGTGCCACCGGCATCGTCGACATGAACATCGCCGGCAGTGCTGCCTCGGCCGCCAAGGTCAACGGCACCGAGGTGAGCACCGACGCCGTGCGCGAGGCCTGGAGCGAGCAGCAGTCGCGCTGGCAACAGCAGTTCGGCGGCGACATTCCGGAGGAGACCCGCAAGGTCCTGCAGGACAACCTGCTCGAGACCTTCGTCCGCCGGGCGCTGATTTCCGAGCGCACCGCCGACGGCGGCTACCGCGTCGACGCGGCGCGGCTGCGCGAGGCGATCGAGCAGGAACCGGCGTTCCAGGTCGACGGCAAGTACAACGAGCAGCTCGCGCTCGCGCGGCTCGCGCAGGTCGGCCTGACGCCCGAGCGCTACCGCGCCGACGTGCGGCGCGACCTGCAGAACGCCGAGCTCGAGCGCGCGCTGGTGATTTCCGACTTCGCGACCAGAAGCGAACTGACGCGCCGTTTCAGCCTCGAGGACGAGCAGCGCGAGATCGCCTGGCTGGTGCTGCCGGCCGAGCGTTACACGGCGGCCGTCGTCACGGACGATGCCGCCGTCAGCGCGTTCTACGAGCAGAACCAGGCGCTGTGGACCAACCCGGAGTCGGTCCGACTGCAGTACGCCGAGCTGCGTGCGGACCAGGTCGCCGCGACGGTGACCGTCACGGAAGCGGACCTGCAGGACCTGTACGCGCAGAACCGCGAGATCTACGTCACGCCCGAGCGGCGCCGCTCGCGCCACATCCTGATTCCCGTCGACGGTGGCGATGAAGCCGCTGCCCGCAAGCAGGCCGAGTCGGTGCTCGCCGAGGTGCGCGCCGGCAAGGATTTCGCCGCGCTCGCCCGCCAGTATTCGAAGGATGCCGGCTCTGCGCAGCAGGGTGGCGACCTCGGCTGGTCCGACAAGAGTGCGTTCGTCGGGCCGTTCGCGGACGCGCTGTTCGCGATGAAGGAAGGCGAGACCAGCGACCTCGTGAAGACGGAGTTCGGCTTCCACATCATCCGGCTCGACGGCATCCAGCCGTCGAAGGTGCAGAGCTTCGAAGAGGCCCGCCTGCAGCTCGAGGACACGGTGCGGCGCGACAAGGTCGCCGATCTGTTCGGCGAGAAGCAGGAGCAGGTCGAGCGCAAGCTCGAATCGCCCGGCGCCGACCTGGCCGCCATTGCTGCCGAAGTGGGCCTGACGCTCGGCGAAGTGCCGCAGTACCTGCGCGGGGCCGGCGGCGCGCCGCTCGGCGCCAATCCGGAGGTCGACGACGTCGTGTTCAGCGACTCGGTGCTGAACCTGCGCCGCATCGGCGGCCCGATCGCACTCGGCGAAGACCGCTTCATCGTCGTCAAGGTGCTCGAACACCGCAAGGCCGCGCCGAAGCCGCTGGCCGAGGTGCGCGACGCGGTCGTCGCCGCGCTGCGCAAGCAGAAGGCGACCGAAGCCGCGCGGGCCGCGGCGGACGCGGCAGTTGCGCGCGTGCGTGCCGGGGAATCGCTGCCGGTGGTTGCTCGGGCCTTCGGCGTGACGGCGGAAACGCCGCGCTTCGTGGGTCGCGGCGATCCGTCCGTGTCGGCCAAGGTGCTCGATGCCGCGTTCGCCGCGCGTCGTCCGCAGCCCGGTGCGCCGGTCGTCGAGGCGGTCACGCTCGACCAGGACGCAGGCGCCGCCGTGCTGGTGCTGACCCAGGCCCGCGTGGCCCCGCAGACCGACAACTCGCCGCTGCGCACACAGCGGATCCAGCAGGCGGCGCAGCAGGCCGGTCGCAGCGATGCGGCCGCCTACGTGCTCGAGCTGCGGCGCAAGGCGAAGGTCGAGAAGAACCCGACCGCGTTCGAGTAGCCCGTCAGCCCTCGGCTTCCTGCGGGAAGTTCATGCCGACGGTGTTGAAGCCACCGTCGACGTAAATGATCTCGCCGGTGATGCCGCCGGCCAGATCCGAGCACAGGAACGCGGCCGTGTTGCCGACGTCCTCGAGCGTGACATTGCGCCGCAGCGGCGCCACCTCGGCCACCCGCGACAGCATCTTGCGAAGACCACCGATGCCGGCGGCCGCCAGCGTCTTGATCGGTCCGGCCGAGATGCCGTTGACGCGTATGCCCTGCGGGCCGAGGTCGGCGGCGAGGAAGCGCACGTTGGCCTCGAGGCTGGCCTTCGCGAGGCCCATGACGTTGTAGCTCGGGATCGAGCGGATCGCGCCGAGGTAGGACAGCGTCACGAGCGCCCCGTGGCGGCCGGCCATCAGCGGCGCCGCGGCGCGGGCCAGTGCCGTCAGGCTGTAGCTCGACACATCGTGCGCGATCCGGAACGCCTCGCGGCTCGTGCTGTCCGTGAAGCCGCCCGCCAGCGCTTCGCGCGGCGCGAACGCCACGGCGTGCACGACGATGTCGAGCGAGCCCCAGTCCTGCTTCAGCGTGCGGAACACCGCGTCGATCTGCGCATCGTCGGTGACGTCCAGTGGCAGCACCAGCTTCGAGCCCAGCGACTGCGCCAGCGGCTCGACGCGCTCGCGCAGCTTGTCGCCCGCGTAGGTGAAGGCAAGTTCGGCGCCCTCGCGATGCATCGCCTGCGCGATGCCCCAGGCGATCGAACGCTCCGTGGCGACGCCCACGATCAACGCGCGCTTGCCAGCAAGAAACCCCATAGCCGTCCCCTGAGTCCTGTTGTGATGTGCCGGGCCGACGCGGTCAGCGGCGCCGCGGTACCTTGACCGTGATCTTCTGCCCCGGCCGCAGCGGCGCGTTGACGCCAATGCCGTTCCAGGACAGCAGCTGCGCGACGGTGACGCCATGCAGCTTGGCGATGCGGTACAGCGAGTCGCCGCGCCGCACGACGTGCGTGATCGTGCCGCCAGCGCTGACGTTTGCAGTCGGCGTGCTGAGGGACGATCCGCCGCCCGAGGGTGACCCGGCGGCGCTCGCCAGGCGCAGGCGCTTGCCGGTCTGCAGCGTCTGGCCGGGCTTCAGGCCATTCAGCCGCATCAGCTGGTTGACGCTCATGTTGTGCCGGCGGGCGATCTTCCACAGCGAGTCGCCACGGCGCACGACATGGATGACCGGGCGTCGGCCGCCAGCGCCGCCGCCGTCGACGCGCGCCGCGGCCCGCAGCACCTTGTCCGGCAGCACGTTGCTGCCCGAGGGCACGCGCAGGTCAGCCCCAACCGCGATCGGGCCATCGCCGAGCCGGTTGATCTCGCGGATCACCTGTGGCGTCGTCTGGTAGCGCGTGGCGAGCGTCGCCAGGGTCTCGCCGGGCTGCACGATGTGATGGGTGACGCGCAGCAGCTCATCGGGCGTCAGTCGCTCGAGATTCTGGCGGAACAGGTCGGCCGCGCTGATCGGCAGCAGCAGGTGGTGCGGGCCCTGGGGCGGCGTCGCCCAGCGGTGGAACGCCGGGTTCAGCTCGAACAACTGATCGTGCGTGATGCCGGCCAGTTCGGCGGCAAGCTTCAGGTCGATCTGGCTGCCGGTCTCGACGCGCACGAAGTACGGTTCATTCGGAATCGGGCCGAACGCGATGCCGTAGGCTTCGGGGTTCGCCACGAGGCGCTTCATCGCCAGCAGTTTCGGCACGTAGGCACGGGTCTCGGACGGCAGGCGCAGGCTCCAGAAATCGGTCGGCAACCCGGCCGAGCGGTTGCGCCGCACCGCGCGCGCGACACAGCCCTCGCCGCAGTTGTAGCCGGCGATCGCCAGCAGCCAGTCGCCGTCGAACTCGGCGTGCAGGTACTGCAGGTAGTCGAGCGCCGCCCGGGTCGACTCGAGGACATCGCGGCGGCCGTCGTACCACCAGTTCTGCGTCAGCGAAAAACGCGTGCCCGTGCCCGGGATGAATTGCCACAGGCCGGCGGCGCGCGCACGCGAGTAGGCGTAGGGTTCAAAGGCGCTTTCGATGACGGGCAGCAGCGCGATTTCGAGCGGCATGCCGCGACGCGCGATCTCGGCGACGATGTGATGGAAGTACAGCTCCGAGCGACCGAACACGCGCTCGAGGTATTCCGGGTTGTTCGCGTACCAGCGCAGCTGCACGTCGATGCGCGACTGCTCCGGGTCCTCGAACTGGAATCCGGCGCGGATGACTTCGAAGAGATCGCCGGGACCGCTGGGCTCCGCCGCGGGTTCAGGCTGCGCGGCGGCGACGATGCCCTCGGTGACGGCGGGCGGCTCGCTGGCCGCGACGGGGGCCGGCTCTGCCGCCGGGACCTCGACCGTTGCGGAGGGTGCCGGCGGGGCCTCGATCAGAGACGTGCAGGCCTGCAGCAGACCGACCAGCGCAAGCAGCGCCGGGGTGGCCAGGCGGGCTGCCAAAATGCGTTGCGACAATACCTTCTCCCGTGTCGGGCGGGGCCCGCAGACGGGCACGCGAATGGCGCGTATTTAACCCATATGTGCCGAAAATTGCTATCGTTTCCGGCACATGTCCTCGTCAATTGATGACTGGTTGCACAGTTCCCGCGGGCAGGCACTGCGCGCCGCCGAGGCGCTGCTGCTGCGCGAGTCGCTCGAAGACTGTTTCGGCTGGGAAATGCTGCAGATCGGCCTGTGGGGCGGCGGGCGCGAACTGCTCGCCGGGGCGCGGACGCGGCGCCAGACCGTGATCTCGAGCACACTGCGCGCCGGGGCCGATGTCCAGTCCTGGCTGACGCAACTGCCGGTCGCCAGCGACTCCGTCGATGCCGTGCTGTTGCCGCACACGCTCGAATTCGAAACCGACCCCTACGCCGTGCTGCGCGAAGTCGATCGGGTGCTGACGGGCGAGGGCAAGCTGCTGGTGCTCGGGTTCCATCCGTGGAGCCTGTGGGGACTGCGTGCGAAGGCCACGCGCGGCGGCTGGCCGCCGCAGCTGCGCCGCCTGCTGTCGGGCGGCGGCTGCGCGACTGGCTCGTGCTGCTGGGGTATGAGGTCACGGAGACGCGGCGCTACATCTACGACACGCCCTGGGGCGAGCCCGCCACGGCGGCGCGCAGCCTGCATCGCAGCTGGTTCAATCCGTTGCCGGCCGGTGCCTACCTGATGAAGGCGCGCAAGCGCGTCTACGCGTTGCCGCCGCTGCGGTTGCGGTTGCGCGAGCGGACGCAATTGATCGGCGGTCTCGTCAAGCCCACAGCGCAACGTGATGGCAGAGGCTGACGGCAGAGGGTGACGGTCGAGATCTACACCGACGGCGCCTGCCGCGGCAATCCCGGTCCTGGTGGCTGGGCCGCGACACTGCAGTGGGAAGGGCACCTGCGCGAGTTGTCCGGCGCCGAACGCGACACCACCAACAACCGCATGGAACTGACCGCCGTGATCCGCGCGCTCGAAGCGCTGAAGCGGCCGATGGCCGTGCGTGTCTACACCGACTCGCAGTACGTGCGCCAGGGCATCACCGAGTGGATGACGAACTGGAAGAAGCGCGGCTGGCGCACGGCTGACAAAAAGCCCGTGAAGAATCGCGATCTGTGGGAAGCGCTCGACGTCGCCACCGCGCGACACAGTGTGGAATGGCACTGGGTCAAGGGACACTCCGGCGTGCCCGGCAACGAACGCGTCGATGCGCTCGCGAACGCGGCAATCGACGCGCTGCTCGCGTAACATCGCGCGGCAGCCAGGGAGCCGCGCATGCGCCAGATCATCCTCGATACGGAAACCACCGGCCTCGAAGCCGAGCAGGGCCATCGCATCATCGAGATCGGCTGCGTCGAACTGCTGAACCGCCGCATGACCGGGCGGCGCTTCCACCGCTACCTGGACCCCGAACGGGACATCGACGAAGGCGCGCAGGCCGTGCACGGCATCTCGCGCGAGCAGCTCGCCGGCGAGCCGAAGTTCCGCGAAATCGCGGCGGAGCTGATCGAGTTCATCGCCGGTGCCGAACTCGTGATCCACAACGCCGCGTTCGACGTCGGCTTCCTGAATGCGGAGCTTGCGCGGCTCGAGGGCGAGGCGCGCCGCGTCGCCGACCTGTGTCGCGTGCTCGATACGCTGGGGCTCGCGCGCTCGCTGCACCCCGGGCAGCGCAACTCGCTCGATGCGCTGTGCAAGCGCTACGGCATCGACAACTCCGGCCGCGACCTGCACGGCGCGCTGCTCGACGCGCAGCTGCTGGCCGATGTCTACCTCGCGATGACGGGCGGGCAGAGCGCGCTCGCGCTGCACGATGAAACGACGCAGCGCCGCGGCCAGAACGACGCGCCGCAGGCGCCGCGCTGGCAGCGCCCGGCCGAGGCCCTGATCGTGCGCTCGCCGAGCGCCGAAGAACTGGCTGCGCACGAGGCCTTCCTCGAGCGCATCGCGAAGGCGAGCGGGGGCGCGGTGCTGTTTCGTACGCCGCAATGAAAAAGAACAATGGGGGAAGGATGGTAGCGCCGGACAACAGCCTCAAGGACCTGAAGATCGGAGTCATCGGGCTCGGGTATGTCGGACTGCCGCTCGCGGCCGAGTTCGGCAAGTACTTCGACACGGTGGGCTTCGACATCAAGCCAGCGCGCATCCGCGAGCTGCGTCGCGGCAGCGACAGCACGCTCGAGGTCAGTCGGGCAGAACTGCGGGCGTCGGAGCGATTGAGCTTCACGGCCGATCTGTCGCGGATGAGTTCGGTCCGCGTCTATATCGTCACGGTGCCGACGCCGATCGACGAGTACAAGCGCCCTGACCTGACGCCACTGGTCAAGGCGAGCGAGAGCGTCGGGCGGGTGCTCAAGCGGGGCGACGTGGTGGTTTATGAGTCGACCGTCTACCCCGGCTGCACCGAAGAAGTCTGCGTGCCGATCCTGGAACGGGTTTCGCGCCTCAAGTTCAACAAGGATTTCTTCGTCGGCTACAGTCCGGAGCGCATCAATCCCGGCGACAAGCAGCACCGCGTCACGCACATCCGCAAGGTGACCTCAGGTTCGACTCCGGATACCGCGCGCTTCGTCGACAAGCTGTACGGCTCCATCATCAAAGCCGGTACGCACATGGCGTCGTCGATCAAGGTGGCGGAGGCGGCCAAGGTCATCGAGAACACGCAGCGCGACGTCAACATCGCGCTGATCAACGAACTGGCGCTGATCTTCAACCGCCTGGGCATCGACACCGAAGAGGTGCTGAATGCCGCCGGGACGAAGTGGAATTTCCTGCCGTTCCGGCCGGGCCTCGTCGGGGGCCATTGCATCGGCGTCGATCCGTATTACCTGACGCACAAGGCCCAGGAAATCGGCTACCACCCGGAGATGATCCTGGCGGGCAGGCGGCTGAACGACAACATGGCGCTCTACGTTGCGAATGAGGTCGCCCGCCTGATGCTCAACCGGCTGATCCACGTGCGCGGGTCGCGAATTCTCGTGCTCGGCCTGACGTTCAAGGAGAACTGCCCCGACATCCGCAATTCCAAGGTGGTTGACCTGATCCGGGAACTGCAGAAGTTCGGCGCCAAGGTCGATGTGCATGATCCGTGGGCCGATGGGGCGGAGGCGCGGCACGAGTACGGCATCAGGCCCGTGAAGGTGCTGAAGCCCGGCACCTACGATGCGGCGGTCATCGCGGTGTCACACGATGCCTCCCGGGAGCTGGGGCCGCGCGGCGTGCGCAAGCTGTGCCGGCGCAAGCATGTCTTGTATGACATCAAGCATCTGTTCAAGGCGGGTCAGTCCGATGGCCGGCTCTGAGCCATGAAGATCCTCGTCACCGGCGCCGCGGGGTTCATCGGCTCGCATGTGTCGCACCTGCTGCTGGAGCGCGGCGACGAAGTCGTCGGCCTCGACAACCTGAACAACTATTACGACCCCAAACTCAAGGAAGCGCGGCTCGCACGACTGACCGATCGCCCTGGTTTCCGGTTCATCAAGCTCGAGCTCGCGGACCGTGACGCGATGGCGGCGCTGTTCGCGCGCGAGAAATTCCAGCGCGTCATACACCTGGCCGCGCAGGCGGGCGTGCGCTACTCGCTCGAAAATCCGCACGCCTACATCGACAGCAATGTCACCGGCACGCTGAACGTGCTGCTCGAAGGTTGTCGCCACCATGGCGTCGAGCATCTGGTGTTCGCGTCGACCAGTTCGGTCTATGGCCTGAACACCAACATGCCGTTCACCGTGCACAAGGGGGTCGACCACCCGCTGTCGCTGTACGCCTCGACCAAGAAGGCCAACGAGCTGATGGCGCACAACTACGCGGCGCTGTTCAAGCTGCCGTGCACCGGGCTGCGATTTTTCACGGTGTACGGACCCTGGGGCCGGCCCGACATGGCCTTGTTCCTGTTCACCCGCAACATCCTCGCGGGCAAGCCGATCGACGTTTTCAACTACGGCCACCACAAGCGCGACTTCACGTTCGTCGACGACATTGCCGAAGGGGTCGTGCGCGCAATGGATCGCATCGCCGCGCCCAATCCCGACTGGTCCGGCGACAACCCGGATCCGGCGACCAGCAGCGCGCCGTTCCGGCTCTACAACATCGGCAACAACAGTCCGGTGGAATTGTCGCGGTACATCGAGGTGCTCGAGGACTGCCTCGGGCGCAAGGCCGAGCGGAACCTGTTGCCCCTGCAGGCAGGCGACGTGCCGGACACCTTCGCAGATGTCGAGGACCTGGTGCGTGACGTGGGTTACCGGCCCGCGACGCCGGTGGAAGTGGGTGTGCGGCGCTTCGTGGACTGGTACCGCAGCTACTATCAGGTCTGATCGACCGCGCCTGATAGAATCGGGGCTACGCCGCACGGAGCCCTTCATGCCTTCCATGCCCACGCCTGCGATGCAGGTGCCGCTGCTCGACCTCAAGCCCCAGTACCGCGCGCTCAAGGCGGAGATCGATGCCGCCATCGAGCAGGTCTGCGATTCGCAGGCCTTCATCCTCGGGCCCGGCACGCGCGAACTCGAAGCCGCGGTCGCGGCTTACAGCCAGACAAAGCACGGCATCGGCGTCTCGTCCGGTACCGATGCGCTGCTCGTCGCGCTGATGGCACTCGACATCGGCGCCGGCGATGCCGTCATCACGACGCCGTACACGTTCTTTGCCACCGCCGGCACGATCGCGCGCGTCGGCGCGCGGCCGCTGTTCGTCGACATCGATCCGGTGACGTTCAACCTGTCGATCCCGGCCATCGCGAAGCTGCTGCGCCACGACTGCGAGCGGCGCGGGGGGCAGCTCGTGCATCGCGCCTCCGGCGCGGTCGTCAAGGCTGTGATGCCGGTGCATCTGTACGGCCAGATGGCGGACATGGATGCGCTGATGCCGCTCGCGCGAGTTCGGGCTGCGCGTCATCGAAGACGCCGCGCAGGCGATCGGCGCGGCCGACGCCGCTGGGCGGCGCGCCTGCAGCATCGGCGACATCGGCTGCCTGTCTTTCTTCCCGACCAAGAACCTCGGCGCGTTCGGCGACGCCGGCATGTGCGTCACGAACGACGCCGCGCTCGCCGCGAAGCTCACGATGCTGCGCGTGCACGGCATGGAGCCCAAGTACTACCACCAGCTCGTCGGCGGCAATTTCCGCATCGATGAACTTCAATCGGTCGTGCTCGTCATCAAGCTGCGGCACCTCGATGCGTGGTCGGCGTCGCGGCAGGAGAACGCTTGCTACTACTACGGCGCGTTCGAGAAGGCCGGGCTGATCGGGCGTGTCACGCTGCCCACCGCGCCGCAGGGTGCGCGGCACATCTACAACCAGTTCGTGATCCGCGTGCCCGATCGCGACGGCCTCAGGAAGCACCTCGCGGCCTGCGGGGTCGGCAGCGAGATCTACTACCCCGTGCCATTGCACCTGCAGCAGTGCTTCGGGTATCTGGGGCAGGGAGCGGGCAGTTTCCCCGAGTCCGAGCGCGCCGCGGCCGAAACGCTCGCGCTGCCGATCTTCCCCGAGCTCACGAAACCGCAGCTGCAGTACGTCGTCGACTGCATCGCGGGCTATTACTCCTGAGGAGCGATGCATGGGCGCCGTGACGCAGACCGCCGCCTGGCATGAACTCGAGCGCCTCGCGCGCGAGCGTGGCGGGATGTCGGTGGCCGAGGCGTTCGCGAATGATCCGGCCCGCGGCGCTGCGCTCGCCGTCGAGGCCGAGGGCCTGCTGCTCGACCTGTCGCGGCAGCGGATCGATGCCGACGTGCTCACGGCACTGTGCCGGCTCGCCGACGAGCGCGACCTGCGCGGCGCCATTGACGCAATGTTCCGTGGCGACGTCATCAACGTGACCGAGCAGCGCCAGGTGCTGCACGTCGCGCTGCGCGGCGCTCGCGCAGCGGCGAACGAAGCCGCCGCGAACCCCTGGGGCGCGGCCATCGCCCAAGCCGTGCTCGATGAGCGCGCGCGGATGCTGGCGTTCGCCGAAGCCGTGCGCAGTGGCGGCGTGCGCGGCAGCGCGGGGCGTGCGTTCACGCAGGTCGTCAACATCGGTATCGGCGGCTCGGACCTCGGCCCGTGCATGGCGGTGCAGGCACTTCGCGCCCATGCCGACGGACCGCGCGTCAGCTTCGTCTCGAATGTCGATGGTTGCGACCTCGCCGACGTGCTCGGCGGCTGCGACCCGGCCACGACGCTGTTCGTGATCTGCTCGAAGACCTTCACGACCCAGGAGACGCTCGCGAATGCGCGCAGCGCGCGCGCCTGGCTCGCCGCAGCGCTTGGCGAGGCGGCCGTGCGTGAACACTTCGCGGCCGTGTCCGTGAATGCCGCGGCGATGGATGCCTTTGGCGTGCACCCGGATTACCGCTTCGTGATGTGGGACTGGGTCGGTGGGCGCTACTCGATGTGGTCGTCGATCGGCGTGGCGGTTGCCATCGCCATTGGCGCCAAGCGCTTCGGCGAATTGCTTGCCGGCGCCGCGGCGATGGATGCGCACTTCCGCAGCGCGCCCTGGGCGCAGAACCTGCCCGTGCTGATGGGGCTGGTCGGCATCTGGAACATCAAATTCCTGAAGCTGCCGACGCTCGCTGTGCTGCCCTACGATGCGCGGCTCGCGCGTTCCCGGCCTTTTTGCAGCAGCTCGACATGGAGAGCAACGGCAAGCGCGTCGACACGCGCGGCGAAGCGCCGCGTACGAGACCGCCCCCGTGGTCTGGGGCGAGCCCGGCAACAACGCGCAGCATTCGTTCTTCCAGCTGCTGCACCAGGGCACGGCGCGCGCCGCACTCGACTTCCTGGTCGGGGCGGAGTCGTCCTGCGGCCGGCCCGACCACCAGCAGCTCGCGATCGCCAACTGCCTCGCGCAGGCCGAGGCGTTCATGCGCGGCCAGCGGGGCGCCTGCGCAGCGCATACACGAGGGCAATCGTCCGGAGCAGCATCCTCGCGTTCCGGCGGCTCGACCCGTTCACGCTCGGGCAGCTCGTCGCGCTCTACGAGCACAAGGTCTACGTGCAGAGCGTGATCTGGGGCATCAACGCGTTCGACCAGTACGGCGTCGAGCTCGGCAAGAAGCTCTGCGAGGGGTGCTGCCGCTGCTGAGCGGCGAGGCGGGCGGGGCGGAGTGTGCCGGCATCGATGCGGCGGGTGCTGGAATTCCTGCGCTGAACCTCAGCCCACCACCGGGTTGCGCACCCGCAGCTGCGGAAAGCGCGAGAAATCGCGGTCTGCCGTCCATAGCTCCGGAACACCATGGCTCAGGCAGATCGCTGCGATGCGGGCGTCGTGGATCTGCGAGCCCTCGATTTTGCCGGCGGTGACCAGGTCTCGCAGCAATTCAAAATGCGACGGGCCCTCGTGCAGCAAGACGCAATCGGGTTCTTCGGTCAGCGCCTGGAGATAGGCGAGGGCTTCGCTCGTGCTGGCGGGCGGGTTCAACCGCCGCGGCCTCGTGAGGGCTGCGAACAGTTCGTGCAGGGCAGGCCAGGATGGCCCAGCGGCTCGCCGACTGGACGCAGGAATTCATGCGCGCGCTTCTGCATGCCAGCGAAGGTCGCTGCGCATCGCGTACACGAGGATGTTGGTGTCAACGGCGATCATTCGTGCGGCTTGAGGCCCAGCGTCTTGAGTTCGCGCGCTTCGTAGTCGTCGTAGATTCCTTGGTGAGTCCGGAGCTTGTCGTAGGGTGGCAGCAGGCCCCAGCCGCCCATCGTCGGCAGCGGCTTGATCGCGCTTCGCGGGCTGCTCGCGCTCCTTGAGCGTGCGCCGCAGGCCGTCTTCGACAAGTTCGCGAAGGGTCGTGCCGTCGCGCTGCGCGATGCGCTTGGCGCGCGTCAGCAGGTCGTCGGTGATCTCGATGGTGGTCTTCATATGGGTACCCATACTACTACTCCCATATGTATGGTGGCGTGGCATCTAGCGGGTGAGCAGGGTCGTCACACCGACCAGTCTGGCCCCCAACCCGAGCACCGCCGAGCCGCATTCCTGCCGTAAACACCTGATTTCATTGCGCTGACACCCCCACGCCACGTATTATGTTTGGATTGTGTTCGGGGGTATCCCGTTGAATTACAAGCACTTGCTGCAATCTCTTGCAGCAGCCTCGCTGCTCTGCACCATGCCAGTGGCGCTCGCGGACCCCTGGCTGGCCCCCGGTGACCTCGGACTGCGGCACGACATCCAGCTGCTCGCGGACGAGGGCATCATCCGCACGCCCGTGACGACCTGGCCGATGTCCTGGCCCGATATCGCCCGCGACGTGCTCTCCGTAGACGCTGACGCCTCGCGCAATCCGCTGATCGACGGCGCGCTGCTGCGCGTGCAGCGCGCGGCGCGCAAGGCCGCAGCCATCGGCCCCGCAGGTCTCGAACTGCGCGTCGCCGGCGTCGGCGAACCGACCGAGCTGCGCACCTTCAGCGATACGCCGCGCGACGAGGGCGAAGTCAGCGCGGCCATGTCGTGGCTCGGCGAGCGCTTCGCCGCGCGCCTGGAACTGACCGCGGCCGCAGACCCCGCCGACAACGCGACGCTGCGCATGGACAACTCGTACGTGGGCGTCAGCGTCGGCAACTTCATGGTGTCGGCCGGACTGATGCAGCGCTGGTGGGGGCCTGGCTGGGATGGCAGCCTGATCCTCGGCACCAACGCGCGTCCGATCCCGAGCCTGACGATCGAGCGCAATTACACCGACGCGTTCAAGTCGCCGTGGCTGCGCTGGATTGGCCCGTGGCGCGCGAGCCTTGCGGTCGGGCAGGCCGATCGCGGCGACACCGCGCGCGACGGTACGCTGACGGTGCTGCCTGACGTGAAGTACCTCGCCGCGCGCGTGGCCTTCAAGCCCAAACCCTGGCTCGAGGTCGCGCTGACGCGCAGCGCGCAGTTCTGCGGCGAAGGACGCCGGTGCACGCTGGGGACGGTGTCGGACCTGCTGCTGGGGCGGGACAACCGCAGCGACAGCCTCACCGTAGACGAAGAGCCTGGCAACCAGATGGCGGGCTATGACATCCGCGTGCGTTCGCCGTGGAAAAAGCTGCCGATCGCCGGATACGCACAGTTCATCGGCGAAGACGAGGCGAGCGGGCTGCCGAGCAAGTTCCTCGGGCTCTTGGGCGGCGAGATCTGGGGCGTCAACCGCTTTGGCAGCTGGCGGCTGCGTGGCGAGTTCGCCGACAGCGCCTGTACCTTCACGAAGAGCACGCCTGAGTTCGATTGCGCGTACCGCAACAGCCTGTTCCCCCAGGGCTACACCTACCGCAGTCGCGTGATCGGGCACGCCATGGACAACGACGGCCGGATGTACTCGGCGGCCGCGATGCTCGTGCAGCCGAACGGCGACAGCTGGCACCTGCTGGTACGCAAGGTGAACCTGAACCGTGGTGGCTTCGTGCCCGACGGGTCGCACGCCCTGGCCACCGGGCCCGCGGAAGTGCGCAACATCGAACTTGAGTACAATCGCGGCCTCAAGTTCGAGACCATCGGCAACGGCCGGTTGCGGATCGGTCTCGGGTTCGACGATGCCTCCGGCGCGGTGCGCCGTTCTCAGGACGTTCGGGGATTCATTGAATGGCGGCAGGGTTTCTGATGCGCGCGCGCTCCCTCCTCGCGCGATGCGCGATTGTCGTGGCGGCGTTCCTGGCCGTCGCACCCGGCATCGCACCCGCGCAGGTGCCGACTGCCGAGCAGATCGAGCTGCTGCGCAGCCTGAGCCCCGAGGACCGCGCTGCGCTGATGCAGCAGCTCGGCATCGGTGGCGGTGAGGCCGCAACCGCGGGCATGGACTCCCGGGACCGCAATCCCGCGACCACGACCGTGCGACCGTCCGCGGCGGATCTCGCGCAGTTCGATACGGCGCTGAAGGCGGACGACACCGTCCTGGTCGATATCGACTTCATCAAGGCGAAGCCTGCCCGCATCGAGTCGCAGGGCGCGGGCCTGCCGCCGGTGCAGATCCCGGGGGAGCCGGCGCCGACCTATGAGCCGCAGGAACGGCTTGAACTGCAGCGCCTGATCGATCTCGTGCGTGCTCGCAACCCGTACCAGCTCGACCGCAGCGGCATGCTGCAGCTCCCGGGGCTGGGCCCCATCACGCTCGCGGGGCTGTCCGACGAGCAGGCCACCCGCAGACTGTCTGCGGAACCGGCGCTGCTCAAGCTCGATGTGCGTGTCGCGCGACTGCCCGTGCGCAAACAGGGTGTCGCCGGTCTCAAGCCGTATGGCTATGACCTGTTCAACGATTCGCCGTCGACGTTCGCTCCGGTCACCGACGTACCCGTGCCTTCGGACTATATCGTTGGTGCCGGCGACGAACTGATGGTGCAGCTGTATGGCAGCCAGAACCGCAGCTTTCGTCTGACCGTCGGGCGGGATGGCCGTGTGAACTTCCCGGAGCTCGGACCGATCTCCGTGGCGGGCAAGAACTTCAACGCGGTGCGCGCCGATCTTGAATCGCGCGTGTCGCGGCAGATGATCGGCGTGCGCGCGAGCGTCAGCATGGGCGACACGCGTTCCATCCGCGTGTTCGTGCTCGGCGAAGCCATCCGGCCCGGCTCATACACCGTCAGTGGCCTGGGGTCGATCACGACAGCGTTGTACGCGTCAGGCGGCATCAAGCCGACCGGTTCGCTGCGCGACGTGCAGCTCAAGCGCCAGGGCGCGGTGATCCGCCGGCTAGACCTCTACGACCTGCTGCTGCGCGGCGACACCAGCAATGATGCCAAGCTGCTGCAGGGCGACGTCATCTTCATCCCGCCGGTCGGTGCCACGGTCGCGATCGATGGCGAGGTCAAGCGGCCGGCCATCTACGAACTGCGTGGCGATGCCCAGGTGGCAGACCTGGTCGCACTTGCGGGCGGGCTGACGAACGAAGCCGACAACAGCCGCGTTGCGATGGTGCGCGTCAACGAGAACCGGCAGCGCGTCGTCGTCAACGTACCGCTGAATACGTCGGATGGCCGCAGCCAGCTACTGCGCAACGGCGACAGCCTGCGCGTGCTGCGGCTGCGCCCCACCGTGGATGCCGGGGTCAGTGTCGAGGGTCACGTGTTCCGCCCGGGACTCGTCGCCTGGCGCGAAGGCCTGCGGCTGTCGGACGTGATCGGCTCGGTCGATGAACTGAAGGCCAACGCGGACCTGGGCTACGGTACTGGTGCGCCGCGAGCTGCCGCCCGACAGGCGTGTCGCCGTGGTGTCCGCGGACCTTGCCGCTGCGCTGCGCGCGCCGGGCTCGCGGGCCGACATCCAGCTCGCGCCGCGGGATCGCATCACCGTGTTCGATGCCGAATCCAGCCGCCGGGTCGTGCTCGACCCCTTGCTTCAGGATTTGCGCCGCCAGGCGCGGCCCGATCGGCCGACCGAGGTCGTCGGCATCGGCGGGCGGGTGCGCGCGCAGGGCGACTACCCGCTCGAGCCCGGCATGCGCATCAGCGACCTGCTGCGCGCGGGCGGCAACCTGCAGGATGCGGCGTATGGTGGCAAGGCGGAGCTGACTCGCTATCGAACCAATGGCGACGGACGCAGCACGGAGTTGCTCGAGGTGGACCTCGCGGCCGTGCTCGCCGGCGATGCCAGCGCAGATCTCACACTGCAGCCGTTCGACTTCCTGAACATCAAGGAAATACCAGAGTGGAGCGAGCAGGAGAGCGTCACGCTCGCCGGCGAAGTGCGATTCCCTGGCACGTACCCGATACGCCGGGGAGAGACGCTGAAGTCCGTGCTCGACCGTGCGGGCGGGCTGACCTCTCTCGCGTTCCCGTCGGGTGCCGTGTTCACACGCGCCGACCTGCAGCAGCGCGAACAGGAGCAGATCGACCGCCTTGCCGAGCGCCTGCAAAGTGATCTTGCCGCCTCGGCGCTGCAGGCGAGCCAGGCGAACCAGGCAGGCAGTGCACAGGCACTGTCGGTCGGGCAGGCGCTGCTCGAGCAGCTCAAGGGCGCCAAGGCCCTAGGGCGCCTCGTCATCGACCTGGGTCAGGTGCTCGCAACGCGCGCTGGGTCTGCTGAAGACGTCGTGCTGCGCAACGGCGACCGGCTCGTGATCCCGAAGGTCAAGCAGGAAGTGACCGTGATCGGCGAAGTGCAGAACACCACCTCACACCTGTATCGCGCGAACCTCACTCGTGACGACTATGTCGGGCTCAGCGGCGGCCTCACGCGCAAGGCAGACCGCGGTCGCATCTACATCGTGCGTGCCGACGGCAGCGTGGTGTCGAGCGAGAACAGTGGCTGGTTCCGGCGCGGGGCGATGGTGGCGGTGAAGCCGGGTGACACGATCGTGGCGCCGCTGGATACCGAGCGCCTGCCGCCACTGCCGCTGTGGCAGGCGGTCACGGGGATTCTTTACAATGCCGCGGTAGCTGTCGCCGCGGTCGGGAGCCTCTAAAGTGGCGATGCGCCCGATGGGCTCCGAGTCTACCGGTATGCGAGTTTGGAACGCGGCGCCATGCACAGCTCGCCGACATGGTCGTCAACCTACCGAGCAAGCCATATGACCGCTGCCGACCGTCGTCTCGGCGCTAGCACCCTTGATGCGGAGTTCGGAACTTTGGACGTTCTGTCTTTCGTTCAACGTCAGTGGAGGGTGTTGCTCGCTATGCTGCTGTTGGGCGCCGTTTCTGGCGTGGTTGCGGCATTGCTCATCACGCCGCGTTATCGCGCTGAGGCAATTGTGTTGCCTGTCGCTTCTGATGGTGGGGGTGGTGTGCTGGCGCGACTCGCCGGTCAATTAGGTCCGCTCGCTGGAGTCGTGGGAAACATCGGAGTCGAATCAGGTGGTGCGACTTCGAGGGAAGTGTCGGTTGCTACGCTGTCGTCGCGGTCGCTTCTGAAGGTGCTGATTGAGAAGAACGGCTTAAAGCCGATCATCTTTTCGGAGCGCTGGGATTCCGCGGCAAAGGCATGGAAGCAGTCGAGCTCGGGCTCGTTAGAGCCGACCGACAATCAGGCGATCGAGCAAATCCAGCGTCGGTTGCTCGGGGTTTCGGAAGACAAGCGTAGCGGTCTCGTAACGGTGTCTATCGAATGGAAAGATCCCGTGCTCGCGGCGCGTTGGGCGAACGCCATCGTTAGCGAAGCCAATGAAATGCTTCGGCAACGTGTCATTTCCGAGAATGAGCGGAGTGTCGCTTACCTCGAGTCGAAATTGAAGGAAACGACTGTACTGGAGCGACAGCAGATTTTGCTGCGACTCATCGAATCCAGAACGAACGAAGCAATGTTGGCTCGCGGGCGTCCGGAGTTCGCACTCTCAGTCGTCGATTCCGCTGTCGCACCGGATAGTGATGACCCGATCTTTCCCAACTTCGCGCTAATGACTGTTCTTGGCTCGGCGCTGGGACTGTCTCTCGCGTTGCTCTTTTTTGCTGCCCGTGGCTTTGTGTCGCTGATGCGGTCTCGCGGCGATCAATGAACGGCTTTCATTGCGCACTTAGTGCAACAGGGTATCGTTCCGAATGATTAATTTCGCTCTTGTTGGGTGTGGTCGAATTGCGAAAAGGCACTCGGAGTTGCTCGGCGACTCGGTCATCAAGGGAGCCCGACTTGCCGCTGTGTGCGACATCGTAGCGTCAAAGGCGCAGGCGATTGGCGATCGGTTCGGCGTGCCTCGCATATACGGACATGTGCGGATGATGTCGAAAGAGCCGATCGATGGTGGTTGTGCTCACGGAGAGCGGGAACCATGCGGCGCATGTTGGCGCTGGCGCCTTTCGGTAAGCACATAGTCGTCGAAAAGCCTATGGCCCTGACTCTTGAAGACGCTGACGAAATGATCTGTGCGTGCGGTGCACAGGATCCGTCTTTCGTCGTCAAGCAGAACAGATTCAATATCCCGGTGCGGAAGCTGCGTGAGGCTTTGGAGGCCGGTAGATTCGGGAAGCTCGTTCTAGGGACAGTCAGGGTGCGTTGGTGCCGTACCCAGAGCTACTACGACCAAGATTCATGGCGCGGAACTTGGGCGCTCGACGGCGGAGTTCTCACTAATCAGGCAAGCCACCATGTCGACCTGCTGGAGTGGATGATGGGCGACGTGGAGTCGGTTTTCGCGCGAGCTACGACCGCACTCGCGAATATCGAGACCGAAGACACCGCGGTCGTGGTTCTCAATCAAAAGCGGCGCTCTTGGAATCGTCGAGGCCACGACTGCCGCGCGGCCAACGGACCTGGAGGGGTCGATTTCTCTCCTGGGCGAGTTCGGAACGGTTGAGATCGGCGGTTTTGCGGTCAACGAGATGAAGGTGTGGAAGTTTTCTACGGCGTTGCCCGGAGACGAAGGTTCTTTCGGATTTCTCTGTCAATCCGCCAAACGTGTATGGTTTCGGGCATCAGGCGTATTACGAACATGTTGTCGACTGCCTTCGGCGCGGAAGCCGCCAGCTTGTCGACGGGCTTGAGGGTCGGCGCAGTCTTGAATTGATTACGGCGATCTATCATTCCGTGGAATCGGGAAACGAGGTTCCCCTCCGATACGAGGCCCAAGACGCGGCTCGGTGGTACACGCCGATGAACTCACCAGAGCTCAGATGCGCGCGGATTGTAGATGTAACGGTAGGCTCGGGAGTCGTGATCGTTGAGCCATCAAACATCTACGGATGCTCTGGCTGATGGTGTCTTCGTCGGTCCATTCGTTGAGATTCAACGGGGAGGTCGATCGGCGCTCGGACGCGCGTTCAATCTCACTCTTTTGTCTGGTGAACTCGTTGTAATTGGAGAAGACTGCTTCATTGGTCACGGAGTGAAGTTCGTCAACGACACTTTCTCGACAGGCGGGCCGGCAAAGGGTCGACGAGAGTTGTGGCGTTCAACGGTCATTGGCCGCAGGGTGTCGATCGGAAGCAACGCCACTATTCTGCCCGT
This sequence comes from Steroidobacteraceae bacterium, assembly GCA_041395605.1. GTDB lineage: Bacteria > Pseudomonadota > Gammaproteobacteria > Steroidobacterales > Steroidobacteraceae > UBA964. The sequence continues at coordinate 54,780 of JAWLAD010000010.1, forward strand.
CTCGATATGCGATGACGTGGTGATCGGCGCTGGAAGTGTTGTTACGAAGAACATTGTCGAGAGCGGGATCTATGCCGGAAACCCTGCGCGAAAACTTCGAAGCCACACTGAGTTTCAAACTTTAACCACGAGCGACGCAAAATTGATCAAGGTTCCATTTGCTGACCTGTATTCGCAGTACCTGAAGATTCAGCCGGAGATTGACGCAGCAATAAGTCAGGTCATCCGTGAATCAGCGTTCATTCGCGGTCATTTCGTGGACGAGTTCGAAGCGGACTTCGCTCAGGCGATTGGAGCGAAGAATTGCGTTAGTTGTGCTAACGGCATGATGCGATCTACATAGCGATGCACGCGCTTGGTGTTCGGCCTGGCGATGAGGTAATCGCGCCTGCGCATTCGTGGATCGCCACGACCGAGACTATTACGCAAGCGGGTGGAACAGTCGTGTTTTGCGACACGGATCCGGACACCTTTACGATCGACGTCACCAAGCTAGAGGCGCTGGTTACTGCTCGCACGGTCGGGATCATTCCGGTTCATCTGTTTGGGCAGCCGGCGAACATGGCGGCGGTGATGGAGATTGCGAAGCGCCGGGGCCTGTGGGTGATCGAGGATTGTGCCCAAGCGCACTTGGCGGAGTTCGCTGGCCGACAGGTCGGCACGTTCGGTGATGCGGCGACATTCTCGTTCTATCCAGGCAAGAATCTCGGTGCGATGGGCGATGCGGGGGCCATTGTTACGGGGAGTCAGGAGCTCGCCCGTCGGATGGCGATGTTTGCGCGTCACGGCGGACTCACCAGGGTGATCATCAGATCGAGGGTATAAACAGTCGACTTGACGGCCTTCAGGCGGCCATCCTTTCTGTAAAGTTGCGCTACCTGACGAGCTGGACTGAGCGGAGGCGAGTAATCGCTAGCGAGTACAGTCGTCTCCTGGAGACCGTGCGATCTGTTGTTGCCGAAGGTTGCGCCGGATCGCACGCGTATGGCATTTGTATGTCATTCAAGTTGGCGATCGCGATGGTCTTGGCGCGGCATCTGGCGGCGAACGGTGTGCAAACCGTCGTCAATTATCCGGTTGCGCTTCCTTTCCTGCCTGCCTACAGGCGATTCAACCACGTCGCTCAGACTTTCCTGTCGCGCACCGCCATTCCCAGCGCATCCTCCATTGCCAATTTATCCCGAAATGACCTCCGAGCAGATTCGCACCGTCTGTGCATTGATCGCCTCGCACGAGAGCAAGTCGGCATGAAGCTAGCAGGACGCAAGGTTCTTGTTACCGGTGCCGATGGATTCATCGGTTCCCATCTCGTCGAACACCTTGTGGCACAAGGTGCCGATGTGCGCGCGTTCGTTTATTACAACAGCTTCAGTTCTTGGGGGTGGCTGGACAGGTCCCCGACGCAATTCGCGAGTCCCTCGATGTATTTGCGGGCGATATCGTGATCCGCACGGTGTACGCGCGGCAATGAATGGCTGCGATGTCGTCTTTCATTTGGCGGCCTTGATCGCGATACCTTATTCGTACCACTCTCCCGACACCTACGTGGATACGAACGTTAAGGGGACGCTCAATGTTGTTCAGGCTGCGAAAGACCTGGGTGTACAGAAGGTGGTACATACATCCACCAGTGAAGTGTATGGAACTGCGAGATACGTGCCGATAGACGAATCGCATCCATTGCAGGGGCAGTCGCCTACGCGGCGTCGAAGATCGGCGCTGATCACATCGCGCTGAGTTTCCAGTTGTCTTTTGGTACCCCCGTGGCGGTGATTCGTCCGTTCAATACATATGGACCGAGGCAGTCGGCCCGTGCGGTGATCCCAACCATCATTGCGCAGCTTGCGTCCGGCGAAACCTCTGTACGGCTTGGTGCAATGCATCCGACGCGCGATTTCAATTTCATCGACGACACCGTCAGAGGGTTCATTGCGGTTGCGGAATCAGACGGTATGGTCGGTGAGGTCGTCAACATTGGCAGCAACTTTGAGATTTCCATTGCCGACACGGTCGCGATGATTGCTGATCTGATGAATGTGAAGGTGCAGGTGCGTTCCGACGATGAACGACTCCGACCAAAAGCCAGTGAGGTCGAGCGTCTCTGGGCTGACAACAGCAAGGCGAGATCGCTTGCCGGTTGGGCGCCTGAGTATGGAGGGCGCGAGGGATTTTCACGCGGACTTTCCCGAACCATCGACTGGTTCCGTCAGGCCGAGAACCTTCGGTCCTACAAGCCGAACCGATACAACATCTGAGGTCTTGTTATGGGCCTGACGCGAAAGAGTGCGGCGGTGCCATCCCAGGTCGAAGACGTGCTGCATGTCATGCAGGGGTCTGTTTGGTCGGCCTGCCGATCGCCTTGCGCTTCATGAGCCCAAGTTCGGTCCGTCCGAACTTGATCACGTCAGACAGTGCGTTGAGTCGGGCTGGGTATCGTCCGTCGGTAGTTTTGTTGATCGATTCGAAAGGGAGCTTGAGCGGTTTACTGGCGCAGCCGCGGCGGTCGCAACCTCGAACGGAACGTCTGCACTTCACGTTTGCTTGTTGTTGGTCGGGGTGAGGCCGGGTGACGAGGTTCTCCTGCCTACCTTGACGTTTGTTGCAACCGCGAACGCTGTCAGCTACGCGTCCGCGGTTCCGCATTTTGTCGACTCGGAACCACCTCGTTGAGGGTCGACCCGGTTGCGCTACGTCGGCACCTCGAGAACGTCGCCGAAGTACGAAACGGGGAGTGCTTCAATGTCGGGACAAATCGGCGGATTCGTGCGCTTGTCGTCATGCACGCCGGGCATCCGGCCGATCTTCCCGCCTTGCAGGCCGTTGCAGCTGAGTGAAGTTGGAATTGGTGGAGGACGCCGCATCCTTGGGAGCTATTTCGATGGAGTCCACACCGGCCTGTTTGGACGTGTCGCGGCCCTGAGCTTCAACGGAAACAAGATCACGACGGGAGGTGGAGGAGCGATCATTTCCGGGACGTTGAGTTGGCCGCTCGAGCGAAGCATCTGACGACGACGGCGCGAGTTCCGGATCGTTGGGGTTTGTGCACACCAAGTAGCTTCAATTACAGGTTGCCAAACTTGAACGCTGCGCTCGGTTGCGCCCAGATGGAAAAGCTTAGGTGCTGCTCAGGCAGAAGCGCAAGCGCAGCATTACGCGCAGCGTTTGCATCGCTCGACGGAGTGTCTTTCCTTGCTGAGCCAACCGAACAACCAGCAACTATTGGCTCAATACGTTTCGATCGACGAGTCCGGGTCTGACGCCCGCGATGTGTTTCTCGAGGTGTTGAACAACGGCGGCTTCATGGTTCGACCTGTGTGGCGGCTCATGCACAAGTTGCCCATGTATGCCGCGTGTCCGCGCTCCAACCTGAGTCAAGCTGAGAGTCTGGAGCGACGAATAGTAAATCTTCCCAGCAGCGCACACTTGGTGGAGCAGATCCGAAGTGAAGCGTAAGGTTTGTGTGGTAACCGGCAGTCGTGCCGAGTACGGTCTTCTCTACTGGGTTCTCAGGGAGATCCAGGATTCTCCGGTATTGGATCTCCATCTCCTGGTCACCGGAATGCACCTCTCGCCGGAATTTGGCATGACGGTCAAGCAGATCGAGGCGGACGGGTTTCCGATCGGAGGCAGAGTCGAGATGCTGCTCTCAGCGGATACTCCCCTTGCTATCGCCAAGTCGGTCGGAATTGGTGTGATGGGGATTGCTGAGGCGCTCGCTGCAATCGGGCCCGATGTTGTCATCGTTCTTGGAGACCGATTTGAGATTCTGGCGGCAGCTCAGGCTTGTCTGTTCCTTCGGATCCCGCTTGCACACATCGCGGGTGGCGATACCAGTGAAGGGGCATTTGATGAGTCGATCCGGCATGCGGTGACGAAGATGTCTCATATTCACTTTGTCACGAATGAGCTTTCGAAAAGGCGCGTGCTTCAACTTGGCGAAGATCCGAACCATGTATTCGTTGTCGGGAGCCCCGGTCTCGATCACCTCCTTCGACAAGAGCTTCTAACGAAGGCCGAACTGCAGGATCAGCTGGGTGCTCAGTTGGGCGCCAGGAACGTGCTGTTTACTTTCCACCCTGAGACGCTCGAGACTGGCAGTGGCGAAGAGCATCTCGACTCGATCATCGGCGCATTCGATGCGATGGAAGGGGAATCGACAATTTGGTGCACGCGTCCGAATGCAGATACCGGTGGCAGGGCGATCGTTCGTGCACTGGAAGCGTGGAAGCTTCGAAATCCGGGCAGAGTCCATCTCTACGATTCGCTGGGCCAACGGCGCTACCTCAGTCTTATGTCCTACGTAGATCTGGTAGCAGGGAATTCATCGAGCGGCCTATATGAAGCTCCGTCACTCGGCATTCCTACGGTCAATATCGGCAGTCGACAACGCGGCCGGTTGGCCGCTGCATCTGTTATCCACTGCGATGCTGACTCACAGTCCGTCCGTGCTGCGTTGGCTGCAGTGCGGTCAATGAACTGCCGTGGTGTCACGAACCCCTATGGCGACGGAAAGAGCGCAGGGCGTATTGTGCGGCAACTGGAACAGATCAGATTCGGCAAGGAGATGCTGATGAAGCACTTCTTTTTGAGTAATGCCGTCTATGAGTAACCGTGTTCTAGTCATCGCAGAGGCCGGGGTGAACCACAACGGATCTGTTCAAATTGCCGAGCGGTTGATCGACGTCGCTGCCGCTAGTGGGGCAGACGTTGTCAAGTTTCAGACGTTCCGTGCAGACAAGCTGGCGACGTCTCGAGCACCAAAGGCCGACTATCAGCGTTCCGCGACGTCGGACTCGCAGACCCAGCAGGACATGTTGGCGGCACTGGAGCTGTCCTATGAAGCTCACATTCATCTGGCAAAGCACTGCGAAAAGGCAGGCATTGCGTTCATGTCGACAGCATTCGATGAGGAAAGCCTGGCGATGCTTTCGAAGGTCGCGATGCCGGCGATCAAGGTGCCGTCGGGAGATGTGACTCACGCCCCTCTTCTGTTGGAAGTGGCCCGTCTAAAGCGACCGATCCTGTTGTCAACGGGCATGTGCACTCTCTCCGATGTTGAAAATGCGCTGGGTTTGATTGCATTCGGTCTGGGAAATGAAAATGCAATACCGAGCGGACGAGATGAATGTGTGGAAGCCTACGCTTCTGAAGCGGGGCAACAGCTGCTTCGCACGCACGTCACTCTGCTTCACTGTGTGACCGACTATCCCGCGAGCGTACAGACGGTGAATCTTCGCGCGATGCAGACTCTCGGTTCTGCATTCGGGCTTCCCGTCGGGTATTCGGACCATACAACCGGCATTGAGGTGGCGCTCGCTGCGGTAGCGCTTGGCGCAACTGTGATTGAGAAACACTTTACGCTCGATACCGCGATGCCTGGTCCGGATCATGCCGCATCGCTTGATCCGGACGGTTTGAGGGCGCTGGTCGTGGGCATCCGCGCGGTATCATCTGCGCTCGGGTCCGGACGAAAGTGCCCAACGGTTGCTGAGCGCGCTAACCGCATTGTTGCCCGGAGGAGTATTGTCGCCAGGAGATCGATCAAGCGAGGCGAAAGGTTTGCGCTAGAAAATCTCGCGTGCAAGCGTCCTGGCGATGGTCGGGATCCCATTGAGATATGGGATCTGCTCGGTCGAACAGCGGAACGTGACTATGCGGAAGATGAAGCGATAGAGTCGTGAAGAGCAAGATCATAATTGTGGGAGCCGGAGGCCACGGATCTGTTCTCGCCGAGGCGATGTTCTCGCGCGGCATCGAAGTGTTCGGATTTACGGATCGCAGCGCAGCGCTCCGGGGCACCCGTGTTTCTGGTGTCGAAGTGCTAGGTGACGACGCCGCAGTGCTGGCGCCTGGAGCGACAGGTGAATTCGTCTTGGTGAACGGAATTGCCGGTGCGAATGGAGGCCCCGGTAGAGAAAGATTGCAATTGCGGCTCGAGGGAATCGGCTGGCAATTCGTCGGGGTGGTGCATTCTTCCGCAGTATTGTCCTCGATGGCGCTTTGCGCTGGGGATCTACAGGCATGTGCGCGATCTGTCGCAGCTGGAGCGACGATTGAGCGAGGCTGTATCGTCAACACTGCTGCGGTAGTGGTTGCCGGTGCCATCTTGAGGCTTTTGTTCACGTTGCTACCGGCGCCGTGCTGTGTGGCGATGTCCACGTAGGGCCTCGGTCTCATGTCGGTGCCGGCGCGGTTGTTCGTCAGGGAATTCGGCTCGGTCCCGACACGGTTGTGGGTGCCGGTGTTGTGGTCACGCGCGACTTTGCGGGCTCGGGTGTTTTGGTGGGCGTCCCTGCGGCGGGTTGCATAAACAGATGGACAACTGGCAGCAGATTCTGGTGACACCGGGAACCAATCCTTCGCGTCGCGATGGAGCGGATCAATGAAGTGGGTAGTCAGATAGCATTGGTCGTGGATGATCATCGTCGCTTGGTTGGCACCTTGAGCGATGGCGATGCGCGCAGGGCTCTCCTGGCGGGAGTTACGCTCGACGATGTCGTGTCGAAGTCGATGCATCCAAAGCCGATAAGCGTATTCTCAGACGAGGTTTCAGACGAAGCCCTCGGCAAGATGAGGCGAAATGGCCTGCATCAGATTCCCGTCATCGACAGAAGCGGTGTCGTCGTCGACCTGCAAACTATCGACGATTTTCTTTCTGTCAGACCAAGATCCAATTGCGTCGTGATTATGGCTGGCGGGTTGGGGACGAGGCTTGAGGCTCTCACACAAGACACCCCAAGCCTATGTTGACGATCGAGTCGCCCGATTCTCGAAATTCTCGTCAAGCAGCTGGCGGATCGGGGATTTGCCGATTTCTACATTGCCGTCAACTACAAGGCTGAGCAGATAGTCAGCTACTTCGGCGACGGTGAGCGTCATATTCGGGCGCGCTACCTGCACGAACCGAAGCGCATGGGAACCGCTGGTGCCTTGAGCCTTATCGAGGAGCCAATCCGGCAACCCTTCTTGGTTACAAATGCGGACCTGTTGATCAAGGAGACATCGCTCGAATGGTCGACGCCCACGCCGAAAGCGGTGCGACCGCCACCATGGGAGTCAGGACCTATGACATTCAGGTGCCGTTTGGAGTCGTACGCGAGCAGGACGGCCGAGTGATGAGCATCGAGGAAAAGCCCGTCTTTCGCCAACTTGTCAGCGCCGGTATCAACGTGTTCTCTCCGGAGGTGCTGTCCGAGATCACTGGAGACCAGTACCTCGATATGCCTTCGTTGTTTTCGCAGCTTCTTGAGCGGAAGAGGGCGGTTCGCGCATACCACATGAACGGATACTGGCTCGATATCGCCGCCCGCCAGACCTCGCGCGCGCCAATGCAGAGTTTTTTGAGGTGTTCACTTGATTCGAGGTTGTCGCGTCCTTGCGATCATTCCCGCCCGCGGAGGCTCAAAGGGGTTGCCAGAAAAGAACATCCGCCCGATTTGTGGTAAACCGTTGATTGGCTGGACTATTGACGCGGCACTGAGTGCGCCGGCGATCGATGCGACGGTTTCGACGGACGACGAAATTGCGCACGTGTGGCGCTTGCCTGCGGCGCGCTGGCGCCGTTTCGACGTCCGCCGGAAATCTCGGGGATCATGCGTCGTCGCTGGATGCCGTGCTGCATTCCATCGAGCTGCTTCCTGGCTTCGGGATGCTGTTGCTGCAGCCGACCTCCCTTTGCGGACACATTCCGACATCGCGCAGCATTGCAGTTGTTTGATAGCGCACGTGCGGTATCTGTAGCATCGGTTTGCGAAGTCGACAGCATCCCTACTGGATGTATCGATTCGGAAGAGACCGCAAGTTGGTTTTCACTGATTGCTGATGAAGTCGGCCATCACGTCGCCAAGATCTGCCGCCGGTGTACCGTTTGAATGGGTGCCATCTATGTAGTCGACCTCAACTGGTTGCGCGAGAAGCACGTGTTCGTGGGCGCCGAACTTTGGGGTATGTGATGCCACGATTACGATCAATTGACATCGACGATGAAGCTGACTGCTTGCTGAAAAAATGATGAACGAGAATTGAATGTCATTTAAATACCCGCTCAGCCGGCCTATTGCCCTCGACGAGTATGGTTTCCTTCCTTCCGTTGAAGGCAAAGTATGGCCTTCCAACGTCCGTATCATTTTGTCGTAAGTGCGTGATATCGAATCAGCGCCCGAATTCGACGGTCGAATACGCACATACGAAGGAGAGCAAGAAGCAGACAATCAATTTCGATGCTGACGGAGTCTGCGACGCTTGCCGCGTGGCGGAGCAGAAGCACGGGCGAATAGATTGGAGTGAGCGCGAACGTGAACTCAGGGAGCTGTGCGACCGGCATCGAAGTCGCGACGGAAGCTACGATTGTATCGTTCCTGGATCAGGCGGCAAAGACAGCTTCTATGCGGTGGCCCATATGCTCAAGTACAAGTACGGGATGCGCCCGCCGACCGTTACCTGGGCTCACATCTACACCGAGTGGGGTTGGCGGAACTTCCAGTCGATTCACGCTGGCTTCGACAATTATCTTTGCACGCCGAATGGACGAGTGCACAGGTTGCTGACGCGGTTGGCGGTCGAGAACATGTTCCATCCTTTCCAGCCGTTCATTTTTGGGCAGAAGTCGTTGGCACCGAAGATGTCGCTGTTGCACCGCATTCCGCTTGTCTTCTACGGAGAGAATGAGGCTGAGTACGGGAACCCGATAGCTGATACCCAATCCGCTCGGCGAGATTGGGCGTACTTCACGGCAGAGGATAAGTCGACGGTCTATCTGGGAGGCACGTCGGTGAAGGAACTGCAGACGGATTTCGGCGTCGATTCTCACGAATTGCTCCCGTACCTTCCAGCTGATCCGGAGCAAATCGAAAAGCAGCGAGTTGAGGTTCACTACTTGGGCTACTACCTCAAGTGGCACCCGCAGAGTTGCTACTACTATTCAGTAGAGCACGGCGGCTTTCAGGCCTCTCCTGAAAGGACCCCGGGCACGTATAGCAAGTACAACAGCATTGACGATCGCATTGACGATTTCCATTACTACACGACTTACATCAAGTTCGGAATCGGTCGAGCGACGTACGATGCAGCGCAGGAGATTCGGTCCGGAGATATCACTCGCGAAGAAGGTGTCGCGCTTGTGCGGAGGTTTGATGGCGAGTTCCCGAACGCTTCGCTGAGGAGGTGTTTCGGTACTTAAGCATTCCGGAACGCGAGTATCCGATCGCCCGCGAAACTTCGAGCAGCCTGTGATGGATCGTGCCTATTTCGACGCTCTGGCAGATCGTTTCGGTCGCCGCATTTGTGGCAGCACTCGGCGGGAAAGTGGGCGCTCCGGCATGCTGTAGACGTGACGAGAAGACTTTGATGCCTAGCCTGCGACTCATCGCGAGATTGGACGTGAAGGGGCCCAATTTGATCAAGGGCGTCCATCTGGAAGGTCTCCGCGGTAGGGGACCCTTAGGGCTTCGCGACCAGGTATTACGAGTGCCGGAGCGGACGAGCTTCTGTACCTCGATATCGTTGCAAGTCTTTACGGGCGCAGCAAACTGACTGACATTGTACGTCGTTCTGCCCAGAATGTTTTCGTTCCGATGACAGTAGGGGGAGGGGTTCGTACGGTTGACGACGTACGTGACCTGCTTCGGGCTGGTGCTGACAAGGTGGCGGTCAATACCGCCGCCGTTAGAAGGCCGAAGCTGATCACTGAGATTGCGAGAAAGTTTGGATCACAGTGTATGGTGCTTTCAATCGAAGCCAAACAGCAGACGAAAGATCATTGGGAAGTGTTCACGGATTGCGGCCGCGAACGCTCCGGAATCGATGCGTTGGAGTGGGCGAAGCGCGGCCAGGAACTTGGTGCAGGCGAAATCTTGGTAACGTCGATCGATCGCGAGGGAACCCGGACGGGGTTCGATGTCCCATTGACTAGAGCGATTTCGTCGGCCGTCACGGTGCCGGTGATCGCGAGTGGTGGTTACGGCGGCCCTGAGCACCTTTGCGACGTCATAGATGGTGGGCGAGTGGATGGCGTCGCATTTGCCGACGCGCTCCATTACAACCGTACCAGCATTGCGGAGTTGCGTTCGATCGCAACAGGGTGCGGTTGTTCGGTGCGGCAGCTATGAGCAAAGTTCGAACCGCGACTATTGTTGACTACGGGCTCGGCAATATTTTCAGTGTTCAGCGTGCATTCGAAATGGCCGGTGCGAGAGTGGATGTGACCAATGATCCGGAGCGGATCATTGACGCAGAGAGACTCGTTCTTCCTGGCGTTGGGGCGTTCGCTGATGGCATGGCAGGACTGGGCTGCGCGAGCGCTCATAGAGCCCATTTTGGAGTTCGCCAACGCGGGAAAGCCATTGGTCGGAATTTGCCTCGGCATGCAGATGCTGGCAACGGAAAGCGAGGAGTTCGGGCAACATGCCGGCTTGGGCCTTGTCCCGGGCGCGTCGTGTCAATTCTGCTCAGCTACTTCAGGTGCGCGTCACAAGATTCCGCACACCGGATGGGCGGAGATTCGTGAACCGAGTGCTGGCTGCTGGCTTGGCACCGCTCTTCAAAGTACACCGGAGCATTCGTCTGTCTATCTGGTGCACTCATTTCACCTTTTGCCAAACGACTCCTCCGATTTGCTCGCGACTTGTGACTACGGTGGCCACCGCATCACCGCCGGTGTCGTTCGGGAGAACGTGTTGGGGTTTCAGTTTCACCCAGAGAAAGTGCGAAAGTTGGGCTGGATATTCTTCGCGCGTTTGTGTTCGCTTAGCCTCTAGTCAAAGAGTGCCACAAGTGACGCAGCGAGCGAGCCTTCTTGGGAGCTCGGCCATCTACCTGGCGCGGCCGCGGTGACAGCTCTGGTACCTTTCGCATCACTGCCGATGTTCGCGCGGTTGCTTGGCCCCCGAGGGACCGCCAGCGTGTTCTTGGTCCTTGTGAATGTTTTCGCCGTCGTCGTGGGTGTGAGTTCGCATGGCCTTCTGTCGGTCGCCTACTTTCGCGACGGAGCTGACAGCCTTCCCGCATATATCACCGGATGTCTGCTCGTAGTCGGGCTGACGGCTTTTCCTGTCGCGATCGTTGTTTTTGCGCAAGCGGGTATTGGCCGGTCAATCCTTCGGGTTGGGCGCGGGAGAGTTGCTGTTGGCGGTTGTTACCGCTGGGTTTCAGTTCGTTGTCGCAATCGGCTTGGCTGTGTTTCAGTTCAGGGCCAAGCTTCCGATTCGGCACTACGCAGGCGGGCCTTCGCGGCGGGTTCGGTGGCGCTCGGCCTTGTGCTGGTCGTGTTTTTGCACGGCGGCTGGGAAGGCAGGGCACTCGGCCAGAGTGGCGCTGTAGCCGTTGCGGCGCTTGCTGTGATTACTGTGTTTGCAAGCAGCGGTAGGCTACGCTTGTCTGGGGCCTCAGAAGCCATGAAAGCGTGCGTGCGATTCGGGCTGCCTCTTTGTCCCGCATGCGTTTGCTGCTGCTCTAATGGCCTCGATGGATCGGCTGTTTCTGGCCAAGTTCTCCGCCGGCCGAGGCCGGTGTGTATTTTTCTTGCCTTCCAAATTGCAAGCGTCCTGACGGTCGCTTCGGGAGCGTTGAATCAGGCGTGGATTCCTGGCTGTGGCGCATCTGACTGAGAACACGGACGCGGCACGGCTTAAGGTCGAAGGTCACCTACATTATTGGTGGCATGTTGTTATTTTTTGCCATGGCTCTTGCTTGGGGCGCCCCTGATAGTGCCCGCTTTGCTGGGGGGATGCCTTCTATGGCGCGGGACCCTGCAAGGTGGCTTGCTCCCGCAGCCGCGATATCCGGCTTTTACTACTTTGTAGCGAGCTATCTCTTCTACTTCCAGCGCACCGGGATGCTGTCCTTCGTGACCGTAGGTGCCGTGCTTGTTCAGGCTGTCTTGCTCTTCCTCGTCGTTCCGACCCACGGTGCACGCGGCGCTGCGATTTCTCTGGTATTTCTGTCGCCAATGGCATCTACGTCCTGTGCATATGGATCGCAGCAGACCGCGTTTGTCCAATGCCGTGGCGGATGCGGTTGATGAGTCGTGGGGTCACCGAGCTACGTCATGAGTCCCACAGCCCTCAGTGCAAGAGAGATTGCGGAGACCGTGTTTCGTGTCGAACAGCGGCTGGACTTGACACTTCCGTCATGGGTCGAGGGAGATGTCCACTGGTGGCCGCTCTATCGCGTTTTCCTTTATCGCGAGCTTTTTCTTCACCAAGCCAGCGTAGCTGGCAAGAACGGCCCGAGGAATTGAGTGCATTTTTCCACAGGAACAGGTCGGAACGAACGGGGGTCGAGCGACTGTATCTTCCTTTCAGATGGAATATCGACGGCCACGATCGGATACGAACCATTGATCGATTCTGTAGCCCACTCGCAAATTCAATGAAAAGCCGTGGAATTGCATCTGAGGTTTTTGATCGTGGATCGCTCGATTGGCGGTCACTGTCTCCGGCCGCCCCAACGCAGTGGGTCGCACCGACCGTTTTTCGCAAGAAGGCGGTAAAGTAATGATTCGCGCGCACTGTGTGACGTCAGGTCGCCACAGTGACTGCTGCAAACAGCTGTCTGACGCAATGAGAGAGTTGGGTTGATTTGTCCGGCTCGATCCGCGAAGGATGTCGGCTCTTGCGGCGGCAGTGTTGGAGTCTTTCAGACTGGTTCAAGAGCCTCATAGAGACTCGCAGTGTCTCGCACTTCCTAATTGTCAATTACTACGATGTGGTGGTTCGCAGCATGCCTCGCGTCTTCGCGCTGGCGTAGTCGTATCGGTCGACATTCAACACGGAGTAGGCGGGCTGGCATCCAGCGTACGCTGGCTGGACGAAAGTGCCGAGTGATGGCTACGCGTTGTTACCAAGGTACTTCTGGACGTGGACGCCTCTTGACGCAGCAGTCATAGGTAAGTGGACAATCGGAGCGAGCGGGCCGCACAAGGCGATCGTTGGTGGGAATCCCTATCTCGCGGCATGGCGATCGGGACGATATCAGCATGGACTCCACAGACTTGAAGTGCTTCGAGTGATCTTCGTGAAGCAGCCAATGGGCGGCCGACGCTTCCTCGTTACGCTCCAGCCGGACCTCGCGACTGGAGCCGCCATTGCTCCTGGTTGACTGCGGTGCTTGAGCAGCATCCAAGAGTCGCCTGGTGGTTTCGCTTGCATCCTACCGCGTCGGGAGATCGGCCTCTGGTCCTTGAAATGCTTCGCAGGCTGCGCGTTCAGTGCTGGGATGTTGATGCGGCAACGCGCCTTCCGCTACCTCTATTGCTGTCTGGTTCGAGCATTCACGTCACGCACAGTTCATCGGCGGTGATTGAAAGCGAGGCTATGACGGTGCCATCGATTGTGTGGTCGGAGTACGGAGCTCAACTCTTCGAAGAAGAGTTGCAGCGAGGTGCGGCCTACTTCTGCTGCGGACACAGATTCGTTCATCGAACTCCTGCTATCGGCGCCCGGGTCGATTAATACCTACGATGAAGGCAGCTCTTTCCTCGATACAGCCCTCGACGACCTTTTCGGGACTTCGAAATGATCGTGATTGTTGACTATAGAACGGCAAACGTTGGGTCGATGCTCAACATGTTCAAGAAGATTGGCGTGCCCGCGCGGGTAGCATCTAATCCAGGTGAGTTGGATGTAGCGATTCGTTGGTCCTTCCGGGAATAGGTCATTTCGATACCTGCGCAAAGAATCTCAAGAGCATGGGGTTCGCCAGCGCGATTCCGGAACTGGCAGTTGGAATGAAGATACCGCTGATCGGAATCTGTGTCGGAGCGCAGCTGCTAACGCGCGGAAGCGAGGAAGGCGATGAAGCCGGACTCGGCCTAATCGCCGCCGAAACGATCAAGTTTTCGACCACTGCTTTTCCAGGGATCAAGATCCTCACATGGGCTGGAATCTCGCGACGCCTCACCTTGAACAATCTGATCTTTTCTGGGCTTTGAGACGGTGCCGCGGTTCTACTTCGTGCATTCATACTACATTCGATGCGACAGCAAGCAGAACTCGCTGGCTACTACCACCCATGGGGTGACATTCGATAGCGCAATCGGGGCCGAACGGGTTGTTGGTGTTCAGTTCCACCCGGAGAAAAGCCACAAGTTCGGCTTGCGATTGCTCGGGAACTTTGCATCCTGTGACTATCCGGGATCGACGGCGATTTATCATGCTTAAGCCTCGCTTCATACCCGTCCTGCTGCTTCGAGGCAGCGGACTCTACAAGACCACAAAGTTTCGCGACGCCATCTACGTTGGTGATCCTATCAATGCCGTCCGTATCTTCAATGAAAAGGCGGTCGATGAATTGATCATTCTCGATATCGATGCTTACAAGAGTAGCAGTGGGCCGCGGCTGGAGGTTCTCGCTGAGATTGCGAGTGAGGCCTTCATACCTTTGTGCTACGGTGGTGGCGTCCGAAGCCTTTCCGATTTTGAAGCGCTTTTTCGTCTTGGGGTCGAGAAGGTTGCGGTCAATTCGGCGGTTGCTCAATCAATGCTTCTAGTAGAACAGGCGGCCAAGGTTTTCGGAAATCAGAGCGTTGTCGTCAGCATCGATTTCAGGCGAACCTTTCTCGGGCGCTATCGGCGCTATTCAAGTGGCGGTACCGTGGAACTCAAGGGGTCTCTTGAGGCAGTCGTACGCGAAGCGGAGCGTGCAGGAGCTGGTGAAATTCTGATCAACAGCATCGATCGCGATGGGACGATGGCAGGCTACGATCTAGAACTACTTCGGGAGGCCTCTTCCGCCGTCAATGTTCCGATCGTAGCGTGCGGTGGCGCAGGATCCTTGAGTGACATGGCGTCAGCGATACGAGAGGGCGGCGCTTCAGCGGCTGCTGCGGGTAGTCTTTTCGTGTTCAAGGGGCGACATCGTGCCGTGCTGATCACTTATCCTGATGAAGCGCAGATCGATGCTTCATTGCAAACCTAATCCATTCGGCCACTAATAAACCAGATGAAATATCAGATTTGCACCCGATGCGTCATGGATACATCGGACATCCACATCACATTCGATGCGCAGGGAATCTGCAACCATTGTACTTCGCACGTAAACAGAGTTCAGAATGCCCCTTTCAGCCGTCCGGACTGGCGGTCACTTCTCGACAGGCAGGTCGAGACAATTCGCGGAGCCGCAACCAGTGAGTACGACTGTGTTGTTGGGCTCAGTGGAGGTGTGGACAGTTCATTCTTGGCGTTGCAGGCCGTGGAGTTGGGGCTCAAGCCATTGGCCGTGCATTTTGACAACGGGTGGAATTCCGAGTTGGCCGTTCGGAATATCGAACGAATTGTTGAGCGTCTCAAGCTAGATCTCGTGACGTTCGTCATTGACTGGGAGGAATTTCGCGACATCCAGCGTTCTTTCTTTCTCGCGAATGTGATTGATATCGAGTTGGTCACGGATCACGCCATATTTGCGGCGATGTTCAAGATCGCTCGCGAGCATCGCATCCGCTACATTTTGTCCGGCACAAATGTCGCTACGGAATCGATCATGCCGGTCAGCTGGCAGCACTTCAAGTTTGACCTTCGGAATCTGAAAGCCATCCATGCGCGATACGGCACGATTCGGATTCGACGATTTCCCACCCTGGGAATTTCCGAGTTGGCTTGGAACTATTTCGTGCGCGGATTGCGATCGGTCAGTCTGTTGAACTTCATCCACTACAGGAAGTTCGAGTCAATGCGCCGCCTGGAGCAGGAGCTTGGCTGGGTCTACTACGGCGGCAAACACTACGAGTCGGTGTTTACCAAATTTTATCAGGCGCACATCCTTCCGGAAAAATTCCAGAAACGACAGTGGACAAGAGGCGGACGCACTTGTCTACGGTTGCTACACAGACGGCGAAATCACGAGAGACGAGGCACTTTCAGAATTGGCGAAGCCGCTGTACAGCACGACGGAACTCGAGCAGGATCTGTTTTACATGCAGAAGCTAGGATTCACCCGTGCTGAAATGGACGCGTATTTGAAGGCACCTCCCGTCAGTCATTTGAGTACCCATCCAACACTAGCGATCGGAGCGGGCTGTCGGAAGTCTGTACAAGCGCGTCCGCTATTCCGCAGGTGCGTCTGTGGCGGGCACTGAGGCAGAGGAGTCCTCGCTCCGACTCCAAGCGCATCAGCCGAGTACGTATTGAGTGGCCAGTACTCCAATGCGTTCGCGAGTAAATCTTTCGGAGACGGCTCGGCACTGCCGACATCGCAGAAAGTTCATCGGGATTGTTTCGAAGCAGCAAGACATTTGCTACCAGCGTGTCGGCATCGCCGGCGGAAGTCTGATAGCCGCAGCCTGCAGGACGAGAAACTCCCCGGCCTCGCAATTTGGCAGCTGGCGAATCAGGAATACCCAAGCCAAGGTACTCCCCGGCCTTCACAGGAAACGCGTCGCGTGAGATTCCCTCGTCATTGCGAAGGCAGAGGCCAACGTGGCATCTGGAAACTTCGTGGATCGTCTCAGTAAAGCTAAGGCGGCCCAAGAATCTGAGATTGAGGTGTCCGTTGAGCCAGCTCTGCCTCTTTTTCTACCATAGCCAATTACGACCACATCGATCGAGTGATCAACTAGGCGGGCGGCCACTCGCTTGATTGTCTCGTCCTGAAAGAATCCTAGCGTGCCATGGAAGCAAAGCGTGAAGCGGGCGACCACTTTTATTTGGTTCAAAATGAAAGAAGGTGCGCTGGAAACCCGTTGTAGAAATTTTCTATGGGTGTAATAGTTTTTGCAGGGGCCCGGACAGCCTTTCAGCCAGTCCTTTTGTGACGGTAATGATTGCTGTCGCTCCTGCGTACATCGTGGCAGCTCGCACAGGAACGCATGATGCGGGCTGGGAGAGACTCTGTACCGATTAGTCCGGCCTCGACATAGGCGTCCGGGGTACACGTCGCACCCGAACTTCGAGGACATACGCGGAACTCGCTTCAATCGGCACCAAAGAGCAGAAAACCAGTAACGCGCGGAGATGAACGCTGGGGACGAAATCGGGACCACCGTCGTCGTCATGGCGGTCGCGCCCGGCGAGCATGCCCAGCACGATCTCGCGGTAGGTGCACTAGCCGAGCCGGCTCCGCTGTAGAAGATGTCACTGTTTGCAGGATATGTGAGACAACGCCGCGGCTTTAATAGGCTGCCCGAAATCCCAACAGCGGCCGGTGCACCTCCAACTCGTCAGGGGCCCTGGCGCGCAATTCGCTCGCACGATAGACGGAACTTGCTGCGACACCACTACAGGAAATAGCGGTGATTTTCGGTAAGAAATCAAGAGGTGTTTCAGTTGCCATCACGGCATTTCTTGCTGGACGTGCAGGGGTATCGCTCCGCCGGAATCTATTTGGCGTACGGTTTTCGACGTCGGGGCCGCGTCGCGGCTGAATTGCGACCCGCTGAACCTACAAGCGCCGATCCCAGAAGCCAGAACATGAACAGATCGGAACCGAAAGATTCCAGAACACGAAGTACACACCGCATCCATTGAATACATCGCGTCGATAAGCTCGACGATTAGTCTCCGCGCACAGGCCAGCACGTATAGACACATGGTAAAGCGCCGAGCATTAACCCGTGTCACAAACAGCATTACAAACGAATTGTGGGCGTGCTGAAACTGCCCAGTGATCAAGTGTCGACGCGCCAGAGTGACGAGAGCCATTGCCGATCAGAGGGTCGGCCAGCAGTTTCTGCGCCAACTTCCCAAGTAGAATCGGGACAATTCGGAGTAAGACAGCCCTTCGCCGCCGCGAAACAGTTGCAGTAGGATTTCCTCGATATTGGCCGCCACAACTACGGACGCCATTGCTGCAGCGCTGCATGCGAGAAAAAAATTCCGCGGGCTCGATCGAATCCAGGGCCATGCAAGCATCGCGACGTATGCCGTAGCGACCACAATCGTCGTGCGATTAAAGGTGATGTACAAGCCAATGATCAAGGCTGCAGCACAATGCGGTAGCCATTTTCTCGGTGCTATACCAAGTCCGCATAGCATTGAACAGATGAAAATCTTCTCTGCGAGCACGCTCGAGTTCGACGACAGACCAAAGACACGACGGTCGTATACAAGCGATGAATCGAGACTCAGTTCCTGATTGGCCGCTGCTGCCTGGCTTGCGAAAAGCGCGACGCGGCCAAGCGCGAATTCTGCGATCCCAACGCATATCTCAAGAATCGTCAGAACAAGAAACGTGACCCAAGCTGTGCGCGGCATTCGCGGGGCGAGTAAGGCGACAAGCGGGATCATTGCAACGGCAAGGGAACTCGAGTGCCGGTTCAGATCAAATGCGTGGACGTTGGATAAGATATTGGCAATAGCGCCGACCGCGAATGCGAGGGGTAGTAACGTGAGCCACGAAACGGGATAGCGGCGGGCGTCGAAGGCCAGGATTGCCAATGTCAGAAGGAGCCAGGCATTCGAGGTGAAATAGAGGGTAGCGGCGTACGCGGTAACGCCACACAGCACTCCGCGAACGTCAACGGGCACAGAAGCCGTGTCCGCTGCTCGCAGGTTCATTCAACGGCCCGTGTAACCAGAAGGCGATTCATCGACAGACACTCTAAAGCCCAAGCATACATCTATGCCCGAGTCTAATCGAGTCACATTGTCGGCGTGCTCGGAGCGTTGTCCGGATTCAGAGTTGCGAAGGATTGGGAACGTATAGCCAGATCGACGTGTAACCCCCTCGTTTATCCGGACCATTTGGAAGTAGAGGGTTAAGGGGATTTTGCCATCAAGTACTGCCGCGGGGCGAGGTCGCCGAGCGCCTCATGCGGACGGATTTCGTTGTAGCGGGTCACCCAGTCGGCCGTCATGCG
>JAWLAD010000011.1:0-71034 GCA_041395605.1 Steroidobacteraceae bacterium
GGTTGCGCTTCGGCCTGAACGCGCTGTTCGCGGACATTGTAGACCAGCTGCTGGCCGCTGATGTCGTTGCGCCCGTCCGTCAGCCAGGCCGCGTTCGAGAGGGTCACCGTGCCGGCGGGCACGTCATACTCGATCAGGCCGGCGCGGCCACGCGCCAGCTCCCCGGTTTCGCTGCGCAGCTGTTCGAATTCCGCCGGCGCGCCCGTGATGGTTGCGCGAGCGATGCGGTTGGCGGCGAAGTTCACGACTGCTTCGCTCGACTTCAGCGCGCCGCCATCGACGCTGATGCGGACGTTGCCGCGGAAGTTCCAGGTCGCGTTCTCGAAATTCAGGCCGGTGGCCCTGGCGGCATCCGCCGAGACCCGGGTGTTGCCCTGCGTGATGACGACGTCGCGAAAGTTCACGGTGTTGCTGCGGTAATCGACGTCGGAGGAGGCCGCATCCAGCGACACGGCCTGGTCGCGGCTGCCGTTGGCCGGCTTCGCCGCGGCGGCGGGCGGCGCCGGTGCCTGCGCCGCGCCGGGCGCCGCGGCAGGCAGCAGCAACGCCAGCCACAGCACTGCCGACGGGAACTTACTGGGGGGGGAAGCGGCCATGCACGCCCGATTCTAGCTGTACCCGACCCGCCTTCAAGTCGGCGACGAGGCCGCGCGCCGCCAGCGCGCGCGCGCCCATCGTCAACGTGACGTCGGTGTTGCTGCGCGCGAGCTGACGATCGAAATCGTAGCTGAGTTGTTCGCTGCGGATGGCGAGCAGTTCGTCGCCCGGGGCCGCACGTCCGCGCACCTGGACATCGCCGCTGAGATCGATCGATCCGGCGTCGGCAGGCATCTGCCCGGCGCGGGCGTCGACCTGCCAGCTTGCGCCGCCGGCATCCGCGAGGCGCAGCCGCACCTGCTGCAGCTGCACCTGGCGACTGCGCGGGTCCTGCGAAACCACCGCTGCCTGGACGCGGTAGCGCGGTTCGCCATCCGGGCCGGTCTCGACGATCTCGGCGCCCCGCGCCTCGAACCCGGGGTCCGTGCCGGCGCCGTCGCCGCGCGCGCCCGGGCCGGCATCGCCCTCGCCCGCGCAGGCGGCCAGCATCGCAGACAGCCACAGCGCGCCGGGCAGCGCTGCGGCGCGCGCGGTGGTGGCGCGTTTCACGCCAGCCCTTCGGCGACCAGCCAGTCGCAGACTTCCCGGACCGCGCCGCGGCCGCCCGGACTCCGGGTGATGTAACGCGCGGCGTCCTGTGCGTCGAGGTGCGCATCGGCCACCGCGAAGCCGTAGCCGACATGCCGCAGCAGCGGCGCGTCCGGCGTGTCGTCGCCGATCGCGCCACATTCGGCCACCGCGCAGCGCAGCTTGCGCCGCAGGGCCTCGAAGCAGGCGAGTTTGTCGTCGACCCCCTGGAAGACGTGACGGATGCCCAGTTCTCGGCAGCGCGTCTGGACCGCCGCCGAGCGGCGGCCGGATATCACGGCGATCGCGACGCCCCGGCCCAGCAACTGCTTGATGCCATGGCCATCGCGGACATGGAATGCCTTGAGCGTCTCGCCACGCGGGCCATACAGCAGCCGGCCGTCCGTCAGGACGCCGTCGACGTCGAGCACCAGCAGCCGCACGCGGTGGCGTCGCCGTGCCACGTTACATGACCCCGGCGCGCAGCAGATCGTGCACGTTCAGCGCCCCGACCAGCTGGCCATCCGTGTCCGCGACCGGCAGCGCCGTGATGCGATGGGTTTCCATGATGCGCACGGCTTCGGCAGCGAGGTCGAGTGGGCCGATGCTCTTGCACGGGTGGGTCATGACGTCGCGCATGCGGGCGCCATGCACGTCGATCCGCTGGTCGAGCGCGCGGCGCAGGTCACCGTCGGTGAACACGCCGGCGACCCTGCCGGCGTCGTCGACGACGACGGTCATGCCGAGCCCCTTGCGCGACATCTCCAGCAGTCCGGTCGACAGCGGCGTGTCCGGCGTCACGCGCGGGACTGCGTCGCCCCGGCGCATGACATCGCTGACGTGCAGCAGCAGCTTGCGGCCGAGCGCGCCGCCGGGGTGCGAGCGCGCGTAGTCATCGCGCGTGAAACCGCGCGCCTCGAGCAGCGCCACCGCGAGCGCGTCACCCATGGCCAGCGTGGCCGTGGTGCTGGCGGTTGGCGCGAGGTTCAGCGGGCAGGCTTCCTCGGCGACGCCGACGTCGAGGTGCACGGCCGCGGCCCGCGCCAGCGTCGAGGCGGCGTTGCCCGTCATCGCGACCAGCGGTACACCCAGGCGCGCGACGAACGGCAGCAGCGTCAGGATCTCCGGGGTTTCGCCGGAGTTCGACAGCGCGATCAACAGGTCGCCGCGCGTGATCATGCCCATGTCGCCGTGGCTGGCTTCGGCCGGATGCAGGAAGAACGCCGGCGTGCCGGTGCTGGCAAGCGTCGCCGCGATCTTGTTGCCGATATGGCCGGACTTGCCCATGCCGCTGACGACGACGCGACCGCGGCAGTCGAGGCAGAGCCTGCACGCCGCGACGAAGGCCGCGCCGACCCGGGAACCGAGTGCCTGCACGCCGCGCAGCTCGATGTCGAGCGCGCGCCGTCCCGCCGCGATCAGCTCGGCGTCGGTCAGGGCCGCGAGGGCCGGTGCGGGTGTCGGGTTCATGCAGGGCAGCGTCAGCCGGGTACCGGTGGCATCATAACGCCCCCGGGCGCCGCCGTGGCGTCGCCCCGGGACCCATCGATCGACCACCACCCGACCGTCCGCAGAGAGTCCCCGCATGCATCCCGACAAGGTCGCAGAGCTGATCCGAGCCGCAATGCCCGAGGCGCAGGTACGCGTCGAATCCGAGGACCACACGCATTTCGCGGCGCTGGTCGTGGCGGGTGAGTTCGCCGGCAAGCGCAGCATCGCCCGGCACCAGATGGTGTACCGCGCGCTCGGCGAGCTGGTTGGGCGCGAGATCCATGCGCTGTCGATCGAAGCGCTGACGCCCGAAGAGTACGCGAGCGCTCCGCGCCGTGGATAAGCTGCAGATCCAGGGCGGCATCCCGCTCGAGGGTGAAGTCCGCATCTCCGGCGCGAAGAATGCGACGCTGCCGATCGTGGCCGCGACCCTGCTCGCCGATGGTCCCGTATCGATCGGCAACGTGCCGCACCTGCAGGACGTCACGACGATGATCGAGCTGCTCGGTCGCATGGGCGTGTCGGTCACGGTCGATGAACGCATGCGCATCGAGGTCGATGCCAGCACGCTGCGCGAACCCTTCGCGCCCTACGAACTCGTCAAGACGATGCGTGCGTCCATCCTCGTGCTCGGCCCGCTGGTCGCGCGCTTCGGCAAGGCCGATGTCTCGTTGCCGGGCGGCTGCGCGATCGGCGCGCGGCCCGTCAACATCCACGTCGCCGGCCTGCAGGCGATGGGCGCCGACATCAACATCGAGAACGGCTATATCCGCGCCCGGGCCGGACGCCTGCGCGGCGCGCGCCTGGTGCTCGATACGGTGACCGTGACCGGCACCGAGAACCTGATGATGGCCGCCGTGCTCGCCGAAGGCGAGACGGTGCTCGAGAACGCGGCGCGCGAACCCGAGGTCGTCGACCTTGCGGACTGCCTGATCCGGATGGGCGCGAAGATCAAGGGCGCCGGCACCGACAAGATCGTCATAGAGGGCGTCGAGAAGCTGCGCGGCGCGCATTACGACGTCCTGCCGGACCGGATCGAGAGCGGCACCTATCTCGTGGCCGGCGCGATCACCCGTGGCCACGTGCGATTGCGCAACACGCGTCCGGAGCACCTCGACGCCGTGACCGCCAAGCTGCAGGAGGCCGGCGCCAGCGTGGCGACCGGTGACAACTGGATCGAACTCGACATGCGCGGTCGGCGACCGAAGTCGGTCGACGTGCGCACGGCGCCGTACCCGGCCTTTCCGACCGACATGCAGGCGCAGTTCGCGGCGCTGAACACGATCGCCGACGGCGTCGGCACGATCATCGAGACGATCTTCGAGAACCGCTTCATGCACATGCTGGAGATGCGGCGCATGGGCGCCGAGATCCGCCTCGAGGGCAACACCGCGATCATCAAGGGCGTGCCGACACTGCAGGCAGCCCCGGTCATGGCGACCGACCTGCGCGCATCGGCGTCGCTGGTGCTGGCGGGGCTGGTCGCCGAAGGCCGCACCCTGATCGAGCGCATCTACCACATCGACCGCGGTTACGAATCCATCGAGGAGAAGCTGTCGGGCCTCGGGGCGCAGATCCGCCGCGTGCCGAACTAGGTTCCGTAACGTCGGCGGGCCCTAGCGCTGCGCGCGCGGCCGCTCGGTCACTTCGATCGGCACATCGGCGACCTGCTGGCCGCGCTGCACGCGCAGTTGCAGCGTCCGGCCGGGCGCGAGCAGCGCGATCCGCGTCAGCGCCTCCTGCGCGGTCCTCACCTCCGTGCCATCGACGGCCAGCACCAGGTCCCCGGGTTGCAGGCCGGCGGCCAGCGCCGGGCTGTCGACGTAGAGGTTCGTGATGACGACGCCACCGCGGGCGAGACCGAGGCGCCGCGCCTGGTCATCGGCAATGTCCTCCGGCGCGATGCCGATCCAGCCGCGCACGACCCGTCCCTTGGCGATGATCTCGCGCAGCACGCCGCGCACCAGATTGACCGGGATCGCGAAGCCAATGCCTTCGACGCCGAGGTTCTTCGCGACCACCGCCGTGTTGATGCCGATCAGCGCGCCGCTCGTGTCGATCAGCGCACCGCCCGAGTTGCCGACGTTGATCGGCGCATCCGTCTGGATGAAGTTCTCGAAGGTCGCCACGCCCAGCTGGCCGCGGCCGGTCGCGCTGATGATGCCGTGGGTCACGGTCTGCGACAGGCCGATCGGATTGCCGATCGCGAGGACCAGGTCGCCGACCCGCAGCGCGTCGGAGCGACCGAGTGGCATGACCGGCAGTGTGCCCAGCGTGATCTTCAGCACCGCCAGGTCGGTATCCGGATCGCGCCCGACGATCGTCGCCTCGGCCTCGCGCCCGTCGGCCAGTTGCACGCGGATCGAGTCCGCATTGGCGATGACGTGGTGGTTGGTGACGATGTGCCCTTTGTCATCGACGATGACGCCGGAGCCGAGCGCGCGTTCGACGCGCTGGCGGTAGCGCGGCCCGAGGTCGCCGAACAGCTCCTCGAGCGGATTGCGCGGCAGGCGCTCGGTGACCACCCGGGCCGTGAAGATGTTGACGACCGCTGGCGCGGCGCGCTCCACCGCAGGGGCGAAGCTGCGCGGCTCGCCGGCTGCCGCGGCCGGGACGCCGTCGGCCGGCAGTGCCGCCGTAGTGGCCACGGCGGCCGGCGGCGGTGCGGCCTCCGGGGCCGACGCGGCGGGCGCCGTGCCGTTCGCGGCGGGTCGTGGCAGCAGCTCGGGCCACAGGTAGACCGCGACGAACGCCAGCGCGAGGCCGCCGACGATGGAACCCGCCAGGAAGACAAGACTGCTGTGGGCGCGACTCATGATTTGCGGGTGGGGGGAGGCGGCAGGCTGGCGACGGTGTGTATAATGCGCTGCTTCCTGCGCGTGCGACAGCGATCCGGCCACGACCTGGTCGCGGGCAAGCATGGACGCGGGCGCGCTGGTCATTCGGAGACACAGATGGCTGATATCGCTGAAGGAGCCCCGGGGGAAGTCGACGTCAGTCGGCGCAAGTTCCTCGTGGCAGCCACCGCCGCCACCGGCGGCGTCGGTTTCGTCCTTGCCGCCACGCCGTTCGTCAAGTCCTGGCAACCCTCGGAACGCGCGCGCGCGCTCGGCGCGCCCTATGAGCTCGACATCTCGAAGCTCGAACCCGGCCAGATGACGACCATCACCTGGCGCAAGCTGCCGATCTACGTCGTGCGGCGCACGCCGGAGATGGTCGCGAAGCTGCCGTCGGTCGATCCGGTGCTGAAGGATCCGGCGTCATCCGATTCCGACCAGCCCGACTACGCGAAGAATCCTGCCCGGGCGCTGAACCCGGAGTTCCTCGTCGTCATCGCGACCTGCACCCACCTGGGCTGCCTGCCGAAGCAGCACTTCACGCCGGGCGACGCCGCGCTGGGCGCCGACTGGCCGGGTGGCTTCTTCTGTCCGTGCCACGGTTCGAAGTTCGACATGGCCGGGCGCGTGTTCAGCGGCTCGCCGGCATCGGTGAACCTGGTCATTCCGCCGTACTCCTACAAGGACGACCAGACCCTCGTCGTCGGCGTCGACGCCGCCGCAACCCAGTCCACTGACACGGGAGCCGCGTGATGGCCGCCAACCCAGACGCTGTGCCGGGGCAGAAGTCCGGCGGATTTTGGGCCTGGCTCAACAAGCGGATGCCGATCGACGAATTCGTCGAGTCGCAGCTGACGGGCTATTTCGCGCCGAAGAACTTCAACATCTGGTATTTCTTCGGTTCGCTCGCGCTGCTCGTGTTCGTCATGCAGATCGTCACGGGCATCTTCCTGACGATGCACTACAAGCCGAGCGAAGTCGCTGCGTTCGACTCGGTCGAGTACATCATGCGCGAGGTCGAGTGGGGCTGGCTGATTCGCTACCTGCATTCGACGGGCGCCTCGTTCTTCTTCATCGTCGTTTACCTGCACATGTTCCGCGCGCTGATGTATGGCTCGTACCGGGCGCCGCGCGAGACTGCTGGGATCTCGGCATGTTCATCTACCTCGCGCTGATGGCCGAGGCCTTCATGGGCTACGTGCTGCCCTGGGGCAACATGTCTTACTGGGGCGCGCAGGTCATCGTGAACCTGTTCGGCACGATCCCGGTGATAGGGCCTGGCCTGGTCGAATGGATCCGCGGCGACTACGGCATCGCCGACGCGACCTTGAACCGCTTCTTCGCGCTGCACGTCGTCGCGCTGCCGTTCGCGATCGCCCTCCTGATCATGCTGCACCTGGTCGCGCTGCGGCAGACGGGGTCGAACAACCCCGACGGCATCGAGATCAAGGAGAACCTGGGCCCGAACGGCAAGCCCGTCGACGGCATCCCGTTCCACCCGTACTACACGGTCAAGGACATCGTCGGGGTCGGCGTGTTCCTGATCCTGTTCTGCGCGGTCGTGTTCTTCGTGCCGACGTTCGGCGGCTTGTTCCTCGAGAAGCCGAACTTCGAGCAGGCCAATCCGCTGTCGACGCCCGAGCACATCGCCCCCGTGTGGTACTTCACGGCGTTCTACGCGATCCTGCGCGCCGTGCCGGACCAGCAGCTGGGCGCCCTGCTGATGCTGCTGTCCATCGTCGTGCTGTTCCTGCTGCCATGGCTCGACCGCTCGCCGGTCAAGTCGATCCGCTACAAGGGCATGCTGTCGAAGATCGCGCTGACGCTGTTCGTCATCACCTTCCTCGCGCTGTCCTGGCTCGGCTTGCTCCCGGCCGACGGCATCTACGTGCTGCTGGCGCGGATATTCACGGTGCTGTACTTCGCATTCTTCCTGCTGATGCCGTGGTACACGAAAATCGAGACATGCCGGCCTGCGCCGTCGCGGGTGACCTTCCATGCGTGAGCTGAACATGCCCCTTCCCAGCAAGAGCTCCCGCTCGTCCGTCGCCAGTTTCACGGTCGCGCTGGCCGCCACTGCGCTGTTTGGCGTGGCCGATGTCCGCGCCGCCGCCGGTCCGATCGCCGAAGGCGGCGTCAACTGGACCGCCTGGAAGGCTGGCAACGAGATCGACAGCGTCGCCTCGCTGCAGCGCGGTGCGCGGAACTTCATGAACTACTGTTCGGGTTGCCACTCGATCAAGTACAAGCGCTATTCGCGCCTCGCGGAAGACCTGCGCATCCCCGAGGAAGACCTCGAGAAGTACCTGCTGCTGCCGGGCGACAAGAAGAGCGACTACATCGTCACGGCGCTGTCGCCGGCCGATGGCGAGGCCTGGTTCGGCAAGGCACCGCCGGACCTCTCGCTGATCGTCCGCGCGCGCGGCGCCGATTACGTGTTCCAGTTCCTGAAGACCTTCTACGCCGACCCGGCAACGCCGTCGGGCGTCAACAACCTCGCGCTGCCCGGCACCGCCATGCCGCACGTGTTGTCGCACCTGCAGGGCGTGCAGAACGCGACCTTCCAGACGGTCGAGCAGAAGGGCGCCGATGGCTCGGTGCTGACCCAGCAGGCCTTCCTGCAGTTCGAGCCTGGCGTCCCGGGGTCCATGACGGAAGCGGAGTACGATGACTTCCTGCGCGATACGGTCAATTTCCTCGACTACGTCGGCGAGCCGGCGCAGCTCGTGCGTCGCAGCGTCGGCGTGTGGGTCATCCTGTTCCTGCTTGCGTTCACCGGTATCGCCTACCTGTTGAAGCAGGAGTACTGGAAGGACGTCAAGTAGCGCGTCGCGTCGGGGGGTTCGCCTTGTCTGGCAGACGATCGATCATGACGCTGTTCTCCTCCGGGACCGACCCGTGGAGTCATCGGGCGCGCATCGTGCTCGGGGAGAAGGGGCTCGACATCGAGATCGTCGATGTCAGCTCCGGCAACCTGCCGGAAGACCTGCTCGACCTGAATCCCTACCACAGCCTGCCGACGCTGGTGGACCGCGATCTCGTGCTGTACGACTCGCGCGTGATCATGGACTACCTCGACGAGCGGTTCCCCCACCCGCCGCTGATGCCGGTCGACCCACTCGCGCGTGCCAAGACCCGCCTTGCGCTGTATCGCATCGAGCGTGACTGGTATACGGCCGCACAGGCGATCGACGACGAACCGGACAAGAAGCTCAAGCCGAAATTCCGCCAGGTGCTGCGCGACACCATCGTGCAGAGCGCCGAGCTGTTCAAGGTCCGGCCGTTCTTCCTCAGCAGCGAGTATTCGATGGTGGACGCGACCATCGCGCCCATTCTCTGGCGACTGCCTCACTACGAAATCGACTTGCCGCCCCAGGCGGCGCCCGTGCTGAAGTACGCCGAGCTGGTATTCTCCCGTCCAGGATTCCGGCGCACGCTGTCGCTGGCCGAGCAGGAGATGCGCCTGTGAGGGTGGGACCGCGATGAACGAGCCGCGACCATCGCGTCGGCCTTACATGCTGCGCGCCATGCACCAGTGGATGACCGACAGCGGCCTGACGCCCCACGTCATCGTCAATGCCGCTGCGCCCGGTGCGTCGGTGCCGGTCGCCTACATCAAGGACGGCAAGATCGTCCTGAACCTCAGCTACACGGCGACGCAGCGACTGGACATCGCCAACGACTGGGTGGAGTTCGACGCACGGTTCTCGGGCGTGATCCACCACGTGCGCTTCCCGGTGTCGGCCGTGCTCGGGGTCTACGCTCGCGAGACCGGCGAGGGCATGGTGTTCTCGGCCGATGACGGTGGTTCCGAGCCTCCCGATGGGTCGCCGCAGGACGGCCCCGATCGGCCCAACCCGGGCGATGATGGCACCCGGCGTCCGCAGCTGAAGATCGTCAAATAGCGACGCTGTGGGCAGCGCCTGCTGTCAGGCCGAGACCGTGAACGCGTGGCGGATCCACTCGACCGCATAGGGTTCCGTGGCAGCGGACTGGCCGCCCGTTGATGGCGGTTGCATCGCGAGCACGTCGAAGCGCACCGGCCAGCGCGCGAGATCCGGCCTCGACTGCAGCAACTGCTGCGCCGCCAGCACGAGGCGGCGCTGCTTGCGCAGTCCGACGCTCGCCGCGGCACCGCCATACTGCGTTGAGTTGCGCAGGCGCACTTCGACGATCGCCAGCGCACCGCCGTGCTCGATGACGAGGTCGAGTTCGCCGCGGCGTCGGCGAAAGTTACGCAGCACGATGCGCGCGCCCTGCGATTCCAGCCAGCGCGCCGCCCAATGTTCGGCGGCGGCGCCAATCACGCCGGGCGCGGGCCTGGGCGTCACGTCGCGTCAGTCGGCGCCGGCCGTCAGCAGCCGTGCACTGCCGCCCCGCACCTGCGCCCATTCCAGTTCCCGCCGCGTGCGGCCTTGTTCGTCGAACGAAATCACGCCGGTCGCGCCTTCGATGCGCAGGTTGGCGATGTCGGTGCCGCCCAGGTTGCGCAGCGCCACGGCAAGCAGCCAGGCGTCGTGGCCGAACGCGTACAGCTTGCCGCGCGACCGCGCTGCGTCGCCGAACGCCGCGCTCGTCGCAGCGCGCAACTTTTCGACGCCCGGACCATCGGACAGCACCCACGGCATGTCTGGAAACAGCAGGCCCTCACGATCCTGGTTGGCCGTCAGGCCGGGCTCGTAGGAATCGGAGGTCGCGTAGGCCGGGATGTCGCCGGCGTAGTGAAAGCGCAGCTGCGGCCGCAGCAGGCGCGCGGTTGCGGCCGGCGCCGGCGCGAAGATGAAGTCGATGTCGCCGCGGCGTCGCGGCAGGAATTCGAGTTTCGTACCCAGCGCATTGCCAAGGCGCCAGGCGCGCCCGCGGCTGTCGGCGAGCCGCAGCACGCTCTGGATCGGCGCCGAGTAATCGTTTTCGGCGGGCTCGTATTCGGCGGAGTCCAGCAGTTCGCCACCGCCACGCAGCAGTTCATCCTGGAAGGCGGTCAGCACGCGTGGACCCCAGTCGCCCGCCGGCACCAGAGCGACGCCGCGTCGCCGTCCATCGGCGAGGATGCGCCGTGCCACCAACCGGGCATCGTCCTCCGGGGACAGCGCGTACTGGTAGAAGCCGGCCGGCGCTGCCCGGTCGCTCGGCAGGTAGTTCAAAGCGAGCGTGGTCGCCCGGCCATTCAGCAGGTCTGCGGCGGCACTGACTTCTTCGCGCAGCAGCGGCCCGACGACGAAATCCGCCCCTGCGGCGAGCGCCTGGCCGACGGCGCCGTCCACGCCGAGTTCCTCGGTGTCGTAGAAGCGCAGCTCGGGCCGATCCGGTTCGGGCGCCGAATACATGCCCGCAAGCAGTCCGTCGCGTACCTGCGCCGACGCGCTGGCCGCGCGGCCGCTCAGCGGCAGCAGCACGGCGATGTGATCGCTGCGGCCCATGGGTGCACTGCCGGTCGCGGCGACGATCTCGGCACGCACCAGCTCTGCGGCCGGGTGGGTCGGGTACCGGGCGCGCCACGCCGCCAGCGCAGGTGCCGTGCCACCGCGCTGCGCCTGCGCGGCGAGCGGCCCGAGTTCCAGCCAGCCGCGCAGCGTGCCGTCGGCGCCCGCCGCGGCGGGATCGAGCCTGACGCCGCGCTCGGCCGCGCTGCGCAGCTGGGCATAGAGCTCGCGCCGCAGTCGCAGCCGAGTATCGGCATCGGTGCTGGCGGCCTCGCGGGCGATCTCGGTGCGGATCGCATCGACGGGGCGTGCCGTCGCGAACGCGAGCCGCTGGCGCAGGTCGAGGTAGGTGTCCCGCACGCGCGGCTCGCCCGGTTCAGGCACGGCAGCAAGCTGTGCCCAGGCCGCCTGCGCCTGGCCCTCGGCGAGCAGGATCTCGATGCGGGCGATCTCGCGGGCGCTGCGTTGCGTCGCCGTCGGCGCATAGCCGGCGGCGACGTCGGCATCCGCAGCCGCCAGCACGCGCCGCGCATCCCCTGGTCGCGCGGCCCGCGCCCAGGCGCGTACCGCGCGCAGCTTGAAGTCGTAGGCGGCTGCCGGCGCGTTTTGCGCCGCCAGCCGTTCGAACTCGCTGGCGGCCGGTGCGGCGCGGCCATCCCGCAGCAGCGCTTCGGCACGATCGAGCGATGCCGGTGCCTGTCCGGGCGCCAGGCTGGTACAGCCGGCCGCGAGCAGCAGCAGCCCGAGCGCCAGCAACGTCCGCGCGGTTCGGGGCAGCGGTGGTCGGGCGGCACATACAGTGATGCAGGGCATGGTCATCAGGACACCTCGGCAGGGAGCCGGTACGGATTATAGTGTCCGCGCATGAAGGATCGGCCCGAGCTTCCCCGCAGCGCCGCGCCCGTCGCCGCGGCCCGCGGCCGGGTGGAGGTCGTGGCGACCCCGATCGGCAACCTGGCCGATCTGTCGCCCCGCGCGCGCGAATCGCTGCAGCGCGCCGATCTGGTCGCGGCCGAGGACACCCGCCGTACCGGCCAGCTGCTGGCCGCGTTCGGCATCGAGCGGCCGATCGTGTCGCTGCACACGCACAACGAGCGGGCGCGTAGCGCAGACCTGCTCGCGCGTCTGGCCGAGGGCGTGACGATCGCGCTGGTCAGCGATGCCGGCACGCCGGTGCTGTCGGACCCGGGCTTCGAACTGGTACGCAGCGCGGCTGCGGCCGGGCACGAGATTGTCGCGATCCCCGGGCCAACGGCGATCGCTGCGGCGCTCGCGATCAGCGGCCTGCCAGTCGAGCGGTTCTGCTTCGAGGGATTCCTGCCGGCAAGACCGCGCGAGCGGCGTGCGCGGCTTGCGGAACTGGCCGCCGAAACGCGCGCCATGGTGTTTTTCGAGGGCCCGCATCGGCTGGCCGAGTCACTCGTCGACATGGCGGCGGCGTTTGGCGCGGACCGCGAGGCGATCGTCGCGCGCGAGCTGACCAAGGCGTTCGAGACGGTGTATCGCGGGACGTTGGCAGAGCTTGGCATGCGCGTCACGGCGGACCCGAACATGACGCGCGGCGAGTTGACGTTGGTGGTCGCGGGCCTTGGCCGGGGCGCGCCCGGCCAGGAGGGGGACGCGGCGCAGGAAGCGGCCGCGCGGCTCGCGCTCGAGCGCACGCTGCGCGTGCTGCTGCGCGAGCTGGCACCGTCGAAGGCTGCGGCACTCGCAGCGCAGTTGACCGGCGCACGCCGCAGCGATGCCTATGCGCTGGCGCTGAGCATCGCGGAGTCGACGCCCGGTTGATTTGTGATTGCCGCGCATGGGGCGTATGGTGCGCCCCGGAGTCGGCCGGGTGATCGCTGCATTTCTCGCGAAATGTGGAGGAAAGTCCGGGCTCCTTCGGACAAGGTGCCAGGTAACGCCTGGGGGGCGCGAGCCCACGGAAAGTGCAACAGAAAGCAAACCGCCGAAGTGCGCGCAAGCGTGCTGGCAAGGGTGAAACGGTGCGGTAAGAGCGCACCGCGCGGGTGGCAACATTCCGCGGCACGGCAAACCCCACCTGGAGCAAGGCCAAATAGGGAAGTCGCAGGGCAACCTGCAGCGCGTAGTGCGAGCGTGACTTCCGGGTAGGCTGCTAGAGGTGACCGGTGACGGTCATCCCAGAGGAATGGTCACCCTCGACAGAACCCGGCTTACAGGCCGACTCCATCTTGTTTCTAAGCATTCGGATTTAACTCCCTGAAACCACTCAAGGTTTGATTCGAAGCTGCACTTCCATACAGCCCCGATACGCTGTAAGTTATTGGCAGACCGACAAATTTTTCTCCGCGAGCCGTTGACACCCTGACCAGCCAATTTCTATAGTGGCGTCAAGTGGTGGAAAGTGGAGGCAAATGGGCGATCACTCGCCCTTTCGGTCATGTTCCGCGGTGCAACAAAAGTAACCCTCGACGACAAAGGCCGGATGGTGCTGCCCACCCGCCAGCGTCAGCGCGCGCACGAGCGTGGCGACGGGAAACTCGTGATCACCGTGGACCGTGACCTGTGCCTTTTGATCTATCCGCTGCCCGACTGGGAGCAGATCGAGCGCAAGTTGATGAGCCTGCCGTCGCTGCACGAGCGGTCACGCCGCCTGCAGCGCCTGATGGTCGGTCATGCGACGGAGCTCGAACTCGACGGTCAGGGCAGGCTGCTGGTGCCGCCCGAACTGCGCGAATTCGCCGGTTTGACGCGGCACGCGATGCTGGTGGGGCAGGGCAATCGGCTCGAGCTGTGGGACGAGGCGCGCTGGCAGCAGAAGCGGGACTTCTGGCTGTCGAGCGAGGAAACCGCCTCCGATCTCTCGGCCGAGCTCGACTCGCTGTCGCTGTGAGCGGAGCAGACCACTGACAAGGGAGGTGCGCGGCGCTGGCCGTGCATCGGGGCTGTGGTTTGGCGGGGCGGTCCGGTCTTCAGGGGAGCAGCGGTGGATGCACACATTCCCGTGCTGCTCGACGAGGCGATCGCGGCGCTCGCGCCAGTCGCGGATGGGTTCTATGTCGATGCGACGTTCGGGCGGGGTGGTCACACGGCGAGGCTGCTCGCGGCACTCGGGTCTGCTGGCCGCGTCGTCGCGCTCGACCGCGATCCCGCGGCGATCGCGCATGGCCGGCAACGTTTCGCCGGCGACGACCGGCTCGACCTCGTCCACGCGCCATTTGCCGAACTCGCGGCCGTGCTGCAGGCGCACGCGCCAGGGCGTGCGCCGCGGGGCGTGCTGTTCGACCTCGGTGTTTCGTCGCCGCAGCTGGACGTCGCCGAGCGCGGGTTCAGTTTCACGCGCGACGGGCCGCTCGACATGCGCATGGATACGTCGCGCGGCCCGACGGTTGCTGACTGGCTCGCCAGGGCGGGCGTCGAAGAGATTCGCAAGGTGATCGCGGAATTTGGCGAGGAGCGATTCGCGCGCAAGGTTGCTATGGCCATCGATGCCAGCCGGCGGGGGACCCCCATCACCCGCACGGCGCAACTTGCAGCGATCATTGAGAGCGCAGTGCGCACGCGTGAGCCGGGTAAACACCCGGCCACGCGTTCTTTTCAGGCGCTGCGCATGCTCATCAACGACGAACTCGGTCAGCTGCAGCGTGGCCTCGAAGCCGCGCACGCGGCGCTCGCGCCCGGCGGCCGTCTGGTCGTCATCAGCTTCCACTCGCTCGAGGACCGCCTCGTCAAGCAATTCATGCGCAGGCATGCGAGCGAGGACCCGATGTGGGCGGGGCTGCCCGAGGTGCCGGTGCATGCGCGCGCGACGCTGCGCCTGGTCGGGCGCAGGCAGCGCGCCAGCGCGACCGAAGTCGAGGCCAATCCGCGCGCGCGCAGCGCCGTGCTGCGCGTCGCCGAGAAGCTCGACCCGCGGGAGGCTGCATGAAGGCGTCGCTGCGGATGCTGTCGGTCGTCGTGCCGGCGCTGTGGCTCGTGACGCTGGGCTCCGCCGCCGGCGCGATCTACAGCAAGCACCGCGCCCGCGAGCTGTTCCTCGAGCTCGAGCGCCTGAATCGCGCCCGGGACGAGCTCGAGATCGACTGGGGCCGCCTGCAGCTCGAGCAGAGCGCGTGGTCCACCCACGCCTTCGTCGAGAGCGTCGCGACGCAGAAGCTGAAGATGACGACGCCGCGGCCAGCCGAGATCGAGGTGGTCGCGCCGTGAGGACCGCCTGATGCGCAAGGTGTTCTCCGGCCGCAGCAGTCCGCGCCGCGACGCGGTGCGCGTGCACCCGCGTTCGTTCCGCTTGCGGACGGGCTTCGTCGGCGCGCTGTTCGCCGTCGCGGCGGGCGGGCTGATCTGGCGCGCGGTCGACCTGCAGTGGCTCGATCGCGAGTTCCTGCAGAGCCAGGGCAACACGCGCTTCACGCGTGTCTCGCAGATCGCGGCGAACCGCGGCACCATCACCGACCGTTTCGGCGAACCGCTGGCGGTCAGCACGCCCGTCGATACCGTCTGGGCGAATCCGCGCGAACTGTCGAAGGCGACCGAACAGCTGCCGCGGCTCGCGAAGGCCTTGAAGCGCGACCCCAACGAGCTGGCGCGCCGAGTGACCAGCAACCTGTCACGCGAATTCCTGTACCTGGCGCGCCACCTGCCGCCCGGCGAGGCGGCGAAGATCCGTGCGCTCGCGATCCCGGGCGTGTACGCGTCGCGCGAGTACCGGCGCTACTACCCGTCCGGCGAAGTGGCCGGTCACGTGCTGGGGTTCACCAACGTCGACGATGCGGGCCAGGAAGGCCTCGAACTCGCGTTCGATCACTGGCTCGCGGGCGAGGACGGCGCGAAGCGGGTCATCCAGGACAACCTCGGGCGCGTCGTGCAGGACGTGGAAAGCATCCGTACGGCACGGCCGGGCCGCGACCTCGTTCTGTCGGTCGACCTGCGCATCCAGTATCTCGCCTACCGCGAGCTGAAGGCGGCGATCCGTGCGCAGCGCGCGAAGTCCGGGTCCGTCGTCGTGCTGGACGTCACGACGGGCGAAGTGCTCGCGATGGTCAACCAGCCGACCTACAACCCGAACGACCGCGACCAGCGCAAGCCCGCAGGCTATCGCAATCGCGCTGCCACCGACATCCTGGAGCCCGGTTCGTCGATCAAGCCGTTCGTCGTCGCCGCCGCCCTCGCCACCGGTCGCTACAACGACACCAGCCTGGTCGACACGGCCCCGGGCTTCTACAAGGTGGGCGTCAAGGTCATCGAGGACAAGCGCAATCTCGGTGCCATCGACCTCGCGACGATCCTCGCGAAGAGCTCGAATGTCGGCATGGCGCGCGTCGCGCTGTCCATCGAGCCGGAGCAGATCTGGTCGACGCTGACGCGACTCGGCTTCGGGCAGGTCACGACCAGCGGCTATCCGGGCGAGTCCGCCGGCGTGCTGTCGAACTATTCCCACTGGCGACCGATCGGCATCGCGACCATGGCCTACGGCTACGGCCTGTCGGTCACGCCGTTGCAGCTCGCGCATGCCTACGCGACGGTGGGCGCGCTGGGTGTATCGCGGCCGGTGTCGTTCCTGCGGGTCGATGCGCCGGTGCCCGGCGAGCGCGTGCTGGACGAGGGCGTGACCCGCCAGCTCGTGCAGATGCTCGAGGCCGTCGTGTCGCCGTCCGGCACCGGCCTGCAGGCGACGATTCCCGGGTATCGCGTCGCCGGCAAGACCGGCACGGCGTGGAAGTCCAATGCCGGTGGCTATTCCACCGATCGCTACATGGCGGTGTTCGGCGGTGTCGCACCGGCCACCCAGCCGCGGCTTGCGGCGGTGGTGATCATCGACGAGCCGGGCGCCGGCCGGTTCTACGGCGGTGACGTGGCTGCACCGGTGTTCTCGCGCGTGGTCGGCGGTGCGTTGCGACTGATGGCGGTCGCGCCGGACGCGCCGATCAACGGCGTCGACGACGACCTGCTCGATACGCCGCTGCCGCCGCCGGAACCGAATTCCACGCCGACCCTGCAGGCCACCACGCCGGCCGGCGGGGTGCGCCGATGAACGCGGCGACCGGCACGCCGACGCGCGCGCACTCGCTGGGCGAGTTGCTCGCGCCACTGGAGCTTGCGCCGCTGCCGGCGGCGGTGGCGGCGACGACGGTCAGTGATCTGACCCAGGACAGTCGTCACGTCGTCGCCGGCGGGTTGTTCCTCGCGCTGCGTGGCAAGACGCGACATGGGCTCGCGTTCCTGCCGCAGGCCCTCGCGCAGGGGGCGCGTGCGGTGCTGTGGGATGACGACGGAAGCACTGCGGCGCCGCAACTGCCGCCGGGCGTCGTTGGCCTGGGCGTCACTGATCTCGCGGCGCACGCCGGCGTGATCGCCGATCGCTACTTCGATGCGCCGTCGGCGGCGCTGTGGGTGGCGGGCGTGACCGGCACGAACGGCAAGACGACGGTCGCGTGGCTCGTGGCCCAGGCGCTCGACGCCAGCGGCCGCCGCGCCGGTTACATCGGTACGCTGGGCGCGGGCCCGATCGGCGATGTCCGCGCATCGAGCCACACGACGCCGGATGCCGTGTCGGTGCAGCGCGAACTGGCCGCGCTGCGTGCCGCCGGCGCGATGGCGGTGGCGATGGAAGTCTCGTCGCATGCACTCGACCAGCAGCGCGTCGCCGGCGTGCGCTTTCGCAGCGCTGCGCTGACCAACCTGACCCGCGACCATCTCGACTACCACGGCACGATGCAGGCCTACGCCGACGCGAAGTCGCGGCTGTTCGACTGGCCCGGCCTCGGCACCCGCGTCCTCAATGTCGACGATGCGCTCGGTGCCGCGCTCGCCACGCGCCTCGATGCGCCTGGTCGGGTCATCGTCACCGGGCGGGCCGGCGGTTCGGCGGCATTGATCGCGAGGCTGGCCACGCAGGGCGCCGGCTGGGTGCGGGCCGAAGCGGTGGAACTGGCGGGCAGCGGCCAGCGGATCCGCATCGACAGCCACCTCGGTCGCTGTGAGCTGCGCTCGTCCCTGATCGGCGATTTCAACACCGACAACCTGCTGACGGCGCTGGCGGTGCTGTTGTCCTGCGAGCTGCCGCTGGATCGCGCGGTGCGCGCGCTCGCGGACGCGACCGCACCGGCCGGGCGGATGCAGGCATTGGGTGGCGGAGCGCAACCGCTCGCCATCGTCGACTACGCGCACACGCCGGATGCGCTGGCGAAGGCGCTGCAGGCGGCGCGCGGTCATGCGCGGGGTCGCGTGATCGTCGTGTTCGGATGCGGCGGCGAACGCGACGCGGGCAAGCGACCGCTGATGGCGGCGGTGGCCGCCGAGCTGGCCGACGAGATCGTCATCACCGATGACAATCCGCGGCGCGAGGCGCCGGCCGCCATCGTCGCCGCCATCGTCGCCGGGCTGCCAGCCGGCCGGACGGCCAGGATCGTGCACGATCGCGCCGAGGCGATCGGGTCCGCCATCGCCGCGGCGCGCGCCGGCGACATCGTGCTGGTGGCTGGCAAGGGACATGAGGAGAGCCAGGTCGTGGGCGCCGAGCGTCGCGCGTTCAGCGACCAGGCCGTCGTCCGCGCGGCGCTGGAACGGCGCGCGGGAGTGCCGGCATGAGCGCCGCCACCGACATGCCAGCACGCACGCTGGCGCAGTTCGCCGCGCTCGCGGGCGGCGTGCTGCACGGCGAGGATCGGCCGTACGCGGCCGTCAACTCCGACAGCCGCGGGCTTTCCGCTGGCGACCTGTTCGTCGCGCTGCGCGGCCCGCGCTTCGATGGCAACGAGTTCGTCGCCGCCGCGCGTGCGGCCGGCGCTGCCGGCGCGCTGGTCGAGCGGCACGACGGCTCAGCACTGCCGCAGATCGTCGTCGACGACGCGCTCGCCGCGCTGACGCGCGCCGCAGCCGGCTGGCGTGCGTCCTATCCGGGCGTCGTGGTCGCCGTCGCGGGCAGCAACGGCAAGACCACGGTCAAGGAGATGATCGCCGCGATACTCGCGCGCCGCGGTCCGACGCTGGCCACCCGCGGCAACCTGAACAACCACATTGGCGTGCCCTTGACCCTGCTGCGCCTTGCACCGGAGCAGCTGCACGCGGTCGTCGAGGTCGGTGCCAACCATCCGGGCGAGGTCGCCGCCCTGACGGCCCTCGTCCGACCCGATGTCGCGATCATCACCAACGCCGGGGCCGAGCACCTCGAGGGTTTCGGCAGCATCGAGGGCGTGGCGCGCGCCGAGGGCGAGCTGTTCGCGGGGATAGAGCCGCAGGCCACCGCGATCATCAATGCGGATGACGAGTTTGCGTCGCTGTGGTCCGAGATGTCGCGCGGCAAGCCGGTGCGCTTCGGTCTCGGAGCCGCGGCCGAGTACAGCGCCACCGACATCCGCCATGACGTGGGCGCCGATGGCTTCGTGACACGATTTGCCCTGATTTCGCCCGCGGGCCGTACCAGCGTCGAGCTCAGACTCGCCGGCATGCACAACCTGCAGAATGCCATCGGCGCGGCAGCGGCTGCGGTGGCCGCCGGGGCGACCCTCGAGCACGTACGCGAGGGCCTCGGGACGATGCGGGCCGTCGCCGGCCGGCTGCAGTTCAAGACCGCGCGCGGCGCCTGGATCATCGACGACTCCTACAACGCGAACCCGAGCTCCATGCGCGCCGCGATCGACGTGCTGGCGACGCTCCCCGGGCATCGCTGGCTGGTCGTCGGCGACATGGCGGAACTCGGTGACTACGCCCGCAGCAGCCACATCGAACTCGGACGGCATGCGCGGGCGCGCGGCATCGAACGGCTGTTCGCGACGGGCGAACTCGCCGCACTCGCGGTCGAAGAGTTCGGCAGCGGCGCAGAGTGGTTTCCGGACGCCGCGGCCATCGGCCGGAGCCTGGCGCCGCAACTGCGCACAGGCGTCTCCATCCTCGTCAAGGGTTCGCGCATGAACCGGCTCGAACGCGTCGTCGAGCAGCTGGTCGGCGGCGCCGAGGCGGAGGCGCACGCATGATCTACTGGATCGCGCAACGGTTGCAGGCCGAACTGTCGTTCCTGAACCTGTTTTCCTACCTGACGCTGCGCGCGATTCTCGCGGCGGTGTCGGCACTGGCGATCGCGCTGGCGATCGGACCCTGGATGATCGCGAAGCTGTCGCGCGATCAGATCGGCCAGGTCGTGCGCGACGACGGTCCGCAAACGCACCTGAAGAAGGCCGGCACACCGACCATGGGCGGCCTGCTGATCCTGGTCGCGATCGTCGTCAGCACGCTGCTGTGGTCGGATCTCGGCAACCGCTTCGTCTGGGTCGTGCTCGGCGTGACCGTGGCCTTCGGCCTCGTCGGTTTCCTGGACGACTACCTGAAGCTCGTCAAGAAGAACCCCAAGGGCCTGATCGCGCGCTGGAAGTACTTCTGGCAGTCGGTCGCCGGCCTGGGTGCAGCGCTCGCGCTGTGGTTTACCGCGAGTTCCCCCGCGGACACGACCTTCTACCTGCCCCTGCTGAAGAACTTCGCCCTGCCGCTGGGGTTCGCGGCGTTCGTGATCCTGACCTACCTGATGATCGTCGGCATGAGCAACGCGGTGAACCTGACCGACGGACTCGACGGCCTCGCGATCATGCCGGCGGTCATGGTGGCTGGAGCGCTCGGCGTGTTCGCCTATGCAAGCGGCAACGCCGTGTTCGCCAGCTACCTGGCGATCCCCGCCGTGCCGCAGGCCGGCGAGCTGCTGATCTTCGTGCCGCGCTCGGTGGCGCGGGGCTGACTTCCTGTGGTTCAACACCTATCCGGCCCAGGTGTTCATGGGTGACATCGGCGCGCTCGCGATCGGCGCCGCGCTGGGCGTGATCGCGGTGATCGTGCGGCAGGAAGTCGTCGTGCTGGTGATGGGCGGCATCTTCGTGCTCGAGACGGCCTCGGTCATCCTGCAGGTCGCGTCCTTCAAGCTGCGCGGCAAGCGCATCTTCCGCATGGCGCCCATCCACCACCACTTCGAGCTGAAAGGCTGGGCCGAGCCGAAGGTGATCGTGCGCTTCTGGATCATCACCTTCTTCCTCGTGCTGGCTGGCCTGGCGACGCTGAAGATCCGATGACGGCACCGAACCCACAACCCGATCGCGGCGTTGCTGGTCGGTCTCGGCAAGAGCGGTCTGTCCTGCGCACGGCATCTCGCGGCGCGTGGCTGGCGGCTTGCCGCCACCGACAGTCGCGACGAGCCGCCTGGCGCCGGGACGTTCCGGTGCTGGCGCCGCAGGCGCCGCTCGTACTTGGCCGGTTCGACCTCGCGCTGCTCGACGGCGTGCGCCTGGTCGTCGTGTCGCCGGGCGTGTCGCTGCAGGAGCCGATCTGCGTTGCCGCGCGGGAGCGCGGCCTGGAGCTGCTCGGCGACATCGAGTTGTTCGCCCGCGCCGCCGACGCGCCAGTGATCGGCGTCACCGGCACGAACGGCAAGAGCACGGTGACGACGCTGGTCGGGCAGATGGCGGAGCGCGCCGGCATCCGCGTCCGTGTCGGCGGCAACCTCGGCACGCCTGCGCTGGATCTGGTCAGCGGTGCCGCGCCCGAGCTGTACGTGCTCGAACTGTCCAGCTTCCAGCTCGAGACCACCATCACGTTGCGGCTGAGCGCCGCGACCGTGCTGAACCTCAGCGCCGATCACATGGACCGCTACCCGGACATGGCGGACTACGCAGCCGCCAAGGCGCGGATCTTCGCGCGTTGCGGCACGGCCGTCATCAATGCCGACGATCCGTACGTGCCCGACATGGTGCGCGGCGGACAGCGCGTGCGCAGTTTCTCGGTCGCCGCCGGCGGCGCGGCGAACTACCGGCTCGAACGGCGCGCGGGCGGCAACTGGCTGGTCTGCGATGGCGAACCGCTGCTCGAGCAGTCGGCGCTGCGGATCGCGGGACTGCACAACACGGCCAACGCGCTTGCGGCGCTCGCGCTCGGCGACGCGGCGGGCCTGCCGCGCCCGGCGATGCTCGCGACGCTGCGCGAGTTCGCCGGACTGGCGCATCGCTCGCAATGGGTCGCCGAAGTCGGTGGGGTCCGCTACGTCAACGATTCCAAGGGCACCAACGTGGGCGCGACCGTCGCCGCGATCGACGGACTTCCGGGCGCGCTGGTGCTGATCGCAGGTGGTGATGGCAAGGGGCAGGATTTCGGACCGCTGGCCGCTGCCTGTCGCGAACGGGTGCGCGTCGCCGTGCTGATCGGGCGGGATGCGCCGCGGATCGATGCGGTGCTGGCCGGCGTCTGTCCGACGGTGAGCTGCGGCACGCTCGAGGACGCCGTCCACGCCGCCGCCCGCTGCGCGCAGCCGGGCGACACGGTGCTGCTGTCGCCGGCCTGCGCGAGCCTCGACATGTTCCGCGACTACGCGCACCGCGGCGACGT
The DNA here is from genome assembly GCA_041395605.1 of Steroidobacteraceae bacterium. Lineage (GTDB taxonomy): Bacteria > Pseudomonadota > Gammaproteobacteria > Steroidobacterales > Steroidobacteraceae > UBA964. The sequence continues at coordinate 22,238 of JAWLAD010000011.1, forward strand.
GTTCGTCGCGGCGGTGCGGGGGTTGTCGCCATGAGTGCCGAGCGCAATGCGGCGCGTCGCGGCGGTGGCGTGCGAATCGATTCGGTGACGCTGGCGCTGGTCGCTGCCATCGTGCTGCTCGGGCTGGTGATGGTCACGTCGGCGTCGATCTCGCTGGCGAGCCGCGATGTCGGCGAGCCCTTCCTTTACCTGCAGCGACAGCTGGTCCTGACGCTCGCGGGGTGTGCGCTCGCGGCGGGCGTGTTCTGCATCCGCACCGACGTACTCGACCGGCTGGCGTTGCCGCTGCTGGTCATCGCGGCCGTCCTGCTCGTGCTCGTGCTCGTGCCGGGCATCGGGCACGTGGTCAATGGTGGCCGGCGCTGGATCCGCGTTGCCGGCTTCAACTTCCAGGTCTCGGAATTGACGCGGGTCATGGTGCTGGTCTGGGTCGCGAGCTACGCGGCGCGCCGCGAGCAGGAACTGCGCGAGACGCTGCACGGTCTCGCGAAGCCGCTCGGTGTCCTCGTCCTCTTTTTCGTGCTGCTGCTCGCCGAACCCGACTTCGGTGCGGCGGCCGTGCTGGCGGTCACTGGCTTCGGCGTGCTGTTCGTCGCTGGCGCACGCCTGCGCTACGTGCTGTCGCTCGCCGCGCTCGGCGGTGCGCTGCTCGGCTGGGTGGCGATGTCGGAGAGCTACCGGTTGCGCCGCCTGACCGCCTTCCTGGATCCCTGGGCGGATCCGTTCGACAGCGGCTTCCAGTTGACGCAGTCGCTGATCGCGATCGGACGCGGCGAGTGGTTCGGCGTCGGCCTCGGCGAGAGCGTGCAGAAGCTGTTCTATCTCCCAGAGGCGCACACCGATTTCCTGTTCGCCGTGCTCGCCGAGGAGCTGGGCCTGCTGGGCGTCGCGCTGACGCTCGCGTTGTTCATCGCGCTCGTCTGGCGCGCGCTGTTCATCGCGCGCCTCGCGTCGGATGCCGGGCTGAAGTTCCAGTCCTACCTGGCGGCCGGTTTCGGCATCTGGTTGGGCCTGCAGGCCTTCATCAATATCGGCGTCAACATGGGCGTGCTGCCGACCAAGGGCCTGACGCTGCCATTGATGAGCTATGGACGCTCGAGCCTGATCGTCACGCTGGCGTGGATCGGGCTGCTGTTGCGCGTCTATCACGAAGCGACCGCGGGCGTGCGCTCCGCGCCGGCGGCGCCCCGCCGCGGCATGTCCCTCCCGGCTGGCGCCGAGGCGGAGGCGGGCGCATGACGACCGGTCCCGTGTTGATCATGGCAGGCGGTACCGGTGGGCATGTGTTCCCGGCGCTCGCACTCGCGCAGCTTCTTCGCGAGCAGTCGTACGACGTCGTCTGGCTGGGTACCCGGCGCGGCATCGAGGCGCGGGTGGTACCGGCCGCTCGCATCCCGATCGAGTGGGTCGACATTGGCGGGCTGCGCGGCAAGGGTGTCGCGACGCTGCTGGCGGCGCCGTTCCGGTTGCTGCGCGCGCTGTGGCAATGCCTTGGCGTGATGCGGCGCCACCGGCCGCTGGTCGTCGTTGGCCTGGGTGGGTTCGTCACGGGTCCCGGCGGCATCGCCGCGTGGCTTGCACGCCGGCCGCTCGTGATCCACGAGCAGAATGCGATCGCCGGCTTCACGAACCGGCAGCTCGCGCGCTTCGCGCGCGCAGTGCTCGAGGCCTTCCCGGGCAGCTTCGGCGCCGGCAGTTGCGCGCGCGACATCGGCAATCCAGTGCGTGCCGGGTTCTTCGCACAGCCCGACCCGGCGCAGCGTTTCGCCGGCCGCAGCGGTCCGATCCGGCTGCTGGTGGTCGGGGGTTCCCTCGGCGCGGCCCGGCTCAATGCCTCGGTGCCTGCCGCCGCGGCGCTGCTGCGCGGTCGCCTCGACCTGGACATCCGGCACCAGTGCGGCGAGCGCGGCCTCGACGCGACCCGTGCTGCCTACGCGACGGCTGGCGTGGCCGCGGACATCGTGCCGTTCATCGAGGACGTGGCGACCGCGTACGCGGCCGCAGACCTCGTCATCTGCCGCGCCGGCGCGCTGACGATCTCCGAACTCGCCGCGGTCGGCGTTGCGGCGATCCTCGTGCCGTTTCCCGCGGCGGTCGACGATCACCAGACGCACAACGCCCAGTACCTCGTCGACGCGCAGGCAGCACTGCGGATCGCCGACCGTGAACTCGAGCCCGCGCGACTCGCCGCGGACATCGAAAGGCTGTGCGCGGATCGTGCGACGCTGCTCGGCATGGCCGAGCGAGCGCGCACGCGTTCGCGCCCGGCCGCGACACGCGAGCTGTTCGAGGCCTGCCTGCGGGCGGCCGGTCACGCCGTGCCGGAGGTCGCATGAGCCCCCGCGACCGGATGCGACGCATCCAGACGATCCACTTCGTCGGCATCGGCGGCAGCGGCATGGGCGGTATCGCCGAGGTGTTGCTGAATCTCGGCTACGCGGTACAGGGCTCCGACCTCAAGCCGAACGCCGTGACGGAGCGGCTGGCGGCGCTCGGCGCGAAGATCGCGTTCGGCCACGCCGCTGAGAACGTCGCCGGGGCCGATGTCGTCGTGGTCTCAAGCGCCGTGTCGCGGGCGAATCCCGAGGTCGCGGCCGCGCTCGAGAACCGGGTGCCGGTCGTACCGCGCGCCGAGATGCTCGGCGAGCTGATGCGTTTCCGCTACTCGATCGCGGTGGCTGGCACGCACGGCAAGACGACGACCACCAGCCTGGTCGCGAGCATCCTCGCCGAGGGCGGCGAGGACCCGACATTCGTGATCGGCGGCCGGTTGAAGAGCGCCGGCACCAATGCGCGCCTCGGCGCCGGCCGCTACCTCGTCGCCGAAGCCGATGAGAGCGACGCGTCGTTCATGCACCTGCAGCCGATGATCGCCGTCGTCACCAACATCGACAACGATCACCTCGTCACGCACGACGGGGACTTTGGCCGCCTGAAACGGAGTTTCGTCGACTTCCTGCACAACCTGCCGTTCTACGGCCTGGCCGTGCTCTGCGGCGACGACGAGCACGTCCGCGACATCTTGCCGGACGTCGGTCGGCCGTACATCACCTACGGCCTCGGAGAGGGCAATGACGTGCGGGCGGTCGACCTGCGCCGCGAGGGCCTGCACACGACCTTCGACGTGCAGCGCGAAGGCCTGGAGCCGCGCGCGCCGCTGACCGTGACCGTGAATCTGCCGGGACTGCACAACGTGCTGAACGCGCTGGCCGCGATCTGCATCGCGCAGGAACTCGGTGTCGCGGATGCAGCCATGCAGCGTGCGCTCGCCCGCTTCCAGGGCGTCGACCGGCGACTGCAGCTCGTCGGCGAGGTAGTGCTGCCGGGCGCCAGCGAGACCGCACCGACCGTTGCCATCGTCGACGACTACGGGCACCACCCCACCGAGATCGGCGCGACGCTCGACGCCGTCCGCCAGGGCTACGCCGGACGAAGGCTCGTGCTCGCGTTCCAGCCGCATCGTTACACGCGCACGCGCGACCTGATCGACGACTTCGCGCGCGTGCTGTCCGGCGCGGACGTGTTGCTCGTCACCGAGGTCTACGCGGCCGGCGAGACGCCGATCGCCGGGGCCGATGGCCGTGCGATCTGCCGCGCGGTGCGTGGCCGCGGCCAGGTCGAGCCGGTGTTCGTCGAGAAGGTCGATCAGCTCGGCGCCGCGCTGCGTGACGTACTGCGGCCGGGCGATGTCGTGCTGACGATGGGTGCCGGACACATCGGCGCGGTCGTGCACGAACTGCCGCAGCAACTGGCGGCTGCGGCGGTGCGCCCGCCGATGCGGCGTCGCAAGGGGGACGCATGACCGCGCGGCCGGCGACACGTGACTTGCCGCCGCCGTACGCGGCGCGCGTGCGGCGCGGCGAGCCGATGTCGCGCCACACGTCCTGGCACGTCGGTGGTCCCGCGGAATACTGGTTCGAGCCCCAGGACCGCACGGACCTGATGGCGTTCATGCGTGCCCTGCCTGGCGATCTGCCCGTGCACTGGGTGGGCCTCGGCAGCAACCTGCTGGTCCGCGATGGCGGACTGCGCGGTGTGGTGATCGGGACGCATGGCGCGCTGGGCCGGCTCGATCGGCTGTCCGCGACGCTGGTCTACTGCGAAGCGGGCGTGCCGTGCGCGCGGATCGCGCGCCAGTGCATCAAGTGGGGGCTGGGGCCCGCGGATTTATTCGCCGGCAACCCGGGCACGCTCGGCGGCGCATTGGCGATGAACGCCGGCGCCTTCGGCGGCGAGACCTGGCGGCACGTGCGCAGCGTCGAGACGGTCGACCGTCTGGGCGTGCAGCACAGTCGCCAGGCATCGGAGTACACGGTCAGCTATCGCCAGGTGCGCGCGCCGGTCGCCGACGAGTGGTATCTCGCCGCGACGCTGGAATTCGAGCAGCGTCCCGGTGCCGACAACGCGGAACTGAAGTCGCTGCTGACGCGGCGCAAGGACACGCAACCTATCGGCGAGTGGAGTTGCGGTTCGGTGTTCACCAACCCGCCCGGAGACCATGCAGCCAGGCTGATCGACACTGCCGGCCTGAAGGGTTTTCGCATCGGCGGTGCGGCCGTCAGCGACAAGCACGCGAATTTCATCATCAACGCGGGCGATGCGACCGCGGCCGATCTCGAGCAGCTCATCGAGCACGTGCAGCGCGTCGTCGAGCAGCGCCATGGCGTGCGCCTCGCGCCGGAAGTGCGCATCGTCGGGGAGCCAGCCTGATGCGACTGGATCACGACGCCAACCGCATCCATCGCGTCACCGACGCCCGCGAGTTCGGTCGGGTCGCCGTGCTGTTCGGCGGCTTTTCGACCGAGCGCGAGATCTCGCTGCTGAGCGGTACCGCGGTCCTCGCCGCGCTGCGGCGTCGCGGCGTCGACGCGCACGCCTTCGATCCGCGCGACGTGCCTTTGACCGACCTCGTCACGCAGCGGTTCGACCGCGTCTGGATCGCGCTGCACGGACCGGGCGGCGAGGATGGCACGCTGCAGGGCGCGCTGGAGTGCCTCGGCATCCCGTACACCGGCAGCGGCGTGCAGGGCTCTGCGATCTGCATGGACAAGCTGCGCACCAAGCGGCTTGCCGCGGCGGTGGGCATCCAGAGCGCCGAATCGATGGTGCTCGAATGCGAGGCCGACCTGCCGCTCGCGCTCGAGCGCCTGGGTTTGCCGCTGATCGTCAAACCGGCGACGCAGGGTTCGTCCGTCGGCATGAGCAAGGTCGAGCGCGCCGCGGATTTTGCCCAGGCGTATGCGGCGGCCGCGGCCGTCGACAGCAGCGTGTTCGCCGAAGCCTGGATCACCGGCGCGGAGTACACCGTCGCGATGCTGGGTGGCACGGCGCTGCCGTCGATCCGGATCGAAACGCCGAAGACGTTCTACGACTACGAGGCGAAGTACTTCCGCGACGACACGCGCTATCACTGTCCGTCCGGTCTGGCGCCGGAGGCCGAAGGGCACCTGGCGGCGCTGGCGCGCGCGGCGTTCGACGCGGCGGGTGCCGAGGGTTGGGGCCGCGTCGACTTCATGTCCGATCGCGCGGGCAGACCGCTGCTGCTGGAAATCAACACGGTGCCCGGCATGACAGACCACAGCCTCGTGCCGATGGCGGCGCGGGCCGTCGGCATCGATTTCGACGAACTGGTCTGGCGCGTGCTCGAGACGAGTTTCGCACGCCGGCCGCTCGAGGCGGTCACCGCATGATCGGCACGGCGCGAAAACGCAATCGCCGGCGCGATGCGCAGCCGCAGTCGCCGATTTCCGCGGTGCCCTGGAAGCGCATCCTGACCGCTGCCGGCCTGCTGGGCGTCGTCGCGGGCGGCGCGGGTGCGATCGTCTGGGCGCTCGACCAGCCGATCGAAACCGTCGCGGTGCAGGGCAGCTTCCAGCGGGTCTCGGCGCTCGACGTCGAACGCGCCGTCAAGGATCGCGTGCGCGGCGCCGGCCTCGTCACGGTCAAGCTGGAAACCGTGCAGCGCGCGATCGAGACGCTGCCGTGGGTCGATGGCGTCACGGTCGAGCGCGCGTGGCCGCGCGGCCTGCGCGTGACGGTGGCGGAGCAGGTCGCCGCAGCGCGCTGGGGTGCGAATGGCCTGCTGAATGCGCGCGGCGAACTGTTCATGAGCGAGGTGCGGCACATTCCGCCCGAGCTGCCGAAGCTGTCGGGTCCGCCGGGCACCGAGAACACGGTCGCGCAGCGCTATCTGGCCATCCAGGGGCGGCTCGTCGAAGCCGGCATGCGCATCACGGCGTTGCGCCTCGATCCGCGTGGCGCCTGGGAGATCGACCTCGACAGCGGCATCACGGTGCGGCTCGGACGCCGCCAGGTCGACGAGCGCTTCGAGAGATTCGTCGTCGCTGCGCTGCGACTCGTGACCCAGCGCGCCGGCGACATTGCATACGTGGACATGCGTTACACCAACGGCTTCGCGGTCGGCTGGCGGCGCGGCGCGCGGACAACGCGCGTCGCGACGGCGGCGGACATGGCCGACGACGCGCCGGACGCCTAGGGCGCCGCGCGAGGGCATCAGGGGACAGATCGGGCATGGCAAAGAACTCGGACAGACAACTGATCGTCGGACTCGATATCGGTACGTCGAAGGTGCTGGCGCTGGTCGGGGAGATCGCCGCCGACAACACCATCGAGGTGATCGGCATCCAGGTTCGCAGCCGTCGCGCGGCCTGAAGAAGGGCGTGGTCGTCGACATCGAGTCGACCGTGCAGTCGATCCAGCGCGCGGTCGAGGAAGCCGAGCTGATGGCCGGCTGCGAGATCCACTCGGTGTTCGCCGGCATCGCCGGCAGCCACGTGCGCAGCCTGAACTCGCACGGCGTGGTCGCGATCCGCGACCGCGAGGTTGGCCACGTGGATGTCGAGAACGTCATCGATGCGGCGAAGGCGGTCCCGATCCCGGCCGACCAGAAGATCCTGCACGTGCTGCCGCAGGAATACGTCATCGGCCAGGAGGGCATCCGCGCGCCGATCGGCATGTCCGGCGTCCGGCTCGAGGCGAAGGTGCACATCGTCACCGGCGCCGACAGCGCGGCGCAGAACATCGAGAAGTGCATCCAGCGCTGCGGCCTGGTCGTCGACGACGTCGTGCTCGAGCAACTCGCGTCGAGCTGCGTGACCGACGATGAAAAGGAGCTTGGCGTCTGCATCGTCGACATCGGCGGCGGCACGACCGACATCGCGGTGTTCTCGCAGGGCGCGATCCGCCACACCGCCGTGATCGATCGCCGGCGACCAGGTCACGAACGACATCGCCGTGTCGATGCGCACGCCGACCCAGTATGCCGAGGACATCAAGGTGCGCTTCGCCTGCGCGCTGTCGCAGCTCGCGAACCCGGACGAGAGCATCGAGGTGAGTGTCGGCGACCGCCCGGCGCGGCGGCTCGCCTGCCTCAGACGCTCGCCGAGATCGTCGAGCCGCGCTACGAACTGTTCCGGGCTGATCCGCGACGAGCTGCGCCGCAGCGGCTTCGAGGAATCATCGCGGCCGGCATCGTGCTGACCGGCAGCGCCAAGATGGAAGGCGATCGAACTCGCCGAGGAGATCTTCCGCGTCCCGGTGCGCCTCGGCACGCCGACCGGCGTCAGGGCCTCGCCGACGTCATTTCCAACCCGATCTATTCGACTGGGCGTGGGGCTGCTTTCACCTACGCGCGAGAACGCATTGCCGAGGGGAACCGCGGCCGCAGCATCGGGCAGGCCAAGACCATGCTCGACGCATGAAGAGCTGGTTCCACGAAATTTTTGAGCTTCGACAGACTCAACTGCAGAAGAGGAGCGACGACGATGTTCAATGATGGATGCACGCCCGCAGCCGGAGCGCTGATCAGGTGCTCGGGGTCGGTGGTGGCGGCGGCAACTGCGTCACGCACATGGTGTCGAGCGGCATCGAGGGCGTGGATTTCCTGTGCATCAACACCGATGCACCAGGCGCTCAAGCACTCGCGCGTGAGACGCAGCTGCAGATCAGCAGCAGCATCACCAAGGGCCTCGGCGCCGGCGCCGATCCGAGATCGGCCGCCAGGCCGATGGAAAGACCGTGACCGCATCATCGAGCTGATCGAGCTGCGACATGCTGTTCATCACCGCTGGCATGGGCGGTGGCACGAGTCGGTGCGGCGCCGGTCGTCGCGCGGCGCGAAGGAGCTCGGCATCCTGACGGTTGCGGTCGTGACCCGGCCGTTCGACATGGAGGGCAGCAAGCGCTCGCTGGTCGCCGACCACGGCATCGCCGAACTCGGCCAGCACGTCGACTCGCTGATCGGTCGAACCAGAAGCTGCTGACGGTTGCTCGGTGCGCGCACGACGCTCGATGCGTTCAAGAGCGCGAACCACGTGCTGCAGGGTGCCGTGCAGGGCATCGCCGAGCTGATCGGCCGGGCCTGATCAACGTCGACTTCGCCGACGTGCGCACGGTGATGGCCGAGACCGGCTGGCATGGCGATGATGGGCTCGGGTGCCGCGCGGGGCGAGAGCCGCGCGCGAAGGCCACCGAAGCGGCCGTGTCGTCGCCGCTGCTCGAGGACGTGAACCTCTCCGGTGCGCACGGCATCCTGGTCGCAACGTCACCGCGGGCATGGACCTTTGCGATCGGCGAGTTCGAGGAAGTCGGCAGATCGTCAAGCAGTTCGCGTCCGAGGATGCGACCGTGGTTGTCGGCACGGTCATCGGTCGGAGATCAGCGAGGCTGCGCGTGACGGTCGTCGCGACTGGCCTGGGCCGTCGGCGCGGCCGCGCGATCCGCTGATCCAGCCGGCCCCGCGGGTGCACGTCGCGGCGTCGATCGGTGCGAACGCCGCCGCCTCGCAGGAGCCGCCGATGCGGGTCGTGCGCGTACACCGTCGGCGGCGATGGACTACGCCGCGCTCGACAAGCCGGCGATCCAGCGCAAGGTCGCGGTTGGCGATGGCCTGCGACCGGAGCCGGAAGCCCAGGTTGCATCCTGGACATCCCGGCCTTCCTGCGGCGCCGGGCCGACTGACGCGAGCGGAGGCCGGGTGCCAGGGTTGGGGCGTCCAGTCTGTGGATATCGGTAGGGTAGCGCCCCTTCATGGGGGTGCGGCACACCTTTCCGCCGCACCTCGCATGGGGTGGGGCGCCGGCCCTGACACGTCCCCCGCCACTCGAATCGAACCGCAGAACATGGTCGGACAACGCACGCTGAAGTACATCCGCGCCTCCGGCGTGGGCCTGCACACTGGCAGAAAGTGCTGATGACGCTGAAGCCGGCGGCGCCTGACACCGGCATCGTGTTCCGCCGCACCGACCTGCCCACGCCGAACGAAGTCCCTGCGCGCGCCGAGAACGTCGGCGAGACGACCCTGGGCACGACGCTGGTCAATGGCGAGGTTCGCGTGTCGACGGTCGAGCACCTGCTGTCGGCGTTCGCGGGCCTCGGCATCGACAACGCGGTCGTCGAGGTCTCGTCACCCGAAGTGCCGATCATGGACGGCAGCGCCGGCCCGTTCGTGTTCCTGCTGCAGAGCGCCGGCCTCGAGGAGCAGCGCACGCCGAAGCGCTTCGTCCGCATCAAGCAGCCAGTGCGCGTCGAGGACGGCGACAAATGGGCTGAATTCAAGCCGTTTGACGGCTTCAAGGTCAGCTTCGAGATCGAATTCGACCATCCCATCTTCAAGCGGCGCGCGCAGCGCGCGACGATGGATTTCTCGACGACGTCGTTCCTGAAGGAGGTCAGCCGCGCGCGCACCTTCGGCTTCATGCGCGATCTCGAGACCATGCGCTCGCGCAACCTCGCGCTTGGCGGCGGCCTCGACAGCGCGATCGTGCTCGATGAATTCCGCGTGCTGAACGAAGACGGCCTGCGGTACGAGGACGAGTTCGTCAAGCACAAGATCCTCGATCGCGATCGGCGACCTGTACCTGCTCGGCCACAGCCTGATCGGCGAGTTCAGCGGCCTGGGGTGGGCCGCGCTGAACAACCGGCTGCTGCGGGCGCTGCTGGCGGATACCGCGGCCTGGGAAGCGGTCGTGTTCGAAAGCCCGAGGACGCGCCGATCTCCTATATTGCGCGCCCCGGCGCTATCGGCGGCGGCCGGCTGAACCTCTGCGGTCCGCCGCCGGGGCAGCGGAGCGCCGGACCCCTGACGACGACGGCTGCAATGGCCGGATCCCGCTGGCGGATCGCCTCGTCGATCTCCGCGCCGTACCTCAGCCGCGCCGACCACGCTGCCGTGTCCGCATAGACCACCAGTTCGGGCGGGTGATGGCCGATTCCCGTGACCCGCGCGGCCAGGTCGGCCGGCAGATGCCCACCGAGGAATTCCTTCCATTGTCTTTCGGTATCAAAGTGCTGCGCTGATTCCTTCCCAAGGAGCGAGGCTTTTTGAATTAAGTCTTTGACAATAATAGGTTTTCGCATCGATGCGCTCACGGCAGTGGCGATTCGTGGCCTGGTTGGCTTGTCTCGGCGAACACCATTGTGCATATTTGCGACCGCTGCTTTCAGGGCAAACCCGTCGAAAGGCGGGGACGCAAAGCCACCGGTCGCGAGGTGCTATGACAGCGGGGTTGCCAGCCAGGCGCAAGCCTGTCCGGTAGTACGCGGCAACGCGTGCCAGCCGGGAATGGACGACGGGGCATTCACAAGTAGTGGCGCACAGCGCCCCTCTGGCCCCACACACGGGATGCGCTCTTCGGGTCGCGTCTGGTTTTGCTGCTTTCCGGCCTGGTGTGTCGGTGTGTGGAGCTGACGAGATGAACATCATTCTGTTTTCTCGCCGCGTCGGCCAGGCGCATCATTTCACGCTGAATCATCCGGTTGCGCTGGCGGGTGTCGCCGGTGCGTTGCTCGGCCTGCTGGGTCTGGCGTTCGCGGCGGGCATGCAGCTCGGCGAACGCAGCGGCGACAACCTCTGCCCGCCCGCACGCCCGGACAGGTCGCCCTTGCGCTGGCGCAGCAGCAGCAGGAGGTCGCGGAAATGCGCGCGCTGGTGCAGGAACGCGTCGATGCGCTGGCGGCCAGGGTCGGCCAGGTCAATGCGCACGTGCTGCGGCTCGATGCGCTCGGCAAGCGCCTGACGCAGATGGCGAACCTCGATTCGCGCGAATTCGACTTCGATTCCGCCCCGGCGCTGGGCGGCCCCGAGGGGCCGGGCCTCTCCGCCCACCTCCCTGACCTGACCGCGCTGCTCGCGGGACTCGAGACGCGCGTCGCGCTGCGCGACTCGCAGCTGTCCGCGCTCGAGAACGTGATCCTGCAACGCGAGCTGCGCGCGCAGATCATGCCGGAGGGGCGCCCGGTCAGGAAAGGTTTCGTGTCGTCGTACTTCGGCGAGCGCCAGGATCCGTTCTCCGGCCACCAGGCCTTCCATCGCGGCGTCGATTTCGCCTCCGAGGCAGGCTCCGAGGTCATTGCGGTGGCGGCCGGGGTCGTGACCTACGCCGGTGACAAGGCTGGCTACGGCACCATGGTCGAGATCAGCCATGGCGACGGCTATGTCACCCGTTATGGCCACAACCAGAGCAACCTGGTCGAAGTCGGCCAGACCGTGACCCGCGGCGAGCCGATCGCGCTGATGGGTTCGACCGGCCGGTCCACTGGTCCGCACGTGCATTTCGAAGTGCTGCGCGCCGGCGCCCACGTCGATCCGTTGACCTTCATCGGACGCTGACCGCCGGCAGTCCGCCGGGCCGGCCGGGAACCCCATTCGCGGCCCGGCACTCTATTCCGTACAATAGCCACCCTTTGCGGCCGGGTTCCTGCAACCCGTTGCCGCCGCTCGTTTTTTCGAGGACTTGAGCTTGCTCAACATTCTGACGCGTGTTTTTGGCAGCCGCAATGATCGGGTGGTCAAGGAGCTGGCGCGGGTCGTCCGCGATGCCGCTGCGCAGGAGACTGCGCTGCAGGGGCTCACGGACGAGCAGCTGCGCGGCAAGACGGATGAGTTCCGCCAGCGGCTGTCCGCCGGCACGCCGCTCGATGCGCTGATGGCGGAGGCGTTTGCCGTCGTGCGCGAGGCGGCGCGACGCACGCTCGGGCTGCGCCATTTCGATGTGCAGTTGATCGGCGGTGCCGTGCTGCACCAGGGCAAGATCGCCGAAATGCGCACCGGCGAAGGCAAGACGCTGGTCGCGACGCTGCCCGCCTACCTGAACGCACTGACCGGGCGTGGCGTCCATGTCGTCACGGTCAACGAGTACCTCGCGCAGCGTGACTCGGACTGGATGGGGCCGGTGTTCCGCTTCCTCGGCCTGACGGTCGGTGTGATCCGCAATTCGCAGGGCTCCGAGGAGAAGCGCGCCGCCTACGGCTGCGACATCACCTACGGCACCAACAACGAGTTCGGGTTCGACTACCTGCGGGACAACCTGGCCTTCAGGCTCGAGGACCGGGTGCAGCGTCCGCTGGCCTACGCGATCATCGACGAGGTCGACTCGATCCTGATCGACGAAGCGCGCACGCCGCTGATCATTTCCGGCCCCGCGGAAGAGAGCACCGAGCTCTACCTCGCGATCAACAAGCTGATCCCGCGGCTGAAGCGGCAGCAGGCCGAGGGCGATGACGGCGACTACAGCATCGACGAGAAGCAGCGCCAGGCGCACCTGACGGAAGCCGGCCACGAGCACGTCGAACAGCTGATGACCGAGGCGGGCCTGCTGCGCGAAGGCGACAGCCTGTACGACGCGGCGAACATCCGCCTGATGCATCACCTGAACGCGGCGTTGGGCGCGCGCACGCGGTTGTATCGCCGCGATGTCGAGTACATCGTCAAGAACGGCGAAGTGGTCATCGTCGACGAATTCACCGGTCGCACGATGCCCGGTCGTTGCTGGTCCGACGGCCTGCACCAGGCCGTCGAGGCGAAGGAGGGCGTGCGCGTCCGCGAGGAGAACCAGACGGTCGCGTCGATCACGTTCCAGAACTACTTCCGCCTGTACGGGAAGCTGTCGGGCATGACCGGCACCGCCGACACCGAGGCGCCGGAGTTCATGCAGATCTACGGCCTCGAGGTCGTCGTGGTGCCGACCCACAGGCCGATGATCCGCAAGGGACATGCCGGATCTGGTGCACCTGACGCAGAAGGACAAGTACGACGCGATCATCGAGGACATCAAGGACTGCCAGTCGCGCCAGCAGCCCGTGCTGGTCGGCACGACGTCGATCGAGACCTCCGAATACCTCGCGAACCTGCTGAAGCAGGCCAACGCCGCACCAGGTGCTGAACGCGAAGCAGCACGAGCGCGAGGCGCTCGTCGTCGCGCAGGCCGGTCGTCCCGGCGCCGTGACGATCGCGACCAACATGGCCGGCCGCGGCACCGACATCGTGCTGGGCGGCAGCCTGGAAGCCGAACTGCAGGCGCTCGCGCCCGAAGAGGGAGCGACCGACGTCAGCGCCGCGCAGCGCGAGGCCCGCGCCGCCGCCTGGCAGCAGCGCCACGACCAGGTGCTCGCCTCGGGTGGCCTGCACATCATCGGCACCGAGCGCCACGAGTCCCGCCGCATCGACAACCAGCTGCGCGGCCGTTCCGGCCGCCAGGGCGATCCGGGTTCGTCGCGCTTCTGTCTGATGGAAGACAACCTGATGCGGATCTTCGGCGATCCCAACTTCACGAAGCGCCTGCTGTCGATGGCTGGCATGAAGGAAGGCGAGGTCATCGAAAGCCGGATGCTGTCGGGCCGCATCGAGAAGGCGCAGCGCAAGGTCGAGTCGCACAACTTCGACATCCGCAAGCAGCTGCTGCTGTTCGACGACGTCGCCAACGACCAGCGCAAGGTCATCTACCAGCAGCGCACCGAGATGATGGGCGCATCGGATCTGTCGAGCGCGATCGCCGGTATCCGGGCGGACGCGGTCGGTACCGTGCTCGACCAGTACCTCGCGAAGAACGTCGCGCACGACGACTGGGATCTGGACGGCCTCGCCGATGTCATCGCCAAGGATTTCAACACGCGGATCGAGCCGCGCGCGTGGCTGGCCGCCGAGCCCGAGCTCGACGAGCAGGCGCTGCGGCAACGCATCCTCGACGCCATCGATGCGGCCTACAACGACAAGTACCAGCGGTTTGGCGTCGACCTGATGAAGCACGTCGAGAAGGACGTCATGCTGAAGACGCTGGACCAGCATTGGCGCGAGCACCTCGCCGGCATGGACTATCTCCGCCAGGGCATCCACCTGCGCGGCTATGCGCAGAAGGACTACCGCTACGAGTACAAGCGGGAGGCCTACGAGCTGTTCAGCGCGATGCTCGACCGCGTCAAGTACGACACGGCGTCGATCCTGACCCGCGTGACGGTGCGTGACGAGGCGGAGCTGCAGCGGGAGGAAGAGCAGCGCCAGCGACGGCTGCTGCAGGCACTGCAGGCGCAGCATGCGGAGGCGCAGTCGCTGCTCGCGGGCGGCGAGGAGGCCGCCGCCGCGCCGCCCGCGGGTGCCGGCGCTCCCGCACGCCCGGCGGCCGCCGCCGCAGGCGCGTTGCCCGGACTCGCCGGCGACGCCGACGCGGCGGCGCCGTTTATCCGTGGCGATCGCAAGGTCGGGCGCAACGAACCCTGTCCGTGCGGGTCGGGCAAGAAGTACAAGCACTGCCACGGGCAGTTGCAGCAGGCGTGAGCGCCACCGCCGCGGCGGGCCGTCCGCGGGTGCGGGTCGTGGCCGCGGCGCTGCGCAACGCGCGCGGCGACGTGCTGATCGCCGATCGGCCGGCCGGGCGCCATCTGGCGGGTCGCTGGGAGTTTCCCGGCGGCAAAGTCGCGCCGGGCGAGTCGGACGAGGCCGCGCTGGCGCGCGAGTTGCACGAGGAGCTCGGCGTCGTCGTGCACGCCAGTGCCTGGGTCATGACGCTGTGCCACGATTACCCGGAGCGCAGCGTCGAGCTCGTGTTGTTCGAAGTGCCGCACTATGAAGGCGAGCCGCAGCCGCGCGACGGCCAGCGCCTCAAGTGGGTGGCCCCGGCGGCGCTTGGCGCCGAAGACATCCTCGAAGCGGACCGCCCGTTCATTGCCGCTTTGCAGCAGCGTGGCGGCAGTACAGCATAGGGCGCGCAGGAGATCCATGATGTCAGCACAACCGCAGCTCGCGTCCGGTCCGGCCTTCAGTGGGGAAACGGTCGACGTCGTCAATCCCCGCACCGGGCTGGTCGATTACCGCTTCACGGCGCCGAACCGCGCGGAGCTGACCGCCGAGGCGCGGCGCCTGCGCGCTGCGCAGCGCGCCTGGCGCGACGCGCCGCTTGCGCACCGCGTCGCCGTGATGCGGCGCTGGCGCGATGCACTGGTGGCCGCCGAAGGCGAGATCCTCGCGGCGCTCGCGACCGACACGGGCCGCTACCTGATCGCGCGCAGCGAGTACCAGTCGGTGCCGGGCACGATCGAGCGCTGGTGCCGCACGGTCACCGAACTCGCGGTCGAGCGCACCGACACGCCGCTCGTGCCGACGACGTCGAACTCGGCGATTTCGTATCGCGCCCAGTACGTGCCCTACGGCCTCGTCGGCGTGATCAGCCCGTGGAACTTCCCGTTCACGCTCGCGTTCATCGATGCGATCCCGGCGCTGCTGGCCGGCTGTGCCGTGCTGGTCAAGCCCAGCGAGGTCACGCCGCGCTTCGCCGAGCCGGTACGCCGCACCATCGAGTCGATCCCGGAACTCGCGGCCGTGTTCGCGGTGCATCCCGGTGCGCGCGAGGTCGGCGAGGCACTGGTCGAGCTCGCCGACGTGATCTGCTTCACCGGCAGCGTGCGCACAGGTCGCATGGTGGCCGAGAACGCGGCGCGCCATTTCATCCCGGCCTTCCTCGAACTCGGTGGCAACGACCCGATGATCGTCACCGCGAGCGCCGACCTCGAACTCGCGACGGATGTCGCGCTGCGCTCGACCTGCCTCGCGACCGGCCAGGCCTGCCAGTCGATCGAGCGCGTCTATGTCGACCGGCGCATCCACGACGCCTTCGTCGCGCGCCTCGTCGAGAAGGCCGGCCGCGTCGAGCCGAACTGGCCGGACATGCATGCCGGCACGATCGGCCCGTTCATCTTCGGCAAGCAGGCGGACATCGTTGCCACGCAGATCGCCGATGCGGTTGCGAAAGGCGCGCGCGTGCTGTGCGGCGGGCACATCGAGGACCATGGCGGCAAGTGGCTGCGCCCCACGGTGCTGACCGGCGTCGACCACACGATGCAGCTGATGACCGACGAAACCTTCGGGCCGGTCATCCCCGTGATGGCCTACGACAGCGTCGACCAGGCGGTCGAGCTCGCGAATGAAGGGGTCTACGGCTTGTCGGCGGCAGTCATCGCCGGGACGCTCGACGAGGCCGAGGCCATTGGCCGTCGCATCGATGCCGGCGGCATCTCGCTGAACGACGGTTCGCTGACGGCTTTCGTGCACGAGGCCGAGAAGCATTCGTTCAAACTCTCCGGCATGGGCGGCTCCCGCATGGGTCCGGCCGGCTACCTGCGCTTCTTCCGCAAGAAGGCGCTGATCCACCAGGGCGGCGCGCCTGTGACGATCGACATGATCGCCGAGACGCACGCCCGGCCGCATTGACGCGCGGCATCGCTCACCTACCAAGACGGAACCACCATGTCCCAGGAACAAGGCTTGCCAGACATCAAGATCGACGCCAACGAACTGTATCGCGAGGAGGTCTTCACGGATCGTCGTGCCGGCACGTTGCGACGGCTGGTTCCCGTGACGATCACCGGTGCGGACGATCCGTCGCGGGCCACGTTGTGGTCCGGGCAGACGCAGCTGCTGACGCCGGGCGGCGTGCTGCCGCTGATGTTCGAGCTCGAAGCGGCGTCGCTCGCCGACGCGATCGAGAAGTTCCCGGATGCGGTCAAGGTCGCGCTCGAGCAAGCCATCGAGGAGGCGCGCGAGATGCGGCGCGAGGCCGCCTCGCGGATCGTCGTGCCCGAAGTCGGCGGCCCGATGGCCGGCGGCAAGATCAAGATGCCCTAGCGGGCGACGGGGCCGTGGCGGCCGTGTGCCGCCACGATCAGCACGAAGGCCGGCACCAGCAGCAGTGCGCCGGCCACCAACGGCGAAGCTATGCCGATTTGCGTGAACAGCACGCCGGCCAGTGCGGCGTCAACGTCCTGCCGAGGTTGCCCGCACCCTTGAACATGCCGAGTACCGCACCGCGTTCGTGCTCGGCGGCCGCGGTCGCCACGATGCTCGACGATGAGTGCGATGAACAGGCCGAAGGCGGCCGCGAGCAGCAGCAGGCCCATCACCAGCACCGCCGGATTGGGCGCGAGCGCAACTGTGGGCAGTGGCCGGCGGCGCACAGCAGTGCCATGTGCTGGCGAGCACGGCGTTGAAGGGTCCGAAGCGCTGGTGATGCGCCCTCGACGAGCAGCGCCTGCATCATGCCGATGCCGTGCCCATCAGCATGAACGTGTAGCCGACGTCGCGTGGCGCAGAAGTCGTGCACGCGGTTCGCGAACAGCGGGACGACCGAATCGATCATCGAGAAGTTAAGCCGGCGAACAGCAGGTGGATCGCGCCGAGGCCGCCACCGGATCGCGCAGCGAGCTGGCGAGGACGCCGGGCTATGGTTGCAGCGAGGTCGCCATGCAACGCTGCCGGGCCGCGTTTCGCGGATGAACAGCAGCGCCAGTAATGCCGCCAGCAGGCCGTCCGCCCCGCGGCGACGTAGCCGATCAACGCGTAGCTGGCCGTCATGGGCGTCGTCGCCGGCGAGCAGCCCGCCGGCGGCGGGTCCGAGGATGGAAGCTGAGGGAGAATGACGCGCCGATCAGAGCCACTGGCGCGCGGCCGCGTCGCAGTCGTCAGGTCGGCGGCGGGCATAAAGGCCACGGGCACCCACGCCGGATGTCAGGCCGGCCAGCAGTCGCGACAGCGCCAGTACCACAGGTTGTCTGCCCAGGCCAGCAACAGGCTCGCCACTGTTGTACCGAGCAGGGACATCGTGGAACACGGGCTTGCGGCCGATCCGGTCGCTGGCCCAGCCCCAGCGGCGTCGAGACGAGCTGGCCGAACGCGGACCAGCGCATACAGCGCTGCGATTGCCTCCGGCCCTGCACCGGCGCGTTCGCCGAAGAACGGGAACAAAGTGGCAATGACTGCCGAGGCCGGCAAGTTCACGAACACGACGATGCAGATCACGCCGATCATGGCGACCGGCCGGTGGCGAGGGCAAGGGGGGTCTCAGCTGTCGGCGACGCGCGCTGCACGCGGCCAACTCCGTCCCGGCTTGACGCAGACGGCGAGGTCCTTCAGCAGGCCATCGTGCAGGTCGTAGATCCAGCCGGGCGGATCTCGGGAGCTTCGTCAGCGATCCCATGCGTTCTGGACGATGGTCGTCTGGCAGACATTGAACACCGGTTCGATGACGTTCAGTTCGTACAGCCGGTTCAGCCGCGCGGCGTCGCTGGGCAGCTCGTCGAGCGACCTGCGCTTGTTGCGCACGTCCTGCACGTGCCGCAGCCAGTTGTCGATCAGCCCCAGCCGGTTAGTTGCCGAGCGCCGCCTGCACGCCGCCGCAACCGTAGTGGCCGCAGACGATGACATGTTCGACGTCCAGCACGTCGACTGCGTACCGCAGCACCGACAGGCAGTTCAGGTCGGTGCACGACGACGTTGGCGACATTGCGGTGCACGAACAGCTCGCCCGGCAACATGCCGACGATGTTGTTCGCGGGGACGCGACCGTCCGCGCAACCGATCCAGAGGTAGTCGGGCGACTGCTGCTTGACCAGTTTCTGGAAGAAGCCCGGTTCGCGCTCGTTCATCGAGCGCGCCCAGTCACGGTTGCGGTAGAACAGCTGCGCGAGCGATCTCATGGTGGTGTCATCCCGATGGGCTGTCCTGGTGGACGCAGCGCGTCGTCGAGGAAGCGCAGCATCGAACCGTAGGCGTGGGCTCCGGTCGATGGGAAGCGGATCAGCGCATGCTTGCTGCCAGGGTACACCATCACGTCGAAGGGTTTATTCAGGTCCTGCAGTCGCTTCATCATCGCGGTGCTGTGCGTGAACAGCACGTTGTCGTCCGCCATGCCGTGCACCAGCAGCAGTCGCCCGCGCAGCGCCTCGGCATGGGTCATCGCCATGCCCTCGTCGTATCCCGCGGCATTTTCGGCCGGCGTGCCCATGTAGCGCTCGGTGTAGTGCGTGTCGTAGAGCCGCCAGTCCGTGACCGGTGCGCCGGCGACCGCCGCCGCGAAATGCTCCGGCGCACGCAGCAGGGCCAGCAACGAGACGTAGCCGCCATAGCTCCAGCCCCAGATACCGATGCGCGCAGGGTCGACATACGGAAGGGTGCGCAGGAACTCGACACCGCGCACCTGGTCCTCGATTTCCACCGTGCCCATGCGGCGGTGCAGCGCCGATTCGAACCGCACCCCACGGAAGCCCGAGCCGCGGTTGTCGAGCGTGAACACGATGTAGCCGCGTTGGGCGAGTATCTGGCGGAAGAAGCCGTCGCCCGCCCGTGCACCGCCCATCCAGGCGCGCCGCACGCGCTGCACGCCCGGACCGCCATAGGTGTCGACGACCACCGGATGGCGCTTGCCCGGCGCGAGCTGTTTCGGCCGCAGCATCTGCCAGTGCAGCGTCTGGCCATCGGCGGCCTGCAGCGTGCCGAATTCGGTCGTGACATGGGCGTCGACATAGGGCGCATACGGGTGCCGTGCGTCGAGCCGGTTCGGCACGAGATCGACCGCTGTGTCGCCCGCGACGCTGCGCAGCGTCAGTGAGGGCGGCGTGTCGGGGTCCGAACGGGTGTCCAGCCAGCGTCGCGCGTCGCGCGACATGGCGACGGAATGCCAGCCGCCGGGTGTCGTCAGCCGCAACGGCGCGGCAGGAACCCCGGCACCGCGCAGCGATGCCGAGTACAGGTGGCGCTCCAGCGGGGTGTCGCGATTCGCCATGAAATAGATGCGGCCGCGGGCTTCGTCGATGCCGCGGATCGCGCGACCCCGGTCATCGCCAACGACGGCCCAGTCACCCGCGGTCAGCGCGCGAACGTCGTTGCCGCGATAGTCGATCAGGTACAGATGGCGCTGGCCGCTGCGCGACGATGCCCAGACGATCTGCCGCGAGCGCGGCAGGAAGGTCAGCTCGTCATGCAGTTCCACCCAGGTCGCGCTGCGCTCGGTCACCAGTGCCTGCGCGGTGCCGCTCGCCGCATCGACGCGCCACAACACGAGCGTGCGCTGGTCGCGACTGTGGGTCTGGACCGCGAGCGCGTCGGACTCCGGGAACCACGCGACCCGCGCCAGGTACTCGTCGCGCGCGTCGACCGCGCGCGCGGCGCCGCTCGCAAGGTCGTGGACGAACAGGTCGACCCTCGCGTTCGGCCGCCCGGCCGCGGGATACCGCTGCCGGATGACCTGGACGTTGTCGGCGTTGATCTCGAAGCGCTCGACCTCGTCGACCGTGCTTTCGTCGACCCGCGCATAGGCGAGGCGCGTCTCGTCGGGCGACCACCAGTGCCCGTCGTTGCGGTCCATCTCCTCCTGGGCGATGAACTCGGCGACACCGTACGACAGCGTGCCGCCGCCGTCCCGCGTGATGGCCTGCTCGCGCCCGGTCGCCAGTTCGAGGACGTGCAGGTTCTGGTCACGGACGAAGCTGACCCACCGACCCCGCGGCGAGAAACGCGCCTCGGTCTCGTAGGCGTCGGTCTGCGTCAGCGCGCGGACCGCCCGGTCGACCGGTGCGCGCAGGTCGTACAGGTAGAGGTCGCCCGACAGCGGCACGAGCAGGAAGCGCGAATCGGCCGAAAACTGATAGTCGACGATGCCGCGCAGCGACGCGATCCGCAGCCGCTCGCGGCGCGCCTCCTCTTCGGCCGACAGCGCGCGCTCCGCGGGCACGAGCGCGCGGGCGTCGACCAGCTTGCGATGCCGGCGCTGCGCGATGTCGTAGGCCCAGAGGTCGAAACGGTTCATGTCGTCGTCCGCACCGCGCAGGTAGACGACCAGGCGCCCGTCAGGGGAGAAGCGTGGGCTGCGCAGCGTCGGGCCGCTGAGGTCGGGCGTCGCGAACACGCGCTCGAGGGTCAGCGGCGATGCGGCCTGCCGCGAGGGTGGGCTGGCCGCGGTGGCGGCGGGGCCAGCGAGCAGCAGCGCCGCGAGCAGCAGCGCCGCGGGCACGCGCCCACGGGCCAGTGTGGCAGCGTGGCGCGCGGCAGGACGGGCGACGTTGGTCATGCGGGGGCGGTTCGATACCATGGGCGGATTCCCGCAGTGTAGGGACCGTGATGACCGATCGCCACCTGTTGCTGTCCGTTGGCCGCCGGGTCCCGGCGCTGCTTGCCTGCGCCGTCCTCGGTGCCTGTGCGATGACCCCCATGCAGACTACGCGTTCTTCCATCCAGTATCCGCAGGTGCCACGTGGGACGACCGTCGACGTCCTGCACGGCCAGCAGGTCGCCGATCCGTATCGCTGGCTCGAGCAGGCGGATGCGCCGGCCACCCGCGACTTCATTGCCGCGCAGAACCGGCTCGCGCAGCCGCGGCTCGCTGCGCTGCCGCAGCGCGCCTGGCTGGAACAGCGCCTGACGCAGTTGTGGAACTTCGAGCGCTTCGGCGTGCCGGTGAAACGCGGCGGACGTTACTTCTTCCTGCGCAACGACGGGCGACAGAACCAGAGCGTGCTGCATGTCGCCGACGATCCGCGCACGCTCGGGCGCGTGCTGATCGACCCGAACCAGAAGAGCGACGACGCGACGGTGGCGCTCGCGCGTTTCGTGCCGAGCCCGGATGGCAGCGTGGTCGCCTACTCGCTGTCGGATGGCGGCACGGACTGGGAAATCTGGAAGTTCCGGCGCGTCGCCGATGGCGTCGACCTGCCGGACGAACTGCGGCAGACCAAGTTCTGGGAGTTGTCGTGGTCGGCGGACGGCACCGGGGTCTACTACAGCCGCTATCCGCGGCGGCCGGGCGCGACGGCCGACTCGCGCGGCGACGACAATGGCCAGCCGGTCGTCCATCTGCACCGCCTCGGCACGCCGCAGGCCACCGACATGCGCATCCATGCGGTCACGGACCATCCGACCCGGGCGCCGTCGGCGCACGCGACCGACGACGGTCGCTGGCTCGTGATTTCGCTGTTCGATGGCTACCAGGCCAACGGCGTGGAATTGATCGATCTCGCTTCGACCGCGGCGCCGTCGCGGACGCTGTTCGGTGACTGGGATGCGCTGTACACCGTGCTGGGCAATGTCGGCGACGTGTTTTACGTGCAGACGACGGCGGGTGCGCCGCTCGGCAGGATCATCGCGGTCGATGCCCGGCGCCCTGCGCGCGATGCGTGGCGGACGATCGTCGCGCAGGGCGATGCGGCGATCGTCGAGGCCAGCCTGGTGGGCGAACGCCTGGTGGTCCACTACGTGCGTGACGCGCGCAGCGCCGTCAGCATTTTTTCGCTGGACGGCAGCCACGCCGGCGACGTGCTCCTGCCGGGACCGGGTTCGGTCGGCGGCTTCCCGGGTCGTGCGGGTGATCCGGAGACGTTCTTCACGTACGCCGATTACCTGCGGCCGGCGCAGATCTGGCGCCTCGATGCGGCGAGCGGCACGGGCTCGCTGCTGCGGGAACCGGAAGTGGGGTTCGATCCGGCGCGCTACGTCACCGAGCAGTACTTCTTCGCAAGTCGCGATGGCACGCGCGTGCCGATGTTCGTGACGCGCCGTCGCGATCAACAGCGATCGGCGGCGACGCCGGCGTTGCTGTATGGCTATGGTGGCTTCAACGTCTCGCTGACGCCGGTCTTCCGGCCGCAGACGATTGCGTGGCTCGAGATGGGTGGCATCTACGTCGAGGCCAACCTGCGCGGCGGCGGCGAGTACGGCGAAGCCTGGCATGCCGCCGGCACGCGTGCGCGCAAACAGAACGTATTCGACGACTTCATCGCCGCCGCCGAGTACCTGATCCGCGAAGGGTGGACGTCGCCGGCGCGGCTTGCGATCTCGGGCCGCTCGAACGGCGGCCTGCTGGTGGGCGCGACGCTGCTGCAGCGACCCGACCTGTTCGCCGCGGCGCTGCCGGCAGTCGGCGTGCTCGACATGCTGCGCTACCACACGGCCAGCGCCAACGCGCGGCAGTGGTCCTCCGACTACGGCCTGGCGGAAGACGCCGGCGATTTCGCCGCGCTGCGCGCCTATTCGCCGGTCCACAATGTCCGCAACGGCGTCTGCTACCCGGCCACGCTGATCACGACCGCCGAACTCGACGACCGGGTCGTGCCGTGGCACAGCTACAAGTTCGCTGCCGAACTGCAGCGCGCCCAGTCCTGCGAGCGGCCGGTGCTGCTGCGCGTCGAGACGCGCGCCGGCCACGGCGCCGGCAAGCCCGTGTGGATGCAGATCGAGGACTTCGCCGATCAGTGGGCGTTTGCCGCCGACGCACTCGGCATGGTCGTGCCGGTGCGGACGGCGCGTCCGGCGCGCGCTGAGGCCCCAGCAGGACGGCGAGCGTCGGCGTGCCGTCGGCGTGCCAGCCGCGGCGCGCGAGGCAGCCGTGGATGCGCTCGTCGCGCAGCGCCCGGCGCTGATCGACGCCCGGTCGACCGCCGCGAAGGAAACGGCAGGCGCGCAAGGTTTCCCCGAAGCTCGCGGTCTGCACGGCGGCGCGTGCGGCGACCGCCTCCGTATCCATGCTGGCGCGCGCCGCGCAACCGGCGAGCAGCAGCGCGCCGAGGGCGCCCGCGACGAGGCGCAGGCATCGCTTCATCTGGTGTCCCCTGTTGTTGTTGTCGGTGGACGTGTCGCCGCCATCGTCGCCCGGCGAGGCGACGGGCCGCAAGCGCGATTTGACGTAGGTCGGTGCGGGACGCGCGGTTCAGCGCGGATCGAGCCGGAATACGGCCTCGGCGAGTGCGCTGACGCCGCGCTGAGCGAACTTCGGGAAATCGGCCAGGGCAGCGTCGCGACCCAGCAGCGTGATCCGGTGGGTGTCGCCGTACAGCGCGTATACCTCGTCTTCCAGCACGGCGTGTGGCGGCCCGGCCATCTGCGCCTGGTCGTACTCCATCGTCACGAGCAGCATCGGCGCGACGCCGTTCGACAGTGCGATGAGTCGTTCGGCGTAGCGCCGCCGCAGTTCTGCCGGCAATGCGACCAGTGCGGCACGGTCGAAGACCGCGTCGATCGGGCCGAGCAGCGCGGGCGAGAGCTCGAACAGGTCGCCGCACCACAGCTCGAGGTCGCCAGCGCGATGCCGCGACAGCGGGCCATGCTCCTCGATGGCCGGCTCGAGCGCCTGCGCCGCGTAGAAATCGTGCACCGCGATCGGTGACAGTTCGACGCCCGTCACGACGTGACCGGCCGATGCCAGCCAGACCATGTCGAGGCTCTTGCCGGCGAGCGGTACGAAGACGCGGCTGCGTGGCGGCAGCGCGAGCGTGTCCCACCAGCGGGCGAGGGCGGGGTGCGGGCGATCCTGGTGGAAGCCGATTTCGTTGCGCTGCCAGCGCTCATGCCAGAAATCGGGTTGCATGCCGTGCGTCCGTCAGGCCCTGGCGCTCGGGCGCGCCCCGATCAGTGCATGCCAGCGGGCAAGGTGATCCTGCTCGGGCGCGACGCGGATCCCGCTCGGCTTGCCGAATTCCAGCGTCGTGTAGGCGACGATGTCGGCGAAGGTGTAGCGGTCGCCGGCGATATAGGTCTGGTGCGCAAGGCGGGTGTTCCAGCGCTGCCAGTCCGTCAGTGCCTGTTCACGCGCGATTGCACCGTACTCCGGCACCTGCCGCAGCCGCCCGCTCCAGAAGCGATGCGTGTGTCGAAAGGCCTGGGTCGTCGGTACATAGATCCGGAACATGATCTGCAGCACCAGTGCTTCGATGCGCGCCTGCTCGAGCGGCGTCGTGCCCAGCAGGTTCGGTTCAGGCTGCAGCGACTCGAGGTAGCGGCAGATCGCCAGCGACTCGGTCAGTCGTGTGCCATCGTCGAGTTCGAGCACCGGTGTCTCGCCGACGTCATTGATGGCGAGGAACTCCGGCGCGTGCGTCTGGTCGCTCGCGATGTCCACCTCGACGACCGGCAACGCCAGTTCCTTCTCGGCAGCGAACATCCGCACGCGGCGCGGGCTGGGCGCGAGTGCACTGCTGTACAGCTTCATGATCCGGGTCGTCCGCGGGCCGTGCCGTTCGGCAGGGCGGCATCGGCGATGTCCATGGGGTCGGCGGCCGGACCGGGTATCGCGCGTTCCTCCGCCAGCCATGCACCCAGATCGACCATCTTGCAGCGCTGGCTGCAGAACGGGCGGAACGGGTAGTCGGGTCCCCATTCGATCGATCGCGAGCAGGTCGGGCACTGGACGTTCATCGGTGTCGTCCCGTCGGCATCATGTGCAGCAGGTCAGCTCGAACTCGATGTCGCCCTCGGCCTGGCGCGGCCGCTCGGTCGGTCCGTGCCAGGTCACGAACCGCACGCTGCTACGGTAGTGACTGCCGGAGATCTCGGGATAGATCCCGAGGTCCGCCGGAATGGCGATCCGCAGCAGTTGCACCGGCGTTTCGCGATCGAACGTGATGTGGCAGACGCCGCCCTTGGCGATCTCGCGTCGCACACGACCGTTCTGGCGCGTCAGCCACAGCAGTTCGGCGATGGCGTCGCACAGCGGTCGCAGCATCGTGATCCAGCGCGTGAATGTTTCGATGCGGGTGTCAGCCGGCTGGTTCAGCCAGTAGCAGAAATCCGGCAGGTCGAATTCGCAGGTGCCGCCGGGGATCGCGCTGCGATGGCGGATCGCACTGAGGAATTCCGATTCCTTCAGCGGGGTCAGGTAGCCGGTGCCGGTCCCGAGCAGGTCGGCGCGCAGGCGCAGCAGGTTCGAGACGACTGTCCGCAGCCGGTTCGTGTCGACGTCGGGGCGCTTCTGGAATTCGTTCAGCAGCGCAAGCTGCCGTTCCAGCTCCTTCAGCACGTCGGCGCGGGTGTCGCCGCGCGACGTGATCGCGAGGATGTCGAGCAGGCTGTCGACCGCGGCACGGCTGCCCCACTGGCTCTGCGACTGGTTGTGGTAGAGCGCCTGGTTGTAGAGGAAGTCGAGGCGCAGGAAGGTCCGCATCCGCTCGTTGAGCGGCTGCTCGAAGACAATGGGCGCGACTGCCGTGGCCGGCGCCCCCACTTCGACGGCCTGATCCGACATCGGGCTATTCTGCGTCACGGCGTTCATGGCCGTAAACCGCCGCGGCCGTCGCTGTCTGCCACTGGGGACAGGGCCAGGTAGCGCCGATGCAGCGCGTCCACCTCGGATTCGACGGCTTGCGGGTCGGCGGCGTTGACGATCACGTCGTCGGCGACAGCCAATCGCTGGGCGCGGCTGGCCTGCGCGGCGAGGATGGCCTCGGCCTGCTCGCGGCTGCCACCGTCGCGACGCAGCAGGCGCTCGAGTTGCAGCGATTCGGGGCAGTCGACGACGAGCACGCGGTCCACCGGCGTGCGCCGGCCGCTCTCGACCAGCAGCGGGATCACGATGACCTGATAACGCCCGCCGGCGGCAGCCGAGCGCGCTTCGACCAGCGCGCGGATGCGCGGGTGGGTGATCGCCTCGAGGTCGCGGCGCGCGTCCGGATCGGCGAACACGCGGGCCCGCAGCGCGCGCCGGTCGAGGCTGCCATCGGCGGCCAGCACGCCGTCGCCGAAGCGGGCCCGCACGGCGGCGAGGCCGTCGCTGCCTGGCGCGACGACCTCGCGGGCGAGTTCATCGGTGTCGATGACCGGCACCCCGCGCGCCGCGAACATGCGCGACACCAGCGTCTTGCCGCTGGCGATGCCACCGGTCAGGCCGACGCGCAGCGGGCGCGGCGGCGGACTCATGGCCCGGACGGAAACAGCCCGAGATAGCGCGAGACGATCTCGGGGCCAAACATCAGCATGACCCAACCGGCGGCGGCCAGATAGGGCCCGAAGGCCATCGGCACCTGGCGGCCGCGACCCTTCAGCGTGATCAGCACGATGCCGACCACGGCGCCGACCACGGCGGACATCAGCACGATGGGCAGGATCATCTGCCATCCCATCCAGGCCCCCAGCGCCCCCAGCAGCTTGAAGTCGCCGTAGCCCATGCCCTCCTTGCCGGTCACGAGCTTGAACAGCCAGTAGACGCTCCACAGCGAGAGATACCCCACCATCGCGCCGATGACCGCCGTCCGCAGGTCCACGGGCAACGCGAGCCCTGGCGCAGGCGCGACCAGCAGGCTGGCGGCGAGGCCGCCCCACAGCAGCGGCAGCGTCAGGCTGTCGGGCAGCAGCTGCGTGTCGAGGTCGATGAAGGTCAGCGCGAGTAGCACCCAGGTCACGACAAGTCCGCACAGCAGCGGCGCGCCGTAGCCATACTTCCAGGCCACTGCGGCGGACATCAGCCCCGTCAGGGCCTCGACCAGCGGGTAGCGCGGGCTGATCGGCGTCCCGCAGGCGCCGCAGCGGCCACGCAGCCACAGCCAGGACAGCACCGGGATGTTCTGCGCCGCACCGATCGGCGTGGCGCACTTCGGGCAGGCCGAGCGGGGCGTGACCAGGTTGTAGCGCGGCTGGGGCGTGGGTTCGCGCCCGGCCAGTTCCTCGCACTGCGCCGCCCATTCGCGCTGCATCATGATCGGCAGCCGGTGCACGACGACGTTCAGGAAGCTGCCGATCAGCAGCCCCAGGCCGAGGCAGACGCCGATCAGCAGACCCGGCGACGCGGCCAGCAGCTCGAGCACGATGGGACGCCAGCCGCCGGGCGATCGATCAGACGACCGCGCCGAGCTTGAAGATCGGCAGGTACATCGCGATGACGAGGCCACCGACGAGCACGCCGAGGATCGCCATGATCAGCGGCTCGAGCAGGCTCGACATGCTGTCGACCGCGTTGTCGACGTCGGCTTCGTAGAACGTGGCGACCTTGCCGGACATTTCGTCGAGCGCGCCGGCCTCTTCGCCGACCGCGACCATCTGGATGACCATGTTCGGGAACAGCCCGGTGTTCTCCATCGCCTGCTGCAGCCGCGTACCGGTGGCGACTTCGTCGCGCATCGCGAGCACCGCGTTCTCGTAGACGATGTTGCCCGTGGCGCCGGCGACGGACGTCAGCGCTTCGACCAGCGGCACGCCGGCGGCGAACATCGTCGACAGCGTGCGCGCGTAGCGTGCGATCGCGGCCTTGTTCATGATGGGCCCGGTGGTCAGGGTCTTCAGCGTGATGCGGTCAGAGCCGCTTCGCTGCATCTTCTTCGAACGCTTCTTGAGGCCAGAAGAACGCATAGCCGGCGGCGCGGCAGCCATGGCGATGAAGATTGCCAATAGGAAACTTCGACAGATCGATGACGGGCAGCGTGGTGCAGACGGTCAGCGCGAAGCCCGCGAACGCTGAATTCGAACTGCGGGATCACGGGCACCAGCGGATGATCGGCGACGATCGGCACGACACCATGACGGCGGCGGGATAGAACGACGCTTTCTTGACCTTCTTCGCGCCTCGGTCTTTCCTTGTAGGGTCGCGATCTTCAGCAGGTTCTCAGGGCACCGCCTGTTCGCCGGCTTCATTAGGGTTGACGTACAGGTCGTCGGGAAATACAGCGGGTGGCGGCGAGCGCTTCATGCGGCGACGTGCGCCTCGACATCGGCCTTGATGTTCAGGATCAGTTTCTGCATCGCCGGTTGTCGTTGCCGTTGCCGACGATCTCAGACGATTGCACCAGCGGGATGCCGGCCGCAGCATCGTGGCAATGGCGGCTGAACGGCGACGTCCTCCAGCTTGACCTTGCCGCCGCCCGCAGACAGCTTGATCTGCTTGGTCGCCTTCTTCAGCACGATGCCCTGGCGACGCAGCTCGTTGCGCAGCGCCACCACATCAGGCGCGTGACGTCTTGCAGATAGACCCTTACCCTTTGTCGACGCCACCAGTTGAAGGCGATGTCCTTGCGGATTGCCGAAGATCTCGGTGCTAGTGGCTGCCTGTGCCATGGTGTTCAGCCTTTGGCGAAAAACAGATCAGTCGATGGTGAACGCTGTAGGCTTCTTCGAGACTCGTCAAGACCTGCTTGACCTTCTCGAGTCCGGAACGGCGCAGTCCAGATCACCGGCGCGCTTCGCCTCATCCGCGACCATCGATCGCGTTGCCGCCATCCGCTGATATGATACGCCCGATCGCGTCGGCGATGACGCGACCTGGTAAGGCCACCGCAGCGGCTTGCTGCGCCGTCGGTGGCGCCTGCAGTTCGCTGTCTCGATTGCTTCAACAGGCCAGCCGCGACGTCCTCTTCCTGGAAGCCTCGGCGAGCTCAGCGCTTCGGCCGGGATCTCGGCCAGCGCTGCTTGCAGCTGCCCATGGCTCCGGCGCGCCAGGCGCTGCACGCGATGATCGACTGACCGACGTCGCGATCGCGTACGGCTTGACGCCCATGTCGATCGAGGCGCGTCAGCGTCTACCGGCGCGTCGTTGGTGTGCAGCGTCGAGCACAAGGTGGCCCGTCTGCGCCGCCTTGATCGCGATCTCGGCGGTCTCGGGGTCATGGTTCGCCGACCATGACCACGTCCGGATCCTGGCGCAGGAAGGCGCGCAGGGCCGAGGGCGAAGGTCAGTCCGACCTTCGCGTTGACGTTTGACCATGGTTGACGCCGGGCAGGTTGATTTCCGCCGGGTCTTCGGCGGTCGAGATGTTGGTGTCTTCGGTTCAGGATGTGATGCCGGTGTACAGCGACACCGTCTTGCCCGAGCCCGTCGGCCCAGTCCCCAGGATCATGCCCTGCGGTTTCGCAAAGGTATTTCATACAGGTCGCCGCTGGAACGGCTCGTAGCCCGGCATCGATGCCAGCATCGCCGACGACAGGTCGAGGATACGCAGCACGATCTTCTCGCCGAACAACGTCGAATGGCTCGGACGCGGAAGTCGATCGCGCGCGTCTTCGACAGCTTCATCTTGATGCGGCCGTCCTGCGGCACGCGGCGCTCCGCGATGTCTAGCCGCGACATGACCTTGACGCGGGCGGCGATCTTCTGCGCGAGCTGCACCGGCGGCGACGCGACTTCCTTCAGCACGCCGTCGACGCGGTAACGGACGCGGTAGATCTTCTCGTACGGCTCGAAGTGGATGTCCGAGGCGCCGCGCCGGATCGCGTCCAGCAGCACCTTGTTGACAAAGCGGACGATCGGCGCGTCTTCGATGTCGCTGGAATCGTCTTCGAGCTCCTGCTCGCCGCCCGAGACCTCGAGATTCTCGAGATCCATGCCGTCCTCGTCGCCGAGGTTTGGCATCGAGGTGTCGGCCTGTTCGATCGCCTTGTCGAGCGTCTTCTGCAGTTTGTCGTCTTCGACGACGATGGCTTCGACGCTCATGCCCGTGGCGAACTTGATCTCGTCGATCGCGCCGAGCACCGTGGGGTCGGACACCGCGACGAACAGCCGCTTGCCACGCTTGAACAGCGGCAGCACGCGGTGCTTGGCCAGCAGCTTGTCGCCGGCCAGCTTGACGGTGTCGAGGTCGATGGTCACCGCATCGAGGTCGACCAGTGGCACGCCGAACTCGCTCGCTGCCGCGATGGCGATGTCACGCGCGTTGGCCGCGCCACGGTTCACGAGCTGGGTCACGACGCTGGTCTTGCGGTCGCGGGCGTCGTTCAGGGCCGCCTGCATCGCAGCCTCCTCGACGAGCCCGTCCTGGACGAGCCGCTGCGGCAGGCCGCCGAGGCCGCCACGCGACGGGCCGCCAAGCGCCATGGAAGCGTTGTCGTTCATGCAGTCAGGCCTGGGAGGGGGGCTCGGGGAAACACCATAGTCTAACGGTCGCGACCCATGCGGCAATTGTCAAATCTGCCCGATGGTGGCACAGCGGCACCGCCCCCTGCGTGACCCGATTCCCAAAAAGGAAAGCCCCTCCGGAGAGGGGCTTTCCTAGGCTCTAGCCGCCGCGGCTTGGAGGCGCGACGGTGTTGCCGCGACAGCTATCAGCTGTTGTCGCGGCAAGAGGCCGGCAGATACTTGTCCAGCACCGACGTGGTGCCGGCGGTCTGCATCGTCAGGCTCGTGGCCGACATTTCGAAGTTGCCGCACTGCCACACGACGTCGTCGTTGGCGTTCGTGCCCGGCGTCAGCGCCAGCGTCTCGGTGTCAAGGTTCGCGTTGGCATCATTGCCGAACGTGATCGTGATGACGCCGTCCGCGACTTCGATCCCCGACACGTACTTGCCCTGCTTGTCCGTCGCGGCCGGGATGCCGTTTGAACCCGAGTTGATGTCGTCGAACGTGCCGGTCTGAGCGAAGATCTCGGCCACGGCCGCCTTGGTGTCCGACGCCAGGTTCAGGCCTTCGGTGACCTGCGAACGCACGGTGTAATCCTGATAGGCGGGAATCGCGATGGCCGCGAGGATGCCGATGATCGCGACGACGATCATCAGCTCGATCAGCGTGAAACCCTTCTGCACTGACTTGATCATGAAATACTCCTGAGGGAACGAAACGAAAAGGTCGGGCACTCTGCCTTGCCCGATGGGAAAGCAATGGGCGTGCCAATCTGCCGGACTTCGCAACCTATTGAATTCATTGAGGGAGCGAGACCCGGCCCGGCAACGACCTGCCGCTGTTGAGCGTCAGTCGCTGACGCGATTCGTCAGTTTGTGACGTTTCCGGCGTACCGGGGCGTGTCGTCAGCCCTTCTGCGAGGATGGCGCCGTAGCGCTCCTCGAGTTGGTCCCACAGGGCCGCGCCCTCGGGGTCCGCGGCAGCATCCGGTGCCGCGTCGACGCGCTGCGGCAGGCCTCCGGTCCGCGGCACCATCAGGCGCAGGTGCCGACCCTCGTCGGGTACGGGCACGGCGGCGAGCAGGCGGGTTGGCCCAAGCGCAGCGAACTGACGCGTGCGCCGCATCCATTGCACGTACTCGCGTTTCAGCTGCACGCGGTCGGTGCGTGGATCCACTGTGTAGTACTGCGACAGCTCGCTGAGCGCGGTCGTGTGGATCTTGCCGGTGATGGCGGCGATGACCCGCGGATTGAACTCGGTCTCGGTGAAGCGAATCCTTGCCTGCGAAGTCGCCACTGGTTCGCCGGCCAGCGTTGCTGCGAGCGAGCGACCATCGAAGGCGCCCGCAGTCGGCAGTTGCAGTAGATCGACGATGGTCGGCGTCACGTCCTCAAGAGATACCGGCATGTCGACCACGCGCAGCTGGCCGACAGGCTGGCCCCGTACGACGCGCGACATCGCCAGCACGATGCTGTACTGATGGGGTGCAAGCACGCTCGTACCATGGCCCCACATCGGTTTGGCCCCCATGCGGATGATCTCGGGCGAATCGATCGGCACCAGTGAATCGTCCTGGGACATGAACGATTCGCCGTGATCCGAAAACACGACCACCAGCGCGTCATCCAGCAGTCCCTTGCGTTCGAGCATCCGCCACAGGTCGCCGAACTGCTGGTCGACCCGTCGTACCGCGTTCAGATAGAAGTCGGGCGTCGTCTCCTCGGGTCGCAACACGGGCACCGCGGCCTCGTCCCAGTAGTAGGGCCAATGACTCAGCGTCAGATGTGTCGCGATGAAACTGGGCCCGTGCGGCGCGATTTCGCGATCGAGCCATCGTACGAATGCATCGGGGTCGTACAGCCTCGCGGCGCCTCTGTTGGCATGCAAGTGCGGGAACAACCAGCTGCCAAGGCGCGTGTTGACCGTCACGTTCAGCAGCGGCGCGTCGGCGAAGAATGCGATCAGGAATTCCGATGCACCGATTGGGGGCGTCAGCACCTGGTCGAAGCCGTAGGTTTCATCGACGTTGGAGAAACGCACTTCGTCGCAGGCATAGACCGTGCGGTACCCCTCGGCGCGGAGGATGTCTGCCAGCGTGCCACCGGTCTGCACCAGGTCGCGTGGCAGCAGGTTATTGAACGCGCCGGTCGTGTGCGGGTGCCTGCCGGTCAACAACGACATCCATGACGGGAAAGTGCGCGCCAGCGGCGTGACGGCATCCGTGAACCGGGTCGAGCGCGACAGGAAGCGGTTCAGGTTAGGCGTCAGCGCCGAGTCGGCCGAGACTGGCATGACATCGACGCGCAGAGAGTCGATGCCGATGAAGATCACATTGGGTGCACCATGCGGGCCGTTTGTCACGGCTTCCCGCTGGCCCAAAGCGGGCACCGCAAGGCCGGCGGCGACGGCGACCGGGGCGGCGATCGCCAGCCAGCCCAGGCTTCGACGTGGCCGCCAGCGGAATGGCGCCCAGCGGACTGTGGTCGCGCGCAGCAGCGCGACGCACAGCGTCGTCGCGGCGGCCATCGCAAGACAGACGGCGACGATGTCATGCAACGCGAACCCGGCGACGGGGGTCGCCGCCAGATCGCCGTAGCGCTGGCCGAGTGACGTGTTGCGATAGCCTGCGGCGCTGGCGAGCGTGACGGCGGCCATGCCGGCGAGCATCCACAGCAATGTCCAATGTCGCGCGCTCGCGGTCGTGCGAGGCCATGCCTGCAGGGACGCGCGGCCCATCAGCCAACCCGCGACCGCGAAGCCGATGTGCAGAGTCAGCAGTGCGATGACGAAGAGGGCCACGTTCAGGCCCAACCGCATGTCCCAGATCGAACCGACGAGTGCCGAATCGATGATCGGCGAGTTGAACATCATCGAGTTCATGTCGCTGAACTTCTGCAGCGCAGAAGCAACCAGGAAACTGAGGCTTGCAGCCAGCGCGGTACCCAACGCGCCGCCAGAGGGTTGTCTCGATTTCATGGATGCGACATATAGCATCGCCTGCCGCGGCCAGCTCAGCCCGCGCACCGTTTCGTGCAACGGTTCACAGGCGCAAGATCACTCGATGCCGAGCTTCTTGATCCGGTAACGCAGTGCGCGGAAGGTCATGCCCAGCAGCTTGGCCGCCGCGGTCTTGTTGTAGCGGGTCTGTTCGAGCGCCTTGATGATGGCCGCCCGTTCGATGTGCTCGAGCTGGTCGCCGAGCGCGTCGGGCACGCCGCCGGCGGTGGTATCGGCGGTGACGAGCGCGACACCGGGGAGGGGCGCCGACGGGGGCACCGGCCCTGCCGCGGGGGCGTCTGTCAGGGGCGGTCGCGCGGTCGCGCGCAGCTGGATGTCGTCAGCGGTGATCCGGCCGCGCGTGCACAGCGTCATGGCCCGCTCGAGCACATTCTCCAGTTCGCGGACATTTCCCGGAAAGCCGTAGCGTTGCAGGCGCTCGAGCGCGTCCGGCGCGAGCTCCGGCGTCTCGATCTGCATGCGACGCGACAGCCTCGCGAGGATCGCCTCGGCGAGGTCCGTGATGTCGCTGGCGCGTTCCCGCAGCGCGGGCACCCGCAGCTCGATGACGTTGATGCGGTAGAACAGATCCTCGCGAAAGCGCCCCTGGGCGACCAGCTCGGCGAGGTTCTTGTGCGTCGCCGACAGGATGCGCACGTCCACCGGCTGCTCGCGCGCCTCGCCGACCGGGCGCACGCTCTTCTCCTGGATCAGGCGCAGCAGCTTGACCTGCATGTGCAGCGGCAGGTCGGCGACTTCGTCGAGGAACAGCGTGCCGCCCTCGGCACTTTGCACCAGGCCTTTCTTGTCGGCCACCGCGCCCGTGAAGCTGCCGCGCTTGTGGCCGAAGAACTCGCTTTCCATCAGTTCACCAGGAATCGCGCCGCAGTTGACCGGCACGAACGGGCCGCTCGCGCGCGGCCCGGATTCGTGGATCAGCCGCGCGACCAGCTCCTTGCCGGTGCCGGATTCGCCCGAGATATAGACCGGCGCCTGGCTGCGCGACACGCGCGCGATCAGCTCGCGCAGCTGCTGCATCGGCGCCGATTCGCCGATCAGCCGCGGGCCGCGCATGGTAAGCGCGCCGTCGCCGCGCTCGCTCAAGCGGATCGCACTCGCGACCAGCTTGCGCAGCACGCCGAGGTCGAGCGGCTTGGAGACGAAATCGAACGCGCCCAGCTTCAGCGCGCGCACCGCGGTCTCGACGTTGCCATGCGCGGTGATCACGGCGACCGGGACATCGCCGCGGTGCTGCTGGATCCACTCGACCAGTTCGAGGCCATTGCCATCGGGCAGGCGCATGTCGGTCAGGCACAGGTCGAAGCGCTCGCCGGCGAGCAGCGCGCGCGCGCCGGCCACGTCACCCGCGGCGCGGGTATCGAGGTTCATGCGGTTCAGGGTTAGGCTGACGAGTTCGACGAGATCGGGTTCGTCGTCGACCACGAGCACGACAGGTTTGCCCATGGCGGCACTCTAACGGGGATGGCCCGCCAGATTAAGTCGAACCCATCGCAAAATGCTCACTCCCAGCGGTTCGGATCGGAGAACACCAGCCGGAAGACCGTGCCGCCGCCGGCACGCGCCTCGTAGAGCAGGGTTGCCGCATTGCTCTGCGCCAGTTCGCGGGCCAGGAACAGGCCGAGGCCCGAGCCGCGCTGGTGGCCCGAGAAGAACGGCTCGAAGACCCGTTCGGCGTGTTCTGGCGGGATGCCGGGGCCGCGGTCCGCCACCTCGAGGTAGGGTCGCGCGGAAGGCTTCAGCCGTCCGAAGCGCAGCTCGATCGGCGGGGCGGAGCCGTCCGCCGGCTGGGCGTGGCGCAACGCGTTCTCGCACAGGTTCCAGACGATCTGGCGCAGCTGCGACGCGTCGACGCGGATTTCGATGTCGACGTCCTGGCGCAAGACGGCGAGCTGCTGCGGGTCGACCTGCATCGTCGCGCAGAATTCCTCGCTGAAGGTCGCGAGCCAGGGCTCGATCCGCAGCAGTTCGGGGCGGCGCGAGTCCCGCCGCGACATCGACAGCACGTTGCTGATGATCGTGCTGACGCGCTCGCCATTCTTGGTGATGATGTCGGTCAGCCGGCGGTCGTCGTCGCTCAGCTGGGGTGATTCGCGCAGCAGTTGCGCAGCATGGCTCATCGCGCCGACCGGGTTGCGGATCTCGTGGGCGATGCTGGCGGACAGCCGGCCTAGCGACGCGAGCTTCGACTGCTGCACGCGCGTCGCCAGTTCGCTCGTGTCCTCGAGGAACACCAGCACGGGTGATCCCTCGGCGCTGCCCAGCGGCGCGAAATGCGGCGCGATCTCGCGTGCGCCATCCGCGGCGACAAAGGTCGCCGCGGCCTCGGGACTCGCATCCGTGCCGTGCTGGCGCCAGGTCGACAGCAGGTAGAGCAGGCGCGGCGACGCTTCGCCCAGCAGTTCGCCCGGGAACGCCGCCCGGTCGCCAAGTATCTGTGCCGCCGATTCGTTGATCAGGCGGATCCGGTCCTCGTCGTCGACGACGAGGATGCTCTCGCGCAGGTGCTGGACGATGTATTGCGACAGCTGGGCGAGGTTGGCGAGGTCGACCTCCTGGCGACGCAGCAGCGCTCGTTCTCGCGCAACCGGTTGGCGACCGGCCAGACCCCGAAGGCCACCAGGAAACACGATGACGCCCAGCACGCCCGCGCTGGTGTAATCGGCCGCGGTGGCGCCCGTGAAGACGTCGCTCGCGACCTGCTGCACCAGCACCGCGACGCTGGTCGATGCGGCGATGAAGGCTGCGGTGCGTGGCTCGGCGAGCAGCGCCGTGGCAACCACGGGCAGCGCCAGCGGCCACGCCCAGGCCGCTCGCGACGCCACCGCTGACATACATCGGCGCGGCAATGCCCAGCGCATCGACCAGTCCATGGGTGATCGCGATCGAACGCAGCGGCAGCGAGCGCAGCCGCAGTGCCAGCACCAGCAGGATTCCCGCGACGAAATACAGCGCGCAGACGACCAGGAACAGCGTCGGTGCTGCCGCGCCGACTGTCGCCTCGGGCACCGTCAGCTGGCGGATCACGAGCAGCGTCGGCGGGATCAGCAGCCGGTACAGGTTCAGCAGTCCCAGGATGCGGCAGGACAGGTCGCTGGGTGCGGCCAGCGTCGCGGCGGGTGTACTCATGTGACGGGATCATCGTCGATAGTGCAGGAAGGTTTCCAGCGCCCTGTGTTTTCGGGGACAATGCCGCCTTTCACCGAACCGACGGACGCCAGCGCCCATGAATCTGCACGAGTACCAGTCGAAGGAAGTGTTTGCGAGTTACGGCATTCCGGTGCCGCGCGGCCAGGTCGCCGCGACGCCGGAAGAGGCCGTGTCCGCCGCGGTGTCGATCGCCGGGGCGACGGACAAGGCGCTGTGGGTCGTCAAGGCGCAGGTGCACGCAGGTGGCCGTGGCAAGGCCGGCGGTGTCAAGCTCGCGCGGGATCTCGAGGCAGTGCGGGCCGCCGCGGCCGGCATGCTCGGGCAGCGCCTCGTGACCAAGCAGACCGGCGCCGAGGGCTTGCCGATCGACACGGTCTACGTCGAAACCGGTTCGAAGATCGAGCGTGAAATCTACCTGTCGCTGACGCTGAACCGCGAGAAGGGCCGCATCGCGATGATCGGCTCGGCGGCCGGCGGCATGGACATCGAAGAGGTCGCGGCTCATTCGCCCGAGCAGATCACGACGGTCAACATCCACCCGGCCGCGGGCCTGCAGCCCTACCAGTGCCGCCGCATGGCGTTCGCGCTCGGCTTCAAGGACGGCCAGGTGGCCGAGTTCCAGAAGATCGCGATGGCGCTGTACCAGCTGGTCATCGACAGGGATGCCAGCCTGGTCGAAGTCAACCCGCTGATCGTCACCGAGGGCGGCAAGCTGCTCGCACTCGACGCGAAGATCAATATCGACCCGAACGCGGTGTTCCGGCAGAAGCAGCTGGCCGCGTATCGCGATCCGAACCAGGAAGACCCGATGGAGCAGGCCGCGAGCGAGCACGACCTGAACTACGTCTCGCTGGACGGCGACATCGCGTGCATGGTCAACGGCGCCGGCCTCGCGATGGCAACCATGGACCTGATCAAGCTGCATGGCGGCAACCCGGCGAACTTCCTCGACGTCGGCGGCGGCGCGACGGCCGAGCGCGTGACCGAGGCGTTCAAGCTCGTGCTGTCGAACCACAAGGTGCGCGCCGTGCTGGTCAACATCTTCGGCGGTATCGTGCGCTGCGACCTGATCGCCGAAGGCGTCATCACCGCGGTCAAGAACGTCGGCGTCAAGGTGCCGGTGGTCGTACGGCTGGAGGGCACGAATGCCGAGAAGGCGCGTGCGATGCTGGCCGGCAGCGGCCTCGCGCTGCTGGCTGCCACCGATCTGACCGATGCTGCGACCAAGGTCGTCGCGGCCGCGCGCTGAGCGCGCCCCCACCGTCATCAAGGGTTCGAAAACATGAGCATTCTCGTCAATCGCAACACGCGCGTGATCTGCCAGGGTTTCACCGGCAAGCAGGGCACGTTCCATTCCGAACAGTGCCTCGCCTACGGCACCAAGCTGGTCGGTGGCGTCACGCCGGGTCGCGGTGGCGACAAACACCTCGGGCAACCGGTGTTCGACACGGTTCACGATGCGGTCAAGGCCACCGGCGCCACCGTCAGCATGATCTACGTGCCGGCGGCCTATGCGGCCGATGCGATCCTCGAGGCGGCCGATGGCGGCATCGAGCTGGTCGTCTGCATCACCGAGGGCATTCCGGTCAACGACATGGTCCGCGTCAAGGCGACGCTCGCCGGCACGGGCGTGCGGCTGATTGGCCCCAACTGCCCCGGCATCATCACGCCAGGCGAGTGCAAGATCGGCATCATGCCGGGATTCATCCACAAGAAGGGCGCGGTCGGCATCGTGTCGCGTTCGGGCACGCTGACCTACGAAACCGTGTTCCAGACCACCAACAACGGTCTGGGCCAGAGCACCTGCGTCGGCATCGGCGGCGATCCGGTGCGCGGGATGAACTTCGTCGATGTGCTGGAGCTGTTCGAGCGCGATCCGGGCACCGAAGGCATCGTGATGGTCGGCGAGATCGGCGGCAGCGATGAAGAAGCCGGCGCCGAGTTCATCCGCAAGTTCGTCACGAAGCCCGTGGTCGCCTACATCGCCGGTGTCACGGCGCCGCCGGGCAAGCGCATGGGGCATGCGGGCGCAGTGATCGCCGGCGGCAAGGGCACGGCGGCCGACAAGTACGCCGCGCTCGAAGCGGCCGGCGTCCGCACCGTCAAGTCGCCGGCCGAACTCGGCTCGGCGATGCTCGACCTGCTGAAGAAGCG
Source organism: Steroidobacteraceae bacterium (assembly GCA_041395605.1). GTDB lineage: Bacteria > Pseudomonadota > Gammaproteobacteria > Steroidobacterales > Steroidobacteraceae > UBA964. Next base: position 61,198 of record JAWLAD010000011.1, read on the forward strand.
CCGCGCGAAAGCCGCCAAGGCGCGCGCCGCGGCGGCAGCCGATGCGGTCGAAACGCTGGCCACCCGCCCCGTGTCGCCGCGCCCGAAGGCGCAGGCACTGAAGCGCAAGGCGAAGCCGAAGTCGGCCGCCAAGCCCAAGGCCAAGCCCAAGGCCAAGGCCAAGGCCAAGGCGAAGCCCAAGGCCAAGGCGAAGCCCAAGGCCAAGCCCGCGCGGCAGCGTGCGCCGGCCCGCAAGGCCGCGCCGCGGCGCAAGACGGCGCCGAAGCGCAAGCGTTGAGCGCGCGCGCGCGCCTGACGATCGCGCTCGCCGAGCTCGACCTGCTGGTCGGCGATGTCGGCGGCAACGCCGACCGCGTGCTCGCTGCGATGCAGCGGGCGCGGGACGAGCTGGGAGCGCAGTTGCTCGTTTGCCCGGAGCTGGCGCTGTCCGGCTACCCGCCGGAAGACCTGCTGTTCCATCGCGGCTTTCGCCACCAGGTCACGGCTGCACTCGAGCGGCTGCGCGCAGCGGCGCAGGGGATCGGCGTGCTGGTCGGCTACCCCGAGTACAGCGGCGCGCAGATCTTCAACGCCGCCGCCCTGCTCGATGACGGCGCGGTGCTCGCGAACCACCGCAAGGCCTGCCTGCCGAACTACCGCGTGTTCGATGAAATGCGCTACTTCGAAGCCGGCGGCCAACCCACCGTCGCGGACTTCCATGGCTTCCAGGTCGGCGTGCTGGTCTGCGAGGACATCTGGGAACCGGAGCCCGCGCAGCTGGCCTGCTCGCAGGGGGCCGAAGTGCTGATCGTCATCAACGCGTCGCCATTCGAGCTGCGCAAGCAGGCGGCGCGCGAGGCCGTCGTGCGCGAGCGGGTGCGCGATGTGGGCGTGCCGGTGATCTACTGCAACCTCGTCGGTGGCCAGGACGAACTCGTGTTCGATGGCCAGTCCTTCGTCATGGACGCCGCTGGCGGGATCGTGCTGCGCGGTCCCGCGTTCAGCGAGGGGCTGCGCTGCATCGACCTGGTGCGCGATGCGGGCGGCGCGGTGCAGCCCATGCTGCCGGACCGCGCGGCGGCCCGACCGCCAGCGCCCGCGGTGGTGCCGCCGCTAGACGATGTCGCGGGAGTGTCTACCAGGCGCTCGTGCTCGGCGTCGCGACTACGTCAACAAGCACGGCTTCCCCGGCGTCGTGATGGGCCTCTCCGGTGGCATCGACTCGGCGTTGACGCTGGCCGATCGCGGCCGATGCGCTGGGGCCGGAACGCGTGCATGCGGTCATGATGCCGTCGCGCTACACCGCCGACATGAGCGTCAGCGACGCCGCCGAGCAGGCCCAGCGCATGGGCGTGCACTACAGCTGCATTCCGATCGAAGGCATGTTCGACGCGACACTGGCCGCTCTGAAGGACGAGTTCGCCGGTCGCAAGCCCGATACCACCGAAGAGAACATCCAGTCGCGCTGCCGCATGCTGATCCTGATGGGCATCTCGAACAAGACCGGACGGATGTTGCTGACCACCGGCAACAAGAGCGAAATGGCGGTCGGCTACGCGACGCTCTATGGCGACATGGCCGGAGGGTTCGCGCCAATCAAGGACTGCAGCAAACTGCTGGTCTACCGCCTCGCGACGCATCGCAATACGCAGGGCAGCGTGATCCCGCAGCGCGTGATCGACCGGCCGCCGTCCGCCGAACTGCGAGCCGACCAGAAGGACAGCGATTCGCTGCCGGACTACGCGATCCTCGATCCGATCCTGGAGGCCTTCATCGAGGAAGACCTGACGGTCGACGAGATCGTTGCGCGCGGCTTCGAGCGGGCGACGGTCGGACGGGTGCTCGATCTCGTCAAGCGCAACGAGTATAAGCGGCGCCAGGCCCCGCCGGGCGTGCGTGTCAGTCGTCGGGCATTCGGCCGCGACTGGCGTTACCCGATCACGAACGGCTACAAGCGCTGAGCGTCAGCTCAGCCCCAGGGCTTCCACCACTTCTTCTTGCCGACCTCGCGCGACAGCGAGGCTGGCATGGGTTCCTCGTAGTTCAGCGCGTAGACCTCGCGCGTCTGCTCGGCCAGTTCGCGCATGCCGAGCTGTTCATAGCTGTACGCCATGATCTCGAGCGCTTCGCGAACCGCCGGCGCACCGTCGTACTGGGCGATCGTTTCCTTGGAGCGCTGCGCGGCCGCGACCCAGGCACCGCGATCGATGTAGTAGCGGGCGACGTAGATGTTGTAGTCGGCGAGCCGGTTGCGCAGGTGGATCATGCGGCGGCGCGCGTCGTGCGCATACTCGCTCTTCGGGAAATCCTGCACGACCTTGCGGAACGCAGAGAACGATTTCAGCGCGCTCTGCGGCGGACGGGCGTCGAGGTCGACGCGGAAGAACTTCTCGAGGATGTTCGGCGACCGTTCGAACTCGACCAGGCCCTTGATGTACCACGCATAGTCGATGCGCGGGTGCGTCGGATTCTCGCGAATGAAGGTATCGGCGGCGTCCAGCGCCGACTCGGTCTCGCGGCTGCGGTAATAGGCGTAGATCAGGTCGATGCGTGCCTGTCGGGCTTCCTCGGCGAACGGGAAGCGAGCCACCAGCGCTTCGAGCAACCGGATCGCGTTGTTGAAGTCCTGCGCCTTCAGGCTGGTCTGCGCCCGCTCGTAGATGATGCCCGGCGCGCTCTGCGGCACGGCTTCGTCGGGCCGGTTGCGACAGCCGGTGGCCACCAGCGTGACGGCGAGCAGCGCAACCAGGCACCAGTGCCGAAGCGGCTGCGGGGAAGTCGGGCTTGCGGACGGGTGGACGGACATGGAGCGCTCGCCTTCTGATTGCGGGATGCCGGGCTGCCCCGGGCGCGGCATTATAGCGAGTCACCCCGGTTCAGCCCGCAGGTTTGGCCCCCGCATGTCCGAAGAGTTCCCGACCCTGACGCTGTCGCTGCCGCCGGAGCACGCCGGGCAGCGCCTCGACCAGGCGCTCGCACAATTGTGGCCGCAGTTCTCCCGCTCGCGCCTGCAGCACTGGATGGCCTCGGGCGCGCTGCAGGTCGACGGCCGCGCGCCGCGACCGCGCGATCGGGTGATCGGTGGCGAGCAGGTCGTGCTGCGCGCCGAGTGGCAGGCGGATACGCGCGTCCTGCCACAGGCGATGGGCCTTTCGGTCGTGCACCGCGACCGGCATGTGTTCGTCATCGACAAACCGGCCGGCCTCGTCGTGCACCCCGGTGCGGGCAACCGCGAGGGCACGCTGCAGAACGCGCTGCTCGCGCTCGACCCGGCACTGACGCGGGTACCGCGCGCCGGCATCGTGCACCGGCTCGACAAGGACACCAGCGGCCTGCTGGTCGTCGCGCGCACGCCGGAGGCCCATGCGCGGCTGGTCGAGATGCTCGCCGAGCGCGAGATCGAACGCAGCTATCTCGCGCTGTGTCACGGCGTGCTGTCCGGTGGCGGCACCATCGACGCGCCGATCGGCCGGCATCGCAGTGCGCGCATCAAGATGGCCGTGCGACCGGATGGGCGAGAAGCCGTCACGCATTACCGGCTCGAGCGCCGCTTCGCCGCGCACACGCTGCTGCGCGTGCAGCTCGAGACGGGCCGCACCCACCAGATCCGCGTGCACCTCGCGCACATCGGCTTCCCGATCGTCGGTGATCCGGTCTACGGTGGCCGCAAGCGCTTTCCGGCGGGTGCCTCGGCCGAACTGCGGGCGGCGCTCGCGGCGTTCTCGCGCCAGGCGCTGCACGCCGCGCGGCTGGCCTTCGATCATCCGGTCAGCGATGCGCCGCTGGCGTTCGAGGCGCCGCTGCCGGCCGATTTCGTCGCCTTGCTTGTGGCGCTGGAGACCGGATGAACGCGCCGCGCGTCGGCGAGGGCATCCCATGGCTGGAGCCGGACTGGCCGGCGCCGGCCGGGGTTCGCGCCGCGTTCACGCTGCGCAGCGGCGGCGTCAGCGCGGCGCCCTGGGACAGCCTCAATGTCGGCATCCATGTCGGCGACGACCCTGCGGCCGTGGTCGAGAACCGCAGGCGCCTGCACGGTGCGCTCGGCCTGCCGGGCGAACCGCTGTGGCTCGACCAGGTGCATGGTGTCGAGGTCGTCGACGCAGACACCGCTACGCAGCTGCGGCCTCGCGGCGATGCGGTGGTCGCGGCGCGGTCCGGCGTCGTCTGTGCGATCCAGGTCGCGGACTGCCTGCCAGTGCTGTTCGCGAGTCTCGATGGCCAGCGGATCGGCGCCGCGCACGCCGGCTGGCGGGGCCTCGCGGGCGGCGTGCTCGAGGCGACGCTCGCCGCGCTTGACCAGCCGGCGAGCCAGTTCATCGTCTGGCTCGGGCCGGCCATCGGTGCCGCCCATTTCGAAGTCGGCGACGAGGTCCTGGCCGCGTTCCAGGCCCAGCGACACCGGCACGCCGGCGACCCGGCGGCCGCGTTCCGGCGAAACGCGCGCGGCCGCTGGGACTGCGATCTGTACGAGCTGGCGCGGCAGCGGCTCGCGGCTGCAGGCGTGCACAGCGCCTGGGGCGGCGGGGAAGACACTTGCGGCGATCCGGGGCGGTACTTCTCCCACCGGCGCGGCGCGCCGACCGGCCGCCACGTCGCGCTGCTGTGGCGTGACACAACTGTTAGACTATAACGCTCTTGAACACTCTCGGCTGGATACTGCTGTTCACTGCGCTGAGCGGCGCGGTCAGTGCGCTGCTGGCCGCCGGCGTGCTGCTGCTGCCCGCGGCGCAGCGCCTGCGCTGGCTGCCGCACATGCTGAGCTTCGCGACCGGCACGTTGCTCGCGGCGTCGCTGCTGGCGCTGATTCCACATGCGATCGCCAGCGCCGGCTTCTTCCGGGTCCATGAAATCGGCATCGCGCTGCTGGCCGGCATCCTGCTGTTCTTCCTGCTGGAGAAGTTCCTGCTCTGGCGGCACTGCCACTCCGAGGACGTCGAGACGCACGAGGCGCACTCGCACCATCGCGAGCAGGCCTCCGGGACGCTGGTGCTGGCCGGTGACGCCATCCACAACATCCTCGACGGCATCATCATTGCGGCCGCCTTCCTGACGGATTTCCACCTTGGCGTCGTCACCGCCGTGGCGATCATGGCCCACGAGATCCCGCAGGAAATCGGCAACTTCGCCGTGCTGCTGCATGCCGGCATGAGTCGCGGCAGGGAGCTGGCGCTGAATCTCGCGGTCAGCACGACCGCGATGCTCGGTGGCGTGCTGGCGTACTACGCGCTGAGCGCGGTCAGGCCGCTGCTTCCGTATGCGCTGGCGGTTGCGGCAGCGAGCCTGCTGTATGTCGCCGTGGCGGACCTCATCCCGGGCCTGCACCGCCGCACCGACCTGCGCGGCAGCCTGGCGCAGGTCGTGTGGATCGGGGTGGGCATCACGCTCGTGGCGGTCGCGGAACAGTACGCCCACTGAGGCGTTGCGGCGCCCCGCGGCGCCCACGCTGCGGCGTCCAACCCCCTTGAAAGCCCGCGCGGGCGGCCTCATGTCGCCGTCATGCGTATGGAAAAACTCACTGCGAAATTGCAGCAGGGCCTGGGCGACGCCCAGTCACTCGCCGTCGGCCGCGACAACCAGCTGCTCGAGCCCGTGCACCTGTTCGCCGCGCTGCTCGAGCAGCAGGGCGGCACGGTACGGCCGCTGCTGGTCAAGGCGGGCGGCAACCTGCCCAAGCTCAGGACGGAACTGACCGAAGCGCTGGATCGCCTGCCCAAGGTCGAAGGCGCGCCGGGCGATATCCATGTTTCGAACGACCTCGGCCGCCTCCTCAATGTCGCCGACAAGCTCGCGCAGCAGCGCGGCGACCAGTTCATCTCGAGCGAGCTGTTCGTGCTCGCCTGTTTCGAGGACCGCGCGACGCTCGCGCGCATCCTCAAGGATTGCGGCTTCGCGAAGGCTGCGGTCGAGAAGGCGATCGACGAAGTGCGTGGCGGCGAGAAGGTGCAGGATGCCAACGCCGAGGAAGGTCGGCAGGCGCTCGAGAAGTTCACGGTCGACCTGACGAAGCGCGCGACCGACGGCAAGCTCGACCCGGTGATCGGCCGCGACGACGAGATCCGCCGCACGATCCAGGTGCTGCAGCGGCGCACCAAGAACAACCCGGTGCTGATCGGCGAGCCGGGCGTCGGCAAGACGGCCATCGTCGAGGGCCTCGCCCAGCGCATCGTCAACGGCGAAGTGCCCGAGAGCCTGAAGAACAAGCGCATCCTCGCGCTCGACATGGGCGCGCTGATCGCCGGCGCTAAGTTCCGCGGCGAGTTCGAGGAACGCCTGAAGGGCGTGCTGAACGACCTCGCCAAGCAGGAAGGCCAGGTCATCCTGTTCATCGACGAGCTGCACACCATGGTCGGCGCCGGCAAGGCCGAGGGCGCGATGGACGCCGGCAACATGCTGAAGCCCGCGCTCGCACGCGGCGAACTGCACTGCGTCGGCGCGACCACTCTCGACGAGTACCTGCAAGTACATCGAGAAGGACGCGGCGCTCGAGCGTCGCTTCCAGAAGGTGCTGGTCGACGAGCCATCGGTCGAGGACCCGATCGCGATCCTGCGCGGCCTGCAGGAGCGCTACGAGCTGCACCACAAGGTCGACATCACCGACCCGGCGATCGTCGCCGCGGCGACGCTGTCGCACCGCTACATCGCCGACCGCCAGCTGCCGGACAAGGCCATCGACCTGATCGACGAGGCCGCGGCTCGCATCCACATGGAGATCGACTCCAAGCCCGAATCGATGGACAAGCTCGAGCGCCGCATCATCCAGCTCAAGATCGAGCAGGAAGCGCTCAAGAAGGAAGAGGACGAGGCGTCGAAGAAGCGCCTCGCCGCGCTGAACGACAACCTGGCCGCGCTCGAGCGCGAGTACGCCGACCTCGAGGAAATCTGGAAGAGCGAGAAGGCGTCGCTGCAGGGCGCCGCGCAGATCAAGGAAGAGATCGAGAAGGTCAAGCTCGAGATGGAGGCCGCGCGCCGCAAGGGCGACCTGACGCGCGTCGCCGAGCTGCAGTACGGCAAGCTGCCCGAGCTCGACAAGCGGCTCGCGCAGGCGCAGGCGGCCGAGGGCCAGCAGCGCCAGCTGGTGCGCAACAAGGTCACGGACGAGGAGATCGCCGAGGTCGTCTCGAAGTGGACCGGCATCCCGGTCTCGAAGATGCTCGAGGGCGAGAAAGACAAGCTGCTGCGCATGGAAGAGGCGCTCGGCAGGCGCGTCGTCGGCCAGGAAGAGGCCGTGCGCATCGTCGCGAACGCGATCCGCCGATCACGCGCCGGGCTGGCCGATCCGCGCCGGCCGAACGGTTCGTTCCTGTTCCTGGGGCCCACCGGCGTCGGCAAGACCGAGCTGTGCAAGGCACTGGCCGAGTTCCTGTTCGACACCGAAGAGGCCATGGTGCGCATCGACATGTCGGAGTTCATGGAGAAGCACTCCGTGGCGCGGCTGATCGGCGCGCCGCCGGGCTACGTCGGCTACGAGGAGGGCGGCTACCTGACCGAAGCGGTGCGACGGCGTCCTTACGCGGTGATCCTGCTCGATGAAGTCGAGAGGCGCACCCGGATGTGTTCAACGTGCTGCTTCAGGTGCTCGACGACGGCCGCCTGACCGATGGCCAGGGCCGCACGGTCGACTTCCGCAACAGCGTCGTGATCATGACGTCGAACCTGGGTTCGAACGTGATCCAGGAGTACGCCGGCGAGAAGAACTACGTGCGGATGAAGTCGGCGGTCATGGAGATCGTGCAGCAGCATTTCCGGCCGGAGTTCATCAACCGCGTGGACGACATCGTCGTGTTCCATCCGCTGGGCACCGAGCAGATCCGCGCGATCGTCGACATCCAGCTCGGGTTGCTGCGCAAGCGGCTGATCGACCGCGACATGGACCTGGTGTTGGACGAAGCGGCGCGCGACCTGTTGGGCGAATCCGGCTTCGACCCGGTCTACGGTGCCCGGCCGCTGAAGCGGGCCATCCAGCAGCAGGTCGAGAACCCGCTGGCGCAGGCACTGCTGCGTGGCGAGTTCGGGGCCGGCGACCGGATTCGCGCCAGTGTCGTCGACGGGCAGCTCAACTTCGCCAAGGCCGTGTAGTAATCTGCCGGCCTCGCCCGAGGCCATGACACCCATGCCGTTCTACGAATACGAGTGCGGAACCTGCAAGTTCTACTCCGAGGTCATGCAGAAGATCTCGGAGGCGCCGCTGCGCAAGTGCCCTTCCTGCGGCAAAAACACCTTCAAGCGCCTGATCTCGGCGCCGGTGTTCCGTCTGAAGGGTTCGGGCTGGTACGAGACCGACTTCAAGTCCGACAAGGAAGCCAAGCGCAACCTGGCGGGCGAGGACAAGGACGCGCCGGCGGCGAAGGACGACTCAAAGGGCGAATCCAAGCCCGAAGCGAAGGCTGACACCAAGGCCGAAACGAAGTCCGACGCGAAGTCCGACAGCAAGCCCGCGGCCAAGTCGTCGTCCAAGCCTCGCACGCCCGCCAAGAGCAAGCCGGCGCCGCGCCGCGCCGCGCCGGCACGCAAGAAGTAGCGCGGCGTGGCTGAAGGGGGGCGTCTGGGCAGCCTGCGGCGCTATTTGATCGCCGGCGTGCTGTTCTGGCTGCCGGTGCTGGCGACGGTCTGGGTGCTGACCTTCATCGTCGATCTGATGGATCGCACGCTGCTGCTGCTGCCGGAGGCCGCGCAGCCCGAGGCCCTGTTCGGCTTCGAGATTCCGGGTCTCGGCATCGTGTTCGCGTTCGTCGTGCTGTTGTTGACCGGACTGGCCGTCACCAACCTGATCGGCCGACAGATCGTGACGTGGTGGGAAGGGCTGATGCAGCGCATCCCGTTGGTGCGCTCGGTCTACGGTGGCGTGCGCAGTTTCACCGATACGGTACTGAACAAGCAGGGCAGCTCGTTTCGCCAGGTCGTCATGATCGAGTATCCGCGCAAGGAGATGTGGAGCATCGGCTTCATCACCGCGGACAACATCCACTCGGCCAGTGAGAAGACCGGCGAGACGCAGGTCTGCGTCTATGTGCCGACGACGCCGAATCCCACCTCCGGCTTGATCGTCATGCTGCCGCGGCGGGACATCGTCGAGCTGGACATGTCGGTGGACGCGGCGATGAAACTGATCGTGACGCTGGGCGTCGTGTCGCCGGCAGCGCCGGGAACGGACGCCGGGTCAAACCCGCCATCGCCACCACCGCAGTCGGCGGCGTGAGCACGCTCGAAGCGCTTGCCGCGCGCGAGGCGGCGCTGTACCGCGACCGACACCCGGTCTCGGCCGAGCTCGCCCGCGCCGCGGCGCCGCACTGGCTCAACGGCGTGCCGATGCACTGGATGGCGGACTGGGGCACGCCGCATCCGCTGTTCGTCCATGAAGCCGCCGGGGCGCGGCTGCGTGACGTGGATGGCCACGAGTACACGGATTTCTGCCTCGGCGACACGGGCGCGATGTTCGGCCATTCGCCACCCGAGGTCGCCGCGGCGATCGCGCAGCAGGCCGGGCGTGGCCTGACCTGCATGCTGCCGGCCGAGCGCACGGCGCAGGTCGGCGCGCAGCTCGCCGACCTGTTCGGCCTGCCGTTCTGGCAGATCACCCAGACGGCGACCGATGCGAACCGCTACGCGCTGCGTTGGGCGCGCGCAATCACGCAGCGGCCCAAGGTACTGGTGTTCCAGGGCTGCTACCACGGCACCGTCGAGGAGACGCTGGTGCGGCGACGCGACGAACGCACGGTGATCCGCGAAGGCTCGATCGGTCCCGCGTTCGATCCGGCGACGGCGGCGGTGGCCGTCGAGTTCAACGACCTCGGCGCCGTCGAGCAGGCGCTCGCCGCGGGCGACATCGCCGCGGTGCTCTACGAACCCGTGATGACCAAC
>JAWLAD010000012.1:0-70171 GCA_041395605.1 Steroidobacteraceae bacterium
CAGCAGGGGCGTTCATGACGCCTCCTGAAGGGTTGGGGCATCGCCCATGTGACGGGCCAGTGCGACCTCGATCTGCCGCCGCAGTGGTCCGGTGGCGAGCCGTGTCAGCACGTCAGCGACGAACGCCCACTTCAGCAGGCCCTGCGCGGTGTCGCGGTCGAGGCCGCGCGACATCAGGTAGAACAGCATCTGCTCGTCGAGTTTGCCGACCGTCGCGCCGTGCGCAGCCTTGACGGCATCGACGTAAATTTCGAGCTGTGGCCGCAGGTCGATCTCGCACTGGGTGCCCGATTGCAGGCCGCGCAGAGATTGATCCGACGCGGCGCCTACGGCGCCTGCCGCCATGCGGATGTGCCCGTTGAATGCCACCCGGGCGCGCTGCGCGGCGATGCCGCGGATCCGCTGCTCGGTGGATGTCTGCGGCGCCTGGTGATCGATCAGGCAGTAGCCGTCGTGGACGCGGGTGCCGTCTGCGAGCGCCGCGACCTGCATCAGGCAGCTGGCCCCGCGTCCGGCGAGCTCGATCCGGCCGGTGGAGCGCGCGGCCTGCGCCCCGAGCTGCACGTGTAGCTGTTCGTACCGCGCGTCGGCACCGGCGCGCACGCACACGGTGTCGAGGTACTGCGCCCGATCGCCGAGGGTCTGCACGCGGACATGCCGCAGGTTGGCCGCGGTGCCGATCTCGGCGTCGATGGCGATGTTGGTCAGTGCCGTCGACTGCGCCGGGGACAGCTGCCGCTCGACGACCGACAGGCGCGCCGACGGCGCGAGCCGCAGCGACAGCCGGGGATGCGATGCACCGGCAGCGGCATCCAGTGTCGTCACGCAGCAGACTTCAATCGCCAGCGCTCCGCTCGTGTCGACGCCGACCTTCAGTTCGCCGGTGGCGAAGGCGGCGTTGACGGCTGCCCAGCGAAGGTCGCCATCGGCATGGCTCGCGGGCGGGCTCGACGGTACGGCGAAGCTCACCCCGGCAGGCAGCGGGTCGGACAGCGCCGGCACCAGTTCGCCATCGACGAGCACGATGCGATGGTGTGCCTCGAGGCGCGCCGGCAGCACTGCGCGCGCCTGCTCCAGCGCCGGCGACTGGGGCAAGACCGGTTGCAGCCGAACGCGTTCGAGGGCGCGCAGCGACGCGTACTTCCAGTTTTCGTCGCGTGTCGTCGGCAGGCCGCGGGCGAGGGCTTCCCGCAGCGCAGGCGCCGCGCCGGTCGCCCGTGGCGTCGCGCCCAGTTCCGCGATCACGCGTTCCACGGCTGCGTTCATGCCGCGTCGACCAGGAGCCAGTCGTAGCCGCGCCGCTCCAGTTCGAGCGCGAGCTCGCGGCCGCCGCTGCGGACGATGCGCCCCTTTGCCAGCACATGGACGTGGTCCGGCACGATGTGTTCGAGCAGGCGCTGGTAGTGGGTGACGAGCACGACGGCGCGATCGGGCGAACGCAGCGTGTTGACGCCGCGCGCAACCACCTTGAGCGCGTCGATGTCGAGGCCGGAGTCGGTTTCGTCGAGCAGCGCGAGTCGCGGTTCGAGCACCAGCATCTGCAGGATCTCGTTGCGCTTCTTCTCGCCGCCCGAGAAGCCCTCGTTGACGCCGCGTGACAGGAAGGCCTCGTCCATCTGCATGAGTTTCATCTTGTCGCGCACGAGCTGCAGGAACTCGAACGCGTCGACCTCGGGCAGGCCGCGGTGCTTGCGGGCCGCGTTGACCGCGGCCTTCAGCAGGTAGACGTTGTTGACGCCCGGGATCTCGACCGGGTACTGGAAGCCGAGGAACACGCCGGCGCGGGCGCGTTCTTCGGCCGCCATCGCGAGCAGGTCCTGGCCGTCGTAGCGCACGCTGCCGCCGGTGACTTCATACCCAGGGCGCCCAGCGAGCACGTACGAGAGGGTGCTCTTGCCGGACCCGTTGGGCCCCATGATGGCGTGCACCTCGCCCGCCGCCACCTCGAGCGAGAGTCCCTTCAGCACCGGCTTGCCGGCCACCGAAACCTGCAGGTTGTCTATCTTCAGCATGATGGTTCGTGTTCCTGGGTCCGTTCAGCCCACCGAGCCTTCGAGGCTGACGGCGAGCAGCGCCTGTGCCTCGACGGCGAATTCCATGGGCAGTTCCTTGAGGACGCTCTTGCAGAAGCCGCTGACGATCATGTTGACCGCGTCTTCCTCCGAGATGCCGCGCTGCTGGCAGTAGAACAGCTGGTCTTCGCTGATGCGCGAGGTCGAGGCCTCGTGCTCGACGGTCGCCGTGCCGTTCTTGACCTCGACGTACGGGAAGGTGTGCGCGGCGCAACGATCGCCCAACAGCAGCGAGTCGCACTGCGTGAAATTGCGGGCGCCTTCCGCGCCCGGCAGGATCTTGACGAGACCGCGATAGCTGTTCGAGCCCCTTCCGGTCGAGATGCCCTTGGAGACGATCGTGCTGCGCGTGTTGCGCCCGACATGGATCATCTTGGTGCCCGTGTCGGCCTGCTGGCGGTGGTTCACCGTGGCCACTGAATAGAACTCGCCGATGGAGTTCTCGCCCTTCAACACGCAACTCGGGTACTTCCACGTGATCGCGGAGCCCGTCTCGACCTGCGTCCAGGACACCTTCGAGTTGCGGCCGCGGCACTCGGCCCGCTTGGTCACGAAGTTATAGATGCCGCCGATGCCGTTCTCGTCGCCCGGGTACCAGTTCTGTACGGTCGAGTACTTGATCTCGGCGTCGTCTTCGGCGACCAGTTCGACGACTGCCGCGTGCAGCTGGTTCTCGTCGCGCATCGGTGCGGTGCAGCCTTCCAGGTAGCTGACGTGGCTGCCGGGCGCCGCGATGATCAGCGTGCGCTCGAACTGGCCGGTCTTCGCGGCGTTGATCCGGAAGTAGGTCGACAGCTCCATCGGGCAGCGCACGCCTTCCGGCACGTAGACGAACGAACCGTCCGAGAACACCGCCGAGTTCAGGCAGGCGTAGTAATTGTCGGCCGGCGGCACGACCGTGCCGAGGGAGCGCTCGAGAAGCTCCGGATGGCGTTGCACGGCATCGGAGAACGGGCAGAAGATCACGCCGGCCTTCTCGAGCCGGTCCTTGAAGGTGGTGGCGACCGAGACGCTGTCGAACACGGCATCGACTGCGACCCCTGCGAGCCGCGCACGCTCGTGCAGCGGCACGCCGAGTTTCTCGTACGTCGCCAGCAGCTTCGACGGACTTCGTCGAGGCTCTTGCGTTCTCCGGTGCCTTCGGTGCCGAGTAGTAGGAGATCGCCTGGAAGTCGATCGGTGGATGCTGCATGTGCGCCCAGCGCGGCGGCGTCATCGTCTGCCAGTGGCGGAAGGCCGCGAGGCGCCACTCGAGCAGGAACTGCGGTTCGCGCTTTCGTGGAGATCGCCCGCACGACCGACTCGTCGAGGGCCCGCGGCAGGCTGTCCGACTCGATGTCGGTGACGGCCGCCGGTAGCTGCGACTGACGAGCGATTCGAGTTCGGCGGTGTCGGTCATGATGGTGATCCGGCGCGCGGTTGGCGCGCGATGGTGATGCGCTGCAATTCACGCTCCAGCAATGGCAGCCGCAGCGGGGCGGCGCCGTCGAGACCGGCGAGTTGGGCGAGGCTGACGTCATGCAACGACGCCCGATGACCTCGTTCAGACGCTGCCATGCGCCGCCGACCTGGCAAGTGGACTCGATGTCGCAGCGTCCCCGGCCGCCGGAACAGTCCGTCAGGGTCACGGGACCTTCGAGCGCATCGAGGATGGCGGCCGCACTGATCGCTGCGGCGGGCCGGGCGAGCTGATACCCGCCGTGCAGGCCGCGCGTCGACGTGACCAGCCCGGCGCGCTGCAGTTGCTTCAACACCTTGCTGACCGTCGGTGCGCCGATACGGGTCGATTCGGCAAGGCCCGCCGCCGTGCGCTGTCGGCCCGGGTCGCGGGCGAGCGCGGCCAGCAGGACGGTCGCGTAATCTGTCAGACGGCTGATGCGCAGCATGGCGGTATGGCATGGGAGGTGAACTGGGACTATTTTAGTCCTATTAGTCCCCGGTGTCATCCGCGGCAGGGCAGACGGAGCGGCTTTGTTACACTGCCGCCCCCGCTGCGCGGCGCAGTGTCCGGAACAAAACACCGTGCCGATCGTCGAACCGGAAGTCCTGCTGGATCACGCGCCCCTCGATCGAACGATGCGAACAACCCCGATCCCATCCGTCCGTCCTGTCCCTCCAGGCACGGCTGCCCGGCGGGGCGCCACAGGTCCGTTGTCGCCGCCGTGACTGCTTCTCCGGCCGAACAGCCCGGCGCCGCGGATCGCGCGCGTGCCGATGTCGTGGTCGATGTGCGGGACGTCGACTACCTCGTCGGCCGGCGCGCGATCTTCCAGGGTCTGTCGATCCAGGCGCGCCGCGGACGCATCACGGCCATCATGGGGCCGAGCGGCACCGGCAAGACGACGCTGTTGCGCCTGATCACCGGGCAGATCGCGCCGTCGCGAGGCCATGTCAGCGTGTTCGGCCAGGGGCTCGCCGCGATGCGCCAGCGCGAGCTGTTCGGGCTGCGTCGACGCATGGGCATGCTGTTCCAGAACGGTGCGCTGCTGACCGATCTCGACGTGTTCGAGAACGTCGCGTTCCCGCTGCGCGAGCACGCGAACCTGCCCGAGCCGTTGGTGCGCCAGCTCGTGCTGGCGAAGCTGCACGCGGTCGGGCTGCGGGGCGCCGCGCAACTGATGCCGTCCGAGTTGTCGGGCGGCATGGCGCGCCGCGTCGCGCTGGCACGTGCGATCGTCATGGATCCGGAGTTGCTGATCTACGACGAGCCGTTCGTCGGCCTCGACCCGATTTCGATGGGCGTGATCCTGCGGCTGATCCGGCAGATGAACGAATCGCTTGGCATCACCAGCATCGTCGTGTCGCATGACGTCGACGAGCTGTCGCGCATCGCGCACGACAGTTTCCTGCTGTCAGAGGGGCGCGTGGTGGCCTCCGGCACGCCCGAGCAGTTGCGGGAGAGCAAGCTCGAAGTCGTCCGGCAGTTCATGGAGGGCATCGCGGACGGTCCCGTGCCGTTCCACTACCCGGCACCGGATTACTTCGACCAGTTGTTCGGCAGGAATGCCGCAACTGTGGGCGCGAACATTTTTGCGCCCAACGGCGAGGGCGTGTTGGTCGCAGCGCTGCGGCGCGTCGGTGCGGTCGTCGTGTTCCTCGGCCAGTGTGGCAGGTGCCCGCGGCGCCGCTTGCGCCCGCGGCTCATCGTCCACCAGATCTACGAACGCGCCGGCGCCCGCTCGCTGATCATCGTTGTGCGGCCTGTTCGTCGGCATGGTGCTCGGCCTGCAGGGTTTCGACCTGCTGCAGCGTTTCGGCTCGGAGGACGCGCTCGGCGTGGCCGCGGCGCTCGGCCTGCTGAAGGAACTCGGGCCCGTGGTGGGCGCACTGCTGTTCGCCGGGCGTGCCGGCACGGCGCTGACCTCCGAGATCGGCCTGATGCGCGCGACCGACCAGCTGACGGCGATGCAGATCATGGCGGTCGACCCGGTGCGCATCGTCGTTGCGCCGCGGTTCCTCGGCGGACTGATCGCGCTGCCGCTGCTGGTCGCCGTGTTCAACGTCGTCGGCCTGTTCGGCGCGCAACTGATCGGCGTGCAGCTGATGGGCGTCGATCCCGGCGCGTTCTGGTCGCAGATGCAGGCGGCGGTGGAGATCGATGACGTCGCGGAGGGCGTCGTCAAGAGCATTGTGTTCGGTGCCGCCTGCAGTGGCGTCGCCGTCTACGAGGGTTACCACGCGCCGCCCACGGCGGCCGGCGTGGGCCTGGCCACCACGCGCACCGTCGTCACATCGTCGGTGCTGATCCTGCTGCTCGACTACGTGCTGACGGCGCGGTTCCTGTGACCGATCGCCCCTGACAAGGAAGACTCGCATGCGACCCAATCGCGCCCTGGAAATCGGTACTGGCCTGTTCGTGCTGCTCGGCTTCGCCGCGCTGCTGTTCCTGTCGACGCAGCTGCCTGGCAGTGGCATCAAGGTCGGCACGCCCGAGGGCTATCTGGTGACGGCCCGTTTCGACAACGTCGGCGACCTGAAAGTCGGTTCGCCGGTCAGCATGGCTGGCGTGAACATCGGCCGCGTCGAGTCGGTCGATTTCGATTCGAATGATTTCCGTGCGGTGGTGCAGTTGCGCATTCAGTCGCGGTTCAGCAGCATCCCGGAGGATAGCGATGCCAGCATCCAGACGGCGGGGTTGCTGGGCGGCAAGTACGTCGGGATCGGGCCAGGAGGCTCGGACGTCTACCTGAGCGATGGCAGCCAGATCGAGTTCACCCAATCGGCCATCGTGCTGGAGAACCTGATCAACAAATTCTTCGCGAGTTTTGCCAGCCGCGGCAACGAGAATTCGGACGACGGTGCGTCGAACGCGACGCCCTGAGCAGGAGGAAGAACATGCGAACCCTTGCGATGTATCGCTTCAGCGCCCATGCCACGTTCGCGGCCGCCGCGCTGGGCGCGCTGCTGCTGTTCGCCGGGCCAATCGCCCGTGGGCAGAATGGCGCGACGCCGGCGCGGCAGGTCGACACCAGCGGCCCCAGCCAGCTGATCGAAAGCGCGGCCAACATCATGCTGGGCGAGATTTCGGCGCGGCGCGCCGAATTCCGCAAGGACCCCAGCGGCCTGTACAAGCTGGTCGACGACGTGCTGCTGCCGCATTTCGACGTCAACCACGCCGCGCGGCTCGTGCTGGGCCGCCACTGGTCGAGCGCGACGCCAGAGCAGCGGCAGCGGTTCGTCGACGCGTTCTACCGTTCGATGCTGAACAACTATGGCGATGCGCTGGTCGAGTTCACGGGCGACCGGATCCGCGTGCTGCCCTACAAGGGTGACCCGGCCGCGAAGTCGGCATCGGTGCGCACCACGGTACGACGCAGCAATGGCCAGGTCGTGCCGGTCAACTACTCGCTGCGCCTGACGGAACAGGGCTGGAAAGCCTGGGACGTCGTCATCGAGGGCATCAGCTACGTCAAGAGCTTCCGCGAGGACTTCGGCGCCGAGATCGACCAGAAGGGCATCGAGGCGGTCATCGAGCGCCTCGAAGCGCAGCGCAGCGCGAAGCAGGCGGCCTGAGCAGCGCCATGGCGAATGCGGCCACGGTGCAACGCGTCGATGCGCCTGCCGGCGGGGCGGCCCGCCTGGTTGTGCAGGGGCCGTTGACATTCGATACGGCAGCCGCCGCATGGCGTGCCGGCCAGCGGGCGCTGGAGGGCTGTGACGCCGGCGCCGTGGACATCGACTGCGCCGGTATCGAGCGAGCCGACAGCGCCGGCCTTGCGGTGCTGATCGAATGGCTCGCCTGGGGACAACGACACGATCGGGTCGTGCGCCTGCAGGGACTGCCGACGACGCTGGTCGATATCGCCCGGATCAGCGAACTGGAAGACCTGGTTCAGCCGCCGTTGGGCTGAGGGTCGGTCGCCGCGTCGTCGTCGAATTCCAGCTGCAGCGACTCGTCGACGGGCACATCGCCATCCAGTACCTGGAACTCGCGTCGCTGCAGGTAGGCGCTGCGTACCAGGACATGTAGCGATCGCCGGCCTGGGCAAGCAATGCATCGGCTTCGAGCAGCCGCGCGGCTTTTCGAGCTGCACCGCCGCCCACAGTGACAGCCGCGTGCCGTCGTCACTGAGGTACTGCCGAGGTTCGGGTGAACTCGTCGACCAGCGAGCCGAAACCATCGCGATCGCAGGCCCAGCAGCGGGATCATCAGGTAGGCGCCGCTGCCGACGCCCCATCGACCCAGCGTCTGGCCGAAGTCCTCATCGTTGCGGGCAAGGCCGGCTGCCGAAGCGGGATCGAGCAGGCCGCCGAGGCCCAGCGTCGTGTTGAGCAGCAGCCTGCCGGTGTCATTCAACGCGTCCTTGAACTTGCCCTGCAGCACGTTGTTGACGAGCACCGTGGGGTAGGCCGCGTTGCTGAAGAAATTCGAGATGCCGGTTTCGACGGCGTCGGGCGTGATGCGCTTGTACCCCTTCGCGATTGGCTTCGCGATGCGTCGGTCCAGCGCTTCGTTGAAGGCGAAGGTCGCACGGTTGGCGCGCTCGAACGGGTCGCGCGGGTCCTTCTGGGTATTGGGAGGCAGGGAAGCGCAGCCGGCGAGCGACAGCGCGAACAGCAGGGCCGTGGTGCGAAGCAGGGGGTTCATCGGCGCATTTTATCAGCGCGCCGCCAGTTCTGGCTCGTCGGCCGCTGCGCGCTGCCGGCGCCGCGGTTGCTCGGCCAGGAACTTGCGGATTTCGTCGAGCCGTGCCTGGAAGCGCGCGCGCTGTACGCCGGTCAGGTTCGGCGCGGCGAGTGCCAGCTCCAGCTGCTGCATCGCCAGCTGCAGGTCGCCGCTCGAGATGTGGTACTCGCTCATGTAGAAGTAGGCGTCGCCGGTGTCGCCTGCCGTGCTGGCAGCCATCGCGGTGAGGCGGATCTGCGCCGGCGTTGGCGTGACGTTGTTGAACAGGTCCAGCAGCAGCTCGTGCGCCTCGCGACCGCGACCCAGCTGCAGCAGCAGCTCGCCGTAACGAACCGAGAGCGGCACGTTGCGCGGCGCGACCCGCAGCGCCGCGCGCAGCGTTTCGATCGCCTCGTCCGTGCGTCCCGCCGCGAGCAGTGCCTGGCCGAGCGAGGCTTCGAGCATCGGTACGCCTGGCGTGCGGCCAACCACCTCGAGCAGCGGGCCGACCGCGGCGGCACTCTGCCCAGCGGCCTGCAGTGCCAGTGCTTCGCCATAGATTTCGCCAGCCGTCAGCGGACGCTGCTGGCGCAGCGCGGCGTAGTAGGGCCGGATGTCGCTGTCCGGCCGTCCGCCGAGCACGCGCACGCGCTCGCGGGCAAAGCCGTAGCTGACGGAGTCCTCGACGCGGCGCGGTGCGAGCTGGCTTGCCCGATCGCGCGATTCCGCGATGCGGTTGCTGGTGACGGGGTGCGTGCGCAGGAACTCGGGGATGGCAGCGCCCGCCAGCCCGTTGCGACGACTGAGCGTTTCGAAGAAATCCGGCATGCCCTGCGGATCGAAACCGGCCGCGGCCAGCAGGCCGATGCCGACGCGGTCCGCTTCGTACTCATTGGCGCGCGTGAAATTGATGCGCTGCTGCGCCGCCGTCCCCTGCGCGATCGCGATGCCCGCCTGCACGGCATCGCCGGCGCCCGTCGCCGCGCCGATCAGGATCGCGGCGAGGATCGCAGCCGCCGACGCCAGGCTCTGCCGGCCCTGCGCGCGGATCGATCGGGCGATGTGGCGCTGCGTGACGTGCGCGACTTCGTGCGCGAGCACGCTGGCAAGTTGTGACTCGTTCGCCGTCGCGGTGATCAGCCCCTGGTTGACGCCGATGAATCCGCCGGGAAGCGCAAACGCGTTGATGCCCGGGTCGCGGACGACGAAGAAGCGGAAGTTCTGGCCGCCGTCCGGCGTTTGGGCGGCGATCCGGGAGCCCAGGTTCTGGATCCAGTCCGCGATTTCCGGATCCTCGACGATCTGCCCCTGGTCGCGCAGGCCACGGACAATCATCAGGCCGATCTGGTACTCATCGTTCAGTGTCAGCGTGGCGTTCGCCGGCGTGCCGATGTCCGGCAGCTCGTTGGCCGTGTTCGGGCGCTGCGGCAGCGTCTGGGCCGACGCCAGCCCGCCGAGCAGCGTCCAGCCCGCCAGCAGCAGCGTCACCAGGGTGCGCGCGGATCGGGTCACTTCAAGGGCCATCGCATGGTGCTGTGTCTGACTGCGCGTGCGGGAACGAGTTCCGGTCGCCGGTCAGAGGATCTCGGAGGCGTGCTCGGCGAGGCGCGAGCGCTCGCCGCGGACCAGCGTGACGTGGCCGGAGTGGGGCCAGCCCTGGAATCGCGTGACGACGTAAGTCAGGCCGCAGGTCGTCTCGCTGAGGTAAGGCGTGTCGATCTGGGCGATGTTGCCGAGGCAGACTATCTTGGTGCCAGGTCCGGCGCGCGTGACGAGGGCCTTCATCTGCTTCGGCGTCAGGTTCTGGGCCTCGTCGAGGATCAGGAAGCGGTTGAGGAACGTACGCCCGCGCATGAAGTTCAGGGAGCGGATCTTGATCCGGTTGCGCAGCAGGTCGTTGGTGGCAGCACGCCCCCAGCTGCCGCCTTCGCCGCTCTGCGTCAGCACTTCGAGGTTGTCCATCAGGGCGCCCATCCAGGGCTCCATCTTTTCCTCCTCGGTGCCGGGCAGGAAACCGATGTCCTCGCCGAGCGGGATCGTCACGCGCGTCATGATGATCTCGGCGTAGCGGTTGCTCTCGAGCGTCTGCATCAGCCCGGCCGCCAGCGTCAGCAAGGTCTTGCCGGTGCCGGCGGGTCCCAGCACCGAGACGAAATCGATGTCCGGGTCCATCAGCAGGTTCAGCGCGAAGTTCTGTTCACGGTTGCGCGCATGGATGCCCCAGACCCCGTTGCGTTCGCCGCGGAAGTCCCGCAGCAGCTCCAGCGTGGCCCTTCCCTGATCGATCCTGCGGACGATGGCCTCGATGCCACCGTCGCGCGTTTCGTAGACGAATTGGTTGACCGACCAGCCCGCCGTGCGCTCGCCGCTGATCTCGTAGAAGGTGCGCGTGCCTTCTTTCCACGAGCGCATGTCGCGTCCGTGTTTGTCCCAGAAATCGTCGCCCAGCGCCTCGTGTCCGGTGTACAGCACGTCGGCGTCTTCGATCGAGCGGTCGCTGTAGTAATCCTCGGCGTGCACGCCAATGACGGCCGCCTTGATGCGCAGGTTGATGTCCTTGGACACCAGCACGACGCGCGTACCGGGGTGCAGCGCCTGCAATGCGAGGCTCTGCGCGAGGATCGCGTTGTCGCTGCCATGGCCCGGCAGCGAGTCGGGCAGTACGGAGCTCAGCTGCTGGGTCTGGAAGAACAGCCGGCCCGAACTCGGGCGCTTGCCGTGGTTCGCGGCGGCGTGTTGCGGCAGCGGCAGTCCACGATCGATCTGCTCCTTGGTCGCGCCGTGCATCAGCTCATCGAGAAAACGGCTGACCTGGCGCGCGTTGCGCGCCGATTCCGACAGGCCCTTCTTGTGCGCGTCGAGTTCCTCGAGGACGATCATCGGCAGGTGGATGTCGTGTTCCTCGAAGCGGAAGATCGCGGTGGGGTCGTGCAGCAGCACGTTGGTATCCAGCACGAACAGGCGCGTCGTGCCGGCAGTGCGCCGCTCGGGCGTGGCGGCGCGTCCGCCGCGGCGGACGGTGGACTTTCGGCCGCCGTCAGAGCGCCTTGACTGCTTCAAGCACCGCCTCCGCGTGGCCGTCCACCTTGACCTTCCGCCACTCCTGCCGCAGTACGCCATCGGCGTCGATCAGGAAGGTGCTGCGTTCGATGCCCTTGACCTTCTTGCCGTACATGTTCTTCTCGCGGATGACGTCGAACAGCGTGCACAGCGACTGATCCTCGTCGGAGAGCAGTTCGTAGTTCAGCTTTTCCTTGTCCTTGAACTTCTGGTGCGACTTGCAGCTGTCGCGCGACACGCCGATCACCGTGGCGCCAGCCTTGCGGAACGCTGCCTGCAGGTCGCGGAAGTCCTGGGCCTCGATCGTGCAGCCGGATGTCATGTCCTTGGGATAGAAGAACAGCACGAGCGTGGAGCCGCGCGCGTCCTTCAGTCGCCAGCGTTCGCCGGCAGTCGTCGTCGAGGTGAAGTCGGGCACTTTCTTGCCCACCGTGACCTTGGCCATCGGGCGCTCTCCTGGCGGATTGGCAATGGAACGGGATGATCAGGACTTGACCGGCTCCATGATCGCGTCGAGGTTCAGCGAGTCGCACAGGTCCATGAACTCCTCGCGCAGGTGCGCAAGGTGCAGGCGGCTCGGTACGTTCACGATCATCTGCACCGAAAACATCTGGGCACCCGTGTGCGCGGCGGGGTAGGTGCGGGTCGATACATCGGCGATATCGATGCCGCGACTCGAGCAGAAACCCGACAACGCCGAGACGATGCCCGTCTGGTCGAGGCAGACAGCGTCGATCGAGTACGGCAGCAGGTCGGTGCGCGCGCCGCGCGGCTCCGTGCGCTTGAGGTTGACGGTCAGGCCGGTGGCGTCGGACAGCTTCTTGAGCTCGGTCTCGAGCTTCGCCAGCGAATGCCAGTTGCCGGAGACCAGCAGCACCATCGCGAACTCCGCGCCAAGGCTGGCCATGCGGCTTTCGCTGATGTTGCCACTGCAGTCGCTGATGACGCGGGTCAGTTCATGGACGATGCCGGGGCGGTCTGCGCCGATGGCGGAGACGACGATGTGCTGCTTCATGCTGGCGGGGGCCCGGTCGATCGTGGGGGTAAAGTGTAGCGATTGTGGCCGCATCTGGCGACCTCGCGGCGGTTGCGTCCGCCGCGGCGGCGCACGTACCATTGTCGACCCTTTCGCGTGGGAGTCCGCATGCTTTCCGGCAGTCTCGTCGCCATTGTCACGCCCATGTCGGCGGATGGTGCGATCGATCTCGCTGCGTGGGATCGTCTGCTCGATTTCCACCTGTCCAACGGCACGTCCGGCATCGTCGTCGGCGGTACGACCGGCGAGTCGGCCACGCTGTCCGATGCCGAACTGCGCGAACTGCTGGTGCGTGCGCTGCGCCGGATCCAGGGGCGGGTGCCGGTGATCGCCGGCGCCGGGTTCAGCAGCACCGCGACCACGATCAACGCGCCCGCTGGCTCGGCGAGCTTCCGGCGCGGGATGCGCTGCTCGTCGTGACCCCGCCTACAACAAGCCGACGCAGGCGCCTGTTCCAGGCATTTTCCGCGGTGCTGCCGCGAGCGCAGTGCCGGTCGTCCTCTACAACGTGCCGGGTCGCACCGCCGTCGACATGCTGCCGCTGACGGTCGCCTCCTGGCTGTCGCAGCTGCCGCGCATCGTCGGCCTCGTTGGGGAGGCGGTCGCCGACGCCAGCCGGATCGCTTGTCGGGGCAAGCGCCCGTCGGCCTGGGTTCGAACTGCTGAGTTGCTGGCGACGGCGACCGTGCGCCGCGATCAGGCGCCGGTGCCGTCGGGGTCACTGTCACGGCGAACGTCGCGCCACAGCATGCCGCGCTGACGGTTATGGCCGCCGGCGATGCGGCGCGTGCGGCCGAGATAGACGGCCACAACGGCCTGCAACATACCCCTGTTCGTCGAAGCCAATCCCATCCCCGTCAAGTGGCTGCTGTCCCAAATGGGTCTGATTGGCGAGGGCATCCGCCGCCACTGACACCGCTGGCGGCGCGGTTCCACGAGCGCGTCCGCCAGGCCTGGGAGGTTGCCTGCGGGGAACTCCCGGTCGTCGCCACTGCCTGAACTCCTAGCCGGCCCCGCCCACAGAACCTCGGCGAAACCCGCCCGCGATGATTGCTTCCCGTACGTTGAACCTGCTGTGTGCCTCGACGCCGTTGCCGTCGGGCTGCGGCCTGTTCAAGACGACCGCGCCGGGCCGGAAGACTATGCCGGCGCCGAGGAGCGGCCGCCGCTGAAGCTGCCTGCCGCGGATGCGCTTCGATGACCCGGGCGCTGCCGATCCCACCGCTGAACGAACCTGGAAAAGCCGCGCTCGGAGGCGGACCTCCGCCTCGATACGCCGCCGCGCTGCGCGATCCGCGCCGGTGCCAGGCCGTCCGCTCGAGAGGTCCGGCGGTCACGGGGCTGGCCTGATATGATTCGCAGGCACGTCCTTGAACGGAGAGGTGGCTGAGTTGTCGAAGGCGCTGATTGGAAGTCATAACATCGCAAGGTGTTCGTGGTTCGAACTCACCCTCTCCGCCAGAACCGGTGCCCGATTTCTATGGCGTCCCGCATCGGTTCCTCCGCAACGATTCCCCGCAAACTTCGGCTGAAAACGTGAAGGAGCAACGGCAGGTCGGGTGCCGGAGACCAGCCGGTGCGGGCCGCCTCCCATCGGGCCCGCGCGTACGGCCGGCAGAACGACCGCGAAGCTGCTGGCGGAACCCAGGCTTGGCTGATCTCGTCTGCAGGAGATGTTGTGGCGAGGCCACTAATGCTGACGCGCGACATCGCGCAGGTCTTGTTCACCGGCACGGCAGGCCGTCATCGACGGTCTCGCCGCTGTACCTTTAACTGCGTCAGTGCCGCTGCTGTCCCTGGCTCAGGCGCCGCCTGGTTCGTCGTAAGTCGAGAAGGCGGCTTACGGCCGATCGCGTCGAGCGGCTGCCGCAACTGTGTCTGGCCATGCTCGCAGTTGCTCAGAACCCAGCCGCGCCGACGCGGCCGTTACAGTCTACCGATCGACGAAGCGCACATGCTGTCGCAGCATTCCTTCAATGCGTTGCTCGTGACGCTGAGGAACCGCCGCCGTACGGTGAGAAAGCTCCTGCTCGCCACCACGGATCCGCAGAAGCTGCCGGTCACCGTGCCGTCGCGCTGCCTGCATCGAACCGAGCGCCTCGCCCGTGAACCTGATCATCGAGCGCTGAAGCAGGTCCTGCAGGCCGAATCCCTGCCGTTCGAACCAGCGGCGTTGCGCCGATCGCCGAGTGATGGATGGCAGCCTGCGCGATGCGCTGTCGTCGCTCGGATCAGCTGCTGGCGTTCGCGGCCGGCAAGGCGGCCGAGGCGGAGGCGCGCGCGATGCTCGGCACGGTCGATCAGGTCAGGTCGTCGAGCTATTGCGGCGGCTGGCGGCGGGGACGCCGCGCGACTGATCGACTACGCGCGCTCGCTCGAGCAGCAGGGTACCGGACCATGCCGCGCTGCTGGATGCGGCCCTGCTGGTTTGCTGGCGCGCGTCGCGTTGTGCCAGTGCGCCGTAGACGCCGCCGCCGACGAAACCTATCCTGCGGAATGCTGCGCGAACTCGCGGGCCAGCTGATAATGGAAGGATGCGCAGTTGTACCACCAGATCGCCACGCTCGGACGCCGCGACATCGTCTGGGCGCCGGATGCGCGTACCGGTTTCGGAGATGACGCTGTTGCGCATGTCGCGTTCCGTCCGTGGTTCGACTCGGGCGACGGCGGCCGCGCACAGCGTAATGGTGCGGGCGGGGTTCTGGAAGGCGGCGCAGGCCCCAACCACGACGCTGCCAGGTCCGCGGCCCGCGCCGCCGCCGGGGACCGCGTGGCTGCCGCCGACACCGATGCGTGGATCGCGTTGCTGCCGCAGCTCGAACTGGGGGTGCAGCGCGCCGAAGCTCGGCACCACTGCGCGCAGTAGGTGTCGATGGTGCGACCGTGAAGCTTCGATCGACCCTCGCAACTGTTATACTGCGGACCCGCGCCCTCGACAAGCTTCGCGCAGGCGCCAACCAAACATGCGGACAGGTGCGGTGTTGAAGCTCGAGATCGCTGCCACCGAGGCGGCCGCACCGGCGACACCAGCGGTTGCGTCCGGCGCGCGCGGCGAACGAGGCGCTGGTGCAGTGCGCGGCGTACCATGGATGATCCGACTGTTCCAGGCCTGCGGTGCGTTATGCCTGGCGCCGTGCTTCACGAGGATCGCCGAACCGCGACTCCGCCCGCGAAGAACTGAAACTCCAGCCACGAGGAAGATCTCCGTGAGCAACTTCGGCAACATGACGAAGCAGGCGCAGGCCATCCAGCGCAACATGGAAAGGCGCAGCAGGAAATCGCGCAGATGAAGTCACAGCCTGGCGGCGGCATGGTCAAGGTGACGATGAACGGCAAGCACGAGGTGCGCCGCGTGCAGATCGAACCGGCGGCCATCGGTGACGATCGCGAGATGCCGAGGACCTGATCGCGGCGGCGACCAACGATGCCGCAAGGTCGAGGGCACGCGGTAGAAGATGTCCGGCCCATGCCGCATGAAATTGCCTCCGGGCATGAAGCCCTTTTCTGAACCGACCACGCCTGCGTGAAGCATTCTCCGGCCCTGGGGCGTCGATAGACGCGCTGCGCACGTTGCCTGGCGTCGGTCCGGTCGCGCAGCGGATGGCCTTCCACCTGCTGCGCAGGTCGCGGCGCGGCGTGTTCAAGCCATCGATCGCGACGCGCTCGAGAGTGCAAAACAAGGTTGGCGCTACGGATGCTGACCAGCGAGCTGTGCTCGATCTGCACGCGGCGGGCCTGCGCGACGCCAGCCTGCTGTGTCGTCGAGTCACCCGCGGATGGTCGCCATCGAGCAGTCCGCCGGCTACCGCGGCGCCAGGCTGTGCCTCATGGGGCGAGACCAGTCGCCGCTGGATGGCATTCGGCCCCGAGCAGCTTGGCATCCGCGAACTGAAGCCTCGCCGACGACGGCGAGGTGCGACGATGTCGCCACTGACCCCATTGCCGAGGGCGAGTTGCGCACTTTCTCCGAACTCGCCCGCGGGCGTGGGCTGCGTGCGTCGCGGATCGCGCACGGGGTGCCGGTGGGCGGTGAGCTCGAATACATCGACGGCGGTACGCTGGCGCGCGCGCTCGCCGGCCGGCAGTCGCTTGGCTGAATTCAGCGCGGTGCCGCTGCCCGCCCCAGGTCCTCGTACAACCTTCGCAGGCGTCGGTAGCTTTCGTAGCGCCGCGCATCCAGCCGACCCGTCTCGGCTGCGGCGATCACGGCGCAGCCTGGTTCCCGCATGTGGCGGCAATCCTGGAACCGGCATCCGGTCGCGAGGCTGTCCACCTCGATGAAGCCCATGCTGCCTGGTTCGAGGGTGCTGATCGCCGGGGCGAAGTCGCGTACACCCGGTGAGTCGATCAGCGCACCGCCGTCGGGCAGGTCGTACATGCGGGACGCGGTGGTCGTGTGTCGGCCCTCCAGATCGCGATCGAGTTCCTGCGTCGCGATCTGCACGCCCGGCAGCAGTCGCGTGACCAGCGACGACTTGCCGACGCCGCTCTGGCCCACCAGCACGCCGATCTGGTCCTGCAATGCCGCGGCGAGCTGCGACAGGCTCGCCGGCTCGTCGCGTCGGCAGCGCAGCACCGTGTAGCCGGCGCCGCGCAGCGGTTCCAGCTCGGTGGCCAGCTGGTCCGCATCCGGCAGGTCGGCCTTGTTCAGCACCACCAGCGCGCCGATCCCCGCCGAGGCCGCCGCGGCGAGGTAACGATCGATGATGAAGAGATCGGGAGCGGGCTTGGGCGCCACGACCGCGACGAGGCGCGTGACGTTCGCGACGACGGCCTCGGCCGCGCCGCGCAGGTTGGAGCGATAGAGGGTGCCCGAACGTGGCAGCACTTCGACGATGCGCGTCGAATCGTGCTGGGCATCGTGCTGGCAGCGGACCTGGTCGCCGCAGACGATGTCGAGGCGTCTTCCCTGCGGCCGGGCTTCGCGGACCGTGCCATCCGCATCGCGTACCAGCGCGTGGCGCCCGTACGCCGCGATGACCCGCGCTTCGAAGGTTTGCGACATGACCGGCAGTAGATCAGACCCGGCGGTGCCTCTGCTAGACTGCTGGCATGCCTGATCGCGACGACTTGGTCTGGATTGACCTCGAGATGACGGGCCTGTCCCCTGAATCCGACGTCATCATCGAGATCGCTACGCTGGTCACCGACCGCGAGCTGCGCGTCCTCGCCGAGGGCCCCGTGATCGCCATCCACCATGACGACACGGTGCTGGCGCGCATGGACGACTGGAACCGGCGTCAGCATGGCCAGAGCGGCCTGCTCGACCGGGTGCGTGCCAGCCGGATGGACATGGCGCAGGCCGAGGCGCAGACGCTGGCGTTCCTCGCCGGGCACGTGCCGGCGGGCACGTCACCAATGTGCGGCAACAGCATCTGCCAGGATCGGCGCTTCCTCGCGCGCCACATGCCGCAGCTCGAGAAGTTCTTCCACTACCGCAACCTGGATGTCAGCACGCTGAAGGAGCTGGCGCGCCGCTGGGCACCCGCCGTCCTCGAAGGCGTCAGGAAGGGCGGGGCACACCTCGCACTCGACGACATCCGCGATTCCGTCGCGGAACTGCGCCATTATCGCGCGATGCTGTTCGCGCCTGACTACCGCGGCAATCAGCCCGAAGGCTGAGCGCCCGCGAGGAACATCCAGGTTTCGACGACCGTGTCGGGATTCAGCGAGATGCTCTCGATGCCCTGGTCCACGAGCCAGCGCGCGAGGTCAGGGTGGTCGGATGGGCCCTGCCCGCAGATTCCGACGTACTTGCCGGCGCGCCGACAGGCGCTGATCGCCATCGACAGCAGCGCCCGCACGGCCTCGTCGCGCTCGTCGAACAGGTGGGCGATGACCGCGGAGTCGCGATCGAGACCCAGCGTCAGCTGCGTCATGTCGTTCGAGCCGATCGACATCCCGTCGAAGTACTCGAGGTAACGGTCCGCGAGCAGCGCGTTCGTCGGCAACTCGCACATCATGATGACCTTCAGGCCATTCTGGCCGCGGGCGAGTCCGTTCTCGCCCAGCAGCGCGGTGACTTGCCGCGCCTCGTCGACCGTGCGCACGAACGGCACCATCACCCAGACGTTCGTCAGTCCCATGTCGTCGCGCACGCGTCGCAGGGCGCGGCACTCGAGCTCGAAACACGGGCGGAAGGCCTCGTCGATGTAGCGCGACGCGCCGCGGAATCCGAGCATCGGGTTCTCTTCCGATGGCTCGTACAGCCGGCCACCGACCAGATTCGCGTATTCGTTCGACTTGAAGTCGGACAGGCGCACGATCACCGGCTCGGCGCGAACGCGGCCGCGATCTGCGCAATGCCTTCCGACAGCTTGTCGACGTAGAACTCCACCGGACCGGAGTAGCCGGCCATCTGTGCGCGAACCTGTTCGCGCGTCGCGGCATCGAGCGAATCGAATTCGAGCAGCGCGCGCGGGTGGACGCCGATCATGCGGTTGATGATGAATTCGAGCCGGGCGAGCCCGACGCCGCGGTTGGGAATGCCGGCGAAATCGAACGCCCGGTCGGGATTGCCGACGTTCATCATGATCTTGACCGGTGCGGGCGGCAGCGCGTCGAGTTCGATCTGGCGCTGCGAGAACGCCAGCTCGCCATCGTAGACATAGCCGACATCGCCCTCGGCGCAGGACACCGTGACGCCCTGGCCCTCGCGGATCGCGGTCGTGGCGTCGCCGCAGCCCACCACGGCGGGGATGCCCAGCTCGCGCGCGATGATCGCGGCATGACAGGTGCGGCCACCGCGATTCGTGACGATGGCCGACGCACGCTTCATGACGGGTTCCCAGTCGGGATCCGTCATGTCGGCGATGAGGACGTCGCCGGCCTGCACGCGTGCCATCTCGGCGACGTCGCGGATGACCCGCGCCGGCCCGGCCCCGATCCGCTGCCCGATGCTGCGGCCGGTGGCGAGCACGGCGGAGCGCTGCTGCAGCGTGTAGCGCTGGATGCTGCGGCCAGTCCGGCTCTGCACGGTTTCCGGGCGGGCCTGCAGGATCATGATCTCCCCGGTCTCGCCGTCGCGCGCCCACTCGATGTCCATCGGTTGGCCGTAGTGTTCCTCGATGATCAGCGCCTGCTTGCCGAGCTCGACGAGGTCCGCGTCGTCAATGCAGAACCGTTGCCGGTCGGCCGGCGGGACATCGACGGTGCGCACGCGTTCCGCGCTGCCCGCGTCGGCGTAGATCATGCGGATCGCCTTGGCGCCAAGGTTGCGCCGCAGGACGGCGCGCCGTCCCGCGCGCAATGCCGGCTTGTGGAGATAGAACTCGTCCGGGTTGACGGCACCCTGGACCACAGTTTCGCCGAGGCCATAAGACGCCGTGATGAACACCACGTCGCGGAAGCCGGAGTCGGTGTCGAGCGTGAACATCACGCCGCTTGCGCCCAGGTCCGAGCGGACCATGTACTGGATGCCGGCGGACAGCGCGACCAGCGAGTGATCGAAGCCCTGGTGCACGCGGTAGGCGATTGCGCGATCGTTGAACAGGGAAGCGAAGACTTCATGCATGGCGGTGAGCACGGACTGCTCGCCGCGTACGTTCAGGAAGGTCTCCTGCTGGCCGGCGAACGATGCCTCCGGCAGGTCTTCGGCGGTCGCGGACGAGCGCACCGCGACAGCGATGTCGCGGCCTGCCGCCATGCGCCGGTACTCGCCGAGCACCGCCTGCTCGAGCGCCGCGGGGAACGGCGTCTCGAGGATCCAGCGGCGGATGCTGGCGCCGGTCGCCGCGAGCGCGGTCACGTCGTCGACATCGAGCCGTGCGAGCGCCGCCCGGATCTTTTCGTCGAGCCCGCCCTGGCGGAGGAACTCGCGGTAGGCATCCGCCGTCGTCGCGAAACCGCCCGGAACCCTGACTCCGAGGCGCGCAAGCTGGCCGATCATCTCGCCGATGGATGCGTTCTTGCCGCCCACGCGCTCGACGTCGCCGATCTTCAGCTGTTCGAACGGAATGACGTACTGCATGGCGCGGGGACTGGCTTCGGGCATCGTCAGCGGACTCCTGCAGGGGTGGCGGACGCAAGACTACGCCCTTGCCGCAGTGGGGACATGGTGAAAGACTGCGTCATCGGTTGTTCCAGGCTATGGAGTGCGATGTGAGCAGGCGGACCGTGTTCTTTGTTTCGGACCAGACTGGCGTGACGGCCGAAACGATGGGGCACAGCTTGCTGACGCAGTTCGAACACGAGGAATTCAGACAGGTCACTTTGCCATTTGTGTCCACGGTTGACAAGGCGGAGGAGACCGTCAGGCGCATCGATCTCGCGGCGGCGGAATCAGGTCTCAGGCCGATCATTTTCGGCACGCTCGTGCAGGATGACATCCGCGAAGTTGTGAAGCGCAGCAACGCACTGTTCCTCGATTTCTTCGAGCCGTTCGTCGGTGCGATCGAACGCGAACTGCAGGTGCAGTCGACGCATCGTCCGGGACGCTCGCATGGGGTCGCCGACAGCGATGCCTACACCGCGCGCATCGAGGCAACGAATTTCGCGCTGGCGAACGACGATGGCTCGCACCGCGACTACGCGCGCGCCGACGTGATCCTCGTCGGCGTCTCCCGTTCCGGCAAGACGCCCACCTGTCTGTACATGGCGCTGCAGTACGGCGTGTTCGCCGCCAACTATCCGCTGACGGACGATGACCTGGAGCACAGCAGCCTGCCGCGCGGCCTGCAGGCGCATCGGGGCAAGCTCTACGGACTGACGATACGCCCTGAACGCCTGCAGCAGATCCGCCAGGAGCGCCGCCCGGACAGCCGATACTCGTCCGCCCAACAGGTGCAGTACGAGATCCGCGCGGCCGAGGCCATGTTCCGCAAGTACGCCATTCCGTGCGTGAATACCACCGAGTGCTCGATCGAGGAAATCTCGGCACGCATCATGCAAGCCTCCGGCATCGAGCGACGCGTGCATCCTTGAAGCGTCACGGGGAATCGCTATAGTCAGTGCATGCGTACGGTAACGCTGCAGAACGATTCCCTGATGCCGGTTGGCTGGCGGGCCCGCCCGCGCAGCTTCGTCGCGCTGATGGGGCTTTACGAGAGCAACCACATACGCCTGGCCGGACTGGCAGGCGACCTGCGCGAACTGCCGTCGCGGAGCTGCTCGATCGTCGCTGGAGACTGTGAACTGGTTCTCACTGTCACCGATCGCACGCCCTACACGACCGGCCTGAACCTCACCTACTGGCTGGAGGGCGCAGGTCCCGGCGGACGGGATGCCGTGCCCGACATGCTGGTCAAGGTCTATCACGACGCGCGCGTCGTCGAGTGCACGGGTTTCGCCGGCGGTGGTCGCTCGCCGGTGGAGCGTGAACTCGATCAGCGCTGGGCGCGCAACGTCATGCTAAATAAATGGCTGGAATACTGCGCGGATCGCGGGCATCGGTTCGCGACGCGCTGAGCGTCGTGACAAGCCCGATCCATGAAAGCCCTCAATCCGCTCGAACTCGCCAAGCAGGCCCTGCTGCCGTCGCAGGATGACGAAGAAGAGCAGCGCGTCCTGCAGCTGTTCCGCAATCGCGCGGAACTGAAGAAGGCGTACACCGAGCTGCAGGACGAAATCCACCGGCTCAAGGACCGCCTGAAGCAGCAGGAGGGGGCGACCGCGCGCATGCGGGAATTGCTCGAGCAACTCGAGCAGCGGCTGGGCAGCGTGGAGACCGGCTTCCCGGCGCTGGTGTTTTATCAGCTGCGTGCGCTGTGGGCACAGGGGTCCGAACTGCTGCGCGCATTCGGGGCCGATCTGGAGCGCCAGCATATCGAGCGCGAGCGGCGTGCGTTCGTCGCGGAAGTCAATCGTCGCCAGTTTTCCCGACGCGAGGCGGCCGAGGCGCAGCTGCGGGAGACGGAGTCCGCTGCGGCCGACGTGGTCGCGTCGACGGCCGAGCTCGGGCGCCGCCTCGAGTCACTGAACAGGCCGTGGCATCACTTCCGGCGCCGCAACCTGCGAAGGAACTCGATGCCGCCAGGGTGCGGGTCAGCGCCGCGGACCTGGCTCTGGTCGATGCGCGGGCGGAGCTCGAGCGCGTGCTCAACGAGGGTGACGTGCCGTTTCCAGGCTTGTCGGTCGCCTCGCGCCGTGCGATCAACCTGTCCGTGATCGCATACGCCGAGATCCTGATGCAGCGGCTCGCGCGTACGCCACTGCTGGGGCTCGCGCGCGCGGCAGCGCTGCGCCGGGAGCCTGCCGACGAGTATGGCAGTCGCGTCGAATGCGAGGCGTTGATGACGCAGATCGGCCTGGCGCGCGGCGTGCTGGCCCAGCGCGCGAACCTCGGTCAGGAGATTCGCGCGCGGGTGGAGCAGTTGCAGCGGGCTGTCGCCTGGCGCGGGAAGACGACACCGTGCCCGTGCCAGAGTCTCTGCCCGCGCTGGGCGCGTCGGACCGGGCGACGAAGCCCGCTGGTGGCGCCGTGGCGCCGCCACCGGTGCGGCCGCTGAACGTGCTGGGCGACGACGTCTGGGACGTGTTCAAGTCGTTGTTGCGCTGAGCGCATCCGCCAGATTACGGCGGATCGCGGCCGCCGCGTCGTCGATCCATGCGTACAGCACGGGTACGAACAGCAGGGCGGCAGGTGCGCCAAGACCCAGTCCGCCGATCAGCGCGATCGCCATCGGCCCATAGCTCGGGGCGCCGATGCCCAGTGCCAGCTGCGAGTCGTTCAGTGCCAGTGGCAGCAAGC
Organism: Steroidobacteraceae bacterium; assembly: GCA_041395605.1. Lineage (GTDB taxonomy): Bacteria > Pseudomonadota > Gammaproteobacteria > Steroidobacterales > Steroidobacteraceae > UBA964. The sequence goes on from JAWLAD010000012.1 coordinate 22,962, forward strand.
CCAGCACCGTGGTCAGCGTCGTCATCAGGATCGGCCGCAGGCGGTCCCGGCCCGCCGCGAGGATCGCTGCCGTGCGTGGCAGCCCCTGCTGGCGCAGGTCGTTGATGCGTGCAACCAGCACGATGCCGATGTTGACGATGACGCCCATCAGTATCTGCACGCCGATCAGTGCCATGAAGGTCAGTGTCGTGCCGCTCAGGAACAGCGTCCAGATCGTGCCGGCGATGCCCAGCGTGATGGACGCCAGCACCGACAGCGGCAGCGCCGTCGATTCGAACAGGGCCGCCATGACCAGGAAGATCATCACGAGCCCCAGCAGCAGGTTGACCTGCATGACGGCCGTCGTGTCATCCTGCAGCTCGACGGCATCGCCGAAATCCCAGCTGTAGCCCGCGGGGAACGCATGGCCGGCAAGGCGTTCGGTGATGCGCTCGCGCACTGCCGGTAGCGTCGCGCCAGGATCGAGTACCGTTTCGATTTCCACGGCCGTCCGTCGGTCGAAGCGCGCGATCGCCCGTGGCGCGCGGTCCTGGCGGATCGTCGCGACGGCGCCGAGCGTCGTCTGCAGGCCTTCGCCGATCCACAACGGCATTGCCAGCAGGTCGTCGATGTTCTGCCGGTCGGTGGCGCGAAACGCGAGCCGCATGGTCAACTCGTCGTCGGCGCGCCGCAGTTCGCGCAGGCGGTCGCCGCGCAGCGCGGCTGCAACCGCCTGGGCCACGCTGCGGCTGTCCGTGCCCAGGGCGGCTGCACGCTCACGATCGACGTGAATGCGAACCTCTCGCTCGCCGTCCCGTGCGGCCGAGCGCGCGGTCGCGATGCCGTCGATGTCCCGCAATGCGCGGGCCACCTCGTCGGCGAGCGCCGCGAGCCGCTCGGTGGACTCACCGCGCAGGCGCAGGTCGATGCCTGCCGGGCCGTTCGCATCGCCATCGAAGTCGAATGTCGGCTGGCCGATCAGTATCGGCGGCATGCCGGCGATCAATGACGCCATGACTTCACGCGCGGGTGGTGCATCCCGGTCGGCATCCAGGATCAGGACGAGATTTGCCGATGAACGGTCGAATCTCGAGTAGACGCTGGCGATGCCGAGCCGTTCGCGCCGCGCGTCCAGGTATTGCTCGACGGTCGCCACGGCGGCCGCGACCCGGTCGATGGGATGGTCACCATCGATGCGCAGGTCCAGCACGAGCGTGCGCGCCGCGTCCTGCGGGAACATGTCGATCTTCAGGAGGCGGTCGGGGTGCTGGACGGAAGCCACCAGCAGAGCGACCGTTGCCGCAAGGATGACGAACAGCAGCAGGGCGCCGCGTCGGCGGCGTGCCAGCAGCCATTGCAGCGACCGGCCGTACACCTGCTGCAGTCGTTCGATGCCCGGCACGCTGCGACCTGCAGGCGGGCGCAGGCGGGAGGTGACCATCGGAATCAGTGTCTGGGCGACCAGCAGCGATGCGAGCAGCGCCACGACGATCGGAATCGCGACGTGCGCCAGGAAAATGGATGCCTGGTTGCGTTCGCCGAGTACTACCGGCAGGAACACGACGACCGACGTGGCCGTACCCGCGAGCACGGCAACGCCCACTTCACGCACGCCGGCCAGCGTGGTTTCGAGCGGTGCCCCGGGTTGCAGTTGGCGTCGCCTGAAGACGGCCTCGGTCACGACGACGGCGTTGTCGACCAGCATGCCGATCGCCAGCATCATGCCCATCATGCTGAGCACGTTCAGGCTGATGCCCAGGAAGTACATGACCGCGAGGGTGACCAGCAGCGACGCCGGGACGGCCAGGCTGACGGCCAGCGTGGTGGGCCAGTCGCGCAGGAACAGGTAGAGCACGAGGATTGCAAGCATGGCGCCGAGCAGGCCGGCCTCGGCGACGCTGGCCAGCGACTGGCGGATGGCCCTTGCCTGGTCGTCGATGACGAAGATCGTGATCCCCTGCATCTGCGGCAGCACCCGCGCGGCCTCGATGACGGCGAGCACGCGATCGACGACGTCGACGACATTTGCTTCCGAGGACTTGAACACGTCGAAGCCGACGGCCGGGCGTCCATCCAGATTGCGCCGGACGGCGAGCTCCGGACTGACGAGGTCGACGCTCGCGACATCGCCCAGTCGCAGGCCCGGCGCAACGCGCAGCTCGCGTACTTCGGCCACGGTCGACAGCGCGCCGAGCGGCCGCACCAGCAGGCGCCGTTGCTGGTCCTGGACGTGCCCGGCCGTCACGGAGAAGTTGCTGCGCTCGAGCAGCGCCACGAGTTCGCGGACATCAAGCCGGTGCGCCACCAGCCTCCCGGCATCCAGCAAGATGCGCAGTTCCCGCGGTTCGACGCCGGCCAGCACCACGCGTGCGACCCCGGCGATGCGCTCGACGGGTTGCTTCAGGACGCGGTCGAGCAATTCATGCTGTGTCGACAGGTCGGTGCTCGCCGACAGCCGTACGGTCAGCACCGGCATGTCGGCGGACGATGCCGTGAACAGCAGGATGCGATTCGCGGCCGGTGGCAGTTGATGCCGGATCGCGTCGAGCTTGTTGCGCACTTCGAAGCCCGAGGCGCGCACGTCCGTGCCCCAGTCCAGTTCGATCTGCAGTTGTGCCTCGTCGGCACTCGATGTCGACCGGATCCGCTTGACGCCGGGCAGCGTGGCCAGCGCGTCCTCCACCGGACGCGTGATCCGCTCCTCGATTTCACCTGGCGTGGAGCCGGGGTACGGGATCGCGATACCCATGAACGGCAGCGTCACTTTCGGCAACTGTTCGAGCGGCAGGAGCCAGCCGGCGAATCCGCCGATCACTGCCAGCGCCGCGAAGGCCATCCACGTCGTAACGGGTCGCCGCAGCGCGATCTCGGTGTGCCTCATGTCATCGCTCCGTCGCCGAGGGCAGGCGGCGACGCCGGCACGGCGTCGCTTTCGCGCGCCAGCAACGCGTACAGCGACGGAATGACCAGCAGCGTGACGGCGGTCGCGCACAGCATGCCGCCGATCACCGTGATGGCCATCGGGCGGCGGATCTCGGCGCCGTCACCGAGGCCGAGCGCCATCGGCAGCAGGCCCACGATGGTGCTCAGGCTCGTGATCAGGATCGGACGCAGGCGCGCGCGCCCCGCGCTGATCACGGCCGCCTCGAGTCGCAGCCCCCGGCCGCGGCCCTGGTTGATCGCGTCAACCAGCACGATCGAGTTGTTGACGACGATGCCGGCCAGCAGGATCAGGCCGATGAACGCGACCGCGTTGAGGCTGGACCCACTGAGCCACAGCGCCCACACGGCGCCGCACAGTGCCAGCGGGATCGTCAGCAGGATGACGAACGGATGTCGCAGCGATTCGAACTGCGAGGCCATGACCAGATAGACGAGGAACACGGCGAGCGCGAGCGCCACCCACAGCGACGAGAAACTGTCGCGCATGTCGTCGCTCTGCCCGGCGACGCGTGCATCGATGCCGGGTGGCAGCGGCGTCGCGCGCAGGACGGACTCGGCGCGCCGGGTTGCGGCGCCGAGGTTGCCGTCCGCCGGTGCGAAGGACAGGATCGCGACTCGCTGCTGGCCGAGCCGGCGGATCTCGCCAGGGCCGGTCGCGACGCTGATGCGTGCGACGGCGTCCAGCGTGACCGGCCGCTCGGCGCCGGGATTGACGACGATGTCACGCACGTCGCTGATCGCGGCATCACGCACGTCGACGCTGCGGACGAGTACGTCGATGCGCTGGTCCAGCCATCGATAGCGCGTGGCGGTCTGACCACGGATGCCGGCGACGACCCGGTCCGCGACATCGCGCACGGACAAACCGAGCTGCGCGGCGCGCTCGGCATCGAACTCGACCTGGATCTCCGGCTGGCCCGCTTCGATCGATGACTGCAGGTCGACGAAACCGCCATCGGCCTGCAACGCGTGCATCAATCGCCCGCTGCCCGTCGACAGTCGCTCGAGGTCGGCGCCCGACAGCACCACCTCGAGAGGCGTCGTGCTGGCGACCAGCGTTGGTCGCGTGATCTCCACCGTGGCGTTGGGCAGGTCGGCGAGCGCCGCCCGCAGTGCTGCCTCGGTCTGTGCTGGCTGGCGGCGCCCCAGGGCGTCGAGCGTGACGACCAGCGTGCCGGCGTTGTCGCCCGCGTCGACAGGGCTGGCATCGAGGCGATGCCCGCTGCCGGCGACCGAACGGCTGCGGGCGATGCCTGGCATGTCGGCGATCCGCGCCTGCGCGGCGCGCAGCACGTCGTCGGTGCCTGCCAGCGCGGCACCCGCAGGCAGGCGCAGCTGCACATGCAGTTCACCCTGGCGCAACTCGGGAATCAGCTCGGTCGCGAGTCGCGTCGCGATCGCCGCGGTCGCGACGAACACCAGCACGGACGCGGCCACGACGTGCCCGCGCCGCGCGAGCAGGCGTTCGAGCAGCACTCCATAACCCGTCTCGCCGCGACGGGTCGCCGCGACGGTGTGGCGCGCCAGCGGTTCGAGCAGCAGGCCGATCGCACGCACCAGCAGGCGCCCGACGGTCGCGACGATGCGCACCGGGTGCAGCCAGCGCAGCGCGTGCCAGCGACCCCGGCTCGTGGCGACCGACGGGGCAGCCTGACGCGCCGCGCCATGCCAGGCGCTGAGCATGGGCACGAGCGTCAGCGACGCCAGCAGCGACAGCAGCTGCGCGAATGTCACGGTCAGCGCCTGGTCGCGAAACAGCTGGCCGGCGATGCCGGAGACGAACACCAGCGGAAAGAACACCGCGACCGTGGTCAGCGTCGATGCCGTGACGGCCCGCGCGACCTCGGCGGTGCCGGCGACGGCCGCCTGGCGCGGTGGCAGGCCGGCTTCGCGCTTGCGTGCGATCGATTCGAGTATCACGACGGCGTTGTCGACCAGCATGCCGATCGACAGGGCGATCCCCCCTAGCGACATGACGTTCAGCGACAGGCCGAACCCGTACATCATGACGAAGATGCCGATGACGGTGACGGGGATCGGCGAGCCCGGCGACCAGCGTCAGCGCGCGCATCGCGCAGGAACAGGTACAGCACGATGACGGTCAGCAGCCCGCCCCAGACGGCGGCATCGCGCACCTCCGAGATCGCGGCGCCGATGAACGCCGACTGGTCCTGCACCACTTCGAGTCGGGCGCCTGGCGGCGCGATGCCCGCAGCGCGTCGAGCCGCGCAGCCACCCGGCGGGCGAGCTGGACCGTGTTGGCATTGCCCTCGCGGTAGACCGCCAGTTCGATGCTCTCGCCGCCGTCGAGTCGCGTGATCGAGTCGCGGTCCCGATAGCCGCGCTCGACCGTCGCAACGTCCTGCAAGCGTACCCGCGGCCATCGCGCACCGCGATGACCGCATCCGCCATGTCGTCGAGGGTCTCGAACTCGTTGACCGTCCGGACGAGGAAGCGCTGCGTTCCCTGTTCGAGGCGACCCCCGACAGATTGACGTTATCCGCTGCAAGCCGGTCGCTGACCTGCGCGACGCCGAGGCCGAACACCGCGAGGCGCCGCTGGTCTACCGTGACATGGATCTGTTCCTCGAATCCGCCACCTGACCTTGATGGCCGCGGCGCCGTCCGATCGTCTCGAGTTCTGGCTTCAGGCGCAGGTCCGCGTGGCGGCGCAGTTCCATCAGGCGTGACGGGTCCGCGGCGCTGGCCGCGTCGACCAGCGCGAGACGCAGCACCGGCTCGGTCGCCGGGTCGAAGCGCAGCAGCAGGGACGATCGGCCTCGACCGGCAGCTGCAGCAGGTCGATCCGCTCGCGCACTCGATCGCCGCCAGATCCATGTCCGTGCCCCAGCCGAATTCGAGCACGACGTCGGACCGCCCGGCGCGCGACACCGAGCGCAAGGCCCTCACGCCACCGAGGATGCCGGTCGCTTCCTCGATCGGACGCGTGACGAGGTTCTCGACCTCGATCGGCGCGGCACCGGCAAGGTCGGTGCGCACCGTCAGCGTCGGGTAGCTCAACTCCGGCAGCAGGTTGACTGCGAGCCGCCCGAGCGAGACCGCGCCGAACAGCGCGACGGCCACCGTGGCCATCGCGACCGTCACGCGACGTCGGACCGCGAACTGCGCGAGGTACATGCCGCGCGCCTCAGCCTGCGTCCGTGCCGGCGCCCGTTGCGGCAAGCGCGACGACCCGCACCCAGCCCTGCCTTCAGTGAGTTCTGCCCGTTGATCACCACTTGTTCGTCGCCGTCGAGGCCATCCTGGACTTCGACGCGACCGTCATGGCTGAGGCCGAGACGCACGCGCCTCGGTGCCGCGCGACCCTTGTCGACGATGAAGACGGTGGGTTGCGGCGCGTTCTCGAGCAATGCGGCCGCAGGAATCGACAGCACGTTGCTGCGATGCTCGAACACCACGCCGACCCGCGCGAACATGCCCGGCTTCAGTTCGCCGGCGGCGTTGTCCAGTTCGACGGTCAGCTTGAACGTCGCGGTCCGCGCGTCGATCGTCGGCGCGATCCGCGCCACGCGTGCCGCGAATTGCCGGCCGGGCAGGGCATCGGCCGACAGCAGCACCGGTTGTCCTGGCCGCAGCCGCGACAGCTGCTGCTCCGGTGCATGCAACTCGGCGCGCAGCCGGCGGGCGTCCACGACGCGAAAGGCGGTGGTCCCTGCGGCGAGGTTCTGGCCAACGCGGATGCTGCGCTCCGCGACCACGCCATCGAATGGTGCGCGAAGCTCCGTGTGCGACAGTTGCAACGCCGCCAGCTCCCAACTGGCGCGACGCTGCGCCAGTTCGTAGCGGCTGCTCTCGAACGCATTGGCCGCGATCAGGCCTTTCTGGTGCAGCTCGACCTGGCGCCGATAATCGCTGTCTACTTTGTCGAGCTGCGCGCGTGCCTGGGCCAGCTCCAGCCGCAGCTGGCGCGGGTCGATCCGGGCGAGCAGTGTGCCCGCACGCACGCGCTGCCCTTCCTCGACGGCGACCTGCAGTACCGTGCCACCGACGCGGGCAACCACTTCAGCATCGGATTCGGCTTGTAGCGTTGCGGTGCCGTCATGGCGCGCGACCATGTCGCTGCGCCGGGGGCGAACGGTTTCCACCGGCAGCGGCGCGGCGCCGGCCGTGACGGGCGGCGGCGCTGGCTCGGCCTGCGGCGCCGCAGCGCCATCCGCAGACCCGGGGCCAGAGGCGCCCTGCGGGCCACTGCAGGCAACCAGCAGGGCGGTCGGCAGCAGCGCCATCCAGATGGCGGCGGACGGATATCGGGCCGCGGTAGACCGCGAGGCAAGACGGACCATGGCAATTCTCCCCAGTCAGGCGCCCGCGACGCGGACGGCTGGGGCAGATGCTAAGTCCCTATGGTGTTGTAGTCAACTACAACAGTGAACTACTTGGGGCTGGGGGGCGCAGCGGGCTCGTTCCGGGCACGGATCGTCCGGGGTGCGGGCCGGCTCGGATCGGGTCGCAGCCCAAGCACCATGTCCGCCATGACCTCCGAAGCCTGGTCCAGCACGACATCCGGCGCCTGGCTGGCATCGACTTCGTCGAACGACTTGATCGCGGGTTGGCCCAACGCACTGCGACGCTGGTTCTCACGGGCGAGGCGCTCGGCGTCGAGGCGTTCCCGCTCGGCCTTGCGGGTCTCGAGATTCAGGGACACGCTGGTCAGCTTGCGCAGTTCATCCGCCGCGGCGATGTCCTGCACGAGCCAGCGGTAGTTCGGGTCGCGCTCCGCGCGGGCGGCCTCTTCGGTCGCGAGTCGCTGGATTGCACCGTTCGGGGTGCTGCCGTGCGAAACGGCACGCCAGCGATGCGGTCCCAGGGCAGGGCGTCATCCAGGGCACTCGCCAACGTCCTCGAGACTGATCGGCGAGGCCAGCGGCACATCCGGTTCGACCCCACGGTGCTGGGTGCTCTCGCCGGTAACGCGGTAGAACTTGCCGATCGTGACGGTCAGCTGGCCATTGACTGGCCGCGACGACCACTTCGACAGCGGTACGAGGTTCTGTACCGTGCCCTTGCCGAAGGTGCGCTGCCCCAGCACGACGCCTCGGCGGTAATCCTGGATTGCCCCGGCGAAGATCTCGGACGCGGAGGCACTGAAGCGATCCACCAGCACGGCGAGCGGCCCGCCGTACAGCGTGCCCGTTTCGGTGTCGTCCAGCACTTCCTTCTCGCCGTTGGCGAACTTGACCTGCACGACGGGGCCGCGATCGATGAACAGTCCGGTCAGAGACTGGGCCTCCGGCAGGAAGCCGCCGCCATTGCCGCGCAGATCCAGCACCAGGCCATCAACGCCTTCCTGCTGCAGTTCCTGCACCAGCTTGCGCACGTCGCGGGTGGTGCTGCGGTAATCGGGGTTGCCGGCCCGCTGTGCCTCGTAGTCGGAGTAGAAGCCGGGCACGTTGATGACGCCGATCTTCAGTTCGCGCTCGCCACGCCGCAGCGTCTTCAGTTCCTTGCGCGCGGCCTGCGCCTCGAGCGTGACCTTGCCGCGGGTGAAACTGAGCTGTTTTTCAGGTGTTCCCGGCGCCGCGCCGGACGGCAGCACGGCGAGCCGGACCTGGGTGCCGCCCTTGCCGCGGATCAGTTGCACGACATCGTCGATGCGCCAGCCGATGACATCGGTCATCGCGCCCGCCTCACCCTGGCCGACCGCGACGATACGGTCGTTGACCGTCAGCGTGCCGGCTGCGGCCGCGGGACCGCCTTCGATGACGTTCATGACCGTGACGTACTCGTCGATCAGTTGCAGCGACGCACCGATGCCCTCGTAGTTGAGGCTCATCTGGATGCGGTACTCCTCCGAGTTGCGCGGCGAGAAGTAACTTGAATGCGGATCGAAGGTACGCGCGTACGCGTTCATCAGGTTCTCGAACACGTCTTCCGGCGTGACCTGGTCGACGCGCTTGAGCACGCGCTCGTAGCGCTTGCGCAGCAGGTCCGCCGCCTCTGGCCAGGTCTTGCCAGCGAGCAGCAGCGCCAGCGCATCGTTCTTGACCCGCTTGCGCCACAGTTCATCGAGTTCGGCGGCGGTAGCAGGCCACGGCGCCTGCTTGCGTTCGAACTCGAAGGACTCATCCAGCGACCAGTCCGGCTCGGTCTCCAGCAGCTTGATCGCATGCTGCATGCGCTCGCGGTTGCGTTGCTGGTAGCGCGCGAATATCGCGTACGCGGGTTCGAGCTCGCCGGTGCGCAGGATGTCGTCGAACAGCAGCCGCGACTGCTGGAATTCGCCGATGTCCGTCGCGAGGAAATAGCTGCGCTGGCCATCGAGGAACTCGAGGTAGCGATCGAAGATGTCTGCCGACATCCGGTCGTCGAGGGCCGCGCGACGGAAATGCTCTTCTTCCAGGATGCTGCCGACCTGCCGCGCGATCATGCGCTGCCGGTCCGTCGGTGCGATGGCACCGATCGGCAGGGCAGGCGTGCTGGCTGGCGCACGCGATGAACTGCCGAGCACGCTGAGCGCCAGCATTGCGGCCAGCGGCACTATCCAGGCCGGAGTCGAGCGTCTTGCGTGCAGCATCGTCTACTCAGTCCAGTACAATTCCGTCCAAGGCTAGAGAGGTCTGTCCGCCGCGGCAAGTGCGCCGTGCCCGGACTCCGCCGGTGCGTCGCGCCGGTCGTCGCAACGAGGTCCAGATGCGTCCGTTGGCTGTCCTGCTCGGAATCGTGATGGGGTCGACAGTTTCGATCGCGGTCGGCCTGGCGCTGACCATCATCGTGTTCGCACTGCTGCCCGAATACTCGGACCGCATCGCCGAGGAGTACGGACCACTGTGGCGGAGCTTCATGGCCATGGCGATGGTGTCCGGCCTCGCCGTGGCCAGTTTCGTCGGCGAATTGCGCCAGCGACCGTGGCGGCGCTACGCGCACGTCGCGTTGCTGCTGGTGCTGGCCGGCGGGTTGTGGCTGTTCTGGCCAGGCAATTCACTGTGACGGGGCGCGGGCCGCGCCGAAGGACGAGCACCATGATGATTCGACGCCTGCTGGCGCTTGGGGTTCCCGCGATGCTGTCGGCGTGTGCCGCGGCCCCCCAGGCGGGCCTGTGGGGCCCGCCCGGCGCACCCCCCGCGATCGATGCCGCCAGTTGGGAGTCGCACGTCGCGACGCTGGCGTCCGACGACTTCGAAGGGCGCAAGCCCGGCACCCGTGGCGAGCGCCAGACGCTCGAATACCTGCAGGCGCAGTTCCAGCGGCTCGGGCTGCTGCCGGGCAACGGCGGCAGCTACCTGCAAGCAGTGCCGTTCGTCGAGATCACCGCGGGCTCCGACGCGGCGTTGCGGCTGGGCGATGCCGCGCTGGCGATCGGCCCCGATGCGGTGCTGTGGACCAAGCGCGTGCAGCCCGAAGTCAGCGTCGCCGACAGCCCGGTCGTGTTCGTCGGGCATGGGGTCGTGGCACCCGAGTACGGCTGGAACGACTACGCCGGCATCGACATGCGCGGCAAGACCGCGCTGATCCTGATCAACGATCCGGGCTGGGACGGCGACGACGCGACGCTGTTCAACGGCCGCGCGATGACGTACTACGGCCGCTGGACCTACAAGTTCGAGGAAGCCGCGCGACAGGGCGCGGCGGCGGCGCTGATCATCCACGAAACCGCCCCGGCGGCCTACGGCTGGGACACGGTCGTCAACAGCTGGAGCGGTCCGCAGCTCGACATGGTCACGCCGGATGGCAATGCCGGGCGGATTCCGCTCGAAGGCTGGGTCACGCGGGACGTCGCGCGGCGCCTGCTGGCGGGGCGTGGCCTCGATCTGGAGGATCTGAAGCGCCGTGCGGCCCAGCGCGGCTTCCGGCCGCTGGAACTCGGCGTGACCGCCGCAGGCTCGGTGCGCAACGCGATCCGGCGCGGCGAATCGGCGAACGTGATCGGCATGATCCCGGGCGCGAGCCGCCCAGGGGAGTACGTGCTGTACATGGGCCACTGGGACCACCTTGGGCGCACGCTGGCCCGGACCGGCGACAGCATCTTCAACGGCGCCGTCGACAATGCCACCGGCACGGCAGGTCTGATCGAAATCGCCGCCGCGTTCAAGCGCGGTCGACGGCCCGAGCGCAGCATCGTGTTCCTCGCGCTGACGCTCGAGGAATCCGGCCTGCTCGGCTCGGCCTACTACACGGCGAATCCCGTTTTCCCGCTGTCGCAGACGGTGGCTGCACTGAACATGGATGCGCTGTTCTACGGTGGCCCGACCCGCGATGTGTCGGTGTCCGGGTTCGGCGCGTCCGAGCTCGAGCGCTATCTCGCCGAGGCGGCGCAACGCCAGGGGCGCGTGCTGGTTGGCGAGGCCACGCCGGAGAAGGGCTTCTTCTACCGCTCGGACCACTTCAACTTCGCCAAGGCCGGCGTGCCCTCGCTGTACTTCAAGGCGGGTAACGACGACATCGAGCGCGGGCGAGACTTCGCGCGCCAGCAGCGAGCCGAATTCGAGGCGGAGCGCTATCACAAGCAGGCGGACGAATACCGCCCGGGCATGGACTGGCGCGGTGCGCTGCAGGACGTCGAGTTGATGTACGCGGTTGGCGCAAAGCTCGCGAACGAGCGCGGGTTCCCGAACTGGAATCCCGGCAATGAGTTTCGCGCAACCCGGGATCGCAGTCGCGCCGTGATGCCGGCCTCGTCGCCGTAGCGCGGGTGGCCGGTCAGCGCGCGAGGCGCAAGGCGAGCCGGCCCGCGAGCAGGAAGCCGTACGGGCCCAGCAGCATGATCCAGAACGCGAGTTCGCCACGCGCGAGCCCGCGGAAGTATTCGCCGAGCAGCGCGCCGACGCCGCCGTGTTCGTAATCGCCGAGGGTCGCGCGGCCGACGAACCAGACCAGCACGGGCATGATCAGCAGCCCGAGCAACAGCGCAGCCGCTGCCAGCAGCAGTTCACGGCGCATGGGACCCGCGCCCGCGGCCCGTCCAAGAAGCTTGCCGAACATCGTGCTGTCGAGGCTCCCGTTGCCTGCATGGCGGGCCAGGCGCCCGCACGCGCATAATAGCAACGATGCAAGCCCTTCGAACCGCCGTGATCGGCGTCGGCTATCTCGGCCGCTTCCACGCACAGAAATACGCCCAGTTGCCGGGTAGCGAGCTCGTGGCCGTCGTCGACGCGCGGGCCGACGCGCGCGATGCGGTCGCCCGCGAACTCGGCTGTCGCGCCGTCGCGGACCATCGCGAACTGCTCGGAGCCGTCGATGCGGTCTCGGTCGTGACGACGACGCCGGCGCACTTCCCGATCGCCGCGGACTTCCTGCGTGCCGGCGCGCATGTGCTGGTCGAGAAACCGGTCACCGATACCGTCGAGCAGGCGCGCGAGCTGATCGCGATCGCGAAGGCGGCCGGCCGCGTGCTGCAGGTCGGTCATCTGGAGCGCTTCAACGCGACCATCCTCGCCGCCGAGCCGTGGCTGGCCCAGCCGCGCTTCATCGAATGCCAGCGGCTCGCCCCCTACAAGCAACGCGGTACCGATGTAGACGTCGTGCTCGACCTGATGATCCACGACATCGACATCGTGCAGTCCATCGTCGGTAGCGACATCGTCGCGATCGACGCGATCGGCACCTCGGTGTTCTCGGGCGAAATCGACATCGCCAACGCCCGGCTGCGGTTCGCGAACGGTTGCGTCGCCAACACGACGGCGAGCCGGGTCAGCCTGAAGACGGAGCGCAAGCTGCGGGTGTTCCGCGACGATGCCTATCTGTCGCTGGACCTGCAGCAGAAGATCCTGACGCTGATCCGCCGGCGCGACGAACCTCTGGCCGAGGGAGGCCTGCCGGTCAGCATCGAAGAGCAGAGCTTCGAGCAGGGCGATGCGCTGAAGGCCGAGATCCAGTCTTTCCTTGATTGCATACGCAGCGGCAGCCGGCCGGTCGTCAGCGGCGAGGACGGCCTTCGCGCCCTCGAAACGGCGGTGCGGATCGCCGCCGAAGTGAATGCGGGGCGCGCGCGACGCGCTTGAAACGCCGCTCGCAGCCCCCATTCTGGCTGCATGGAAACGTTCGCTCCAATCCCGCGTAGCCCGACCGCCGGCCTGGTGCTGGACGTCGTTGCGGATTTCACCTGCCCGTGGTCATTCCTCGGCACCCGGCGCATCGTTCGCGCGATGGGCGCCGTGCAGGGTCTGCCGCAGCCGCCGCTGCTGCGGTGGCACGGGTTTCGCTTGCCGCTGGCCGGTTCCGCCGCCTGGCAGGACCATCTCGCGCAGCGTCTTCCTCCAGGCATCACGCCCGAGTTCGCCGAGCGCAGCCTCGAAGAGGCGGGTCGCGCGCTGGGTATCCGCTTCGATTTCGCCGCGATCCGCGCGGTGCCGGACACGTTGCACGCGCATCGGCTGGTGCTGGCGGCGGCGCCTGCCGGTCGGCACGTCGAGGTGGCCGACGCGTTGTTTCGCGCGTACTTCGAGCAGGGTCGCGACATCGGCAGCGAACAGGAACTGCTGGCGATCGCGCGCCAGTGTGCCCTCCCGGACCAGGTGATCGACGATTACCGGCGCGGTTTCGCGGCGGACGGCGCCAGTCTCGAGTCCGGCGGCGTCGCGATCGTGCTCGCCGAAGAGCAGCGGTTGCGCGCACTGGGCGTGCAGAACGTGCCGAACCTGCTGATCAATGGCAACGTGCTGGTCCCGGGACCTGCCGAAGAGGCCATCTATGTGCAGGCGCTGGACCAGGTCCTGTTTCCGCAACCGGCGGAAGCGCGACCGCCACGCTGGCTGCACTGACACGCGGGTCGCTGCGCCCGCCGCACGGAGGTCTTACACTCTCGCGCAGCGCGAGCGCGGGAGACCTGAATGACCGGCCAGACCACGACCCCAGCCCATCTGGTGCAGCCACGGCGCATCGTCACCGTCGCGGCGACGCAGTTCGCCTGTGGCTGGGATGCCGCCGCGAACATCGCGACGGCCGACGCGCTGGTGCGGCGCGCTGCCGCCCAGGGTGCGCAGGTCATCCTGCTGCAGGAGCTGTTCGAGACGCCGTACTTCTGCATCGAGCAGGATGCGGCGCACCTGCGGCTCGCGACGACCGTGGAGGCCAACCCGGCAGTGCGGCATTTCCGCGCCGTCGCGCGTGAGCTGGGCGTGGTGCTGCCGATCAGCGTCTTCGAACGCGCCGGGCAGGCGTATTTCAACAGCATCGCGATCGCCGATGCCGACGGCAGTGTGCTCGGCGTCTATCGCAAGTCCCACATCCCGAACGGACCGGGTTACCAGGAGAAGCACTACTTCAGTCCCGGCGACACGGGTTTCCGCGTCTGGAATACGCGTTACGCGCGACTGGGCGTCGGCATCTGCTGGGACCAGTGGTTTCCGGAAACCGCGCGCTCGCTTGCGTTGCAGGGCGCCGAGCTGCTGCTGTTCCCGACGGCGATCGGTTCCGAACGCCGCCGGCGCCACCACTGCATTCGCGCGACCACTGGCAGCGCACGCAGCAGGGCATGCGGCCGCCAACCTGATGCCGTTGATCGCGTCGAACCGCTGGGGGGTCGAGCGCTCGCTGCAGGACCCGGACAACCTGCACATCCGCTTCTATGGCTCGTCGTTCATTGCCGATGCCACCGGTGCCAAGGTCGCCGAGGCGGGCGAAGAAGGCGATGCGGTGCTGGTCGCGAGCTTTGACCTCGCCGCGATCGAAACGCAGCGCCACGGCTGGGGCGTGTTCCGCGATCGCCGCCCGGAGCTGTATGGCGTGATCACGACCTACGACGGCCAGCCAGGGCCAGGGGCGTGACGCGAGTCGGTGCCGGGCTGCGCCGGGGGCGATCCCGGTGCATGTGATCACGGGTCCACTGGGCTGCGGCAAGACGACGGTGATCGCGAGGTTGCTGGCCGGGAAACCGGCGGCGGAACCGTGGGTCGTGCTGCTGAATGAATTCAGCGAGGCCGGCATTGACGCGCTGACGATCGCAGCCGCCGCACGCGGTGCGTACGACGTGCAGCTCGTGCCGGGTGGTTGCCTGTGCTGTGCCGGCGAGCAGGACTTCCGGCGGCAACTGCAGCGCCTCGTCCATGAGGTGCGACCGACCCGCATCGTCGTCGAACCGTCGGGCATCGGCCATCCGGCCGGCATCGTCGAGGAATTGCTCGGCTACGAATCGGCAGGGCAGTTGCGCCTCGAGGGCATCGTGTCGTTGATCGACCCGGCGCGCGTCGCGCAAGCGCTCAACGGAAACGATGCGCTGCTGCGCGACCAGGTGGAAATCGGCGACGCACTCGTGCTGTCGAAGGCTGATCTCGCGGATGATGCCCAGCGCCGGCAGTTCGAGTCGCTGGCGCAGGCGGCGCAGCCGGCCCGCAGCTGGGTCGGCGAGAGTCGTGGCGGCGAGTTGCCGTTCGCCGCGCTGCAGTCCGGACTGCGCAAGCCTGCAGCCGATGCAGACCGCATGGGCGCGCCCCAGCGACCAGCGCAGCATGAGCACGCGCGCGAGCATCAGCACGAGCATGGCGCGGTGGCGGTGTCTCCTATCGCGGGCGTCGATGGCGGCACGCGCGAGCGGGTCGAACAACTCGGTTATCCAGGTGCGCGCTGGCAGTTCCCGCGTGCGGTCGGCTTCGACGACACACGTGTGCTGCGCTACCTCGGACCCGCTGTCGCCGCGGCGCTGCGCTTCAAGGCGGTGCTGCGCGTCGCCGAAGACCGCTGGCTGCTCGTCCAGCATCAGGGCGGTGCACTCGAACTGCGCGAATCCGCGTGGCGGCGCGACAGCCGCGCCGAGGTGTTGTACGCGCCTGGCACCCAAGTCGACTGGGTGGCGCTCGATGCCGCGTTCCTGGCCGCGAGCCGCGGGGTGCCGGCGTGACATCCATGCCCGGCGGCACGCTCGTCGATGCCGCAACGGTGCTGCTCCTGCGTCCCGCCGGGGCCAGCGTCGAGGCGCTGCTGGTGCAGCGCCACCCGCAGCTGTCGTTCATGGGCGGTTTGTGGGCGTTCCCGGGCGGTCGGCTCGAGGACGCGGACCGTGCCGCGCACGCGGACGCCGATGATCCGGTCGATGCGGCGTTTCGCGTCGCCGCTTGCCGCGAACTGCAGGAGGAATGCGCGATCGAGCTGGCACCGGCACAACTGCTGTTCTTTTCGCACTGGATCACGCCGTCCATGTCGCCACGCCGCTTCGACACAAGGTTCTATCTCGCGATCACCGAGCCCCACGCGCGTCGTGACGCTCGACCAGCGCGAGCAACGTCGCGCTGCGCTGGCTCACGCCGCACGCGGCGGCGGCCGAGGCGCTGGCCGGCCGCCTGCCGATGTCGCCACCCACGTTCTTCGTGCTCGAGGACCTGCGCCTGACGCTGGCGGCACGGCAGTCGGACCGCTTGCTGCAACAGGAACGCAAGCGAGCGGTGCCGCCGATCACGCCGCGCCTCGCCACGCAGGGCGAGGGCTTCGATGCCGTGCTGCCGTGGGAACCGGAGTATCCGACGCTGCCGGGCGGGGGTGAGCGCCTCGATGTGCGACAGTGGCCGCAGCTCGCGCGCCTCGCCGCGGAGCCGTTGCGGCGCATGGCTTCGACATTGCGGCGGCGCTGACGCCAGCGCGGCAGCAGGTTCGCCTCAGGCGCTGCGCGCCGCGTCGGCGATCGTCGCGCCGCTCGCGCCGGGGAGGTACAGATACCGCCCGGCCAGCCACTGCGACAGCTGCTGCGCGCGTCCCTGCGACAGGAAACTGCGCTGCGTGTCGATGACCAGGCTGTGCCAGCCGGCACGCGCGATGCCGGTGGACAGCAGCCGGACTTCCTCGTCGATCGCGTCGCGGCCGCCACGCAAGGCGACGTTGGCGCGCGCGTCGGTCAGCAACAGCAACACGATGTTGGGCATGCCCTGGCGGCGCGCCTGCTCGCCGACAGCCTGCGCGGCGACCAGCGCCGCGGCCAGCGGGGTGCCGCCGCCGGTCGGGATCTGGTCGACCGCGCGGCGCAGCAGCTCGACGCTGCCGGTCGGTGGCAGCAGCAGTTCCGCGTCGCTGCCGCGAAACGACAGCAAGGCCACCTTGTCCCGGTTGACATAGGCCTGCGCGAGCAGCGCATGGACGGCCCCCTTGGCCTGGCGCATCCGGTTCAGGGCCATGCTGCCGCTCGCGTCCACCGCGAAGATGAACAGCGTGCCGGCCTTGCTCCGAAAGCGCTTGACGCGGATGTCCTCGGCGCGGATCTCGACGCGGCTGCGCCGTCTTGGCCGCAGGCGTTGCCAGCGCGCCGCAGCGCGCAGCGTCGCGAGTACATCGATGCGCTGGCCGCGCGGCTCGCCCGGGACGCTGCCGACATGACGCCCGCGCGTGCCGGCGGTCGCGCCGCGCGAACCCGCGCGGGCGCGACGCGCGCGCTGGAACGGCAGCGCGTCGAGCAGTGGCGGCAGTTCCGTGGCCATCGCCTCGAGGATTTCCTCCTGGACTTCAAGGTCATCGCCCGAGCTGGCATCCGGTTCCGGAGGTTGCTGCTGCGGCGACTCCGGTTGCGCCTCGGGAGGAGCCTCGGGGGGCGAGTCGTCCGGCTGCTGCACTGGCGGCATGCGCGTCGCGCGCGGCGCGATCGCAAGGCGCACCGCCAGTTCGATGTCCTCGCGCTCCACCATGTCGCGCAGCGCGAGGGCGGCACTGGCACGCGCGACGCGCAGCGCGAACTGCTCGGCCCGGTGACCCTGCACGCCAAGCGCGCTGGCTGCCTGCACGAGTTCGCCGAGCAGGGCGTCGCTGCAGCGAACGTCGTGCAGCGAGGCCCGGGCCGCCGCCAGCAGCTGGCGCTGCAAGCCGAGATCCTCCTGCCAACGCTCCAGCGCCGGATGCAGGTGTCGGCGCACGATCTCGGCCCGCGCCGCCGGGCCCGACACCTCCGGTAGCCTGACCAGCATGCCGATCCGGTCCAGCAGGTGCGCGCGCGCGCCCCTCGGCCGGATCGTAGTTCGCGACGACGCTGAAATCGGCCGGCGCCACGGCGCTGACGCCATCGCGTTCGATGCGCACGCTGCGTTCGTCGAGCGCGCGCGCGAGCTGGTGCGCAGCGGACTCCGACAGCAGGTTGCAACTGTCGACGGCCAGCAGGCCGCCATCCGCGCGCTGCAGCAGTCCGGGCCGCACGACGCGCGCGCCGCGCGCCAGCGTTGCCTCGAGATCCAGCCCGCCCAACAGTGCCTCGTCGTCGACCGACGGCGGCATCTCGCACCATTGGGTGTCCGGCAGCAGTTCGCGCAGGCCGCGCATCAGCGCGCTCTGCCAGTCCCGGCAGCGCCGACCAGCACGAGGCCGCGCAGCCCGGGATCGACCGCCAGCAGCAGCAGCGCGAGCCGCGGGCGTCGAAGCCGACCAGGCCCGTCAGTGGCAGCGATTGCATCGGGTCAGTGTGGCGCCGGCGAGAGCGCCTCGCTGAGCACGCGACGCACGCGCTCCTCGTCGGCGGCGGGTTCGAGCGGGTCCTTGCGCAAGCGGTGCGCCAGCGCGAGTGCGGCGACGCGCGAGACGTCGTCGGCGCTGGCCGCATCACGTCCCTCGAAGGCCGCGAGCGCCACCGCCGCGCGGCTCAACGCGAGTTCGCCGCGATGTCCATCGATCGCGAGCCGGTCGCAGAGGCGCGCCGCGAGTTCCAGCGCGCCGTCCGACAGCTGCACCGACTTGCGCCGCGAGATGGCCGCGCGCAGCTGCTCGCGCAACTTCGCCTGCTGTTTGGCGAAGCGACGCACGAATGCAGTGGGGTCGGTCTCGAAGGCGAGGCGACGGCGCACGATCTCGACGCGCTGGCCGATGTCCTGCAGCGTCGTGATCTTGGCGTGCAGGCCGAAGCGGTCGAGCAGTTGCGGTCGCAGGTCGCCTTCCTCGGGATTGCCGGAGCCGACCAGCACGAAGCGGGCCGGGTGGCGCAGGCTCAGTCCCTCGCGTTCGACGACGTTGATGCCGCTGACCGCCACGTCGAGCAACAGGTCGACGAGGTGGTCCTCGAGCAGGTTGACCTCATCGATGTAGAGGAAGCCGCGATGCGCCGCGGCCAGCAGGCCGGGCGAGAACGCCTGCACGCCCTCGACCAGCGCGCGCTCGATGTCGACCGAGCCCACGACCCGGTCTTCGGTCGCGCCGAGCGGCAGGTCGACCACCGGTACCGGTCCGTCGACGGCGACGCGTTCGCGGTCGTGCGTGCTGCACGACGGGCAGGTCGCACGGTCGCCGGCGGGGTCGCAGCGGTACGGGCAATCGCGGGTCACCGAGATCGATGGCAGCAACTCGGCCAACGCGCGCACCGCCGTGCTCTTGGCGGTGCCGCGATGCCCGGTGATCAGGATGCCGCCGATGGCCGGGTCGATGACCGCCAGGAGGATGCCCAGCTTGAGCTCCTCCTGGCCGACGATGGCCGTGAAAGGAAAGCCGGGCCTGGCCCCCTTCGGGGGGCTGCCGTCCGGGGGTTTGTGATCCGGGGCTCTGGAGCCGCCCTTCGATCTGGTCCTGGTCATCCGGTCTCCGCACTGGGCTGTTCAATCGGCTGGACATACGATAGTGTCAACCGGGCTTGACGCCAAGCGGTATGCAGAGGGGCGCCTGCGTGAGGACACTGACCTTCATCAACGGCATCGAGCGGTTCAACGCCGGCGTCTGGGTCGAGATCGAACGGCGTCTGGCGGCGGAAGGGGTCCAGGTGCGGATCCGGCGCTTCAATGATGCGCATGTCGACCAGTCCGATCCCGATCTCGCGGCCGCGATTGCCGACAGCGACCTCGTGTTCATGAGCCTGATCAACCTGCGCTCGCAGGCCGACTGGCTGGCCGAACACCTGAAGACGTCGCGTGCCACGGCGGTCTTCGCCTACGAGAGCATGCCCGAGGTCATGTCCCTGACGCGGATCGGTGACTTCCGCTTCAAGGAAAAGAAGTCCGAGGCGCCGCAGGCGGTCAAGTTCCTGATGCGGCTGATCACGCGCGGTCGCGACGAAGACGCGCTCTATGCCTACACCAAGCTCGTCAAGGTGGCGGCGAAGATGCTGCCGCTGATCCCGGATTCGGTCGGCGGCTTCAAGACGTGGCTGGGCGTCAACCTGTACTGGAACCAGCCCGATGCCGGCAACCTGACCCAGATGGTCAAGGTCATGCTGCGCGACTGCTTCGGCGAGTCGCCGCAGGTCGAGCCGGTCCGCGTGATCCCGAACATGGGTTGCGTCGATCCGCGTACCGGCACGTTGTTCGATGATCCCAAGGCCTGGCTCAAATGGGCCGCCAAGCGCGGTCGTTGGCGCAAGGGCCAGCCGCTCGTCGCGGTCCTCTGCGTGCGCAAGCATGTCGTGCAGAAGCAGGCCTATATCGCCGCGTTGACCGAGGGCCTCGAGGCACGCGGCATGGCCGCGCTGCCGGTGTTCGTCTCGGGGATCGAGGCGCACGTCGTGGTGCGGGAGTGGCTCGCCGGCCTGCCGCTGGACGCGTTCGTCTCGACGATGGGTTTTTCGATCGTCGGCGGTCCGGCGTCGTCGACCAAGCCCGGCCACTACCATGAGACGGCCGCCGACCTGATGGCCAAGCTCGACGTGCCGTACCTCGTCGCGCAGCCGCTGTTGATGCAGGAGACCGCCGAGTGGAAGCAGCGCGGCGTGCACTCGATGCAGTCGGTCGTGATGTACGACCTGCCGGAGATGGATGGCGTCGCGTCGTCGTCGGCGATCGGCGCGATCGAGCAGGGCGAACTGGTTACCGTGCCCGACCGGCTGCAGCGCGCGCTCGACCAGGTCGAGTCCTGGGTGCGCCTGCGTCGCAAGCAGGCGGCGGAGAAGCGCGTCGCGATCGTGCTGTACAACTTCCCGCCGGGTCTGGGCAAGGCGGGTACCGCCGCGCTGCTGGATGTACCCGGGTCGGTGACGGGGTTGCTGCAGCGCCTGAAGTCCGAGGGCTACCAGATCGGCCGTGCGCCGCTCGATCCGGCGGAGCTCAGCGCGCGGCTCGAGGAACTGGCGCGCGGTGACGCGGCGCGCCCGGTGCTGGTCAGCGACTATCGCAAGATGTACGCGACGCGCCAGACGGAGCGCATCGATCGGTACTGGGGCCAGGCGCCCGGCGACATCGCAGCGATCGGTCGCGACGCGATCCGCCTCGATGCGATCGAGTACGGCAATGTCGTCATCGGACTGCAGCCACCGCTCGGCGTTCCGGGCGATCCGATGAAGCTGCTGTTCGACGGCGAGTTCACGCCGCACCACCAGTACGCCGCGTTCTATGGGTGGCTGCGGCAGGACTTCAAGGCCGACGCGATCATCCACGTCGGCATGCACGGTTCGGTGGAGTGGATGCCTGGCCTGCAGGCTGCGATGACCGGCGACTGCTGGCCGGACCAGCTGCTTGGCGGCGTCCCGCACCTGTACCTGTATCCGCTGAACAATCCTGCCGAAGCGGCCATCGCGCGCCGGCGCGGCTACGCGACGATCATCAGCCACGCGATCCCGCCGTATGCACGCGCGGGGCTCTACAAACAGCTGGCCGCCGTGCGCGGCGCGCTCGCCGATGGTGACGACGAGACTCGATGGTGCGCTGCCCGAGTTGCCGCGGCTGGCCGACCAGCCCCCGGCGGTGTACCGCGTCCGGGTCGAGCGCTGGCTCGAGGAAATCGACCAGCGTCTGATCACGGACGGCCTGCATGTGTTCGGCGCGGCACCGGACCGGCAGCGGGCGCGCACGCTGATCGAGGCCGCGCTCGACGTGCCGCGCCACGGCGCAGCCGGGTTCAGCGCAGCCTGCCGTGCCCTCGGACTCGGCGACGACGAACTGCGCCGACTGCGCAACGCGCTGATCGACCGCAGCGTCATGGGGCGCGAGGACCCCGCGCGCGTCTGGAGCAGCATTGCAGCGGTCGCGCCGCCCGCGCAGCTTGCGGATCTGGTCACGGAAGGACGCGGCATTCTCGCGGGCATGGGGCGTTGCGGCGAGGAGCTGGACGCCGTCGTGCGCGTGCTCGAGGGACGCTACATCCGTCCGGCGTTCGGCGCGGATCCGATCCGTGCCGGGGCGGGTGCGTTGCCCAGCGGGCGCAATATCCACGGCATGGATCCGTGGCGGCTGCCGTCCGAGACCGCGATGGAACGCGGGCGTCGCATGGCCGAGATCCTGCTCGAGAAGCATCGCGCCGATCGCGGCGACTGGCCGCGCACGGTCGGCCAGACACTGTGGGCCATGGACACGATCAAGAGCGAAGGCGAGGGGCTCGCCGCGGTGCTGGCGCTGGTCGGCGCGGAGCCCGAGCGCGACGGCCAGAACAAGATCTTCCGTTTCCGCCTGCTGCCGCTCGAGACGCTCGGACGGCCGCGCATCGACGTGCTGCTCGACATCTCCTCGGTGTTCCGTGACACGTTCCAGATGAGCCTCGATCTGCTCGACGACTTGTTTCGCCGCGCCGCCGAGGCCGACGAGCCCGCAGAGCTGAACTACGTGCGTGCCAACACACTGGCGCTGCGCGCGCAGGGTCGCAGCCATGAGGAGTCGACCGCGCGGATCTTCACGCAGGCGCGCGGGCTGTACGGCACCGGCGTCGACGAACTGATCGAAGAGGGGCAGTGGGAGCAGAGCGACGAGCTCGCGACCATGTACACGACGCGCAACGCGCACAGCTATGGCGGTCGCCGCAACGGCGCCGCGGCGCCCGAGGTACTGCGCGGCATGCTGGGCACCGTTGACCATGTCTTCCAGGCCATCGACTCGGTCGAGTATGGGCTGACCGACATGACGCACTACTACGGCCACAGCGGCGCAATGCAGCTCGCCGCGCAGAAGGCGCGCGGCCAGGGCGTGTCGCTGAGCTACGCCGAGACGTTCACCGGCGAAGTCAGCGTGCGTGATTCGGTCCACCTGCTGCGTGTCGAAGCGCGCGCCAAGATCCTGAACCCCAAGTGGTTCGAGTCGATGCTCGCGCACGGGCACAGCGGTGCCGCCGAGATCGGCAATCGCTTCACGCACCTGCTCGGTTGGGGCGCCATCTCGAACATGGAGCAGTGGGTATTCGACGACGCTGCGAAGACCTATGTGTTCGACGAATCCGTCCGCAAGCGGCTCGAGGCCGCCAACCCCGAAGCGGCGCGCAACGTCGTCAGTCGCCTGATGGAGGCCAACGGGCGCGGCCTGTGGAAGGCCGACGAGGCGACGCTCGCGAAACTGCAGGGCATCTACAGCGATATCGAGGATCGGCTGGAGGGCGTCGGCACCGTCGCTGCGTGAGGGCCGCGCCGCAGGCGGCGCAGCGCATTGCCGTTCAGGCGCCGGATCCGGGCGCGTGCGACGGCATGATCAGTTCGCGCATCTTGTCGGGGTCGATCCGGAAGTTCTCGATCAGCTCGACGATGTAGCGGAAATGCTCGCGCGGAATCGCGACGAACATGTCGCTGGGTCCGACGCGGTTGTGCATGCGGCCGCCGCCATCGCCCGTCGCGAACACGCTGTTGCGGGTCAGCCGCGGCGTCGCGAAGATCGACGCACAGGCCGACGGGCCCACTTCGCCGATCGGGAACGTGCCCTCGCGCGCCGACGCGGCGCCCGCGATCTGCATGACCCGCATCGGGTCGGTCACGCAGATCATGACGTCGACCGGCACGCCTTCGGGCACGTCGTCGAGCGGCGCCGCGGCGAGCGCCCTGATGCTGCCATCCGGCAAGGAGTTCGTCTGCGCCTTGTTGCGGCGTGCGCCCTCCGGCGTGAAGAAGCCCTGCGCCATCGTCAGGTATTCGCCCTCGGTGATCAGCGGCTCCGCGTTCGGCAGCCAGCCCAGATGACGCTGTCCGACCCAGCAGTCGTGGTGCTGCGCATCGACGTAGATGCGGCGCCCGCTCTCGGCCGCCGAGACGATGCCGCAGGCGACGATCTTGACGGGCTCATAGCCGGGCGGCGGGCCGTCGCTGCAGTAGGTCAGCGCGACCGGGCGGCGCTTGACCTTCATGCGCTCCACCAGCAATGAGTGCAGGTATTTCGGATCGACGTCGAGCGCTTCGGTCATGCAATGCCCCCCAGCTGTCCAGTACCGCCAGCGTAATCCCGCGAGCGCTGCAAGGGAATCGCGGCCAATGTCCGGATTCCCGCCTGGATTGCGTAGCGCAGGGGAGGGGCATCATGAACTGGAGTGCACGAATGGCGTCGCGCAAGTGGTACGGGCCTTGGTGGGTGGCGCTTGCGGCGCCTGGGTTGTTGCTGTCCGCCGTCTGCGATGCCGCCGGTCCCGCGACGCGGTCGGCGCCGACCGAACCCGTCATCGAGGTGAACGGCCATGTGCTCGCCGTGGAGCGTTCGGCGCGCAGCGGCTTGGTGCGCCGCCACTGCCCAGCCGGTTCTGGTACGACCGCGCTCCGGACTGTGGGGCAGGATCGGTGGGCCCAGCATCGGACGCCTGCCACCGTCACTGCCGGTGCCGGCGGCGCTGCCCGCCGACGCTTCCGGTCGCGGAACGGCCGTGTTCGTGAACGGGCGCGAGCTGCATCCGCAGGAGTCCTGGCGGTGCAGATGGCGTTCGGCGAGTCCGGCAGGCGATACTGGCTCGACGCCGATGGCACCGCTGGCGTCGAGGGCGGTCCGCCGGCGTGGAACGTCTACCAGCCGCCGCAGCGACCGCGGTGGCTGACAGGCGGCCATACCTGGCGCGGCGGCAGCGTGCTGGGCGGTGGCGGCACGGTTGGCTTCATTGGCACGAATGGCAACAGCGTCATCTGCGAAGGCGGCAGCTGCACGTTCAACTGACACGCGTGCCGGCGGCGCCGCGAGTCCGCGGCGGTACCCTGTCACGGCCGACGCCGGACAGGCAGGAATTGGTGGAGGCGGCGGGAATTGAACCCGCGTCCGCAAGCACTACACGTCAGCATCTACGTACGTAGCTCTCTCTTTGGTGTCTCGCCGCACGCTACCCGAGGAGCAGGGAAAACGCTTGGCCAGCGACAGTGACTCTTAACGGTGCCGCCCGTCGCACGCGGCACCGCGATTCCGTTAGCGCGTCCCCTGATTCGGTGTAACGGACACCAGCCGGTCAGAGGTCAGCTGCTGATTTAGGCAGCCAGAGCGTAGTTGTCGTCGTTGGCAACTATGATTTGCACAGAGATTAACGAGGACCATGCGCCTCGGTACGCCACTAAAGCTTCGTAACCCACGTCGAAACCGGTCGCCCCCGGTGTGTCTATCACTATACGCTGAATGGGGCGTGGGCGGGCGGATTCAAGGCCAGCGCCGTCAACCGCGGCGCAGCACGCGGGCCTTGTCGCGCTGCCAGTCGCGGTCCTTCTCGGTAGCGCGTTTGTCGTGTTGCTTCTTGCCCTTCGCCAGGCCGATCTCAAGCTTGGCGCGACCGCGCACCCAGTACAACTCGAGCGGCACCAGCGTGTAGCCCTTGCGCTCGACGGAACCGATCAGGTGGGCGAGTTCGCGCTGGTTCAGCAGCAGCTTGCGCGTCCGGGTGGGATCCGTCACGACGTGGGTGGAGCTGGTCTTCAGCGGCGTGATGTGCGCGCCGAACAGAAACGCTTCTCCCTCGCGCAGGAACACGTATGCCTCGGTGATCTGCGCCTTGCCGGCGCGCAGCGACTTGACCTCCCAGCCCTGCAGCGCGAGCCCGGCCTCGAAGCGCTCTTCGATGAAATACTCGAAGCGGGCTCGACGGTTCTCGGCGATGGTCTTGGGCTCGAGGTCGGCACTTCGGTAGGAGGCGGGTGGTGGGGCGCCAGGTGTTCATGAATCGCGGCGGATTGTAGAACCTATCGCTTGATCCCGCATGCGCGGCGCGGACAATGTCGCCATGCGTGAAGTCATGCGCAGTGCGCTGGTCGGGCACTCGGCCGAGCGGCTGTATGCGCTCATCCCGAGTTCCTGCCGTGGTGCGTCAGGGCGGTGGTCGAGTCGCGCACCGAGACCGAAGTGGTGATGGCGACGCTCGCGATCAGCCGTGGCCCCCTACGCGCAGAGTTCACGACCCGCAACCAGCTCACGCCGGGGCGCGGAGATCAGCATGAACCTCGAAGGCGCGGGCCGTTCGATACGCTGGCAGGGTCATGGAGCCTGGTGCCGATCGGTGCGGCCGGCTGCCGCGTGACGCTGACGCTGCGCTTCGAGTTTTCGAACCGCATCACGGCGGCCCTGTTCGAGCCGATATTCGAACAGACGGCGGCGTCGCTGGTCGACGCGTTCGTCGCGCGCGCGAAGTCCGTTTACGGACCCAGCGCATGATCCGCTGCGAAGTCGTGCAGGCCTGGCCAGGCGCAGCGTGGTCGCTCGAGCTGTCACTGCCCGAAGGCGCGACGGTCGCCGATGCGCTGCGCGCTGCACGCGCCGAGTCGCTGGCGGACGCAGTCGACCGCAGTGGGGAACGGCAGATCGACTGGAACGCCCGCGTCGGTATTTTCGGCGAGGTCTGCTCGCCCGAGCGGCGGCTCGAGGACGGCGACCGCATCGAGCTGTATCGGCCGCTGGCAGTGGATCCCAAGGAGAGCCGGCGGGCGCGTGCGCAACGGTCGCAGCGCGCGCGACGGCAGCGCTAGGTCTGTAAGGATGCGTCGCCTGCGCTGGCGGCCGGTGCCGGTGCCACGGCGGGATCGACGACGGGCGTCGAGTCGACGCCGACGTTCTCGATGCGGGCAACGATCGTCGGTGAAAAGCACGGTCAGCCGACGTTGCTCCGTCGTGCCGCTACGACCGAGCTTCAGGTATGGGCTTCAGCGGTCGTTGTCGAACGCGTCCGGCAGCATCGGCGTGCCCAGCAGGAGAAGCGCACCTGCGAGCGCGTGTCATGCCGTCCTGCGGCTGCGACACTGGCGCGGATCGAGGTGAGAATTGCCCTGCTGCACACCCACCCGATGGAGCGCAGCCGCGCCAGTGCCAGCACCGGAGCCAGTACTGCGAGCGCCAGCCATGGCAACAGCGCGGCGCGGGCTGCGTGCGGGCTCGCCGGACGGGAAACGGGTGGAGGCAGGGGGAGCGGTTTGGACCATAATGGGCCGCAATCATACGAACAAATTGGGCAGGTAAGTGGAAGGCAAGGATCTACGCAAGGCGGGACTGAAAGTCACGCTGCCGCGGCTGGAAGATCCTCGAGATTCTCGAGGGCAGTGCGCTGCGCCACCTGTCCGCCGAGGACATCTACAACAACTGTACAGTCGAATCCCGTGAAGACATCGGCCTGGCAACGGTTTACCGCGTACTGACGCAGTTCGAGACTGCGGGCCTCGTGACGCGCCATCACTTCGAAGACGGCCAGGCCGTGTTCGAACTGAACCAGAGGAGCACCACGACCATATCGTCTGCCTAGATTGCGGGCGCGTCGCGAGAGTTCGTCGACGACGATATCGAGGCGCTGCAGGATGCCGTCGCGGCCCGGCTTGGGTTCGAGATCCGTGCCACCGCGCTGGTGATGTACGGGCGCTGTCGCAGGCCGACTGCGAGCATCGTGACAAAGAGCCGCGCAGCGCCCAGTAGGATTGCCCAGCAGGATGGCTCAGCGCCGTGTCCGGCCGGTGCGGCTCGCGCTCGCGCGACGCGGCGTCCCCCGCCGGACCGTGGACGTGTCAGCGGAAGCGGCTTCGCCCGCGGCATCTCGCTCGCGTGCTCGCGCTTTCTGCGTGACATCGACGCCACCCAGCATCCGCGCGATCTCCTCGACGCGCTCTGCGTCGCCGAGGGCTGGACACGACGGTGCGCGTGCTGCGGCCATCGGTCAACCGGCACGCGCAGGTGCTGTCGGCCCTGCGCCGCCACCTGGGGCAGGTGGGTCACGCACAGGACCTGGGCGCGCTCGCCCAGCGTGGCGAGCTCGCGGCCAACGATTTCTGCGACCGCGCCGCCGACGCCCGAGTCGACTTCATCGAAGACCATGCAGCGGCGTGCCTCCGCGCTTGCCGCGACCTGCACGGCCAGCGACAGGCGCGACAGTTCGCCACCGGAGGCGACTTTTGCCAGCGGGCGTGGCGGCTGTCCCGGGTTGGCGGAGACCAGGTATTCGACCTGATCGAGGCCGCCCGCAGCCGTCGCCTGCGCCGCAAGCTCGGTGCGAGCCAGCGCGATCTCGAAGCGCCCACCGGCCATGCCGAGTGTCTGCATGCGAGCGGTGATCGCGCTCGACAGTCGCGCCGCCGCTGCGACACGCTCGGTCGACAGGCGTGACGCAAGCCGCCGCCAGGTCTCGACGGCGGCGCGGTGCGCGCCTTCGAGTGCCTCGACGTTCATTGCGAACTGTTCCAGCTGCGCGAGCTCCGCGGCCAGTTCGGTTGCGCGCGCGGGCAGCGCCTCCGGTGCAACGCGGTGTTTGCGTGCCAGCTGTTCCACCGTCGCGAGGCGCTGCTCGACGTACTCCTGGCGCGCGGGGTCGAGATCGAGTCCGTCCAGGTAGCGGGTCAGCTCACGGCCGGCCTCGGCCAGCCGGATGGTGGCGTCCTCGACCAGCGGCAGGATGTCGGCGAGCTGTCGATCGAGTCCCGCCGCGGCGCGCAGCTGCGCCAGCGCCCGGCTCGCCATCGCGTAGGCGCTGGCGTCTTCCGCGTCGTAGGCCATCTCGAGCGCGGCACGCGTGCCCTGCAGCAGGCGTTCGTGGTTCGCGAGCCTGGCCTGCTCGAGGACCAGTTCGGGCACTTCGGTGGGCTGCAACTGCAGCGCGTCGAGTTCGC
The DNA here is from genome assembly GCA_041395605.1 of Steroidobacteraceae bacterium. Taxonomy (GTDB): domain Bacteria; phylum Pseudomonadota; class Gammaproteobacteria; order Steroidobacterales; family Steroidobacteraceae; genus UBA964. Next base: position 51,447 of record JAWLAD010000012.1, read on the forward strand.
CGGCCTGGTAGCGCAGCAACTCCAGCTTCGCATCGCGGTCGGCGGCCTGCGTGAGCAGCGCATCGCGCTGTTCGCGCGCTCGCTGGGCGGCCCGGTGGGCAGCCTCGACTTCGCTCGCCAGCGGCTGCAGGTGACCGAACTCGTCGAGTTGCACACGCTGGGCGACGGGGCGGGTCAGTGACTGGAACTCGTGCTGGCCGTGGATATCGACCAGGTGTTCGCCGGCGGCGCGCAGCACGGTCAGCGGCACCTGCTGGCCGCCGAGGTAGCCGCGCGATTTGCCATCCGCGGTGACGATGCGACGCAGGACGAGTTCATCGGTCGCGTCGATGGCCTGTTCTTCGAGCAGCGCGCGCAGCTCCGCAGGGGCCTGCGTCAGGTCGAAGGTGGCAACCACCTCGGCACGCTCGGCGCCGTGGCGCACGAGCTCGGCACCGCCGCGTCCGCCGGTCGCGAGCTGGAGCGCGTCGACGACGATGGACTTGCCGGCACCGGTTTCGCCGGTGAGGACCGTCAGGCCCGGCGCGATGTCGATCTCGACTGCGTCGACGATCGCCAGGTTGCGGATGTGCAGGTGCTGCAGCATGGATGTCAGCGCGGTGGTTCGAAGCTGCGGCGGCCCCAGTTCAGCTTCGAGCGCAGCAGGCGGAAATAGTCGTAGCCGGCCGGATGCAGCAGCGTGATGCGGTGCGCCGACGGGCCGATGCGCAGCCGGTCGCCCGGGTCGAAAGCGCCGAGCGCGCGGCCATCGCAGGTGACCTCGCCGCGGGTGTCCGGACGATCGACCAGCCGCACTTCGACCTGCGAACGGCCCGACACGACGATGGGGCGATCGGACAGCGTGTGCGGGCAGATCGGTGCGACGACGATGACATCGAGCTGCGGTTCGATGATGGGTCCGCCACACGACAGCGCGTAGGCCGTCGAGCCGGTGGCTGTCGCGACCACCAGGCCGTCGCCGCCATGCGTGTTGACGTAGCGGCCGTTGATGATGGTCTCGAAATCGAGCAGGTGGCCGGTCTGCCACTTCTGGATCACGACATCGTTCAGCGCGAGGCCGTCGAGCCGATCGCCGGACGGGCGCTCGAGCGTGGCGCCCAGCAATGGCCGATGGTCGACGCTGCATTCCCCGGCGAGCGCCGCGTCCACCGAAGCGATCATGTCCTCCGGCAATACGTCCGTCAGGAACCCCAGCCGGCCGCGGTTGATGCCGAGCAGGGGCGTTGCGCGCTCGGCCACGAGGCCTGCGGCATACAGCAGCGTGCCGTCACCGCCGATCGCGATGACCAGATCCGCGCGGCGGGCCAGTTCATCCTCGGCCAGCGTGGTGACGCCGGGGAGCTGCCCGAGCGCGTTCGCGGGCTCGGAGTCGTCGGCGGGCAGCAGCACTTCGAGGCCGCGCATGCGCAGGTGTTCGGCGAGCAGCTGCACGCTCTCGACGACACGCGTGTCGGCATAGCGCGAGATCAGGGCGCAGGTCTTGATGGCGGGGCTCATGGGACTCCGGCGGGCGAGGTCGTCTTTGCATGCGCGCCGGTGGCATCAATTTGGGCTATCGGTGTCTTGACGGCGTTTTGGCGCACTGTTTGGCTTGCGCGGACTCCGGAGTCATCTGCCGGTCATGGCGCACGATTACGGCGGAAGACATCCTCGAGCGGGCCCAGCAGTTGCTGCGCGTGCTGGTGAAGCTACTATCCGCGACGGCCAGCCGGTCGGTTCGCAACCTGTCGCGCGAATCGGGGCTCGCCCTCAGTGCCGCGACGGTCCGCAACGTCATGGCCGACCTCGAGCACTACGGCTTCGTCCGTCGCCACGCGCGTCATCGGACGCGTCCCGACCGACAAGGAGCTACCGGTTCTTCGTCGACACGCTGCTGAAGGTGCAGCCACTCGAGGGAGACGCGGTGCAGGCGCTGCCCGGCGCGGCTCGATGCCGCCCAGGATGGATCAGTCGCTGGTGCGGCGGTACCTCCCAGATGCTGTCGCGGGTGACGCAGCTCGCCGGTCGTCCACGTTGCCGCGGCCCAGCAGGCCTCGATTTCCCACATCGAGTTCCTCGGATTGTCCGACAATCGTCTGCTGAACTCATCCTGGTGCTGGACAGGCGCGAGGTGCAGAACCGGATCGTCAGCAGGATCGCTATCGCTCGGCCGACGAGCTGCGCCGCGCCGCCCGAACTACTCAACGAACAACTGGCTGGCCGGACGCTGGCCGAGGCCCGGGCGATCCTCGGACAGTTGGAGGAAGCCCGGCAGACGCTGAATGCCGGTGATGTCGATGCGATCACGATGGCACAGCAGGCCTTGCGACCCGACAGCGGCGAGCTCGAGTATGTGATCGCCATCCAGCCTGATGGGGGCGGCGCAGCGTGTGAATGTCGAGAAGCTGCGGCGGCTGTTCAGCGTTTCGAAACGCGACTTCCTGCACCTGCTCGACCAGTCCCTGCGGGCGGAGGGCGTCCAGATCTTCATCGGGCAGGAGTCGGGTTACCAGGTGCTCGACGATTGCAGTGTCGTGACCGCGCCTTATTCGGCTGGCAGCGATGTCGTCGGCGTCATCGGGGTCATCGGACCGACCCGCATGGCCTACGAGCGCGTCATTCCCATCGTCGACGTCACAGCGAAACTGCTCGGCGCCGCCTTGAATTCCCGGCGCTAGCCCCAATCTTCTTGGCGCGCGTGCAGGCGCACACTGCGACTTGTTCGCAGATTTCGCCTGCAAACTTTTGTTTTGATGGGAATTTAGTATGTCTCAAAAGCCTGATTCAGAGGCTCAGCCGGCCGCCTCGGGCAGCCCGCAGGGCGAGGACTTCGGCGGCGGTACGACCACCCTGATGCCCGAGACGGCGGCGGCGCTGGTCGAGCTCGAGCAGCTCAAGAGCCAGCTCGCCGCGGCCGAGGAGCAGGCCCGCAACCATTGGGACCAGTACCTGCGCTCGGTCGCGGACCTCGAGAACATCCGCAAGCGCGCCCAGCGCGACGTGGAAGCGGCCCATCGCTTCGGCGTCGAGAAGCTCGTGCAGGAGCTGATTCCGGTCAAGGACAGTCTCGACCTTGCGGTCGAGAACGCGGCCAAGGCGGATGCGGCCGCGCTGATCGAAGGGCAGGCGGCGACGCAGCGGCTGCTGGGCAAGGCGCTGGAGAAGATCGGCGTCACGGAAATCGACCCGGTCGGGCAGCCGTTCGACGCGAACCTGCATGAAGCGATGGCGACCCAGCCGTCGGCGACCGCGGAACCCGATTCGGTGCTGGCCGTCGTGCAGCGGGGCTACGCGCTGAACGGCCGGTTGCTGCGGCCGGCGCGCGTCATCGTCGCGCGCGCGCCTTGAATTTATCCACAGCCAACCCCACGACAGGGCTAGCGAGTCCCGGCGGGTCCGGGCACCCCAATTAGCGGAGTTACGAACATGGGCAAAGTCATCGGCATCGACCTCGGCACGACCAACTCCTGCGTCGCGATCATGGAAGGCGGCAAGCCGCGCGTGATCGAGAACAGCGAGGGCGATCGCACCACGCCGTCCATCGTCGCGTTCACCAAGGACAACGAAGTGCTGGTCGGCCAGTCGGCCAAGCGCCAGGCGGTCACGAATCCGCAGAACACGCTGTTCGCGGTCAAGCGCCTGATCGGCCGCAAGTTCAGCGACGATGTCGTGCAGAAGGACATCGGCATGGTGCCGTACAAGATCGCCAAGGCGGACAACGGCGACGCCTGGGTCGAGGTGCAGGGCAAGAACATGGCCCCTCCCGAGATCTCGGCGCGCGTGCTGATGAAGATGAAAAAGACCGCGGAAGATTTCCTCGGCGAGGAAGTCACCGACGCCGTGATCACCGTGCCCGCGTATTTCAACGACTCGCAGCGCCAGGCGACCAAGGACGCCGGCCGCATCGCGGGCCTGAACGTCAAGCGCATCATCAACGAGCCGACCGCGGCCGCGCTGGCCTACGGCCTCGACAAGGCAGGCGGCGACCGCAAGATCGCGGTCTATGACCTCGGCGGCGGCACCTTCGACGTCTCGGTCATCGAGGATCGCCGAGGTCGATGGCGGCGCCAATTCGAGTGCTCTCGACCAACGGCGACACCTTCCTCGGCGGCGAGGATTTCGACCTGCGCATCATCAACCACCTCGCCGAGGAGTTCCTGAAGGAGTCCGGTGTCGACGTGCGCAAGGACCCGCTCGCGATGCAGCGCCTGAAGGAAGCGGCCGAGAAGGCCAGATCGAGCTGTCGTCGAGCCAGCAGACCGACATCAACCTGCCGTACATCACGATGGACGCGAGCGGCCCGAAGCATCTCGCCGTCAAGCTGACGCGCAGCAAGCTCGCGAAGTCGCTGGTCGATGAACGTGCGCAAGACCATCGAACCCTGCCGCGTCGCGCTGAAAGACGCCGGGTCGGCCGCCGACATCCACGAAGGTGATCCTCGTCGGCGGCCAGACGCGCATGCCGCTGGTGCAGAAGTACGTCAAGGACTTCTTCGGCAAGGAGCCGCGCAAGGACGTCAACCCGGACGAGGCGGTCGCCGTCGGCGCCGCGATCCAGGGCGGCGGCGTGCTCGCGGGCGAGGTCAGGACGTGCTGCTGCTCGACGTCACGCCGCTGTCGCTCGGCATCGAGACGCTGGGCGGCGTCGCGGTATGACAAGCTGATCGAGAAGAACACGACGATCCCGACCAAGCACTCGCAGGTGTTCTCCGACCGCCGACGACAACCGGACAGCCGTGACCATCCACGTGCTGCAGGGCGAGCGCGAGCGCTCGCCTTGACAACAAGTCGCTCGGCAAGTTCGACCCCACTGACGGACATCCCGCCGGCGCCGCGCGGCATGCCGCAGGTCGAGGTCACGTTCGACATCGACGCGAACGGCATCCTGAACGTGTCCCGCGAAGGACAAGGCCACAGGCAAGGAACAGCGCATCGTCATCAAGGCCTCGTCGGGCCTGAACGAGAGACGAGATCAAGCGCGTAGTCCACCGAGCGCCGAGGCGCATGCCGAAGAGGACAAGAAATTCCGCGAGCTGGTCGAGACCCGCAACCGTGCCGACGGCATGGTGCATGCGGTCGAGAAGTCGCTGAAGGATCTCGGCGAGAAGGTCTCGGGCGAAGAGCGCGCCAAGGTCGAGTCGGCGCTCTCGGACCTCAAGGAGCGTGCTCAAGGACGACGACAAGGACAAGATCGAGAAGAAGCTCGAGGCGCTGATGACGGCGTCGGCCAGCATCGCGCAGCAGGCCTACGCGCAGGCGAACCCGCAGGCGGCCCCCGATGAAGCCAGCAGTGGCGGCGCCGGCGGCGCCGAGGGCAGCGCGGGTGGCCGTGCGGACGACAACGTCGTCGACGCCGAGTTCGAGGAGGTCAAGGACAAGGACCGCCGCGCCTCGTAATCCAGCTTCGGACGACTCATGGCGAAACGTGACTACTACCAGGTTCTTGGCGTAGCGAAGAACGCGACGAGCCGACCTCAAGCTGTCGTCTCGCCATGAAGTTCCGCCCGGACCGCAATCCGGACGACAAGGACGCCGAGGAGAAATTCAAGGAAGCCAAGGAAGCCTACGAGGTCCTGACCGACGCGCAGAAGCGCGCGATCTACGACCAGCATGGCCACGCCGGCATCGACGCGGCAAAGCAGGGTGGCAGAGCGGGCGGCGCTGGAGGCTTCGGCGGCGCGGACTTCGGCGACATCTTCGGCGAGGTGTTCGGCGACATCTTCGGCGGCGGACGCCGCGGCGGCGGCGGCCGCTCGCAGGTGTTCCGGGGTGCCGACCTGCGCTATGGCCTCGAGCTCGACCTGCACCAGGCCGTATTCGGCTACACGACCGAGATCGACATCCCCAAGTTGATGGAGTGCGAGGTCTGCCACGGCAGCGGTGCGGCCAAGGGACACTCGCCGGTCACCTGCGATACCTGCAATGGCGCGGGCCAGGTGCGCATGTCGCAGGGCTTCTTCCAGCTGCAGCAGACCTGTCCGCGCTGTCGTGGCAGCGGCAAGATCGTCAAGAACCCCTGCGACAAGTGCCTTGGCCAGGGGCGCGTGCGCAGCCACAAGAAGCTGTCGGTCAAGATCCCCGCGGGCGTCGACAACGGCGATCGAATCCGGCTGTCGGGCGAGGGCGAGGCCGGCCGCAATGGCGGACCGCCGGGCGATCTGTACGTCGAGATCTCGGTCCGGGAGCACCCGATCTTCGAGCGCGACGGCGAGCACCTGTCCTGCGAGGTCCCCGTGTCCTACGCGACCGCGGTGCTCGGCGGCAGCGTCGACGTGCCGACGCTCGAAGGCGAGGTGTCGTTGAAAGTGCCGGCGGAAACGCAGTCCGGTCGCGTGTTCCGGCTGCGTGACAAGGGCGTGAAGCCCGTGCGCGGCGGTGCGCGCGGCGACCTGTTCTGCCGCATCGTGGTGGAGACGCCGGTCAAGCTGAACTCGGAACAGCGCGAGCTGCTGCGCAAGTTCGACGAGTCGCTGCGTCGCGATGGCAGTTCGCACACGCCGCGCGCGCAGGGCTTCCTCGATGGCGTGCGACGCTTTTTCATGGCAGATTGACGGCTTGGACGGCTGCGGCCGTCGTCACTGAAGTCCGCCGTCGAATGGTTCGAGCGATCGTAGCGGGCGCCGCAGGGCGCATGGGTCGCGCCGTCATCGCCGCCGCCCATGCCCAGGAAGGACTGGCTCGGCAGGGTCTGGTCGTCTCGGCCGCACTCGAGCACGCGGCGTCGGCGGCACTCGGCGCGGACAGCGGCGAACTCGCCGGCATCGGCCGCAACGGCATCGCCGTCGGCGCCAACCTCGATGCCGCCCTCGCAACGGGCGACGTGCTGATCGATTTCACCGATGCTGCCACGACCCTTGCGCATCTCGAAGCCTGCGCGCGCGCGCGCGTCGCGGCATTGATCTGCACGACCGGTCTCGCTGCCGACGTGTATCGCCGTGCGGACGAACTCGCGCGCGAGATCCCGGTGCTGATCGCCGCCAACACATCGCTGGGCGTGACGCTGCTCGCCGAACTCGTGCGGCAGGCTGCCCGGGTGCTGCCGACGGAGTTCGACATCGAAGTCATCGAGGCACACCACCGGCACAAGAAGGACGCCCCGTCGGGTACTGCCCTCGCGCTGGGCAGGGCCGCCGCCGACGGGCGCGGGCAGGCGCTCGAGCAGACGGCCCGCTGGGCGCGGCACGGTGTCTCGCCGCGCGCGGAAGGCGAGATCGGCTTCGCGGTGGTGCGCGGCGGCGACATCGTCGGCGACCACTCCGTGCTGTTTGCCGGACCGGCCGAACGGCTCGTTCTGTCACATCAGGCGACCGACCGGGCCATCTTCGCCCGAGGCGCGGTCGCCGCCGCCGCCTGGCTGGCGTCGCAGGCGCCTGGCCGCTACGAAATGCGTGATTTTATACTAAATAAAACAATGGCTTAGAAGATTTCCTGTTGAGATATCGAGGTGTGCCGGGTCCGTGGTTTCGGGTGCCGCGGTGGTCTCTGTTGCCGCAAATCACATGGACAGGGGGGACCCCCCGCTCGTACACTTTCCTTCTAATCCGATAGCCGGGTTAGTCCGTGCAAGGCGGGAGGATGTTCGCGAGAACTCCTCCCGCTTTGTTCATCCGAACCTTGCGGCCGCGAGGCTGCGTGCTACCCAGGGCGTCGGTGACAACTGGGGATGTTTTGGGGAGGATGAGGGTAGTGATACCAGCAGTGCTTGCGCTCGCGGATGGCACGGTTTTCAAGGGGCATTCGATCGGCGCAGCCGGGAATACCACCGGCGAAGTGGTCTTCAACACCGCGCTGACCGGCTACCAGGAAATCCTCACCGATCCTTCCTACTCGCGTCAGATCGTCACGCTGACGTACCCGCACATCGGCAACACCGGCACGACGCCGGAGGATCTCGAGTCCGCCCTGGCCTATGCGGCCGGTCTCGTGATCCGCGACCTGCCGCTGCGTGCATCCAACTGGCGAATGACCGAAACGCTCGATGAATTCCTGCGGCGCGGCAAGGTCGTCGCGATCGCCGGCATCGACACCCGCAAGCTGACGCGCATCCTGCGCGAGAAGGGTGCCCAGGCGGGCTGCATCATGACGGGTGACAAGGCCGAGGCGGCCGTCGCAGTGCGCGCGGCGCAATCCTTCCCTGGGCTCAAGGGCATGGACCTCGCCAAGGTCGTCAGCTGTCGGAGCAAGTACCAGTGGAACGAAGGCAGTACCTTCGACCGCAAGCACACCGCGCCGATTCGCGCGCACCAGCGCCTGCACGTGGTGGCGTTCGACTTCGGCATCAAGCGAAACATCCTGCGGCTGCTCGCCGACCAGGGCTGCCGCATCACCGTGGTGCCCGCGCAGACGACGCCCGAGGAGGTGCTCTCGCTGAAGCCCGACGGCGTGTTCCTGTCCAACGGACCCGGCGATCCGGAGCCCTGCGACTACGCGATCCGGGCGATCCAGCGGATCCTCGAGACTGATATACCGGTGTTCGGCATCTGCCTCGGGCACCAGTTGCTGGGCCTTGCCAGCGGTGCGCGCACGGTCAAGATGAAGTTCGGCCATCACGGCGCGAACCACCCGGTGCAGGACATCGCGAGCGGCCGCGTGCTGATCACCTCCCAGAACCACGGCTTTGCGGTCGACGAGACGACGCTGCCTGCGACGCTGCGGGCCACGCACCGCTCGCTGTTCGACGGTTCGCTGCAGGGCATCGAGCGCACTGACCGGGATGCCTTCTCGTTCCAGGGGCACCCGGAGGCAAGCCCGGGACCCCACGACGTGAAGCCGCTGTTCGACCGCTTCACGCAACTGATGGTCAAGCGGCTGGCCGGGCAGCTGAAGAAGCTCGGAAACGGGCGCTGAGACGGGTAATTCGACGACCATGCCAAAACGCACAGACATCCAGAGCATCCTGATCATCGGCGCCGGCCCCATCGTCATCGGCCAGGCCTGCGAGTTCGACTATTCCGGCGCGCAGGCCTGCAAGGCGCTGCGCGAGGAGGGGTACCGCGTCATCCTGGTCAATTCGAACCCGGCGACCATCATGACCGACCCGAACATGGCGGACGCGACCTATATCGAACCGGTCAACTGGCGCACCGTCGAGCGCATCATCGAGAAGGAACGCCCCGACGCCTTGCTGCCGACGATGGGTGGGCAGACTGCGCTGAACACCGCGCTGGACCTGGTGCGCGAAGGCGTGCTGGACCGGTTCGACGTCGAACTGATCGGCGCCTCGCGCGACGCGATCGACATGGCCGAGGATCGCGAGCTGTTCCGCAACGCGATGCGCGACATCGGGCTCGAGAGTCCGCGTTCGGCGATTGCCCGCAGTCTCGAGGAGGCGCTGTCGATCCAGGCCTCCGGCGTGTATCCGGTCGTGATTCGGCCCTCCTTCACGCTCGGCGGGTCGGGTGGCGGCATTGCCTACAACCGCGAGGAGTTCGAGGCCATCGTCGCGCGCGGCATCGACGCATCGCCGACCAGCGAGGTGCTGATCGAATCGGTGATCGGCTGGAAGGGAGAATACGAGATGGAGGTCGTGCCCGATCGCGCCGACAACTGCATCATCATCTGCTCGATCGGGGCCTCGATCCGATGGGCGTGCACACCGGCGATTCGATCACCGTGGCGCCGGCCCAGACTGACCGACCGCGAGTACCAGCGGCTGCGTGACGCGTCGAAGTCGCGGTGCTGCGCAAGATCGGCGTCGACACCGGCGGCTCGAACGTGCAGTTCGCGATCAGCCCGTTCGATGGGCGCGTGCTGATCATCGAGATGAACCCGCGCGTGTCGCGCTCGTCGGCGCTGGCCTCGAAGGCCACCGGCTTCCCGATCGCGAAGGTCGCGGCCAAGCTCGCGGTCGGCTACACGCTCGATGAACTCAAGAACGACATCACGGGCGGCGCGACGCCGGTCGTTCGAGCCGTCGATCGACTACGTGGTCACCAAGATTCCGCGCTTCACGTTCAAGGAAGTTCCCTCGGCCAACTCGCGCCTGACGACCAGATGAAATCGGTCGGCGAAGGTCATGGCGATGGGCCGCTGCTTCGAGGTCACTGCAGAAGGCGCTGCGCGGCCTCGAGACCGGCCTGGACGGCCTGAACGAGCGCGTCTCCCACCCGGTGTCGGAAGACAGCTGAGTCGCAGTTGCGCTATGAGCTGCGCGCGCCCGGTCCGGAACGGCTGCTGTACGTGGATGCGTTCCGCGCGGCTGGTCGCTTCGATCGCGTGCACGAGGCGTGCTACATCGACCCGTGGTTCCTCGCGCAGATCGAAGACCTGATTCGCGAGGAACAGGCGCGCAGGAAGGTCTGGCGCGACTCGAAAGCGGGACAAGCTGCTCGAGCTCGGCCGCAAAGGAGGTTTCTCCGACAGTCGCCTTGCCCGGCTGACGGGCCTCAGCGAGAAGGCCGTACCGGCAGCGGCGCCGCACAAGGCGGGGATCCGGCCGGTGTACAAGAGGGTCGACACCTGCGCCGCGGAGTTCGCGACGTCGACGGCTTACCTGTATTCCACCTGAGGGCTGAGGAGGCGAACCTCCGGCAACCGCAAGATCGCTGATCTGGAGCGGCGGGCCCAACCGTATCGGCCAGGGCATCGAGTTCGACTACTGCTGCGTGCATGCGGCGCTCGCGCTGCGCGAGGACGGCTTCGAGACCATCGCTGGTCAACTGCAACCCCGAAGGACCGTCTCGACCGACTACGACACCTCGGACCAGGCTCTACTTCGAGCCGCTGACACTCGAGGACGTGCTCGAGGTCATCGACAAGGAAAAGCCCGAGGCGTCATCGTGCAGTACGGCGGCCAGACGCCGCTACGAAGCTGTGCCGCCCGCGCTCGGAGGCCGGGGGCGCCGATCATCGGCACGTCGCCGGACGATCGACGTCGCCGAGGACCGCGAACGGTTCCAGAAGCTCGTGGCCGAACTGGGCACCGCCAGCCCGCGAACGCGACGGCACGGACCGAAAGAGCAGGTATCCAGCGGCTCGCGTGAAGTCGGCTTCCCGCTGGTCGTACGGCCCTCCTACGTGCTCAGCGGGCGCGCGATGATCGTCTTCAACGAGGAAGACCTGCAGCAATACATGACCGACGCAGTGAAGGTGTCAAACTCGAGGCGGTGCTGCTCGACCGGGTTCCGCCGACGACGCCATCGAAGTCGATGTCAGATGCCGTCTGCGACGGCAAGCAGGTGCTGGTGGGCGGCATCATGGAGCACGTCGAGCAGGCGGCGTTCGCTCCGGTGATTCAGGCTGCTGCCTGCCGCCGCACAGTCTCAGCCGGCAAGGTGCAGGACCAGTTGCGCGAGCGAACCCGCAAGCTGGCACTGGCCAACAAGGTCGTCGGCCTGATGAACATCCAGTTCGCGATCCAGAACGGCCTCGTCTACGTGCTCGAGGTCAATCCGCGGGCATCGCGCACCGCGCCGTTCGTTTCCGAGCCCTCGGCCTCCGTTGGCGAAGATCGGCGCGCAGGTCATGACGGGTCGCAGTCTCGAGTCGATGGGCCTGGTCGAGGAACGCCTGCCGCCGTACTTCTCCGTCAAGGAAGCGGTGTTCCCGTTCTCGAAGTTCCCCGAGGCGGATCCGATCCTCGGGCCGGAGATGAAGTCCACCGGCGAGGTGATGGGCACGGGGCACAGTTTCGGCGAGGCCTACGCCAAGGCACAGGCCGCCTCGGGCATCGAACTGCCGCGCAAGGGGCTGGCGCTGATCAGCGTCAAGGATCGCGACAAGCCGGGCGCGATCGTGCTGGCGCGCCGGCTCGTCGATCGAGGTTTCGACCTGGTGGCGACCGAAGGCACGGCCCGGTTGATCAACGACGCTGGCGTGCCCTGCCGGCGCGCGAACAAGGTCCGCGACGGGCGGCCCCATATCGTCGACATGATCAAGAACGACGAGATCGCGCTGATCGTCAACACCACCGAAGGCAAGCAGGCCGTCCGCGAGTCCAACTCGATCCGGCGGGAGGCCGTTGCCCGGCGCGTGACGTACTACACCACCCTTGCCGCCGCGCTCGCCACCTGCGATGCACTTGATTCTCTCGACCAGGTGAGCGTCAATCGGCTCCAGGACCTGCACCGCGGAGAGACCGCATGAAGCGCAATCCGATGACCCTGCGCGGCGCAGAGCTGTTGCGCCTGGAACTGAAGCGACTGAAGAGCGAGGACCGGCCACGGGTCATCAAGGCCATTGCCGAAGCGCGCAGCCATGGTGACCTGTCGGAGAACGCGGAGTACCACGCGGCGCGAGAGCAACAGGGATTCATCGAGGGGCGGATCAGCGAGATCGAGGCGAAGTTGTCGACGGCCGAAGTCATCGACGTGACCAAGCTGGCACCCGGTGGCAAGGTGGTGTTCGGTGCCACGGTGGAGATCGCGGACGAAGAGTCTGGCAAGGCGGTGACCTACCAGATCGTGGGCGAAGACGAGGCCGATATCCGCGAGGGCCGGATCGCGGTGACCTCGCCGATCGCCAGGGCGCTGGTCGGCAAGTCGGTCGGCGATGTCGCGGACGTCGCGGCGCCAGGTGGCACCCGCAGCTACGAGATCGTCTCTGTCCGCTACGAATGAGCCCGGGGGCGGGTGGCGTCAGTCGGGAATGACGAGGCGCGGCAGGGTCGGGTGGCGGCGGTACAGCACGGCGACATGTCCGATCCGGGTCACCAGTGCGCTGCCGGTTCGCGTGCCCAGGGTCGCCAGCATCGCATCCCTGGCGGCTCGGTCGGCACCACGCACCTTGACCTTGATCAATTCATGATCGGCCAGCGCCCGGTCCGTTTCGGCGACCACGGCGTCCGTCAGGCCGGCTTGTCCGACCAGGATGACGGGGTTGAGCGGATGCGCCTTGCCGCGCAGGAACTTCAGCTGTTTTTCGGTCAGCGCCGGCGCGGTCTGTGTCATCGGCGAAGTGTAACGAAAGCGATCGGCGGCGGCTTGCCGGAGGCTTGAATTCCCGCGGACCGCCCCCACTTGAATGCACCTGTGCGCAGCGTGCTGGCCTGCACCCCGTGATTGGTGTAGGGTCGAATCGGGCGCAAGGAACCGCGCCGCGAGGTAAAGCCGTTGAACGACCTGATGAAGAATTTCGTGCTCTGGGCCGTGATCGCGGTCGCGGTGCTGGTGCTGTTCAGCCAGTTCATGCCGCGGGTGGGTGAACCCCAGGCCATGCTTTACTCGACCTTCCTCGAGGACGTGCGCGCCGGCAAGGTCGACAAGGTCGTGTTGCAGGGCAAGACCATCATCGGCGAGCGCAGGGACCGTACGACGTTCCAGGTGTACAACCCGGAGACCGACAACACCGCGCTGATCGGCGCGTTGCAGAAGGCGGGCGTCAAGTTCGAGGGTCGCGCGCCAAAAGAACCCAACTTCCTCGCCCAGCTCGTGCTGCAGCTCGCGCCCGCGCTGCTGCTGATCCTCGTGTTCGTCTGGATGCTGCGGCAGATGCAGGGCTCCGCTGGCGGACGCGGGGCGATGTCTTTCGGCAAGAGCCGCGCCCGGCTGCTCGGCGAAGACCAGGTCAGCGTCACGTTCGCCGACGTCGCGGGCGTCGACGAGGCCAAGACCGAGGTCGGCGAGATCGTCGACTTCCTGAAGGACCCGTCCAAGTTCCAGAAGCTCGGCGGCAAGATCCCGAAGGGCGTGCTGATGGTCGGTTCGCCGGGTACCGGCAAGACGCTGCTGGCGCGCGATCGCGGGCGAGGCCAAGGTGCCGTTCTTCACGATTTCCGGCTCTGACTTTGTCGAGATGTTCGTCGGCGTCGGTGCTTCGCGCGTCCGCGACATGTTCGAGCAGGCCAAGAAGCACGCGCCCTGCATCATCTTCATCGATGAGATCGACGCGGTCGGCCGCCATCGTGGTGCAGGCCTGGGTGGCGGCCACGACGAGCGCGAGCAGACCCGAACCAGTTGCTGGTCGAGATGGACGGCTTCGAAGGCAACGAGGGCATCATCGTCATCGCCGCGACCAACCGCCCGGACGTGCTCGACCCCGCGCTGCTGCGCCCGGGCCGCTTCGACCGCCAGGTCGTCGTCCCGCTGCCGGATGTCCGCGGCCGCGAGCAGATCCTGCGCGTCCACATGCGCAAGGTGCCGGTCGGCGACGACGTCAAGCCTGCGCTGATCGCCCGCGGCACGCCCGGATTCTCCGGCGCCGATCTCGCCAACCTCGTCAACGAGGCGGCGCTGTTCGCCGCGCGCGCCAACAAGCGTACCGTCTCGATGGACGAGTTCGAGCGCGCGAAGGACAAGATCATGATGGGCGCCGAGCGGCGCTCCATGGTCATGACCGAGCAGGAAAAGAAGATGACGGCCTATCACGAGGCCGGTCATGCGATCGTCGGCATTTCCGTGCCCGAGCACGACCCGGTCTACAAGGTCACGATCATCCCGCGCGGTCGCGCCCTGGGTGTCACGCAGTTCCTGCCTGAGCAGGACCGCTACAGCCTCAGCAAGCGCCGCATCGAGAGTTCGATCGCGACGCTGTTCGGTGGCCGCATCGCCGAGGAGATCATTTTCGGCGTGGACTCGGTCACCACGGGCGCATCGAACGATATCGAGCGCGCGACCGATCTGGCGCGCAACATGGTCACGAAGTGGGGCCTGTCGGACAAGCTCGGTCCGTTGACCTATTCAGAAGAGTCAGGCGAGGTATTCCTCGGCCGGTCCGTCACGCAGACGAAGCAGGTGTCGGATGAAACCGCGCATGCGATCGACCAGGAAGTCCGTCGCGTCATCGAAAGCAACTATGAGCGTGCCCGCAACATCCTCGAGACCAACCTCGAGAAGCTGCACGTGATGGCCGACGCGCTGATCAAGTACGAGACGATCGACGACTCGCAGATCAAGGACATCATGGCGGGTCGTCCGCCGCAGCCGCCGGCTGGCTGGGACGATACGCCCGCCAGTCGTTCCAACCGCCCGCGGCCGGGTCCGCAGGCGGGCGACCTGGGATCGCCGGCGGGCGAGGGCAGCGCGAGCTGATCCTGGACTGCGGTTCCCGTCGGCTCGATCTCGCCGCGCCCGTCGTCATGGGCGTACTCAACGCCACGCCTGACTCCTTCTCCGACGGCGGGCTGCATTTGCGTGTGGACGCGGCGCGGGCCGCCGCGGAGGAAATGGTCGCGGCCGGCGCGGCCATCATCGATATCGGCGGGGAGTCGACCCGGCCGGGCGCCCCGGTCGTGGCGGTCGAAGCAGAGTTGCGGCGCGTGCTGCCGATCATCGAAGCACTGCAAGACCTGCCCGTGCTGCTGTCCGTCGATACCAGCCAGCCGGTCGTGATCCGGGAATCGGTCGCGCGCGGCGTCGCGATCATCAACGATGTCCGCGCGCTGACCCTGCCCGGTGCCCTTGAGGCCGTGGCGTCCAGCCGGGTCGCCGTATGCCTGATGCACATGCAGGGCAGTCCGCAGACCATGCAGCAGCAACCGGCCTACCGGGACGTGGTCGCCGAGGTCAAGGCATTCCTGATGCGGCGCGTGCAGGACTGTGCCGAAGCGGGCATCGCGCCCGCGCGCATTGCGATCGATCCCGGATTCGGATTCGGCAAGACGCTGTCGCACAACCTGGCACTGCTGCGGGCCTTGCCCGAATTCGCGGCGCTCGGGTTGCCACTGCTGGCGGGACTGTCCCGCAAATCGATGATCGGCGCGATCACCGGGCGACCCGTGACCGAGCGACTTGCGGGCAGCATCACACTTGCCGCGCTCGCCGCGGAACGCGGTGCGCGTATCATTCGCGCCCACGACGTTGCGCAGACGGTCGATGCCCTGAAGCTGGTCGCGGCACTGCGCGTGGAGGAGTGAGCATGGCCCGGCAGTTTTTCGGCACGGATGGCGTTCGAGGTCGCGTCGGCGAAGCACCGATGACCGTCGAGTTCGCGCTGCGACTTGCCAGCGCGGCCGCGCGCGTACTGGCGCCACGCGGCGGCAAGGTGCTGATCGGCAAGGATACGCGGCTGTCCGGCTACATGTTCGAAGCGGCGCTCGAAGCCGGGTTCGTCGCGGCAGGCGTCGACGTCATGCTGATCGGACCGTTGCCGACGCCCGGCATCGCCTACCTGACGCGCCGTTTCGGTTGCGACTTCGGTGTCGTGATCAGTGCCTCGCATAACCTTTACGAAGACAACGGCATCAAGTTCTTCGACGCCGACGGCGCCAAGCTGTCGGACGCGCTCGAGGTGCAGATCGAAGCGGAATTGCAGAATCCGCCGCTGACGCAGCATTCCCGCGCGCTCGGCCGTGCGTCCCGCGTCGACAAGTCACGCAGCCATTACCAGGAATTCTGTGCGTCGACCCTGCCTGCCGGGGTGGATCTGGCCGGAATGAAGATCGTGATCGACTGTGCACACGGCGCCGGCTACAAGGTCGCGCCGCGGATCCTCGCGGACCTGGGTGCCGAGATCGTGCCGATCGGCTGCTCGCCGAACGGCCGCAACATCAACGACGGCTGCGGATCGACTTCGCCACAGCTGCTGCAACTGACCGTGCCCGGCGTGCGCGCGGAGGTCGGCATTGCACTCGACGGAGATGGCGACCGGTTGGTCATGGTCGACCATTTCGGTCGCGTGCTGGACGGCGACCAGCTGCTGTTCATCATGGCCACGGCACGCCACGCCGACGGCGTGCTGCGTGGTCCCGTGGTCGGCACGGTCATGAGCAACCTCGGGCTCGAGGTGGCGCTGCGTGAGCACGGGATCGGGTTCCAGCGCGCGCAGGTCGGGGACCGCTATGTGCTGGGCGCGCTGCGTGAAACCGGCGGCGAACTCGGCGGCGAGACTTCGGGCCACATCCTCACGCTGGACAAGACGACGACGGGCGATGCGCTGGTCGCCGCGCTGCAGGTGCTGGCGATCATGCGGCGAACGGGTCGCACGCTCGAGCTGGCGGCGCCGATGTCGAAGTTCCCGCAGGTCATGATCAACGTGCGGGTCGCGCGCCGCTCGGATCCGCTGCAGGTCGAGGCGATCGCAACTGCGATCAGCGCTGTCGAACAGCGCCTTGGCGGCGAGGGCAGGGTCGTGCTGCGGGCCTCGGGAACGGAACCGGTCATTCGCGTCATGGTTGAGTGCCGCGAGTCGGCGGACGCAAAAGCCTGCGCCACCGAACTGGCCGCGGTGGTGACCCAGGCCATGCGCTGACGGGTGCGGGCGGGCGTTGACGCATTGCGCTGCCCCCCGGGGCTGGCTATGATCGCGCCCCTTTTTAGTGCAGGGGCTCTCCCTGCAGCGTCCCTTCACCGAGACCCAAGGGAATACCATGCGACGCCCATTGGTAGCCGGGAACTGGAAACTGAACGGCAGCCGCGCCGGCAACGACCGGCTGCTCGACGGCCTGCTGAATCGCCTGCCGGGCGATTCGGCGGCGGACGTGCTCGTCTGCCCACCATTCGTCTATCTCGCCGACGTCGTCCGCGCGTTGCGTGATTCGATCATCCAGGTCGGTGGCCAGGACGTCTGCGCCGAAGCCGCTGGCGCCTACACCGGCGAAGTGTCAGCGGCGATGCTGCGCGACGTCGGTTGCCAGAGCGTCATCGTCGGCCATTCGGAACGGCGAGCGCTGTACGCCGAGTCGGAGTCGCTGGTGGCGCGCAAGTTCGCCGCCGCACTCGCAGGCGAACTGACACCCATCCTGTGTGTCGGCGAACAGCTGGCGGATCGGGAGCAGGGTCGTACACGCGAGGTCGTTGCCCGCCAGCTCGACGCCGTCGTGGACCTGTGCGGCATCCAGTCGTTCGCCCGCGCCGTCGTCGCCTATGAGCCGGTCTGGGCCATCGGGACCGGGCGCACGGCCAGTCCGGAGCAGGCCCAGGAGGTCCACGCGTTCATCCGTGGCCGGCTGGCGGAAAGGGATGCTAATATTGCCGGCTCGCTGAGAGTGCTGTATGGCGGGAGCGTCAAAGCGGCCAACGCCGCGGAGCTCTTTGGCCAGCCCGACGTAGACGGGGGCCTCATCGGTGGTGCATCGCTTCAGGCCGAGGAGTTCGCTGCCATCGTGGCAGCGGCCGGCTAGCGGGGAACGGATTACATGCTCGTTACCGTGCTGACAGTTGTCCAGGTCTTCGCGGCCATTGGGGTCATCGCGCTCGTGTTGCTGCAGCGCGGCCGCGGCGCCGATGCCGGTGCCGGTTTCGGCGCCGGCGCCTCGGCGACCGTGTTTGGCGCGCGCGGCGCCACGACTGGCTTGTCGCGCGCCACGGCAGTGCTGGCCGCCGTGTTCATGCTCAACAGCCTCGCGCTCGCCTACCTTGGTTCGCGTGCACCGGCTGCGCAGAGCCAGGGACTGCTCGAGTCGGGCAGTTCGTCGACGACCGGCGTGGTGACGCCAGCGCCCGCGGCGGCACCGGAATTGCCGGCGGGCTCCGCCGAAGCGCCCGACGCCGCGCCCGCGGAGTCCGCGCCAGCGCCCTGACGGCAAGCGATTGCCGCCGAGCGTGACTCAGGTTTTTGCCGACGTGGTGGAATTGGTAGACACACTAGCTTGAGGGGCTAGCGCCGCGAGGCGTGGGAGTTCGAGTCTCCCCGTCGGCACCAGACCTGATTTCGCGTACTGCAGCGCATCCCATCGCAGCATTCGCCTGCTACAATGCGCGCCGCTTGTTTCCGGCCTGCCGCGAAATCGCTTCCGGCGGCCCAACCCGAGCGGACGAAATGCTGACGAACTATCTGCCCGCCCTGATTTTCCTGGGCGTCGCCACCGGACTCGCGGCCCTGTTGCTGTTGCTCGGCACCGGCCTGGGCCGGTACTTCTCCTCTGCGCCGGAC
>JAWLAD010000013.1:0-69464 GCA_041395605.1 Steroidobacteraceae bacterium
CACTGGAGTCCGGCGGGTCAGGCCCTGGCGGCGAAGCTCGCGGCGGACTATATCGTCGGGCAGAAGCTGCTGTCCGGGCGCTAGGCAGCGCGAACAGCCTACTTGTATTCGATGATGCGCTGCTCGGCGCCCGTTACCCATCGTGACGCGAAACGAAGCTGACCCCAGCATTCGCACCATTTTCCGACCAGCAGGAACAGCGCCTGGGGCAGCGCGGCGCTGCCCAACCCCGCGCGCCGGGCCGCAACCCAGCTGCGCAGCACTTGCAGCGGGTAGACCAGCAAGAGCCAGGCGAAAGCCGGCACGACGAACGCGGCGAGCAGCAGAATGGCCAGCGGCAGGCCAACGGCCCAGAAGGCGATGCGAAAGTTCTCGCGCCACATGTAGCGCGACCCGTCTTTCCAGTGCAGTGCGGCTCGCGCCGCGTAGGCATAGCCAGAACGCGAGGAGCGCTTCGCCCA
The DNA here is from genome assembly GCA_041395605.1 of Steroidobacteraceae bacterium. Taxonomy (GTDB): domain Bacteria; phylum Pseudomonadota; class Gammaproteobacteria; order Steroidobacterales; family Steroidobacteraceae; genus UBA964. Next base: position 462 of record JAWLAD010000013.1, read on the forward strand.
TTGTGAGAAGTTCGACATCGCCGCGTCGTGCCAGGTCATCGGGGCGTCGATACGCCGAATGAGCCAACCGCGTGCTCGCAACCGGTGGCCCAACTCCGGTTCCTCACCAGCGATCAGACCAGGGTCGAACCCGCCGGCGTCGCGAAACGCCTCGGCACGGATCATGAAGTCACCGCCCGTCGCGTCTGCATCGCCGATGGGCGTATCCCACTCGATGTCGCACAACCGGTTGTAGAGGGAGGCGTCCGGGTATCGCTCCTGCCTGCGCCCGCACACGCTGACCACACCGGAATCCCGTTGCAGCTCGGACGCCGCGCGTTCGATCCACCCCTCGCGCACCTCGCAGTCACCGTCGACGAACTGGACGAACTCGAGTTCAGGATGGAGCGCCATCAGGCGCGCGAAGCCCTCGTTACGGGCGCGCCCTGCGGTGAACGGACGCGACAGGTCGATCTGGATGACATCGACCCCGGCCGCACGCACCCGCTCCGCACTGCCGTCAGTCGAAGCGGAATCGACATAGACAACGGGAAGATCGAGTTTTCGGACGCTGGCGACGCAGCGGACGAGGCGCTCGCCCTCGTTGCGCCCGATGATCACGACACCGACCGGGAGCACGTTGTGACCGGTCAGTCGAGCTCGAACTTCGTTTCGTAGCGGGTCTTCAGCGCCGGATCCTGGTCCGTCTTCTCCATGATGCAGTTCTCGACCGCCAGCACCTCGATCTCGGTGCCCATCAGGCAGCGGAAACTGTCCTCAGGCGTGCAGACTATCGGTTCGCCGCGTACGTTGAAGCTGGTATTGACGACGATCGGGCAGCCCGTGAGCTCACCGAAGCGCTTGATCAGCGCGTGGTAACGCGGGTTCGTATCCTGGTGGATCGTCTGGATGCGCGCCGAGTAGTCGACGTGCGTGACCGCCGGAATCGCCGAGCGCGGCACGTTCAGCTTCTCGATGCCGAACAGCTTCTGCTGCTCTTCGGTCATCTGCAGCCGGTGCTTCTCGAGCACGTCCGCGACGATCAGCATGTACGGGCTGTCTTCGTTGTGGTCGAACCACTCGCCGACGTGCTCGCGCAGCACCGAGGGCGCGAACGGCCGGAACGATTCGCGGTACTTCACCTTGAGGTTCAGCAGTTTCTGCATGGTCGGCGAACGCGGGTCGCCCAGAATGGAACGGCCGCCGAGGGCACGTGGCCCGAACTCCATGCGGCCCTGGTGCCAACCCACGGCCTGGCCCTTGGCCAGCGCCTGCGCGCAGTACTCGATCGTTTCGGCATCACTGAGCGTCTTGAAGCGAGCGCCCATCGCCGTCAGGCGACGCTCGACGTCATCCTGCTTGAAGCGCGGGCCGAGGTAGCTGCCGCGCATGGCATCGCCCGTCGGCGCTACCTTGCGGGGCTGCTGCTTGAACAGGTGGTAGCTGCCGAGCGCCGCACCGAGCGCACCACCGGCGTCACCGGATGCGGGCTGAATCCAGAGCTTCTCGAAGGACCGGTCGCGCAGCAGCTTGCCATTCGCGACGCAGTTGAGCGCCACGCCACCTGCGAGACACAGATTCTTTTCGCCAGTCTCGCGGGCGATCCCGCGCGCCAGCTTCATGACGATCTCTTCGGTGATCACCTGGACGCTGGCAGCGAGATCCATCTCGCGCTGCGTGAGCTGCGTCTCGGAGGTACGCGCCGGACCACCGAACAGGGCGGCGAACTTGTCGTTCGTCATCGTAAGCCCGGTGCAGTAGTCGAAGTAATCCATGTTCAAACGGAAGGAGCCGTCGTCCTTGATGTCGACGATGTGCTCGCGGATCTTGTCCGCGAAGCGCGGCTCGCCATAGGGTGCAAGACCCATCACCTTGTACTCGCCCGAATTGACCTTGAACCCGGTGTAGTACGTGAACGCGGAATACAACAGGCCGATCGAGTGCGGGAAGTGGATCTCGCGCACCATCTTGAGGTCGGACCCATTGCCGATCGCGAGCGACGTGGTCGCCCACTCGCCCACGCCGTCCATAGTCAGCACGGCCGCGCGCTCGAATGGCGACGGGAAGAACGCGCTCGCGGCGTGGCTCAGGTGGTGCTCAGAGAACAGCAAGCGCGAGCGCCAATCCGTGCCCTTGCCGAGGTTGTCGGCGATGGCATCGGCGATCAGGTCCTTCTGGAACAGCTTTTCCTTGATCCAGAGCGGCAGGGCCTCGCGGAACGACCCGAAGCCACGCGGTGCAAAGGCCAGGTAGGTCTCGAGCAGTCGCTCGAACTTCAGCAGCGGCTTGTCGTAGAACGCAATGTAGTCCACCTCGCCAGCCGAGATTCCGGCCTCCTCGAGGCAGTAGCGAACCGCATTCGCCGGGAAATCCGGATCGTGCTTCTTGCGCGTGAAGCGCTCTTCCTGGGCCGCGGCGACGATCTCGCCGTCCTGCACCAGGGCGGCGGCTGCGTCGTGATAGAACGCCGAAATACCGAGTATGCGCATGCGTGGACCCGGCTCAGAACAGCGTGTAGATGAAAGGCGCGATCGCCGAGCCCTTCGCCAGCACGAGCAGCCCGCCAATCATGAACATCAGCATGATGATGGGCAGCAGCCAGAACTTCTTGCGAACCTTCAGAAAGGCCCAGAGTTCCTTGAACAGTTCGATCATGGTGCAGATGCCTCGAAGCTAGAACTGCCGCGGGAAGCTGCTCGGGCCGTCGGGGCCAGGCGGTTCGCGCGCGATCCAATAAGTTCTTGCGGCCGGGTCATACTTGCGCCGCAGTTCGTCCCGTCCGGTGAGCTTGAAGAACAGCGACACGGGGGTGATCACCACGAAGTAGATCACCCCGAGCATGATCGGGCTGACGACTTTGTGCAGGAATGCGCCGAACAGCATCCAGACCCTGTTGAACGGCCGGAGGACGCCTGGAATCGTGTACGACACGACCAGGAAGACCAGGGCGACGCCGAGGAAGTACTTCCAGAGCTCGCCGCCCATCCAGCCGCGCCAGAGTCCAAGCGCAGTCAGGATGCCGAATACGGTTGCAAAGGTCAGGCCGAACGAGCGGTCGCTCGGCAAAGGGATGTCTTTCATCTGGCCAGGTCCCACTCGGGGCGGTCGCGGGTGAGGATCGATATTGTGCCAGTATCCATTGCCGGTTCGCGCTTCGGGCGAACAAACTTCACAATATCGACTCGCGCCGGTACCCCCAGGCCATGGCAACTGCTTGAATTCGCACAATGAAGGTCCTGATCGTCGGAGCCGGAGTGGCCGGACTCGCCCTCGCCGCGACGCTGATCCGGGACGGCCACACCCTGCACGTTGTCGAGGCAAGGCCAGAAGACGACGAACGCTATGGCGCCGGCCTGTTGTTGACGCCCAACGCAGTGCAGGCACTCGATACGGTGCTGGCGGACCCCGACTGGCGAGGCGCACTGCGGCACGTGCATCAGGTCACCTACGCCGATGGCACCGACGTTCCGTTGTTTGCGATCCCCTGCGAGGGCGACTGGCCCGCTCCGTTCGCAACCGTGCGGCACCATCGACTGCGCAGCCTGCTGCTCGCACGTGCCCCGGGACTGGTCCAGCATGACAACAGCGTGACAGCTATCCGTAGCGACACCGGTCAGGTCACCTTCGCGAGTGGCGCGCGCGACCGCTTCGACCTGATCGTCGGTGCCGACGGCGTTCATTCGACAACGCGCGCGCTGCTGTTCGAAGGAAGCGCCGCCGCGATCGCCGCACCATTCGAGGGCTTCCGGTGCGTGACACGCAACGCAGCCGACATCGACGAGCCGCGCCAACTGATCGGCAACGGTGCAACTCTGCTCCTGTATCCACTTCCGGACGACGAACTCTATGTCGGCGCCGGACCGGTCGCCGGTGCCTTGATGCGCCTCGGATCTGACCCCGCGGGCGCCATCCGGAAGGCCTTCGAGGGTTTCGGGCCCAGCGCGGTGGCCGCCCTATCGAACCTTCCCGAGCGGAACGCCTTCATTCCGACCAGATACTGGACGGTCAGGCAGCAGCCCTGGCATCGGGACCGCTGCATACTGATTGGCGACGCAGCTCATGCCAGTCCACCGACGCTGGCACAAGGGGCTGCGATGGCACTCGAAGACGCGATCGTGCTCTCCGACACCTTGCGATCACACGGCCGAGTCGACGAGGCGCTGCGCAGCTACGAACGCCGCCGTCGCCCACGCGTCGAGCGCGTGCAGGCGGAATCGGTGCAGCGCCTCGAGGCGAACCTGCCGGTCTCGTCGCATGCAGCCCGGGTGCGCAATCAGATCGCCCGACGGGTCGGGCGCCAGACTCTCGAAGGCACATGGAAGTGGCTGGCGCATGAACGCCCCTGACAGTCAGCAGCACGCCAGGCTCGGCATCTGCATCGTCGCCTGGCGTTGTGGCCCGCTCGTCGTCGACTGCCTGAAATCGATACAGACGGAACTGGAAAGCGTGCCGGGCACGCACGTCTGCATCGTCGACAATGCCTCCGGAGACGATACTGCGGACGTCATCGAACGTGCGATCGTCGATAGCGGATGGTCGCAGTGGGCCACCCTGGTGCGTGCACCGAAGAACGGTGGGTTTGCCTATGGCAACAACCGCGCCATCGAAGCGCTGCGTGCCAGCGGCAAACCTCTCGACTATTTCGTGCTGCTGAATCCGGACACGATCCTTCGGCCTGGTGCACTGCGCATCCTCGGCGATTTCATGAACTCGAGGCCGGATGTCGGCCTCGCGGGCGGACGCAGCGAAGATCCGGACGGTACGCCGCAAGCATGCTGCTTCCGGTTTCCGTCGATCCTGCGTGAAACCGCCGCCGTCGTGCAGCTCGGCCCGTTCTTCCGCTTGTTTGCCCGGCAAATACGCTGGATCGGCACGCCTGACATGCCGATGGAGGTCGACTGGGTATCAGGCGCCTATGTGTTCATTCGCCCGGAAGTTCTCGAATCCATCGGCCTGCTGGACGAGGCCTACTTCCTGTATTTTGAGGAAACGGACTTCATACTGCGTGCGAACCGTGCCGGGTGGACATGCTGGCACGTGCCGCAGAGCCGTATCGTTCACCTCGTCGGCCAGAGTAGCGGCGTGACAACGCATCGAGCACGGCCGCGACGTCTCCCCGCCTACTGGTTCGAATCGCGACGGCGCTACTTCATCCTGAACCATGGACGTGCCTACGCCGCACTGCTGGACCTCGCAGTGGCCGCTGGATACTGCGTCGCGCGCCCGATCCGCAGATTGACGGGACATTGGTTCAACGACCCGCCGAACTTCCTGCGCGACCTGTTGAAGCACAGCGCGCTCGTCAGGGGTGCGTCCTCCCTCGCACCCAGGCAGATACCGCGCGACCCATGAACGAAGGCGTACACCAGCGAAGGTCGGGACTGATCGCCGCCAGTTGCCTGATAGGCATCGTTCTGGCCGCGCTCATCGGACTGCCCTCCGTCTTCCGCCTGCTACACGAAACCTGGACGCAGGTGTATGCGGCATTTGCACACGGCTACCTGGTGCTTGGCCTCGCGATCTGGCTCTGCATCCGCAACTGGCGCAGGAACCCGCCAGGGCCGCTGAACCCTTACTGGCCGGCGGCATTGCTTCCTGATCGCCTCGCTTAACCTGATTGCATTGCTGGACAACTGGGGCCTCGGCGCCACGCTGACTGATCTTCCTGCCCGCACTGCTGCTAAAGCGCCATCTGGTGGGCGCTGGGCCGCGACGCAGCGAAACTGCTGCTGATCCCGGCCGCGCTGCTGCATTCGCTGCCGCCCTGGGCGCTGCTTTCGATCGACCGTTGCAATGGGTGACGACGACGGTCGTGAACTTCGCAGTGAACGTCACGTCGATCCTTACCGTCGAGAAATCATTTCCATCTGCCGGCCGGTACTTTTCGAAATCGCACTTGGCTGCAGCGGCCTGAACCTACCTGATCACCACGCACTCGCGCTGTTCTCGTTCAGGGTGCGGCGTATCTGGATACCTGGCGCGATCGCGCGCGCGTCCTGCTCGTTGCCCAGCGCGATGGCGCTGACGCGAACTGGGTTCGCGTCTACCTGCTGATCGCCATCGGTTACTGGACAAAGACATGGAGCACTACCTGATTCGCGTCAGGCACCACTACTTCAGGTGGGTGCTGTTTTGCAGTGCTCCATGTGGCCCGTTCTTAACTGGGCAGTTTCGCTCGAACAACAGCAACCTCCGATGCCCGTGCCGCTTCGGAGCGTCGCGCTTCCGGGAGCGCGGCACGTTCGTGGCAGTCGTGGCCATGATCACCCTGGCCGGCTTGCGCACCCTGACGCCATCCACGCCGACGACGCCTCCCGATCTTGCGGCATTGCCGGGTCGATCAGTGAATGGACTACCCGAAGGGTTCGACGGCACTTGGCTGTAGCCGATGTACGAGGGCGCATCGATATCGGTCCGCGAGTACGCGACCGCGAACTCGCCCCGGTGATCGTCCTTCGCGTCGCCTACTCTCGACGATCGGCCGAAGCCCGGCTCGACTCTCCCAAGAACGACGTTGCGGGATCGAACGGACTGCTTCAGGCCGAGTGGGCAAACGCTCCAGACCGCCGACGGCGGCCTCGACGCGCCGTCGTGCGTCAGCCAGCATCGATGGTCACCGTATCATGCTGTGGACCGTGAAAGCCGTGGGCGGCGTGCCGTACCATACACGGCTCGATGGCCTGCTGGCGGAGCTTTCACCCGGCAAGGCGAACCACACCGCCGTCCTGGCAGGCGTGGCCGCCGAATGCCCGGCGGATTGCCCTGAACTGCAGCAAGCCCTGCGCGACGCCGCGGCCAGCCTGCTTCCCGCGCTCCTGATCGTGGACGAGAACTCATGATTGCCACACCCAGCACTCATCGCATCGCGGGCCTGGATGGCGTTCGCGCGATCGCCGTAATCGCAATGATTTGGCACCACAGCCATGACGGCATGGGCTGGCTGCCGCTGTCGCAGCACGGATTTCTCGGCGTGGACCTGTTCTTCGTGCTCAGCGGGTTCCTGATCACGCACCTGCTGCTGCATGAACGCGACCAAACGAGCCGTATATCGCTGAGCAAGTTCTATGTGCGCCGTTCGCTGCGTATCTTTCCTCTACGCGCTCCTCGCTGCCCTGGCGGTGGCGTTCCTGCTGCTCGCTCCAGAGTCCTCTGGCTGCGCGCCGCATTCTTCCGCGAACTGCCGTATCACGCGACCTATACAGGCAACTCCATAGTCGAGCACCTTCCTCGCGATCACATGGTCCCTGTCGACCGAAGAAGAGCAATTCTATCTGCTCTGGCCGCCTATCCTCGCACTCCTCGGCATGAGGTCTCCTTACCTGCTGCTGCTCGCCCTGCTGGTGAACCAGGCGGTGAACTTCCGGACTTTTTGACACCGCGCTCGCGGATGCAGGTCTCCCGTACCAGTCGCTGCATATCCTGCAATGCACCTTCACGCCAATCTACTGCTGGGCTGCCTCGGCGCGTTCGCGATCCGCTCGAACGATCCCGCGACGAACTGGTTGCGGGCCCATTCGGCATCGGTTCTATGGATCACCGCGCTCACTGCCCTCGCGGCCGCCAATTGGCCAGGAGACGTGCGAGGCCTGCCGCGACTCGTGTTCCAGCTGTCTGGAGCAGTGTTCCTGCCGGCGCTCTACTATCAGCAACGACATCCCCTGACGCGTGCGCTCGAACTGCGCCCCCTCGTCTACGTCGGTATGATCAGCTACGGAATCTACCTGCTGCACATCATCGCGATAGAAGTCGCTCGGCCGGCCGCAGCTAAACTGGACCAGGGGCATGGTTGGCTGTTGTTCGGGTTGTCGGCCGTGCTGTCGATCGCGTTGGCAACCATCAGCTTCCAGGTTCTTCGAAGCACCGCTGCTAAGGCTGAAATCCAGGTTCCGCACGTCATGAGCAATCACGCCATGGAATCACAACGACTGGATACGCTCGACGGGTGGCGGGCGTTGTCGATCCTGTTGGTGCTGGGCTGCCACCTGCTACCGCTCGGCCCGCGTGTCCTGAAGTTGAACGACACTGCCGCATCCATGGGCATGGCCCTGTTCTTCACTCTGTCGGGCTTCCTGATCACACGCTTCCTGTTATCGAATCCGAACCTCGGCGACTTCCTGATCCGCCGACTGTTTCGGATCGTTCCCCTGGCGTGGCTCGGCCTCGTGATCGCCCTCAGCTTCTGGGGTGCGACATCAGAACAGTGGTGGCGGAACTTCACGTTCACGGCGAACTGGCCGCCCCTCGAACTCACCCAGGTGGCCAGCCACTACTGGAGCCTGTGTGTAGAGGTGCAGTTCTATCTCGCCGTCGCGCTGATTTTTGCAGTGGGCGGAAAGCGCGGCCTCTATCTGCTACCCGTCCTCGCGGTCGCTGTCACAGCGCACCGCGTCATGTCGGGCACGCCGGTGGACATCGTGACGTGGCGCAGGGTCGACGAAATCCTCGCCGGCGCGACGCTCGCCCTGCTGCTCAATGCGCGCGCCCTGGATGCCAGCCCGCTGCAATGGCTCAAGATGCAGGGTGCCCCATGGATTCTGCTGGCTGCGTTGGTGGCGACCAGCCATCCCTCTCTGGAAGCGGCGAACTACGTCAGACCCTATGTGGCCGCGCTGCTGGTCGGCAGCACGATCGTGCAGGGGTCGTTCCCCGGCAGGCGTCAGCTCGTATCGGCGCCGATGGTCTACATCGCCACGGTGTCCTACGCGCTGTACGTGATCCACCAGGTACTGCAGTACACCTGGCTCGGACAGGGTGATGACCGACTCGAGGTCTACGCGAAGCGAATCCCCCTGTTCCTCGTGCTATTCGCGTTGGCGCACGTCTCGACGTTCTACTTCGAGAAGCCCTGCACCGAAGCCGGCAAGCGACTCTCGAAGCGGCTCGGCTGGGTTCGCGGCAGAACCGCAGCCGAGCATTGAGGCATCGCCCGAATCAACCGATCGACGGGCACTGCCCTTCGCCACTGACCACAGTCATACCGTTCGGGAGAGGAATCTGACGGGGGTCACCAGGACCACCCCACGCCGGAAACTGCGTGAAGGTCTGGAAGGTATTGCCGGTCGACCAGTCGTGCGAACCGCTGCCGCCAGCGCCTGCCGCCGCCTGGCGATTCAGGTAGTCCTGATTGAACACGACATTACCGGCGCCGTAGAAATTGTTGTTGGCGACCCGTGACCAGGTCACGTGGTTGACGCTCAAGTCCGCCCCGAACGGACAACCGGGCGCAGCGTAACCATAGATGGAGTTGTTCTCGAACACGGCGCCCTGTCCATTCCATGGGCCGTTGCCAAGATTGTTCCATGTCCACGACGTGCGGCCTTCGGCTGTCGCGACAAAAGTATTGCGCGCCGCATAGAACAACTCACCGGAACCTCCCACCGATTGAGGGCGCAGATTATGGTAGCGCGTGCCCTGCAATCTGGAGTCGACGATTGTCATGGGGCCGCCCGTGTTTCGAATACCCCAGCCTTCGATGTACCCGACCGCGCTGCGCGTGGCGGCACCGTGATACATGTTGGAATTCCCGATAAACACGTGCTTCGCGCTACCGAGCCAAATCGGCCCAGCGGCGATAGCACGCACGTTGACGATTGCGACCCGGGTCGAATCGACACGGAACGCCGCGTTGGTCTCGAACGTCGGGTAACCGCTGTCACCGTTCATATCGATTCCATCGATGATGACGTCGGTAACAAGGGAGTAATCCCGGTACTGGCCCATGCGTCCACCCGAGTGTTCCAGGCGTCGTACCACGGATTCGCACTCGCGATATCGGCGTGTGTTGCGGCAGAAATCCGATCTCTATGGCTCCAACGCTGACGCCACGCGGAATCACCACATCGACGTCGCTGGCCGTGATCGAGGCAGTCGTATTGCCGGCCCATCCCGTTGCGATGGTGATTCGGGTTCCCGGCACTGCGGCGGCGGCATTGAACTCGGCCCTGCTGTTGACAGTCACGGCGCGAGTGGTAGACGGCGCAGCGGGTGCTGCAAGCCGATACTGAGGACCCCACCCTCCCGCGGCAGTGTGCCAAGGTACCGCGCGCATATCGAAGCTCGTGTACCAAGGGTAATCCCATTGGGTAACGGCAGGCTCGCAACCGTTGGTGGCCTCGACGCAGAGCGTTGGCGGGCGCGGCTGACCGAAGGCGGCTGGCTGTGCAATCGCAAGCGTCGTCAGAATGAACGACGATGCGAGCACTCCACGGCGTCCAAACAGGGGATATCTCGACATCCTTGGGATTCTAAATATTACCTGCAGGGCGCGGATTGGGAACCCGGGCACCAGGGACAGGGGCGCAATGCACAACAAGCCAGCTAGAATCGAAGTCAGCATTGATTGGCCGCAATCTGACGCTGCGGGCGACACCGAATGATGCAGAGCGCGTGATAAGCACGTTTGCCTCATCGGCAAGACAACATAACCCGGCTACCCACCCCGAGTCTGCTCCTTGAGGTTTATTCGAGCCGCCCGGGGCGCTCGCGAATGGGCGTCGAACGTGATCCAGTCGGCGTTCGGCGACGACCTCGCAGCGTCCCTCCACCAGGGCGCTGCTGGTCGCGCGGAGATGAGGCAGCGTGAACACCGCGTGAAGCGCCCCCCGCGAGGAAGAACGGCAAGCAGTTCCAGATGTCGTTCAACAGGCTATCGACCATCCGCGCGGCAACGCAAAAGCATCAGCGCGACAAGCAGGAACTGGGCCAAGTGAAGAAGCGCCGGCGAAGCGGCGGAACCTGACCAGGATCAGCACCAGCATCAGCAACAGGATCAATTCGGTGCCGATGATGCCCGTCAGTTTTGACGCGAATGACGAGGAAACCATCGAGACCGGCCTCCTTCGTCGAAATTTGCTGCATCCGGTCGCGGTCAGCATGCCCCAGCCGAACCAGAGCCGGTCGCCGAGCCCCGAAAATACGAAATCCTCCTCGAGAAAGCGCCCCTGCAGGAAAACGCTCGCTCCTCGTTGACGATCTCCGCAGCAAGCTCCGTCGAGCCGCTCATCAGGGAATACATCACAGTCTCATCGCGGGAGCGATGCATACCGCCAGCGCTACGCCGGCAGCCATCAGGGCACACAGCCGCGCCTTCGCGATCCGAAGCATCAACCCGAAGGCATCCGTGAGATTGGATGACGTCACCCGCGTCAGCAACAAGCCCATCTGTGAGAAAAGATGCGCACGCCTGACGCCAAACCAATACCCGCATTGAGCGCCCCGCGGCGAATCCGGCCGCCAGCGATCACCGCAATCGCCATGAAGCTGGCGTTGGACAGCGCATTCTCCATGAACACCACGGGCTGTATTCCGCCCCATCGCCATGATGGCTGCATCGCGATGCCGTAGATGACGAGGGCAATCCGCCACACCGAGAACGGAATGCTGAGCAGTGCCTCGATGATGATCAGTGGCACGTAGATGAGTCCCGCGCCTACGAGGACGAAAGCCAGTGCACGGCAAGTCCGCCTCACTGCGGAACATCGTGCGCCCGATCAGGAACGGCAAAATGAACGTAAGAAGATCATCGATCGATCTGGCCAGTACCCAGTAAATCCTCAACCCCCGAACGTCGTCCCATAGAAAGACGACGGGCAACCTGTTCTTAGCTGGTCGGAACAGATAGCCGACATGATCGCATGAACACGGACTTAGAACAACGCGGGCGCGCGGAGGAATCCTTGCGGAAGAAGACCAGGACGATCACGCAGGGCACTGAGAAAGGTGACTCGCTCCCTTTCGATCGCCGGGACGATCGGGAGGTCGAGAAGCACCGCTCCTTCCAAGTGGTACGGCATCCGGTCACGAGCGACGACTTCCATCGCCAGCGCGCAGAAGTCGCCTCGGTGACAAACAGCGCAACGGCAGGAAGGCCGCCATGGCGAGAATCGCGACCAGTCCGCTTCATCCCCACGACAGTACCTCAGATAGTCGTCAGCACGGTGCCGCGCGGAGGGCGCGAATCAGCCCGGGGCGGCGAGCGGGGTTCCCCATTCCCGCGAACGGCATTGTAGGGCGCTCGGCCGCGAGCGCCGCGACCACATCAGGGCCATGGCGCGCACACTGCGCGAGGCGCGGCGCGCCCCAAGCAGACTCGACCCTGCAGCGTCGTCGAGAAGACGAGCGATCGTGAGGCGAACGCAGCGGGATCAGAGGCATCGGCAAGCAGGCCCGTGCGGCCATCCTCCAGGACCTCAGCCACGCCGTTGACGGGTTGGCGACGATCGACAGCCCTTGCCACATCGCCTCCATGAGCAGGCGGCTGATCTTCCTTAGCGAGAACTTATGACCGTTACACGCGAGCGGACTCCTCAGCCGTCACGAGACTGGGCACCGAAGAACTCGATTCACCGCTGGCTTCGCGGGCGGAGACCCGCGAACAGCGTCGCGGAACTTCCTGCGCACGCCGTCGCCGCAGACCAGCCCGTCGTCTGGACCGACGGTGAAGAGCAGTCCCTGCCGTCGCTTCGAGGGAAAGAAGCGCTTCGAACGCCGCGATATCTAGGTCGGCCCTTGCCGAAGTCGAAGCGCCCGACGAAGAGCACGGTATCCGGCGGTCACAAGTCGAAAGGCTCCAGACCGGGACGTCCGGGCCCATGGCAGTGGATTCGGCACGATGCGCGTCTCGTCGATCCGATAATGTGACTGCATCGGCTGCAGCGTCGCCTGCACGGCGACAGAACTATCGCGGGCGCATCAGCTGCGCTCCTCCACTGCGATGCGGCGCTGCGTACGGCGAGTGTCACGCTGCGGACCGAGCACGGTGAATACGGCGGACTGCAGATGGACCACCACTGGAATCGACGTCCTGCGCTGTATCTGCCGCCCCAGCCGAAGGACTCCTCTATCTCGAACACATCGACGGTCTCTCGCCGGTTAATCGCTGACAGCCCTTGCTCGATCGACTCCCCAGCAGTGGAACACCTCGAACTCTTCCTGCCAACCAGGCCCGGACACGACTGGCGAGCTTGCGCACCAGGCCTGGCTCGGGCACCACGTAGACTCGTTCGTCGGCGCACTCAGGCCCCGGGTGAACCCTGGTCAGGGACTGACACTCGGATGGCCGCGACCGATCAGTGCATGGCGTATCGTGTCGACGTAAGTCCCACCTGTTGGGAAACTGCCGAACCGGGCCATATGGTACGAAAAAGACGATATGAAGGGACATCGGCAGGCTGTCTGCCCGAGGGCGTGACTGGGTTCGTGTTCCGCGCTTGGTTTGTCGCAGCCAAGGATTATCCATGCGACGCGCCCCATCCGTCACCTGCGCAACGAAAACCAAGAGACGGTTCGCACTCTCCCGACGGCTGAATAAATCGCGCGAAACCGCGCACAGGCCGCAACACCGGGCGCAACGAGCCAATGGGCACGTGATATCGTCATTGGCCTGTTGCCGCGACCGCGATTTTCGCACTCCGCCCCTCCGCTCGACCCCATCGATGAAGCATCTGCTTGACGCGCTCCTCGCCCGCCTCCGGACACCTGCCGGACAGGGAACCATGTGGACGATGGTGGTGTTCGGTGGTTCGCAAGTCCTCCGACTCACCTCGACCCTCACGCTGACCCGCCTGCTGTTCCCCGAGGCCTTCGGTTTGATGGCATTGCGAGCGTGTTTCTTTACATGGCTGCCCGAAAATGATCACTGATGCCGGGATCTACCAGGGCATCATCCGGCACGAACGGGGCACACATCCCACCTACCTGAACACCGCATGGTCAATACAGGCCATCCGCGGCACATCGCTGTTCATGCGCCTGCCTGCTGGCTGTACCGATCGCGCATCTATACGACTCAGCCGCAGTACTGCGCCAAGTCTTCCCGGCCGCCGCAACGTCGACGCTGCTGGATATCGGTTTTCACATCGCTCTCCATACCGCTCGCGAATCGCCGGATGGAGTTCGCGAGGCCAGCGCATCCTCGAAATCCTGACGCTGCGCCTTCAAATATCGTGACTATTGCGGCTGCATGGTGGCTACGGTCTGTCTGCATGGTGATCACATCGGTGGGTTCGTCGGTGGCGAGCCCGCTCTCGCGGGGCTGCTATCTGTTCCTGCAGAGCCCGGACTTTCGCTTTTTCGCTGGACCGGGACCACGGAGATCCTGCATTTCGGCAAGTGGATATCTGCCAGCAGCCTTATCGGCCGTTCTTGGCCATGCAGGGCGACAACCGATCTTCGGTCAGCTGATTCGCTCGCGCTGCTCGAAGTTACTGATCGCGAGAGCAGTTTTCCCGGCTCATGCGGCAGATCGCGGAGGAAATCTCCGGACGGGTCGTACCCGGTGCTCGCCACCGCCCATCGCGAATCACCCGCCGTAGTTCGTCAACTGCTTGCCAGCGCCCAGACTCCGCAGACCCTGCTCGTGGACGGGCGCGGGCTTGCCGGGCGGCCTCGGCAAGCGCTGATTGGACTTCCTGTACGACGAGCGCTACTCAGCAGCGGGCTGGATGTTGTGCGGTGATACTGTGCGTCGGGCGACCGCGATCGCGGGCATCGACGCGCGGCCAGCAACTGCCCTCGTCGCCACCGGCCACCCCTACCATGGCGCCGCCGAGCAACTTGCAACTGCGGTGCTGCTTGTCGTAGGCGTGTTCGTTCGACACCTACGGCGTTCTAGGGGTGGTCTGGGCGGTTGCACTCGCTGAGTTGGGTGGGTACCTGTCATCCAGTTCGGCCTGGTACGCAACGGCTACTTCATGGCGACCAACGCTGCTCGCATATGTCAGCGTGCGCCGCGGATTCCTGCTTCTCACGCCGTTTCCCTGGCCATCGGTATTAATCGGTCGCGGTACCACCGAATCCCTGACCTGACCGGTGGCCACCGCGCGAACCCTTGCAATCTGCAGGCAGAATCTTCCCGCTACGGTATCGACGAGGCCAGCGAGAATGAGGGCAAGCGGCGCTTGGATGAACTGACCTTGCCAAGGGATTGGCGATCTCCTGGTCGTCTTCGGGCATCTGGTGACTGGGCCGGACCCTATCGGCAATTCCTGGTATGTCACGCTCAAGGTACTCGTTTATGAGTTCCACATGCCGTTCTTCATGTTCCTGTCCGGAGCGGTCTTTCAGGTCACCTTCCGGGCGTCTGGCGAACTCAGAGCGACGCTCAAGTTCATCACGTCGCGCGTCCAGCGACTGCTGCCGGCATTCGTGCTGTTCTCCGCGATCATCTGGGCCGGAAAGCACGCAGCTTCGCGGTTCCTGACCTGTCGACAATTTCGACCGCGGGCGTCGCCGAATTCATCGAGATCTACCTCTCCCCGAGCACGAGTGTTGCCAGGTCGCTGTGGTACAATCTACGTGCCGCTGGAGCTTTACGTCCTGTTTGCCATTGTCGCGACGACCGCGGCAGGTTGCTTCCTGCATTCTTGCTGGCGGTGCCTTTGCGGGCCCTGTATCAGTTTGCACACGTGCCCACGACACTGGTTGTGCGAGTACGCCATTTTCTTCGTGATCGGTATGGCGCTGGCTCGATCCTTCGACGTCGTGATGCCCTGGTTGAAGGACCAGTGCGCTGCTGTATGGCATTTTCGCCTGTTCTTTCCTTTCGATGCTGCGCGCCCCATCCATGGACCAAGGCCATCACCATCCCTGCTGCCGGCCGTGCTGGTTTTCGCCAGTTCGTTCACATCGGCCCCGGACCAGCGCAAGGCCGGTGTCTACTGGGTGAGTACATCTTCACGATTTGACTGAGAACAATCTTTCGTTCATCGGCTTCTTCAAGGGCGTCATGCTGAAATTCGTTCCCGGGATGGCCGTACTGTGCTGCACTTTTTCGTGCTTCTGACGGCGGGCGTCATCGGACCGAACTGCGCTGCACAGGCTGATTTTCACGAAAATTCCGCCGCTTACATGAACACGAATGATGTCACCACCCTAGATCCGGGCGCTGCTCGCCATCCTTCACGCCCACAGTCGTATGAGTCGCTGCGAATGGATGGCGATCGACTCCTCCTCGTCCGGCCCGGCCACGCTTACCCGCTCGAGCGGCGTGCCCACCTCATGCAAGGCACCTGAGCGGTTTTGCCCAGACTTGCCGGTACGAACCCTGGAACGACCTCGATGCGTTGCGCTTCGACCCACCGCTGGCATCCCAGGCCACGGACCTCCCTTACCACCTGGATGCGCACTCGGCCTGGTCCCGGGAGATGAAGGCAACGGCCGCTGATTTTCGAGGTCGGTTATGGCGAACGCGGCAGAGCCTTATTTACCAGCGCTTTCGTTACGTGGCACTGATTGCGACCATCGCGGTATCGGGACCCCCACCTGAAGGTGGACGCCCACAACCTGCCGTTCAATGATGCCTTGCTCGACTACTTCTCGCTGGCAGTCTACGAACATCTGCCTGCCGCTGCAGGCCGCCCTTGAGGCACATCGCATCCTGAAACGGGCACGATGTCTGGTGCACGGCGCCTTCGTTTACGGGTTCCCACGACCGCGCCAGCTTCCACCACATGACACGCCGGGCTATTCTGGACGCTGCGGATGGCCGAACATCCGCATCTGGCCGGACTGGAAGTACACGGCGGCGATTCCGGAGATGGCGGTTCGGTACCGGTGCACAGGGCGCACCATGGCGGTTCGCTGCGCGCGGTGCATTCTCAAGGTTCTAGAGCTTATCGCGGTCCTCGCAGCTCGCTCGCCGGCTGACCGGGAAGAAACCACTCGACACCGCCGCGCGTGACGTCTACAACGCGAGCTGCTGACCTACGTAGCCACGAAGCCCGGCTGACGAGCCCGTCGCTACAGTCCAGTCCCTTTAGCGCACGGCGGATCAGGCTGACGAGTACGCGGACATTGGGCTCGAGCACCATGCCGTCGTGGTTGCCGGGCACCTCATCGATGCCCTTGACGTACGGGCGTCCAGCCGTTGTCCTCGTACAAGAAGCTGCGCTCGGAGTCCACGAGCCGACCGCCGCCTGCCAGGCGTGGAAATGGATGTCGAGATGGGCCGGAACAGCTACCTCGACGGGCACCGCTCACCCGGTACGCGCGCACGGCATGCATGAAGGCGTCGCCGATCCGCCGTGACTGAACCGGGGCCGAGTCCCCGTCCTTCGCCTCGATCTCTTGCCTGCGGCGACGCAGGCAGGCGCTCCCACTCCATGCGCACGCGGATCTTCTTCGCAGGAAGGGCAATCCACCCTTCTGGAGTCCTTGCCACAACATCGCAACGCTATCGAGTTTGCTGAAGCGGGGCGATCCGCGCAGCGGCGTATCCAGATAGATGACTTTCGGTAACCGGCTCGCCGGCCTCGGGCAGCTGCCGCACATCTCGTAGGCAACGATGCCGCCGCCCGAGGCGCTTCCCAGGAGGTATGGCCTCGCGGTTGCAATTCATGCGGATCTCGGCGATGTATCCCGCGCCATCTCCCTGAACGTCTCGGGTGCGGCTCGGAGATCGCCGTAGAGGCCACGCGCCTGCAGCGTGTAGAACGGCCGCCTCCTCGCCAAGCAAGTGCGACCGAGGTTCAGCACGTTACCGAACATGCCCGAGACGACGAACAGCGGCGTGCGGTCGCTGACCTGGCCGCTGTGCATCGGCACGAGGTGCCGGTACTTTCAGGGCAGAGCCTTGGCGCTCGCCGCACCCCCGTCGCCAGCAGGCCGCAAAGCAGCCCGCGAGTTCAGGCGACTCGCTGCGGATCAGGTCGCCAAGCGCCGCGATGGTCGGCGACTGCATCAGCACCGACATCGGCAGATCGACGTTGAACTTGTCGGAGATCTCGTTGAAGAGGCGCACGGCGATCAGCGAGTGGCCACCGAGATCGGAAGAAACTGTCGCGGATGCCGACGCCTTGCCCCACAGCTCGGCGAGGTTTCGAGCTCGTCCCGTGGCGCTCGAAATCGCCGTCGAGCTGCGGCCGCGAGAACCGCGTCCTTCGGCCGTGGCCGCACGACTGATCGACTCGGCCTGCCGGATCCGGCGAGGTCCATCGACGAAACGACCAGGGTCGAAGGCAGGGCCGTAGCGGCAAGGGCGAAGGGCGCACCCGCAGCGCACGCACGCCGCCCAGGTCGATGCCCTGCGAAACATTGCGCGGAAGCGCAAGCTCACCTGGGGACAAGGGCTTGGTCTTCTCGCCGACCGGAGCACCCTCTGCGGTTATGTCGGGCTTGGCGCCAGGGTTTGGCGCAGACAGCGCGCCATCAATGCGTCGCAGCGTCAGCTGGTCGACTTCGACCACCACGCGCCCAGCCGGTCTTTGCGATCACGATGTCGAACGCGACGACGTGCCGGCCTGCGGCGGGCTCGACGGTGACAGCCTGAGCCAGCTCGTGACCTCGGCCGTCAGCGGCGCATGGCAGCAGCAGGCGGCATATGAGCGGCGCCCCAGAGGCGCCGGCACGGCTCGCCACCCTCCTGTTCCGCGTGTAACCCGGATCAGGTCCATCGCGCAGCCTGTCGCGATGTCGAGCAGACCGGGGTGCAGCCCTGAACTGCTCGAGGTTTGCAGCCGCAACCCGGCCGGTAGCTGCAGGTGGGGCCAGCGCCTGGAAGTACCCAGCGACAGCTTCTTCAGCGGTCGGAAGCGCGGACCAAAGCGCAGGTGGTCTTCCTGGCGGGATCGCAGGAAGCCCGTGCCACCGGCTATTACCTGCTGGCGCACGGTGCAGCGTGCTTCGATTCCGCGGCGGGAGCATGGCCGGTGCCTCGGTCTGGCACGCGCCACGCGCGCTGGCGCAAACCTGCCATCATCCTGGCCGTCGCTGGCACCCGGTACGCGCGAACACATCCACCTCCAGCGACGGTCATCGTCCTTCAGGCGCAGCCGAAAGCCAGCGGCAGCGCGGCGTGCCGTTAGACGAACAGCGGTTCTTGAACAGCAGGTTGCTGACCTGCCAACCTGCGCGCCCGCACCGATCTCGCAGACCGAAGTGCGGATCAATCTCGAGGTAACCTGCGCGGGCAACAGGGCCTCGCCATTCGAGAGCCTGTGCTCATCGATGACCCAGTCGGCCTCGGCGGAGAAGCTGCCCTCGAACCAGTGCACTGAATCGACGCCGTCACGTGCCGACAGATGTCGCGCGAACCACGGATGCTTCGGTTCATGCGCCGTGGCACTGCCGCGGTCGATCTCGAGCGACTGCGCATCGCCTGCTGCACCCGTGCCGACCATGCCGACACCCTTCCAGACGCCCCAGTTCAGCGCGATGACCGGATAGGGTCTTTCGCCGCGCCGTGCGTCGGCGAACGCGTTCAGGAAGGAATTCGCGCCAACGTAGTCCACCTGGCCCTGCGGCGCGATGAACGAACTGGTCGACGAGAACAGCAGCATGAAATCGAGCGGCGATTTCGCGAACACTTCGTCGAGCACCAGCGTGCCCCAGACCTTGGCCGAGAACACTTCCTCGATGTCGCGCTGGCTCTTGAGCTGGATCAGGTTGTCGCGGATCACGCCGGCCGCATGGAATACGCCGTTGACGGCGCCGAACGCGGCCTGCACTTCGCTGACGACCTCGTGCATGCGCTCGGCGACGGTGACGTCCGCCGCCACCGGCAGCACCTGCGCGCCCAGCGCCTCGAGCTGGCGGATGCGCTCGATGCTGCGGGAGATCGAATCGTCGGCGCCGTTCTGCGCGATCCAGTCGTTCCAGTCGCTGCGCTGTGGCAGCGGCGTGCGGGCAAGCAACACGAGTTTGGCCCGGTACTCCCGCGCGAGCCATTCGGCGAGCACGCCGGCGATGCCGCCCAGGCCGCCCGTGATCACGTACACGCCTTGCTGGCGCAGGCGCGGTTCGCCATCGCCACGCTGGGTGGCCGGCCACTTGGACACATGGCGCTGCCAGCGCACGCCGTCGCGCCACGCGAACACGCCACTGCCCGGGACTGCGCCAATTTCTGCCTCGAGCGCGGCGAGTGCCGCACCGGGGTCGCGCGTTGGCGGCGCCTTGCGGCGCTTGGCATCGACCAGCGGCAGCGACACATCGACGAAGCGGCACTGGATGTTCGGGAACTCGCGCGGAATGACCGCGACCGGACCCAGCGCCGTGGCCTTGTCCGGGTACGGCGCGGCTTCGTCGGCCACGCGCAGCAAGCCGCTGCCTGCGACGATGATCTGGATCGGTTTCTCGAGCACGCCCGCCTTGCCCAGCGCCTGCGCGAGGTGGAACAGCGAATAGAAGCCGTACTCCTGGTTCCGGTGCAGGAAGGTCGAGCCTGGTCGGAAGCTCTGGTCCCAGGTCAGCAGCCAGGTGTGCAGCACGAAATCCGGCAGCAGGTTCGATTCGCCAAGGGCTTCGATCAGTTCGCCGTAGCCGACCCCACCTGCCTCCGGCGCGATCGTGAACGTGTGGTCGTCGACGCGCGTGAAGGTGTCGCCCGACAGCACCGTGACGACCGTGTCGCCGCGCGACCGCAAACGCTCGACGAGACCGTCTGCGACGGGTTCGCGCGTCTGGAACACGAGCCAGGTCGCGGGCGTTTCGCGCGTCTCGAGGACGCCTTGCTGCACCCAGCGGGGCGTACGGAACCAGTCGTCGAGCTCAGCCAGTCGCATGGGCCGTTCGTCGGTCGGCGCGGCATGCACGGCCGACGTGCCCGGTGCGATCCAGTAGCTCTGGTGCTGGAACGGGTACGTGGGCATCGGCACGCGCCGGCGGGGCGCCGTCCACAGCGCCTCGAGCTTGACGGGCACGCCGACCGCCCAGAGCCGCGCCGTGACGGCGCGTAAGTAGACGTCGTCCCCTGAGGCATCATCCGGATGCCGCAGCGACGAGAACACGCGCTGCGCCGGCGCCTTGGGGTTCTGGCGCACGAACGAGCCGAGGATGTTGCCCGGGCCAACCTCGAGGAACACGCGATCGTCCGATTCCAGCAAGGTGTCGACGTTGGCGGCGAACAGCACGGTGTTGCGCAGGTGTTCGACCCAGTACTCCGGGTCCCGCGCGCGCGCGGGCGGCAGCCACTGACCCGTGCGGTTCGAGACGATGGGCAGCTTGGGTTCACCAAGCTTGATGCTGCGTAGGTAGTCCCGGAAGCGGCCGAGGATGCCGTCGAGCATGCGCGAGTGCGCGGCGATGTTGATGCGCACGCGCTGCGAGTCGATGCCCTTCTCGGCCAGTCGCGCTGCAAGCTGATCAATCAGTGGCGCCGGGCCTGACGCTACCGAGAGCTGCGGGCTGTTGGAGGTCGCGAGATCGAGCTCCGTGCCGAGCAGCGGCTTGAGCTCGGCAGCGGGCATCGAGACGCTGAGCATCGCGCCTTCGGGCACCTCGTCCATGAGCTGACCGCGCAGCAGCACGAGCCCGAGGGCATCCTCGAAGCTGAACACGCCCGCGACGCAGGCGGCCGTGTTCTCGCCCATGCTGTGACCGACGACGGCCGACGGCGTGACGCCGTAGTGCTCCCAGAGCTTGGTCAGCGCGTGGCCGATCAGGAAGATCAGCGGCAACTGCACGGAAGGCTTGTTCAGTTCGACGATCGTGGCGTCGCGTGCGGCCGGTTCCGCGAGGAACACGGGCGCGAGGTCGACTTTGTGCCGCTCGCGCAGCAGCTTGAAGCCACGCTCCATCTGCTCGCGGAACACGGGCTCGCTGGCATGCAGCCCGCGACCCATCTGGAAGTATTGCGCGCCGCCGCCCGGGCACATGAACACGAGCGAAGGTCGATCGAGTTCGAGCGCGTGGTTGAACACCCGGCGCGCATCGCCATTCTCGAGCAGCTGCGCGGCTTCTTCATGGCTGGCCGCCGCGAGCACGCGGCGCTGCTCGAAGCCATGCCGGCCCTGCATCAGCGTCCAGGCCACGTCGGCGAGCGGAACATGGGTATTCGCTCGCAGCCACTTGGCGAGCTGGGCCGCCGCGTCATCGAGCGCACGGCGGTTGCGGGCCGACAGCACGAGCGGCTGCGCCGGTGCCGCGGGCGGCAGGGGCTTGGGCGCGGGCGGCTGCTGCAGCACGACGAAGGCGTTGGTGCCGCCGACGCCGAGCGAATTCACGGCGGCGCGGCGCGGGGCCGGGCCTGCTGGCCATTCGATCAGCTTGTCGGCGACCTTGAACGGGCTACCGTCGAAGCCGATGGTCGGGTTCGGGGCCTCGTAGTTCAGCGACGGCGGGATGCGACCATGCTCGAGCGCAAGCGCGGCCTTGATCATGCCCGCAACGCCCGCGGCGGTGTCGAGGTGACCGATATTGGTCTTGACCGAGCCCACGTAGCAGAAGCCCGCCTTCTCGGTCGACTGGCGGAACGCCTGCGTCAGCGCCGCGATCTCGATCGGGTCGCCGACCGGCGTCGCGGTGCCATGGCATTCGATGTAGCCGATGGTGTCGGCATCGACGCCTGACAGCGCGATGGCCTCGGCGACCGCCGCGGCCTGCCCGTCGACGCTGGGCGCGAGGTAGCCCACTTTCGAGGAGCCATCGTTGTTGACGGCGCTGGCCTTGATGATCGCGTGGATGTGATCGCCATCGGCGATCGCATCGGCGAGCCGGCGCAGCACGACGACGCCGGCGCCACTGCCGAAGATGGTGCCCTTGGACCGATGGTCGAAGGTGCGGCAGTGGCCATCGGGCGAGAGGATCTCGCCTTCCTGTAGTGGCGCTCATCGCAGCTCGATCGCGACGCCGCCGGCGAGCGCTACGTCCGTCTCGCGCGCAAGCAGGCTCTGCAGGCGAGGCGTGCCGCCACGAGGGAGGTGGAGCACGCAGTCTGCACGTTGACGCTCGGGCCTCTCAGGCTGAAGGAGTATGACACGCGGGTCGACAGGAAGTCCTTGTCGCCGCCTGTGTGACGGCGTGAAAGGTGTCGACGTTCTCGAGCAGGTCGTGGTTGGTCAGGATGTTGTAGGCGAAGTAGGCGCCCATGCTGCAACTGCGAACACGCTGATGTTGCCCTCGAATTTCGCCGGCGGATGGCCTGCACGCTCGAGCGCTTCCCAAGCCACTTGCAGAACTGGCGGTGCTGCGGGTCGAGGATCGCCGCTTCCTTGGGGCTGAACCCGAAGAACCCGGATCGAACTGATCCATGTTCTGCAGCACCATGCCGGCGGACGTAGTTCGGGTCAGCCAGCGGCCGGCGACACTCCCGCGCGCGAGCAGTTCCTCCTCGGTATGGAACTCAGCGACTCGACGCCCCCAACCAGGTTGGCCCAGTACTCCTCGGGGTCGATGCCCCGGGCACGCGCAGGGCCATGCCTACGATGGCAATGTCGTTATCGTCGTAGTCGCCTTTTCGGGCGATTCGGCTGGAGTGGTCGTCCGCGCGCGGGTTCGGCAACAATACATAAGGATATACCGATGACCCGTCCTCAAGCGAATGACGGCTCAATCGACGCTTCGTAGCCATGTGTGATCGGCGTCACAGGCGCGTGACGCCCCCCATTGCACCAAGTCCGATTTGCAGACGAGGCAAGGCCGTTGAACATACTGAGCGGCCTGACGCCGCCCCAAACAGATCTCTACTGCACCATGCCCATCAAGACCGTGCCGCAACAGCTCGAGCACGAACCCGCAGTGCTCGCCTTCAATCAGCGAATGCAGGACGGCGGCCTGCCCTGGGGCTTCTACTCGCGCCCAGACGAGCGTTGGCTGCCGCGCGTCGAAGGCGCGAAGACGTGGCGTGAGTACTATCTTGCGATCGAGGACGACGAACACGTACGCGGGGCGTACGCCCTGAAGCCGCAGCAGTGGCTCGTGGGCGGGGAACTGCAGTGGGTCTGTGACTGGCAGGGCCCGTTCAGCGAGGGCGCGATCAATCCCAAGTACGCGACGCTCGGCCTGCGGTTCATCCGCGACATGGGGAAGAAGTACCCACTGCTGTTCAGTGTGGGCCACGGCGGCGCGCAGGGAGCTACCGGTCCAAGTTGCCAGCAGCCTCGGCTGGAAGATGCACGGCATGCCATTCTGCCTAAAGGTGCTGCGCCCTACCGCTTCCTGAGGCGCAATGGGTACTTGCGCTGCAGCGCGCAACCGCGCGGATCCTCGACTGCGCGGCGTGGAGCGGTGCCGGGACGATCGGCTTTCCGCCTGTACAGACCGGAATCAGCCTGTTGCGCGGCGGGCGGTCCGGCGACGGCGTCGCCACGGTCGTCAACGAGTTTGGTGACTGGGCCGATCAACTCTGGTCAAGCGCGAGGGGCGAGTACGCGTGCCTCGCGGTGCGAGACAGCGCCATGATGAACGCGCTGATTCCGGCCACCGGCCTGCAGAACGCCGTTCGACTGCGGATCGTCTCGGACGGCGCTCCCGTTGGCTGGGCGGTCGTTCACCACGCGGCCCCCAGCACCGACGGACGATTCGGTGATCTGGCCGTTGGCCTGATCTCGGACTGCTTCGCACGGCTGGAACATGCGCCGCTCGTCATCGACGCAGCGACCCGCTACCTCGCCGCTCGCGAGGTTGACCTCATCTACAGCAATCAATCGCACCCAGGCTGGGTCGAGGCGTTCGAACGGACTGGCTACCTCTCGCTCGCCAACCGTCGCCTGTTCGCCTGCTCACCCGCGCTCAGCGCGCTGCTGCAGCCCGTTGCGGAATGGCAAGGTGGCCTGCACCTGACCAATATGGACGGACACGGACCACATGGCTTCGCCTGATTCCGCTCACGCAGGCCTCGCGTACCTGACGACAGCATATCCAAGCGTCAGTCACACGTTCATCCGGCGCGAGATCCTCGGCCTCGAGAGACTGGGATTCCCGATCGAGCGATTCGCCATTCGCCGCGGCACCGTGTCCGGCGATCCAGACGACATCTCCGAGGACGCGAAGACGCTTCACCTGCTGGGCGCGGGACGGGCACGGCTGCTGCTTCTGATCGCGAAGGGAGCGCTGCTGGCGCGCCTGAAAGTGTTGCCCGCGCTGCGAACTACACTACGCCTGAGCCGTGCCAGCGAGCGCGGGTTGTTGCGTCACGTCGCCTATTTGCTCGAGGCGCTCGCGCTGCTGGTGCTTTTTCGCGAACGTCGGATACGGCACGTGCACGTGCACTTCGGCACGAATGCGGCCGCCGTGGCGATGCTCGCGAGGCAGCTTGGTGGCCCGACGTTCAGCATGACCGTGCACGGTCCCGATGAGTTCGATGCGGCCATTGGCCTCAGCATGGCGGCGAAAATCGCAGCGGCGAGCTTTACGATCGCCATCTCCAGTTACTGTGCGTCGCAACTCCGTCGCTGGGCTGCATTCGCCGACTGGCCGAGGATTCATATCGTGCGCTGCACCGTCGGACAGGACTGGTTCGATGCAGCCATACCTGCGGATGATGCATCCCGCGACTTCGTCTCTGTAGGCCGGCTTTCGGCACAGAAGGCCCAAATCATGCTGATCGATGCGTTCGCGGATGCCGTGGCGCGGGGCATACAGGGGCGTCTCGTGCTGGTGGGAGACGGCGAACTGCGCGGCGCCATCGAGGAGCGGATCCGTGCCCGGAACCTGCAGGATCGGGTCACGATCACCGGATGGGCCACCGGCGCGCAGGTTCGCGACTGGCTGTTGAGATCCCGAGCGCTGGTTCTGCCCAGTTTCGCGGAAGGCCTGCCGATGGTGCTGATGGAGGCGATGGCGCTGCAACGGCCGGTGATCGCCACCCTGATCGCCGGTATCCCTGAACTTGTCCGTAGTGCAGTCGATGGATGGCTGGTGGTCGCGGGCGACCATGAGGCCCTCGTGGAAGCTTTCGTGGCCGCGGGATCCGCGGATCTGGCAACGATCAGGCGGCTCGGCAGCCAGGCGCAGCAGCAGGTCATGGCGAGACACTCGACGGCAACGGAAGTCGCAAGGCTCGCGGAGCTGTTCCGCAGCGTGCTCGCCGACGGTCAAAGCCGCACCGCGTGAGCGGAAAGGTGCTGCGCCAGCGACTCGAACGTCATCCCTACATTACGATTCGTCCGTGAGTGAATGCGCAGTTGCCGCGCTTCGGGGTTGCAAGGTCCAATGACGTTCGGTACGTTCCCCGAAGGGTAGCCGCAAGAAAACAATAAGTTGCCTGGGGCTCACTCAGGCTCGGGAAACCATGATCGGAGGCTCGGGATTGAAACTGGCTTACCAGAGAGCGCCCCGAGCCATGCTTCGTACTTCTGCTAGCCGCGCCTGCACTGGCCCGATGAGGCGGACTGAGCGATGTTCGATAACGTCAAGGGAGGACTACAGGGTCCACGGTCGCTCGCTGCGCAACAGGGCGTTCTGGGCGATGGTCACCTACCGTTTCGGCCGCTGGTCGCTGAATCTGCGTGCCTCGCCCGCGCGATGGATCACCGGTAAGTTGTATGGTGCGATGTACGTCTGGACGGAATCGTGACGGGCGTCTGGCACGCCCCGCGAGGTCACGGTCGGCAAGCGCTTCCACATCGTGCATGCGGACGGCTCACTGTCCATTCACCCCGATACGGTCATCGGCGACGACGTCGGCGTCATGCACAACGTCACGATCGGGACGAACATGTCCACCACCGTCCCCACCATCGGTAACGGTGTATTCATCGGCGTCGGGGCCGTGATCCTCGGTGGCGTGAAGATCGGGGACGGTGCGCGCATCGCGGCCAACTCGCTGGTGATCTCCGACGTGCCGCCGGGATCGGTGGCCATGGGGGTTCCGGCGAGGGTGTGGAAGAACCTGGGTGATGCGACCCAACGCGGGATCCGCGTGCGAACAACCTGGCCGTCCGAACCAATGACCCCGCGCCGGATGACAAACAGGAACCGCAATGATCTCAGCGTCGCCAAGCTCGCAACGTGACTCCGCGCTC
The DNA here is from genome assembly GCA_041395605.1 of Steroidobacteraceae bacterium. GTDB lineage: Bacteria > Pseudomonadota > Gammaproteobacteria > Steroidobacterales > Steroidobacteraceae > UBA964. Next base: position 27,116 of record JAWLAD010000013.1, read on the forward strand.
GATGAGCTCTACTCGTCCAACCTCCTGTACGTGCCGGACTGCTGGAAGCTGTGCGGCGACGCCCATTGTTGCGGGTTCTCCCGGTACAAGAAGCGCTTCAAGATCCTGACCTCACAGCCGTTCCAGTCGCTGCCGATGCTGCTGGGCGAGTACGACCATTCGTGCGGCGCGGCTGGAGCGGACCAGTTTGGCGAACACGATGGCGTCACGGAGTACGCCATCGATGACAGGGTGGTCCGCGCCGGTGAAGTCGTCAGCTGGCGCTGAGGGATGCCGCTGCACCCATGAGACGCGCACCGTGGTCTGCCGTCTCTATCCGCTGCTCCCCCGTACTCGACCTTGAAGGCAACGACCGGCATCGACGATGTTCGGTTCGTTCGAGCGAACCGGAAGAAATCGACGCCATGCCCAAGGCATGCCAGGTCAACGTTGCCGTTCTCACAGACCGACATTTTTCTGAGGATGTCACGCCTGATCGGTAGCGTGCCGGAATGGAACTTCCACCTCCGCGCCTATCAGGTCACACGTCGACACGTCTTCAGCCGCGTTCGAGACAGCAAGGCGAAGTCAGCCAAGAGCGCATTCGAGCTGTTCGAGATGATGTATTTCATGCGCCGCCTCTTTGACCACGATGCCCTCAAGGCGGACCTGCGCGCGATCGCAGATCAGTTCGAAGCGCGCTACGGCGAGCGTTTCTCCCTGCCTCGCGCGACGCCGTCGACCCACTGACGCCGGAGAGACGGGCGTGGCATCGACTCCCGAGGTGCAAGCACCCGTCCCGGATATCCTCGACCTGGTTGCCGCACACGCGGCCCAACGTCCGAACGCGGTTGCAGTGCGCCATCTGCGTGCCGGTCGTCCGGCGGAAGAAATGACCTGGGCCGCACTGCTGCGGCAATCCATGCTGGCGAGAGACGCGCTGCGACGCGAAGCGCCCGCTGACCGCTTTCTGCCGGCCTACGTCGGCAAGTCCGGCGCCGCGGTGGCGATGATGGTGGCACCTCGAGCGGACGAGCTTACGCGGGCGTCAGCCCGAAGTTTCGCCTGCCGCAATTGCTGCATGCCATCGATGCGTGCGACGCGCGAACCGTCCTCGTTGATTCGAGCGGGCTTTCGGTGCTTCGCGACGGACTTGCTGACTCCGATGAACGCTTGGCCCGCGCCGCCTGGTGGTGGCTGGATCCACCCGCCACAAGCCCGAGGGTGCGCAATGCGGCAGAGGCCGTGGCGCAGGCGCTGCGGTTGCGGGAGTCTCCAGTAGCGCTGCAAGGCGCGCCGGAACCGAGCGCGCCCCACAGCGGCGACCAGGATCCCGACCGGCCGGCCGTGTGCCTCTTTACCAGTGGTTCGACCGGCACGCCCAAAGGTGTCCTGATCGCCTGGTCTGATCTCTATCGGCGCGCAGTCGCCGAGTGCGAGCTCTTCTCTCTCGTCCCACAGGACCATCTGCTCAGTCTGCTGCCCTTCTCGTTCGACGTGGGTCTGAACCAGCTGCTGTCGAGCCTGGTTTCAGGCGCCGAGTTGATCATCCTCGACTCGTGGATGCCGGTCGACATCCTCAATACGATCGCAACGCATTCCATAACGGGGATCTCTGGCGTGCCGTCGATTTGGCTCGACCTGCTCAAGAGTCGCAAGACCCTGGCGCGGACCGGCGCCCACGCATCGCTGCGCTACCTGACGATTTCGGGCGGCGACATGGCTCCGGACCAGCTGCAACGGCTCATGTCCGCAACCGATGGCGTGCAGATTTTCAAGACCTACGGCCAGACCGAGAGCTTTCGAACGTCGGCGCTGCGTCCTGAAGAACTCCACGATCGCCCGGGAAGCGTCGGTCGCGTTTTTGGGCGTGCGCGGGTATACATCATGCGGCCCGATGGCACGCGAGCCACAGCGGGCGAAACCGGCGAAGTGGTCCACACCGGCCTCGGCGTCATGCTGGGGTACCTGGACCCCATTGGTCACGAGCAGAAGCGCCGGCGGAATCCGTTCCTCGGGCCCGATGATCCGAGCCCGTTTGCGATCTTCACGGGCGACCAGGGGTACGTCGACGAAGCCGGCTACCTGTTCCTCGCCGGGCGCCAGGACGACATGGTGAAGGTTGCTGGTAATCGCATCCATCTCGGGGAACTTGCTGCGCAGATCGCGGGGATTGCCGGTGTGCTCGCAGCGGAAGCCGTCTCCGTGCCTGTCGAGGGCGGCGATCCGCTCCTTGCAGTGTTCGTGATTCCGAGCCCGGACACGGAACCGCTCTCGCAGCAGCATCTGGCCGCAGAAGCAGCGCGCCGCGTTCCGACCTACATGCTGCCCAGGCTCATCAAGGTGCTGCCCGAGTACCCACTCACGTCCAGTGGCAAGCCCGACCGTCAGTCGCTGCGCGAGCAAGCCCGCCAAATCCTCCTGACCGATGGAAAAACCGCATGACCACCGACAGTCCGGTGTCGCCGCTGCATCGCGATGTAGTGCTCGATGTCACTCGCAGGTTCGGCACGCCGGCGTTCGTGTATTTCATGGACGAAGTCAGCGCGCGAATCGAAGGCCTGCGAAACGCGTTCGGCCAGCGATTCGGCATCAGCTACGCGATGAAATGCAATCCCAACCCGGCGATTCTTGCGTGGATGCGTGGCCACGTAGACACACTCGATGTGTCCAGCGCGGGCGAACTGCGCGCTGGATTGCGCGCCGGATGGGCAGCGCAGCAGCTGAGCTTCACGGGACCCGCCAAGCAGCGGCCTGATCTGGAACTGGCCGTGCAGCAACGGATCGGCGAGGTCGTGATCGAGTCATTGCGTGAAGCTCGCCTGCTCGATGCCGCGGCGGCCGCCGCCGGCATGCGTCAGAAAATACTGGTCCGAATCGCACCCGCTCACGTGCCGCGCGGATTCGGCAGCAACATGTCCGGCAAACCGACCCAGTTCGGCGTCGACGAGGAGGACCTCGCTGAGACCCTGGCGGCGATCGCCCGGCTCCGGCACCTGCACATCGTCGGTTTTCATGCCTACTCCGGCACACAATGCCTGAAGGCGGAGGCCGTCGCGGAGAACTGGCTCAATTTCCTCCGGTTGTTCGAACACGCTTGCGAATCCGTCGCGATTTCCCCGGAGAAGTTGATTTTTGGCTCGGGGTTGGGAATCCGATACCACGATGGCGACGCACCGGTCGACCTGGACGCCGTCGCAGCGGCGGTGACGCCGTCGCTGGATCGTATCCAGGCGCTGCCGCAGTACGCCGGAACCCGGTTCCTGCTGGAGACCGGTCGGTATCTCGTCGGCGAAGCCGGCCTTTACGTCGCCAGCGTCGTGCACACCAAGACGTCGCGTGGCAGCCGCATCGTCGTGCTGGACGGGGGCATGAACCACCATCTCGGTGCCGCGGGCCATCTCGGGATGGTGATCCATCGGCCGTACCGCATGGACGTGATCAAGGCTGACGACGCCGTGCACTCACCGTTGGAAGCGCAGGACCTGTACGGGCCGCTCTGCACGACGATCGACACGTTGGGGCGGGGTGTGAAACTGCCACGACTGACGGAAGGGGATCTGGTCGCGGTGCAATGCAGTGGCGCCTACGGCCCGAGCTCAAGCCCGTCCGGATTCATCAGTCATCCGCCCGCCGGCGAATTTATGGTAACTGCCACTGCAGATGGCACCAGAATTCAGGATTGCTCGGTTGATTAGCGGCGAAATTGCATTAGCATCGGGTTTCCAGGGGGCAGAAACAGAACGACGACATGCAGGATGGAAACCAGACGAACGGCAGTACCGCCGATCGCTACTTCGAAGAACTGACCGTCTACATCCGCGAGAATGTCTCGGCGGAGTTCGACCCGGCCAATGACCGCTTGCTCGATGTGCTCGATTCCGTGGGCCTACTGCAGCTCATCATGCATATCGAGCACGAGTTCCAGATCTTTCTCGATCCCGGTTCGCTGAGCATCGAAGTGTTCATGGACTTGAACAGTCTCTGCGCAGCGCTGCGGGAATACTCAGCCGCTGCCTGACACCGCCCGCGCCCTGACCCGCGCGTTCTCCGCTTCCAGCGCGCGGCGCTTGCCCATCAGCAGCTGGTTGCGCTCGAAGCGCCGCAGGTAACGCCGGTAGGCAGGGTTCTCGTACCGGTCATGCCCGGTGATCGCGGCGCGCAGATAGCCCCAGATGATGCCGAGCCCACCGTACAGATACGGCGGCTCGATCGAGCGGTATACCGCCGACGCAAGCACGTAGTACCACGCCGAACCCATGAAGTACTTGCCGCGCCCCCATCGAACGCGGCCGACACGGATGTTCTCCTGCGAGCTGCCCATCGGGCGCAGGTGGATGATCCGCATCTCCGGGTCGTCGATGGACTGGGCAATCCAGCCGTTCAGGCGGCAGATGTGTCCATCGATGCCGTCCCATGCGACCTCCCGTACGAAGCCTCCGATCTCGCGGAAGCAACTGACCCGATAGAACTTGATGGGTCCGACGGCGTTTTCATCGCCCGTCCGTTCTTCGAACAGGGTCCCGTCGGCGAGGCGCTCGAACAGCTTGCCAGACAGGTTTCCGAGTCGCGGATCGGCATCCAGTCGCTCCATCACGCGCTCGAAGTAGCGCAACGGCAACTCGAGGTCGCCGTCGAACTTCGCGACGTAATCGAACTGATCGAGATCCACGTGCTTCAGACCGTCGTAGAACGCCTCGATCACGCCAGGACCGACCGCGCGGCGGCCACGATCCGCGCGCCGCACGACCCGTACGAACGGGTACCTGGCGGCGTACTCCGCCAGGATCCGCGGTGTTTCGTCGGTGGAACCGTCGTCGACGATGACCCACAGCGACGGCGGCGCGGTCTGCGAGCAGGTGGTCTCGAGCGTGCTGCGGATGAACTTGGCCTCGTTGCGGCATGGCGTAACCAGGCAGTAGCGGCGACCAGCCGGTCGCGAAACGGGTTCGAAGATCTCCACGGCGCTCATGCTGCATACACTCCGTGACGGCGGCACCAGTCCATCAGCACGTACAGGCCCCAGATCCGCGACCAGTAGATCGACGTGTCGCCGCCACGGAAGGCCCTCCACAGGCGACCGACCGTCTCGGCGTTGAGGCCGACCGCATGCGCGAGGTTGATGTCCTGGAAGTTCTGCTCGAGCCGGCCGGCCAGGCGCGACCGGCACCACTGCCCTAGCGGCAGCTCGAACCCGGCTTTTGGCCGGTCGAACAGCTCCGCCGGCAGTTGCTTCGCGACGATGCGCTTCAAGGCATCCTTGCGACGCAGCGGCTGAAAGCGGGCTGCCTCCGGCACGGCGCGCGCGGCATCGATGAAACCGTGGTCAAGCAGCGGCACGCGAACTTCCAGCGACACGGCCATGCTGGCGAAGTCGGTGTCGCGCAGCAGGCGCTCGCCGACGAAACTCGCGAGCTCGAGTTCGGCGATCGCCTCGAGCACACCGAGGCCCGCGGTACGTTCGGCGAGTTCAGCCTGACGCTGCGGCGCGAGACCCCAGGGTTCGGCATCCGCGGGCGACAGCAGCAGCGTGCGCTGCATTTCGCGCGAGAAGATCGCGTATGAGGTTTGGTAAAGGGCGACCAGATCGCCACGCGTGGCCAAGACATCGGCGAACTTGCCCCAGCGCGTCTGCGGCCGCACTTCGCTGCCCGGGCCCATCAACAGCCTCGCCGTGCTGCGCCCGATCGCATTCAGCGCCCGCTGCGGCAACAACCCCACGGCTCGCGCCAGCGGCCGGACGCGCGGCAGATCACCGAAACTGGCATAGCCACCGAACAACTCGTCGCCGCCGGTGCCCGCCAGGGCAACGGTCAGGCCTGCTTCGCGCACGGCACGACTGACGAAATACGTGTTCAGCGCGTCGAACGTCGGCTGGTCGACGCAGCCAATCGCCGCCTCGAGCTGCTCCTCGAACATCCGTTCCGTCAGCAGGATCTCGCGGTGATCGGTTCCGAGCCGGCCGGCCACTTCCCGCGCATACGCCGACTCATCGTAGCGCGCTTCCTCGAAGCGGATGTTGAACGTCACGACCGGCTGCGACGAATTGCGCTGCGCGACGGCCGAGATGACCGATGAATCGACGCCGCCGCTGAGGAAAATGCCAAGCGGTACGTCGGCGACCATGTGAGCCTGGACCGTCGCATCGAGTTCGGTCGCCAGCCGCGCCTCGGCTTCGCGCGTATCGAGTCGGGCGACGTCGCCGCGGGCCGGCGCATACCTTCGACGCTCCGTCACGCGACCGTCGGCGGCGACCTTGAGCAGCGTGCCCGCCTCGAGCGAGTGCACACCGGCGACGAGGGTTCCCGGGCCACAGACGAACCCGTGCCACAGGTAGGAGCGCACGCCCGCCGGGTCGAGCCTCGGGGCGAGGCCCGGCAACGTCAGCAATGCTCGCACCTCTGATGCGAAGACAACTGCGCCGCGGTGTTCCACCCAGTACAGCGGTTTGATGCCGACGCGGTCGCGCACCAGCGTCAGCGTCGCGTCGTGCGGAGACCAGATCGCGATCGCGAACATGCCGCGCAACCGCGCAAACGCCGCGTCGCTCCATTCCGAGTACGCGGCCAGCACGACCTCGGAGTCGGACTGCGACCTGAACGAATGACCCAGCGACTCGAGTTCGGCGCGCAGTTCGAGGAAGTTGTAGCACTCGCCGTTATAGACCATGACCGCCCCGGTGCGCGGCTCGATCATCGGTTGGCGGCCGGCCTCGCTGAGATCGATGATCGACAAGCGACGATGCCCCAGCACGGCGCGGCGGTCCGGCGCACTCCAGACGCCGCCCTGGTCGGGGCCGCGATGCACCATCGCCTGCAGCATCGACTCGACATCGGCGACGACGCCGTCCGCGGGCGCTCCGACGATCCCGCCAATGCCGCACATCAGGCGATCTCTTGGCGCACGCGCTGCAGTCGCCAGAGATTCATGTCGACGACGCGCCAGGCGTCCATCGCGCCCCTGGACACGCGCTCGAACATGGCCAGCGATTCACCGCCCTCGATCTTGACACGCGGCAGGCTGACCGGATCCATGCCCCGGCGGATGGCGCCGTGCACGGAGTTGAAGGCGATGCTGTAGCCAGCGTCGCGCAAGGCCTGGTCGGTCTGCGGACTGAAGTCGGTGCGCGTGCCGAACGGATAAGCAAACGTGCGCACCTCTCGCCCAAGCGCTGCGCCCAGGGCGACCCGCGACTCACTGGCTTCGCGGCGCGCATCCTCGAGCGGCATCAGCCCCAGCGAGCGATGCGTGTGCGCATGCGAACCGATCTCGACGAGGCCACTCGCGGCGAGCCGTCGCAATTCGTCCCAGTCGAGGTAGCGCTCGGGCAGACCCTCGAATTCGCGACCGACCAGGCTGGATGTCACGTAGGCGACCGCCGGCACGCCCCAGCGCTCGAGCACCGGCAGGATCTCCGTCAGCGTGCTGAGCATCCCGTCGTCGATGGCGACCAGACAGGCGTCCGTGGGAACCGTTCCCGCGCCGGCCACGAAGTCGGCCACTTGCTGCAAGGAGACCGCCCGGCCCTGTTCGGCCAGAAGCCGCATCTGCGCATCGAAGTCCGCAGTCGGCACGCAGAACGGGTCGCGCGGCGTCGAACCGACGCGGTGGTAGGTCAGCACCCGCACGCGTGGTCCGCCGGCGAGCGCACGTGTCAGGGCGACTGACCCGCTCCCGCTCGTCAGAAGCGACAGGCCCACCCGAGCGGCTTTCTTGACATACCAGCGCATGTTGAACGTCAACCGAAAATGACAGGACTGTGAACCCCGGCGCGATTATGTCCTTAGCGCCGCCGAAGGCCCCGAAATACTAGCATTCGGCCCCCTTCGTACCCGTTCCTGCCTCTCAAATATCGTGGCTGGTACGCATGGCAGCAGCGTCTGCAGTTCGCTAGAATCCGACCGTTACCAAATGGCGCACGGATGGCGCCACCCCCACTCGGAGCAGACTCATGGACTCGACCTCGGTACTGGCAGACCGCCTCACGAAGTATTCCCAGAATCGCGTCTGGGACCCGCACACGACGTTCGAGTGGCCGGAACAGCTGACGGAAGGCTCGTGGTGCATGTCGCCGGAGCTGATTTCCATCTACGGCACCGATGCCTACGAGGCGCTCGATGAGTCGCAGCGCAAGAAGCTGTCGCTGTACGAAGTGGGCAACTTCTTCAGCCTGGTGCTGCAGGGCGAGCGCCCGCTGGTGCAGGGACTGATCCACCGGCTGTACAGCAAGTACAACACGCCGTCGGTCACCGCCTACCTGCACCACTTCGTCGACGAAGAAAACAAGCACATGATGATGTTCGGCGAGTTCTGCCGCCGCTACGTCGGCAAGGTGTACCCCGAGAAGAAGATGGTCCTGCCGCGCGAGTACGCGAAGGGCGAAGAGGACATCGCCTTCTACTGCAAGGTCATGGTGGTCGAGGAACTCGGCGACTACTACAACGCCGTGATGGCGCGCGATGAAAGCGTCGACCCGCTGATCCGCCGCATCAACCGCGTGCACATGATGGACGAAGCCCGCCACCTGGCGTTCGGCCGCCAGTTCCTCGCGGAAATGTTCGAGAAGTTCCGCAAGGAGTGGTCGCCCGAGACGCTGGCCGGTTTCCGCAGCTGGCTGTCGGAGTACCTGCGCTCGTCGTGGAGCGACTACTACAACCCGTCGATGTACCGTGATGCGGGTCTCGCGGACGGCTACGAGTTGCGCCAGCTCGCGCTGCGCCACCCGGTCTGCACCGAACACCGGCGCAAGGCATCCGCGAAGCTTGTGAAGTACTTCCTCGACGTCGGGCTGCTGGAAGCGGAGCCTAGCTTCGTTTTTTCCGCTGCCTGAGTCCGAATGCAAGAGCCAGAAGTTCGATCCAAGCTCCGCGCCTGGATCCTCAGCCATGCCAAGTCACAGCCGAAATCCGGCCTGACCGACCAGACCCTGATCCTCGAGGAGGGCGTGCTCTCCTCGCTGGACATTGCTGAGTTCGTGCTCTACATCGAGAGCCTGCGCGGCGACGAAGTCGATGTCGAATCGCTGGAACCCAGGGTGTTCGCCAACATCGATGCCCTGTATTCGAGCTTCTTCGCCGATCGCTGAATTGCGTCGATGAACATCGAGGCACGCAGCGTCCGATCCGGCTTCCTGCGTTCCGCGCAGCGCTTCCCCGACCGCCCCGCCCTGCAGATCGGGGCCGAGGCACAAACCTACGCTGCGCTCCACGATCGCGCCGCGTCGATCGCCGCGACGCTCGACGCACTGGCGCCTGCGGGCGAGGGACGGCTCACTGCCGTGTCGCCGCGCGCTCGACGACGGCCTACGCCGGCATCCTCGCGGCGCTGTTCCGCGGCCACGGCTACGTCCCGCTGAATCCGGCTTCCTGACGGACCGCACGCAGGCGATGCTCGTGCGCTCGGGCTGTCGCGCGGTCGTCGTCGACAACAACGCGGCAAAGCAGCTCGACGAGCTGCTGACGGGGGTGGAAGCGGCGCTGCTGATCCTGCTCCCGGATACGGACGATGCGTCGGAGTGGGCGGCGCGCTGGCCCAGTCACCGCTTCATCACCGCACGCCAGCTGCGGGCCGCCGCCGACTGGCGTCCCGGCCCCGTCGATCCGAACGGCATCGCCTACCTGCTGTTCACGTCCGGCAGCACCGGCCAGCCGAAGGGCGTCATGGTCGCGCACCGCAACGTCACGCACTTCGTCGACGCCATGGTCGAGCGCTACGCCGTGACCGAGGCAGACCGCCTGTCGCAGACCTTCGACCTGACCTTCGACCTGTCGGCCTTCGACATGTTCGTGACCTGGGAAGCCGGCGCCTGTCTGTGCGTCCCGACCGCTGCGGAGAAGGCACTCCTGGCCGCTACATCGCCGATAGCGGCCTGACCATCTGGTTCTCGGTCCCGTCGACCGCCGTGCTGATGAGCCGGTTGCGCCTGCTGAAACCGGGTCGCTATCCGGGACTGCGGTTCAGCCTGTTCTGCGGCGAAGCGCTGCCGATCGAGTCATCGAGAAGTGGGCCGACGCCGCGCCGAACTCGATCCTCGAGAACCTGTACGGCCCGACCGAACTGACGATCGCCTGCACGCTGTACCGCTGGGATCGCCAGCACTCGCCCGCTGACAGCGAACTCGGCGTCGTGCCGATCGGCGAACCCTACCCGGGCATGAAAGTGCTGGTGGCCGATGAGCAACTGCGCGAAGTGGCCCCCGGCGAAACGGGCGAACTGCTGATGACCGGCCCGCAGCTGACGCTCGGCTACTACCGCGATCCCGAGCGCACGGCAGCGGCCTTCCTCGTGCCGCCCGGCCAGACGGAAGTCTTCTACCGGACCGGCGACCGCGTCCGTCGCCCGCTGCCAGGCAAACCCCTCACCTACCTCGGCCGCATGGACAACCAGATCAAGATCCAGGGCTACCGCGTGGAGCTCGGGGAAATCGAGGAGATCCTGCGGCAGGAAGCCGGCGTGGACGTGGCCATCGCGGTCGGCTGGCCGGTCACGGCGAGTGGCGCCGACGGCGTCGTCGGATTCCTCGGCACAGCCGAGGCGGACGTCGAGGCAGTGCGGACCCGGGCGATCGGTCGGCTGCCCCCCTACATGCATCCCTCGTCACTGCGACTGATGCCGGAGTTCCCGCTGAACTCGAATGGCAAGGTCGACCGCAAGGCGCTGCTGCGCATGCTCGAGCAGGACGCGCGCGGCGCGCAGTCATGAGCGCACGGGCCGCACCGGCCCCGCCCGCACCGCCGGCCGACCGCATCCTCGACATCCTGTCGGTGCCGGTGACCGACATGACGATGACCGAAGCGCTCGATTTCATCGAGAGCCTGTTCACGACCGATGCCGCGACGTCGCACAGCGTGTTCTTCGTCAACGCGCACACGCTGAACGTCGCCTGCGACCAGCCCGCGTATCGTGAGGTGCTGCGCAGTGCCCACTGCGTCTATGGCGACGGTACGGGGGTGCGCTGGGCAGCCCGGCTGATCCATGGCACGCGACTGCGGGACAATGTCAACGGCACCGATTTCGTGCCGGCCCTGTTCAAGACCCGCGCTGGTCGTGGCTTCCGCTATTTCCTGCTCGGCAACACGCCTGAGCGGATCGAACGCGCGGCCGCCTTCGCCCGGCGCGAGTTTCCCGGCTGGGAACTCGCCGGCCATCATCACGGCTACCTGGACGACAGATCGACGCCGGCCGTCATCGAGCAGATCAACGCAGCGAGGCCACACGTCATGCTGGTCGGCATGGGCAATCCGCTGCAGGAACAGTGGATCGCCCGCAACCTTCCGCGCCTGCGGGTGCCTGTGTGCATGGGAACCGGTGGCCTGTTCGACTACTGGTCAGGCGACCTCGTCCGCGCGCCGCGCTGGATGCGCGCCGTTGGCTACGAGTGGCTGCACCTGCTGCTGCGCCAGCCACACAAGGCGCGTCGCTACCTGCTCGGCAACCCGCTGTTCCTGTGGCGTGCGCTGCAGGCCCGGTTCGCGCGCCGGGCCGGATAGCGGCGCCTCAGGTCTGCAGCAACGGCAGCCGTCTCGGCCGCTTCCCCGTCGCGCTGTACCACGCGTTTGCAACGGCCGGCGCGACGGTCGGTACCGCAGCCTCGCCCACCCCGCCGGGCGACTCCGTGCTGTCGACGATGTCCACGGCAATGATCGGCGTCTCATCCAGACGCAGCAGGCGGTAGCGGTCGAAGTTCCCTTCGACGATCGCGCCTTCACGGATCGACACGCGCCCGAACAGCGCAGCAGTCAGACCGAATAGCGCACCGCCTTCGACCTGCGCCCTGACGCCGTCCGGATGCACGGCAATGCCACAGTCTATGGCGTACCACAGCCGGGTGACACGCGGCACGTCCTGCTGCAATTCAACCTCGCAGACCGTCGCAACGAAACTGCCGAAGCATGTGGTCGCCGCAATACCGAGGTGCCTGCCCAGGCGGCGCGCATTGGTCCAGTCCGCCGCAGCCGCGGCGCGCTGCAGGCAGGCGACGAGCCGCGGCTGCGACCCCAGCAGCTGGAGCCGATATTCCAGCGGGTCTGCGCCGGCGGCCTCCGCCAGCTCGTCGATGAAGCACTCGGTCGCGAAGCCATTGTATGAATGACCCACCGATCGCCAGATCCCGAAGGGCACCGGCGTCTGCACGCCGCGCCAGTCGACCCTCGCCGCCGGCAGCGTATAGGGCAAGTCCGAAGACCCCATCATCGGCACGAAGCTCGGCACCACGGGATCCGGTGGTCCATCGACGGCGCTCGCGATGCGATGCCACCACAGCGCCGGGCGCCCGCTCGAATCGATCGTCGCGCGCAACCGATGGGCCGCGGCCTCCCGGAAACGCCCGTGCCGCATGTCATCTTCGCGACTCCAGAGCACCTGTGCAGGCGCCTTGATGCGCATCGCGACCTGCACGGCCTCGGTCACGAAGTCGGAGACCGCGCGGCGCCCGAACGCGCCGCCCAGCAACGTCGTGTGCACGCGGACCTGGTCAAGCGGCACGCCCGCGGCCGCTGCAGCCGTGCTGCGCGCATCGTCAGGCGCCTGCGTGGGCGCCCAGACCTGCACGCCGCTGACATCGACCTCCACAGTGCAGTTCATCGGCTCCAGCGGAGCATGCGCAAGGAAGGGCACTTCGTAGCGCGCCTCGATGACCGACGACTCGCCCGCGATGCGGCTCGGCACGTCGCCATCGTCGCGCCCGATCGCGGCGTCAGGGGCGTCCAGTGCGGTCGCAAGCTGTGCCGCGATGGACTCGGTGGACAGCGCGGCGTGCGACCCCGACTGCCATTTGACCAGCAGCGCTTGCCGCCCGCGCAACGCGGCGTACGACGTCGTCGCGACGACGGCGACGGTCTCACCGAGCCGGAATACGTCCGTGACGCCCGCGACGGCGAGCGCCGGCGCGGCGTCGAAGGAGTCGAGCCGGCTGCCCCAGCTCGGGGGCCGCGCGAGCACGCAGAAGCGCATGCCGGGCCGTCGGACGTCGATGCCGTATCGTGCGACCCCGCTGACCTTGTCCGGCGTGTCCGTGCGCGGCACGTCCCGGCCGATCAAGCGGAACTCCCCTGGCTCCTTCAGTGGCGGGCGCAGCGGCGCGCGCTGTTTCGCTGCCGCCTCGGCCAGTTCGCCATAGCCGAGGCGCCGGCCCGACGGCACATGGATGACTTCCGACATCTCCGTGCGACAGTCCGCGGCGCCTGCCCCCCACGCTTCGCCGGCAGCTGCCACCAGCATCGCGCGCGCGACGGCACCGGCACGGCGCAGTTCGATCCAGTTTGCGCTGATGCTCGAGCTGGCGGCGGTGAACAACGAGCCGTAGTCCAGCTCGCCCGCCACAGCCTGCTCGATGCGCACGCGCGACCAGTCGGCATCGAGCTCCTCGGCGATGAGTCTTGGCAGCGCGGTCTGGATCCCCTGCCCCATTTCGGAGCGCGTCAACCAGATCGTGATGGTCCCGTCCGTCGCGATGGCCAGGAATGCGTTCGGTGCGAACCGCCCGTCGCGGGCCACCGGCTGCCGGAAACGCTGCCGTGCCAGCCGCTCAATGCCGAGCCAGAGCCCCGCAGCGCCGGTCACGACCGTCGCACCGGCGGCGCCGATCAGCAACTGCCTGCGCGTGACCTTGAACACTGACATGCGGGGTCCTCCCTGTGTGGCCGCAATGAGACACGCTGCTGGTCATTCCCTGACCTGACGGTTTAATCTAACTTTTTTGCGGGGCTCGATCTAAGTCAAATGAAGAAAGTTCTGGTTACCGGCGGCGCTGGCTTCATCGGCTCCGCCCTGATCCATCATCTGATTTCAGACTGTCAGACCGCGATCGTCAATGTCGACAAGCTGACCTACGCCGGCAACCTGGAATCCCTGGCCGCCGTCACGTCATCGCCCCATTACGCCTTCGAGCAGGTCGACATCTGCGACCGGGCCGCGCTGCAGCGCGTGTTCGACCAGCACTCGCCCGACGCCGTGATGCATCTGGCGGCCGAAAGTCACGTGGATCGTTCCATCGACGCACCGGACGACTTCCTGCAGACGAACCTGATCGGCACGTTCCAGCTGCTGCAGGCCTCGCTGCGCCACTACCGTGCACTGCCGCCGGAACGGGCGTCGCGGTTCCGCTTCCTGCACGTGTCGACGGACGAGGTCTACGGCGATCTCGAGGACTCCGGGGGCTTCTTCACCGAGGCCACGCCCTACGCGCCGAGTTCTCCCTACTCGGCCACGAAGGCTGGGTCCGACCATCTGGCTCGCGCCTGGGGCCGCACGTTCGATTTGCCCGTCATCGTGACCAACTGTTCGAACAACTACGGGCCGCACCAGTTTCCCGAGAAACTGATCCCGCACATGATCCTTAATGCCCTCGCGGGCAAGCCGCTGCCGGTCTATGGCGATGGGCAGCAGGTACGTGACTGGCTGTACGTCGATGACCATGCGCGCGCGCTGTGGACGGTCCTGACCAATGGCAAGGTCGACGAGACCTACAACATCGGCGGCCACAACGAACAACGCAACCTCGAGGTCGTGCAGCGCATCTGTGCCCTGCTCGATCACCTTGCGCCCGAGACGCAGCCTGCGGGCGGCTACGCGTCGCTGATCACCTTCGTGCGCGATCGCCCGGGCCATGACACCCGCTATGCGATCGACGCCGGCAAGATCGAGCGCGAGCTCGGATGGAAGCCGGCCGAGACCTTCGACACGGGTCTCGAGAAGACGGTCCGCTGGTACCTCGACAACCGGCGCTGGTGGCAGCGCGTGCTCGACGGCAGCTATCGGCTCGAACGCATCGGCCAATCGAAGGCCCACGCATGAATCGGCGCGGCATCATCCTGGCGGGTGGCTCGGGCACACGCCTGCATCCGGTCACGCATGCGGTCTGCAAGCAACTGCTGCCGATCTACGACAAGCCCATGATCTACTACCCGCTGTCGACGCTGATGCTGGCGGGCATCCGCGAGGTGCTGATCATCTCGACGCCGCAGGACACCTCCCGGTTCGAACAGATGCTCGGTGACGGCTCGCGCTGGGGCATGCGCATCGAATACGCCGTACAGCCGTCGCCGGACGGCCTCGCGCAGGCGTTCATCATCGGCGAGCACTTCGTCGGCGGTCACCCGAGCGCCCTCGTCCTCGGCGACAACATGTTCTTCGGCAGCGGCTTTACCGGCTTGTTGCAATCCGCGTCCAGCCGTCAGACGGGTGCAACAGTGTTCGCCTACCGTGTCACGAACCCGCAGGCGTTCGGCGTGGTCAGTTTCGACGCGAGCGGCAAGGCGACATCGATCGAGGAAAAGCCGACGCAGCCCAAGAGCCGCTATGCGGTGACCGGCCTCTACTTCTATGACGAAGACGTCGTGAAAGTCGCCAAGTCGATCAAACCTTCGGCGCGCGGTGAACTCGAGATCACCGACGTGAACAACGCCTACCTGCAGCGCGGCGCGCTCGACGTGCAGATCATGGCGCGCGGCATGGCCTGGCTCGATACGGGCACGCATGATTCGCTGCTCGAAGCGGCCCATTTCATCCAGACGCTCGAAAAACGCCAGGGCCTCAAGGTGGGCTGCCCCGAGGAGATCGCCTGGCGCATGCGCTGGATCAACGACGACCAGCTCGACGCGCTCGCGACGCCACTCGCGAAGAGTGGCTACGGCCTCTACCTGCGCGAACTGCTGGAGGGCGGCCAATGATCGTCACGGAGACTGCGCTGCCCGGCGTCAGGATCATCGAACCGAAAGTGCATGGCGATCCGCGCGGCTTCTTCATGGAAACCTTCCAGGCGAAGCGCTACGCGGAGATCGCCGGCATCGACCTGCCCTTCGTGCAGGACAACCACTCGCGTTCGGCGCGTGGCGTGCTGCGCGGCCTGCATGCGCAGAAGCAGCGCCCGCAGGGAAAGCTGGTGCGTTGCGCGCGCGGCGAGGTGTTCGACGTCGCCGTCGACATCGACCCCGCGTCGCCGACGTTCGGCACCTGGGTCGGCGTCGTGCTGTCGGATGTCAACCAGCGGCAGTTCTGGGTGCCGCCGGGCTATGCGCATGGCTTCGTCGTGCTGTCCGACATCGCGGATTTCGAATACAAGTGCACCGACTACTACGACCCGTCGGATGAAATCGGCTTGATCTGGAACGATCCGGACGTCGCCATCGACTGGCCGATCAAGGAACCGCTGCTGTCCGCCAAGGACCAGGCGCTGCCGACGCTGGCGGAGCTGCGAGCGGCGCGATGACGACGCTGGTGCTGGGGTCGACCGGCCAGCTTGCCACGCACCTGCGGGAGCTATGGCCCGACGCCGTTTTCTGGTCCCGGACGGAGGCGGATCTCGCCGAACCGCGAACGCTGCGCGGCAAAGTCGAGTCCGCGCGGCCCGCCGCGATCGTGATCGCCGCGGCCCATACGGCCGTCGACAAGGCGGAGTCTGAACCTGAACTCGCCTGGCGCATCAACGCCGAGGCACCGGCGGAGATCGCCCGCGCGGCCGCGACGCTCGACGTGCCGCTGGTGCATGTCTCGACGGACTACGTTTTCGATGGCTGCAAGGCCACGCCGTATGTCGAGGACGACCCGGTCGGGCCGTTGAACGTCTACGGTCGCAGCAAGCTTGGCGGCGAACTGGCCGTCCAGTCGATCGCGACCCGCTACTGGATCCTGCGCACGAGCTGGGTGTTCAGCGAACACGGCCAGAACTTCGTCAAGACGATGCTGCGGCTCGGGCGCGATCGCGACACGCTCAGTGTCGTCGCCGACCAGCTCGGCCGCCCCACTTATGCCGGGGATCTGGCGCGGGTGATCGCGGAACTGCTGCGCCCGACGCCCGCCGCCGTGCCGTTCGGCCTGCTTCACGTGGGTGGCGGACCGGCGACGACCTGGCATGGGTTCGCAGTGGCGATTTTCGAGGGCGCGCGCGCTGCCGGCATGCTGCCAGGTGTACCGGTCGTCCACGCGATTCCCACCAGCCAGTACCCCACTCCGGCGCGACGCCCTCTGTCGTCGGTGCTCGAGCCGAGCGCGGCGCTGCAACAGGCGCTGTCGACGCACCCCGACTGGCGCGATGGTCTCAACAGTGTTCTGCGGGCACTGGCTGTCCAGACCGCCTGAGCGCGGCGTCACGTTTCAGCCGTATGACAATCCGCTAGCATTCGCGGATGGGGATGGGACCGGATCTCGGGGACCTGTCCGGAATCGTCGCGACCGCCTGGCAGCAGGCCCTGGGTCGGGATGGCCCGGACCGCGGGCGCAGTTTTCTCGTTGAGGGCGGCGACTCGTTGCGGGCAGCGGTGCTGCGCGCGCAGCTCGCCGAGCAGCTGGGACGGGAATTGTCCATCAGCGAAGTGCTCACGGCGCGCAGCCTGGCCGCACTGACCCAACTGCTCCTTGCCCGCGCTCCGCGGGCGACCGTTGCGCCCCGGGACCTCACGCCAGCGGCGGACCCGTGTTCCCGCTTGACGTTCGCCCAGGAACGGATGTGGTTCCTCCACGAGCTGACATCGGCGACCGCGGCGTATCACGTCACGCAGGCGCTGCGGTTCCGCGGCCCCTTCGATCCTGATGCCATGCAGGCCGCGTTCGACGCCCTGTCCGGGCGCCACGCAGTCCTGCGTGCGGCGGTGATGAGCAGAGGGGGCGCGCCGTATCCCGTCGCCGGCGCCGCCGAGGTGCCCACGTTGCGGATCGTCGCCCTGGACACCGCGTCGCACGACACGCTGGCAACGCTCGACGAGTTCCTGCTCGAATTCGTCAACGCGCCGTTCCACCTGACCCGCGGCCCACTGATGCGCGCCGCCGTCATCAGGCTGGGCGACGACGACACGGTCATGGTGCTGGCGATGCACCACATCGTCGCGGACCAATGGTCGCTCGACATCCTCTGGCGCGACCTGGCGGAGGCATACGGGCAAGCCGTGATCGGCACCCCGATCACGTTCTCCGCATCGGCCCCCATCCTCGCGGAATACGCCCAGGCCGAACGCGACCGGTTCCGTCCCGATCGTCGTGATGCGGAGTTGGCCTACTGGCGCGAGCGCCTGCGCGGACTGCAGCCGATCGAACTGAACAGTGACTTCCTTCGGCCGCCGGCCCAGTCGTTCCGCGGGTCAAGACTGCGGGTCGATTTTGGCCTGCGTGAGATCGCCACGCTGCGCGGCGTGGCGGCCGAGCGCGGTGCAAGCCTGGCCGCTCTGCTGCTCGCGGCGCTGAAGGTCCAGTTGCATCGTCATACCGGACGGTCGGACCTGGCGGTAGGCATGCCTGTCGCCAATCGCCCGGACGTCCGCGCGCAGTCGCTGGTCGGTACGCTGATCAACACCCTCGTCATCAGGTCGGATCCCCTGTCGGACCTTCGGCGACGTGCTGCAACGCGAGGTTATGTCCTGACCGAGGCACTGGAGCACCAGCAGTTGCCTTCGAGATGCTGGTGCAGTCGCTCAACCTGCCGCGGGATCCCAGCCGTTCGCCGTTGTTCTCGGTGATGTTCAACATGCTGAACACACCGCTCGGTCGCCTCGCCTTTCCCGGCCTGGACTGGAGCCGGCACGAGTTCGATCGGGGCGCCAGCCAGTTCGACCTGCAGGTCACGGTGGATGCGGACCATGCGCGATCGATCACCTTCGAATACTCCACGGATCTGTTCGACGCCGCGACGATCCAGAGCTTCGCGGACGAGTACCCGGAACCTGCTGCGCTTGGTGGCCCGCGACACCGACATCGCACTGACCGATATCGCATTTGTGCCGGATACCGAACTCGCCAGCCTGCGCGACTGGGCCCGTGGGCCGCGGATAGACCGGCACGAAGGCACGCTCACGACGCTGCCGCAGAGACATCGATGCCCAGGTTCGCGGGCTGCCGCGGGCGGCACGAGGATGCGGTGCTTAATTCTACGCGTGATGCTGCTGCAGAAGGTCGAGCGCGCCTCCCGCCGGATGCGCGCTCCTCGGCGTGGGTCAGCCAGCGCGTCGGCCTGTGCCTCGCGCGGTCGCCGCGGTTGCTCGTCGCGCAGTTGGCGGTCTTGCAGACCGGAGCGGCCTACGTCCCACTCGATCCCGGTTATCCCCGTGACCGGCTGGCGTTCATGGCAACCGATGCGAGCCTGTGCCTGCTGCTCTGCGATGGCGGCACGCCAGCGGACGTCAAGTGGCCGCGGATGGAACACGGCAGGCTGCAACTCGACGACCTGCTGGACGCCGCGAGCCCAATCGCGGAAACCGGCCGCCGATGCAACGCTGGATGCGAGGCCCATCGACCCTGCCTACGTCATCTACACCTCCGGGTCTACGGGCGTACCCAAGGGCGTCGTCGTCCCGCATCGCGCGGTGGTCAACTTCCTGCGCAGCATGGCGCGCGAGCCGGGACTGACTGCGGAAGACCGGCTGCTGGCGATCACTACCCTGAGCTTCGACATCGCCGTCCTCGAACTGCTGCTGCCATTGTCAGTCGGCGCCCAGATCGTGCTTGCGTCCCAGGCAGACCAGACCGACGGCGACGCGCTGCGCCACGCGCTGCTGCGTCACCGGATCACCGTCATGCAGGCGACGCCTTCGACGTGGCGGCTGCTGATCGATGCCGGCTGGACCGGCACACCGTCCCTGCGCGCACTGGTGGGTGGCGAAACCCTGACGCGCGATCTGGCGATCGAACTGCTCGGCCGTTGCGGCGAGGTCTGGAACATGTACGGGCCGACCGGAACGACGGTCTGGACGATTTAAACAGCGAATCGAGGCCATCGGACGCGAACCGACGCCATCG
The DNA here is from genome assembly GCA_041395605.1 of Steroidobacteraceae bacterium. Classification (GTDB taxonomy): domain Bacteria; phylum Pseudomonadota; class Gammaproteobacteria; order Steroidobacterales; family Steroidobacteraceae; genus UBA964. The sequence goes on from JAWLAD010000013.1 coordinate 46,817, forward strand.
GCACATCGATAGCGAACACGGACGTGTCTACATCCTCGATGAGCAGCGACGCCTCTGCCCCATCGGTGTTGCCGGCGATCTGCATCGGCGGCGATGGCCTCGCTCTCGGCTACTTCGGGCGGGACGATCTGACCGCCGAGCGCTTCATCCAGAACCCCTTCTCCCGCGACCGACGGACGACACAGTTGTATCGGACGGGAGATCGCGGGCGATGGCGCCGCGACGGACTGCTGGAGCACCTTGGGCGGATCGACGTACAGGTCAAGGTCCGCGGCTACAGGATCGAACTCGGCGAGATCGAGGCGCGTCTGTGCGCACACCCGCTGGTTGCCGGGGCAGTCGTACTGCCCGCCGTCGCAGGCGCGGTCGACGGCAGCCTGTCGGCCTTCTACGTCGCGCGCGGCGCGGCGCCCGACCCTGGCACGCCTGGGAACACCTGCGCCAGTGGTTGCCTGACTACATGCTGCCGCAGTGACCTCCTCTCCCGTCGAAACGATTCCGTTGCTGCCCAATGCAAGGTGGATCGCACCCGGTTGCCACACTGTCGCCGCGACGCGCGCGACCCGCGATCGCAGATCGAGCCGCGCTCCACGCTGGGAGGGCGAGTTGTGGCACATCTGGCGCGAGATCCTGGGTACCAGCGAGTTCGGGGTAACGGACAACTTCTTCGATCCTCGGTGGACACCTCGCTTGCGATGCCTGACGGGGCGCAGCATGGGCTTCGAGTTGCGCGCATGCACCCTGCCGATGGTGCTCCGCCATCCCACGATCGTGCGCTCAGCACGGCACTCAGTGGCGCGACCGTTGGCAGGACCGGTCGTCATCCCGCTGACCCGCAGCACTTCCGCGCAGACCACGACAGCGCCGACATTGCTCTGGCGTGCGTCTGCGCATCCAGACCTACCAGCCGCTGGCGGATGCGCTGCAGGAGAGTTCTGCTGCGCGGCAGTTCGTCCGGCAGAGCTGGAGTTCCTGCGGCCCGACGCGACGAAGCCTCGCGGCGCACGTCTCTGACTCAACGACTGGCCGATGAGTACCTGGAGACCATCCGCCGCCAGCAAAGCAACCGGCCGTATCACCTGGCGGGCTTCTCGTTCGGCGGCGTGATCGCCTACGAAGTGGCAGCGCCTGGACCGCAGGCGGCGAGCACGTCGCGTCGCTGACCATCCTCGACAGCGACCTGGGACCGCCGCGCAACAGATTCGCTGGGGAGCATCATGGTCGCTGCGCGCAGCGCGGCGCGCCGGGAGTGCCCTGCTGCGCACCGGCCTGCGCGGGCGATGCCGACGATGCGCACGTACCGCCCGCTATGGTCGACACCGCGACCGCCACATCCCGAAGCTCCCATGCGGGCCGCGCGCCGCTGGTGCTAATGCGGGACGGGCTCGTGCACTGACCTCCGCTACGGCTGGGAGACACTGATCACGATTTGCAGCCAGATGGTCACGATACCCACACCGGGCTTCGCGCCCCGAAACGGTGCAGGAAGTCGCCGGATTCATGCTGCAGCAACTGAAACAGATCACATAATCCGCCCGCCAGTTGCCTGACAATACCGTCAGCCACAGTCGTATCATCATCTGCGCCTTCGGGCGCGCGTCTCACCGCACAGAATCCGCCGACCTATGAGCCAGCCCGTCCTGTTGCGATTATCCAGCCTGTCAGTGGCGGTCGTCAGCCTGCTGCAGGCGACGCTGCCGGGCGTCGCGGTCGGACTGGCCGTGTTGTTGCCGTGCGCGCTGCGGGTCGGTCGAACTGATCTTCGATCCTGGCCTTCGCCAGCCTGTCGACGGTGCTGACAATCCTCGTGTGATGCAGCGGACGCGAAGAAGGACCCACGCCAGTAACTGACCTGGACGCTGGCGTTCGACATCATCGTGCGCTGGGCGGTGTTCGCACTGCTGTTCGGCTGCCTGCTACATCACCAAGTTCGGCGATCGAATATCCGCGCAGCGTCGCGTTGCCCTGGGCCGTGCTGGCGCCGTTGCTGATCTTCGGCGTGACGGCAGCCCTCCATGTCCTGATGCGCAAGGTGGCTGTCGCAGCAGAACCAGCGATCGGCAGTCATCATCGGCGTGAAGTCGCCAGCCTGCAGCTCGCAGATCGGCTGGAAACGCACCCGGAACTGTGCACCCGCGTCGCAGGTTTCTTCGACGACCGTTCCGTCGAGCGGGTCGAACCGATGGGCGACTTCCGGATGCTGGGCCGGCTCCAGGACCTCGTCGGGTACGTGCAGGCGCACAAGATCGACGTGATCTTCGTCGCGCTGCCGATCCGCCACATCCAGCGCGTCATGGACCTGCTCGACGACCTGCGCGATTCGACGGCATCGATCTACTTCGTGCCCGACGTGTTCGTCTTCGACCTGATCCAGTCCCGCACGGCCGAGATCATGGGCATCCCGGTCGTCGCGTTGTGCGAGACACCGTTCTACGGCTATCGCGGCGTCATGAAGCGCGTGACCGACCTGACGTTCACGCTCGGCATCATGGTATTCGCGCTGCCCGTGATGCTGGTCATCGCGATCCTCGTCAAGCTGACTTCCCCTGGCCCTGTCATATTCCAGTGCCGCTACGGCCTCGACGCGAAATCCCGTCTACAAGTTCCGCTCGATGACCGTCACGGAAGATGGCGCCACCGTGACCCAGGCGACGAAGTTGCGACTCCCGGATCACGCCAATCGGGCGTATCCTCCGCAAGTATTCACTGGACGAACTGCCGCAATTGTTCAATGTGCTCGAGGGTCGCATGAGTCTCGTCGGACCACGCCCGCATGCCGTCGCGCACAACGAACAATACCGCCGCCTGATCAAGGGCTACATGCTCAGGCACAAGGTGCTTCCCGGCATCACGGGCCTTGCGCAGGTCAATGGTTGTCGCGGCGAGACGGCCGAACTCGAGCAGATGCAGGCGCGCGTCAACTACGACCTCGACTACCTGCGTCACTGGACGCCATCGCTGGACTTCAAGATACTGGTCAAAACCGCGCAGAAACTCCTGCATGACAGCAAAGCCTACTGATCCAGAGGCCCCTGTCTTCGTCACCCGGCCGGCACTGCCGCCACTCGACGAACTGCTCCCATTACTCCAGCAGATCTGGCAGAACCGCATCGTCACGAACGGCGGCCCGATGCTGCAGCAGTTCGAAGCGGCGCTCGCCGACTACATCGACTGCCCGCACATATCCATCGTTGCCAACGCGACGCTCGGCCTGATGCTCGCGCTGCGCCACGCCGGAGTCACGGGAGAGGTCATCACGACCCCATTCTCGTTCGTCGCGACGTCGCATGCCGCGCTGTGGAATGGCGCAAGGCCGGTGTTCGTGGATATCGATCCGGCCACGCTGAACATCGATCCGGCCGCCATCGAGCGCGCGCTGACTCCGGCCACGCAGGCGATCCTGGCGGTCCACTGCTTCGGGCGCGCCTGCGATCTCGACGCGATCGAGTCGATCGCCCGGCCGCGTGGCATACGCGTCATCTACGACGCCGCGCACGCATTCGGCGTCACCACGCCGCACCGCAACCTGCTCGCGGCGGGCGACCTCTCCGTGCTGAGCTTCCACGGCACCAAGGTGTTCAACACCTTCGAAGGCGGCGCCATCGTCTCCGCCAGTCGCGCCGACAAGCTCGCCATCGACCGGCTGGTCAACTACGGCATCGTCGAGGAGGGGGTCGTCGAGACCACCGGCTTCAACGCGAAGATGAGTGAGTTCGGCGCGGCGCTCGGCCTCGTGCAGCTGCGGCACGTGGCAGGCTACATCGCGGCGCGTGCGGCACTGGATACTCGCTACCGCGAGCTGCTGGACGGCATCCCGGGCGTATCGCCACTGCCGCTGCCACCGGGTCAGGCGGCGAACTACTACGCATTTCCCATCCTGCTGGATCGCGATTTTCCATTGACACGCGACCAGCTGCAGCAGCACCTGCGGTCGCACGGCATCATGGCGCGGCGGTACTTCCACCCTGCCCTCAGCGAACTGCCGATGTACCGCCAGTTCGCACCGCAAGATCCACAGGCCCTGCGTCACTCACGGGACACCTGCAACCGGATCCTGGTGCTCCCGCTCTACCACGACCTCGCGATGCAGGATGTCGCACGCATCGCGCGACTGATCCGTACGGCCTGACGCCGCCATGGGCCTGAACTCCGCGATGCTGGCGCGACGGCTGCGGCGACTCGTGCACGGCCGCCCTCAGCCACTGCACACCCTGGCAAGCCACATCGAGACGCTGTGTCCGGCCGAGGTCCTCGAGGCCCCGGCCGCCAGGCACCTGCCCGGTGCACTCGAGAAGGTCACGGCGTTGTCCCCATGGCGTAACTGGGATGCCGAGCACGCGCTGATCCGCGGCGGCCCGACCGAGCACGCCGCGTCCACGCTGCATGTCGTCGACAACGTCCAGGTCGTCGACGCCCACCTGTACTCCGGCTCCGCCAAGGCGCAACCGGGCTATGGGGCGGAACGCTGGTGGCTGGATGGCAGCGTCGAGACCGAGGCGCTCGACGAAGCGCACCTGGTGACCAGCCAGGAGGGCAGCCATTTCTTCGGCCCCTTCCTGCAATGCGACCTGCCGCTCGAATTGATCCGGCCGTCGGATCCGCGCAACCGGACGATGCCGACCAAACCGTATGGGCACGCTGCGGCCTACCGCGAGCTGCTCGGCCTGCCCCCCGTGCCGACCATGCGTCGCGCCCGCGTGCGCCGCCTGACGATGTTCGTGGACTTTGCGCAGAATTCCCACAAGATCGCGCGCTATCGCCAGTTGCGCGCCGCGCTCCGCGAGCGCGTGCCGCAGGCCGCCCATGCGCTGCGGGTGGGTGTGTATCTGCAGCGTGGCAGTACGGGCGAGCCGCGCATCCTGTCGAACGAGGCGCAGGTCATCGAGTTCCTCGCGGCACGCGGCTTCGACATCGTCGAACCCGCGCGCCTCGGGGCGGCCGACATCGCCGCCCGCACCCTCGATGCGCCGTTGGTCGTCAGCGTCGAGGGCAGTCACCTGTCACATGTGATTTATTCGATGGCGGAGCGCGGCACGATGCTCGTCCTGCAACCACCGGACCGGTTCGCCATGCCGTACAAGGAGTACACCGACGCGCTGGGCATGGGCTTCGCGTTCGTCGTCGGCGATGCCGCGCAGGGCGGCTTCAGCGTGAACCTCGACGAGCTCGCCGCCACCCTGGAGCTGGTCGCGTGACCGGCGCCGGACCCGACCACGAGCTGGTGCTCCTGCCGAGCCTGCGCGCCAGTCCGGGTCGTGACGGCCGCATCGTCATGACCCGCAAGTTCCTGAACGGCGTCGACGCCTACGCGCGGGTCTGGCCAGGCCCCGTGCACGTACTGGCTGAGCTCAGCGAACACCCGACCGACGATCTCGACCACACCGAAATCGACCCGCGCGACCCGGCCGCGCGCGTCACGCCACGGCCAGGGCAGCCCGACGCGCTGGCAGCGCGCCTGCAGAACGCCGCCGCCGTGCTCGGTTTCCTGTCGCCCTACCAACTCGACATCGCCGCGCGATGCGCGCAAATGCGCGTGCCGCTGATCTTCACCAGCGAGTATTCGCCGCGCACGGAAAAGCAGATCGTGGACGCCGGCACCCGCAACCCGCTGCTGCGCTGGCGACGCAAGCTGTGGATCGACGGTGCGGAGCGCAAGCGGATCGCGGCACTGCGCATCGCGGCAGGCATCCAGTGCAGTGGCACGCCCGCGTTCGAGCACTACCGGCCCTACAACGACAACGCGCTGCTGTTCTTCGACAACCGCGTGCCCGTCGATGATGTCATCGACGCCGAGGCGCTCGAACGCAAGCTGGCAGCACTCGAACAGCCACGCCCGCTGCGATTGGTGTTCGGCGGCCGGCTGATCGCGATGAAGGGGGTGCTGGAACTGCCGCGCATCGCAGCCGCGCTGCGTCGCCGGGGCGTGGCGTTCACGCTCGACATCTACGGCGCCGGGCAGCTCGAACAGGCGCTGCGCGACGCGATCAGGCGGCAGTCGCTGCAGGACCTCGTCACGCTGCGCGGCGTCGTTGATTTCGCGACGGGCTGGATTCCGTTGCTGAAGCAGCAGGCCGACCTGTTCGTCTGCCCGCATCCCCAGGGCGATCCCTCGAGCACCTATCCGGAAGTGATGTCCTGCGGCGTGCCGATCGTCGGCTACGCGAACGAGGCGTTCGAGGGCGTGGTCCGCGAGTCAGGCAGCGGCTGGCTGTGCCCGATGCAGGATGCCGAGGCGATGGGCGGGCGGATCGCCAGTCTCTCGGGTGCGCGCACGCAGATCGCGGCCGCGGCCCGCCTCGCGCGCGAGTTCGCGCGCCAGCACGCGTTCGAAATCACGTTCACGCGTCGCGCCAGGCACCTGATCGACAGCAGTCGGCTGCCCGGCTCGCTGAAGTCTCAGGGCGCCGCCTGATCGACGAACAGGGGATTGCGCGCGTCGCGGCGCCGCAACCGCCATGCCCACTCCAGCGAATGGCGTGCTGCCTTCAGGTACGCGACCGGTGCAGCCATCTGCTGCCGGTAGTGCACGTCGCGCACATAGGGCCAGTAGGTCCAGTTGAACGATTGGCGGATCTGGCGCAGCGCTCGCAAGCTCCACGCTTGGGTAGTCTCCGTAGAACGCCGACGTACCGGTTGGTGACGCGAGCGACTGCGCGGCCTCTTGCGACACCGAGTCGGGTCGCCAGGCTTCCGGCAGGTCGCGCTTCAGCCACGCGGCTGCCGTGACGAGTGCGCAGAAATAGGCACCGAGCTCTGTCAGGTGAACGTCATCGGTGAACAGCTCACGCATCGTCGCTGCGACGCTGCCCCGCGACACACCCGCAACGCCAGTCGGGCCCGTCGCCGCTTCGACCAGGCTGGCCAGGGCAGACGCCATCGGCAGTGTCAGCAATCGGTCGCTTCGCCCCTGCGCCGCGAGCGACAGGTTGACGCGCGCGACGATGGCACGCCAGACCAGTGCCGCACCGCGCTCGTACGCCACCCAGCGCGAGGGATCCTGCGGGTCTGACACGCTGAGCCACGATTCATGAAAATACGTCGTGCCCTGCGGGTTCCCGGCGATGAATCGATCGTGGTAATCCCGCAGGGAGGCGACCGTTTCGTTCCAGTAGAGACCTGCGAGGCAACCGTTCTGTTCGGTGATCAGCAGCAGGTCGTAGCGACCGGCGGATACGGTTCGCGGCTGCGGCTGGCGACCACGTCCATGCCGCCGCCATCGCGATTGTCACCCTGCCTGTAGCCGGCGAATCCGTGGACGGGCGGGTAGTCTCCCGTGGATGCGCTGGTGTATCGACGAGCCCACCATGTACTGACGGTTCCACTCGTAGCGCAGTCCCGTCGACCCGAGCACGGCCGCGAGGAAGTCGGGGTATGGCCGATCGACGAGGCTGTGCCCGGAAATGAACGCGGCAAAGCCCGATGCGGGCAGGTCAGGGCGTGGATCCATGGCGCGGCCTGGCGTCCCCAAGGGGATTCGAACCCCTGTTACCGCCGTGAAAGGGCAGTGTCCTAGGCCTCTAGACGATGGGGACGCGCTATAGGAAACGTGGTGGAGCTAGGCGGGATCGAACCGCCGACCTCTTGCATGCCATGCAAGCGCTCTCCCAGCTGAGCTATAGCCCCACGGAAGGGCGCGAAAACTACGCGAGCGGCCCTACCCTGTCAAGGAACGACGACGGCCAGCCGCGCCAGCGTTTCGTCGCGCCCGAGCAGCTCCAGCGTCTGGTCGATCGGCGGCGAGACGGTGCCGCCTGAGACCGCCACACGCAGCGGCTGGGCGACCTTGCCGAGCCCGAGCTGCCGCTCGGCGGCAAGGCCCTGGACGACCTCGTGGACCGCCGTGGCGCGCCACTCCGGCAGCGCACCGAGGCGCCTGCGCGAGCTCGCCGAGCAACGCGCGGGCCCGTCAGATGCTTCGCTGCCGCGGCCGGGTCGATGACGCCGCGGGTGAACAGGAAGCGGCTGGCCTGCGCCATCTCGACCAGCGTCTTGTTGCGCTCGCGCTGGCTTCGATGACCTTGACCAGCTTTTCCGTGGCGATGTCGCCCCCGCCGGCCGGCGCCTGATGCGCGCCAGGAACTTGCGCAGGTGCGGCACGACGTCTTCCGGTGGCGAGCGCATCAGGTGCTGCTGGTTCAGCCACAGCAGCTTCTCCGGGGTTGAACGCGGACGCCGCCTTAGTGTTGACGTCCGCGATGTCGAATAGCTGGACCATCTCCTCGCGCGTGAAGAACTCCTGGTCGCCGCGGCGACCAGCCGAGCCGCACGAGGTAGTTCAGCAGTGCATCGGCAGGAAGCCCGCCTTCTCGTACTCGAGCACGCTGACGGCGCCGTGGCGCTTCGACAGCTTCTGCGCCATCGGGCCCGAGGATCATCGGCACATGCGCGACGGGCGGCGTCGCGCCGAGCGCGCGCAGCATGTTGATTTGCCGCGGCGTGTTGTTCAGGTGGTCGTCACCGCGGATCACGTGCGTGACGCCCATGTCCATGTCGTCGACGACGACGCAGAAGTTGTAGGTCGGCGTGCCGTCGGAGCGCGCGATGATCAGGTCGTCGAGTTCCGTGTTGGCGAAGGGGTCACGTCGCCGTGCACGAGGTCATGCACGACCACGCTGCCGTCGAGCGGGTTCTTGAACCGGATGACCGGCTCGACCCCCGGCCGCGAATCCGTGCGATCGCGCCAGCGGCCGTCGTAACGCGGCTTCTGCTTGTTCGCCATCTGCTCGGCGCGCAGCGCATCGAGCTCTTCCTTGGTGCAGTAGCAGCGGTACGCGGTGCCCGCCGCGAGCATCTGCTGGATGACTTCCTTGTACCGGTCGAAGCGTTGCGTCTGGTAGTACGGGCCCTCGTCCTGCACGAGGCCGAGCCACTGCATGCCCTCGAGGATCACGCGGACGGCCTCGGGCGTGGAACGCTCGAGATCGGTGTCCTCGACGCGCAGGATGAACTTGCCGCCGTGGCGGCGCCTGCAGCCAGCTGAACAGCGCAGCGCACGGGACGCCACCGATATGCAGCATGCCGGTGGGGGATGGGGGCGAAACGGGGTGACGATGTTCGCGAGGGCGGGACTGTAGTGAACGACCCCGGGAGAGTCAAACCCGCGCCGCCGCTACAGTTCGCCGCGCTTCAGGGCCTCGACGGCGAACGCCGCCGCGCGGGCCGTCAACGCCATGTAGGTCAGGCTCGGGTTCTGGCAGGCCGAGCTGGCCATGCAGGCGCCATCGGTCGCGAAGACGTTCGGTGCCTCCCAGAGCTGGTTCCAGCGATTGACGACGCCTTCGCGCGGGGTGCGGCCCATCCGCGCGCCACCCATCTCGTGCACGCAGTGCCCGGGTGGCGGCATGTAGCGGAATGGTTGCACATCGCTGCGCCGGGCAGCCTCGAACATCTCGGCGACCGACTCAGCCATATCGCGTGACATCGCGAGCTCATTGTCGCGCCAGCGGCCGATGCACGCCGCCGGCACGCCCCAGCGATCGACGACGGTCGGATCGAGCGTCAGCCTGTTGTCGGCGTGCGGCAGGTCCTCGGCTGCACCGGATCCGTATACGCCCCATTCGCCGCGCCGTTCAGTAGCGCGTCCTTGAAGGCCGCACCGAAGCCAGGCGTCGCCAAGGGCCGCGGCGCCAGCCCGCTTGCATCGCGGCGCCCTGCACGCCGTAGCCGCGCAGGACGCCGGCGAATCACCCACCGGACATTCCGGTAGCGGGCGATGTAGAAGCCGTTCGGCCGGTTGCCGAAAGCACGATGTTTGGCGAACCGGCATCGTCGCGCTGGCGCCGGCGCCGTAGTGGTGGTCCAGCACGTAGCGCCCCAGCAGGCCCTCTGCGTTGCCGAGCCCGTCGGGGGTGTCCCGGGCGCGCGAATTTAGCAGCAGGCGAACCGTCTCGAACGCCGACGCGCACAGGAACAGGAGGCGCGCGTGGTACTCGCGCGACTGACCGGTCTGCGCATCGATGACGCGTACGCCGCTGGCACGTCGCGTCGCGCTGTCGAACAGCACTTCCGCGACGATGCTGTGCGGCCTCAGCTCCATCCGACCGGTCGCAGCCGCCGCCGGCAGCGTGCTGCCGTTGCTGCTGAAATACGAATGCGTCGTGCAGCCGCGGTGGCAGGGGCCGCAGTAGTGGCACGCCGCCCGGCCCTGATGCTCGCGGGTCAGCACGGCCACGCGGCCGACGGTCAGCACACGCTCGCGCCCGTAGCGGGCGGCGAGCCGATCGCGCAGCACGCCCTCGACATGCATCAGCGGCATGGGCGGCAGGAACTCGCTGTCGGGCAGCTGCGCGAGGCCCTCGGACGACCCGCTGACGCCGATGAAACGCTCGACGTGCGCATACCACGGCTCGAGATCGGCGTAGCGGATCGGCCAGTCGTTGCCGACGCCGTCACGCGCGTTCGCTTCGAAGTCCAGGTCGCTCCACCGATACACCTGCCGCGCCCAGGTGATCGAGCGCCCGCCAACCTGCCTGCCGCGGATCCACGTGAACGGCGCGTCCACGGGATGCGTATAGGGGTGGTCGCGGTCGTCGACGAAGAAATGGCGATTCGTTTCGTCGTAGCCGCTCGACTGGCGCTGTACCGGTTGTTCAGCCTTCGCCTGGGCGTGATGACCCAGCCCGCGGAACGGCATCTGGTAGGGCTGCACGTGCTCGGAGTAGTCCTCCGGACTGACGGGCCCGCCCGCCTCGAGCACCAGTGTGTGCAAGCCGCGCTCGCACAACTCCTTCGCCGCCCAGCCACCGGTGATGCCCGAGCCGACGACGATAGCATCGTACACGTTCGGTTCGCGGCTGGATGGGTTGCCGCTCACGCCCATTGCAGCCGCATGATTTCGCGTTGCACGACTTCGCTCGTGAAGTAGCCGTGCAGCACGAGTTCCTTGACGGCGCCGAAGGCGCGCGGCGCTTCGGCGACCGATGCGGCCAGCCGGCCGACGGTGCTGTCGGCGGCAACGCGACGCGCCACGATACCCTGAAGCCGTACCTGCATTGCCACCAGCGGGCCTGGCGAATCGAGCGCTTGTATCAAGGCCTGCAGCTCGCCGGCAGGCAGGCGCGCGATCGGCGCTTCGTGCGCGCCGACCGCAACCGCATCCATCGCATCCAGGCCGCGCAGGAACTGCTGCCGTGCGTCGGCGGGAAACGCCTCGGACACGACGAACTCGATCCAGTCGGCGACGCCGATATCCCGTGCGCCCGGAGTCGCGGTCCGCGGCAGCAGCGCTTCGGCGAGCGCATCGAGCATCGCCCGATGGCTCGCAGAGAACGCCTCCGGCCGCGCTGCCGCCGATACGACCTTGCGCCAGGCCCAGCCCGCCGCCGCGGCACCGATCACCACGGTCGACCCGGCGCCGAGCGTCAGGATCAATTGCCGGCGATTCATGGGGTCACTCGAGCCACGCTTTGGTGACGTAGATCTTCGCGCCGGGCATCGCCTGCTCGGCATACAGGTAAACGATATCCATGTCCTCGAACGCGAAGCGCCGGTGCGGAAGTGCCCGGGAGATTGTCGCAAATGGCGTTCGCAATACGACACGCCGGCCGGGCGGAAGTGTGACCCGTTCATCGTAGCGATCACCGGGTCGCCCGCTGCCCCGCATGTCGTCGATGTTCAGCACCAGCGACAGCGGCTGTCGACCCGGATTGACCACCTCGAGCGCAACGCGCTGCCACGCGCTCCAGTCCTTCAGCGGTTCGTCGAGCGCGAAGCCAGGCAGATCGCCCTGACCCAGCGGCACCTCGAACGCCCGCTCACCGGCGAACTGCGCCCACTCGGGCGGCAGCACCACCCGCCGCACGGGCGGCGTGACGGGACGCACCCAGCGTTGCTGGCGGGCGCTCTGCGCGTCGATCAGCACCGGCTGCTGCGCATCGCGCTGCGCGTACAGCAGCACGAAGTCCGCGAATACCAACAGGCTGGCGGCCGCACCGACCGCAGCCAGCGCGCCCCAGACGATCCGTTTCGCCTGATCCCACGCCGCCTGCACGACGGCAAGCCCGCAGCCAGCCGCCAGCAGGTTGGTCGCGATGTCGGACCACGAAAAGTACCCGCCCGTCAGGCTTTCCTGGGTCTCGACGGCGACACCCAGCATCGTGACTGCGGCAGCGACCCCCAGCACGGCGACGAACCGACGACGAACGAACCGGATCGCGATCGCGGCGACGGTCGCGCCGACGGCGATCATGGCGGCGAAGCGCGCGAGGTCGCGCGCGGCGGCGGCCATCATGGTCGCGCGCTCCGGCAGCACCAGCGCCGCGATCACCACCCCCGCAGCCAGGCACCACAGGCCCAGCAGGGCAAACAGCAACCCGCGCGGGAAGGTCGACTGGGGTACGGGAGATTCGGGCGAATCGGGTTGCACGCCGCCGATGGTAGTGGGTCCGCGCCAGCATCGCGTGCAGTTGCGCGGCCGCCCCCGCGCCCCTTATTCTTGCGCCCCTCTTCAGGGGCGGGCGGTTAGCTCAGCGGTAGAGCACTGCTTTCACACGGCAGGGGTCACTGGTTCGATCCCAGTACCGCCCACCACTCCTTTCCCTGTTTCCTTCCCTATGGCCAGCCAATAGCGCGTGCCGCGTAGCTGGCCCGTGCGCATCAGCGCACGCAGCGCCACGAGTTCGCCGAGGTCCCTGCGCGCGGTCGCCGGCGGCGCGCCGGTGATGGCCTGGTACTTGCCGGCGGAAAGCCCGCCGCGAAACCCGTCGGGCCCTTCCCGCATCAACCGCAGCAACACCTTGTGCTGGCGCGGATTGATCTGGCCGTCGAGTCGGCGCAGCAGCTGTGCCTTCGCGATGATGAACTCGACCCACGCCAGCGTGTGCGCCTGCGCCTCGATCACGCGATCGGCGAACCAGACCAGCCAGCGAGTCACGTCGAGTGACTTTTTGGCACGCTCGAGCTCGTCGTAGTACGCCGCCCGATGGCGCTGCAAGGTCATGGACACCGCGGTCAGTGTCGGGCGCCCGGCCGCCTGCGCAAGCGCCTTCTCGGCGATCGCGCGCCCGATGCGGCCGTTGCCATCCTCGAACGGGTGTATGCACTCGAAGTACAGATGGGCGAGCCCGGCCCGGGTCAGCGCCGGCAACCGCTTGGGTCCTTCCGGAGCGGTATCGTTGAACCAGGCGTGGAACGCTGCCATTTCGGTGGCGATGGCCTCCGACGGCGGTGCCTCGTAGTGCACGCGTGGCGCGTGGATCGGCCCAGAGACCACCTGCATCGGTTCCGGGTGGCTGCGATACGCCCCCGCCCCGCCCAGATCGCTGCGGGCCGACATCAGCTGCCGATGCCACCCGAACAGCACGGCGTCCGAGAGCGGCGTGGCGAAGCCGCGGTACAGGTCGGTCAGCATCTCGGCGATGCCCCGCTCCGCCGCGGGGACACGCAGCGAGTCCGGTTGCAAGCCGAACTGCCGACGCAGCGATGACTGCACGCTGTCGCGATCGAGCACTTCACCCTCGATCTCTGAGGTCTTGAGGGCCTCGGCGCCGATCAGTTCGACGACCAGTTGCAGGCGTTCCGACTCGAGCAGGTGATGGGTGGAGCCGAGGACGACGCCGGCGTTGTGCAGGAACTGGCCCTCCTGCCGCGCGAGCACGTCGGGCAGGTATCGGAACTGCGGCCAGTCGGCCTGCTGCCAGATCCACGTCATGAGCGATAACCTAGCATGTTATCGCTCATAAATAGCTTCCAAACTGAGCGATATTTCAAGGAAACACCGCTCGACACGGAATGGCATGGCGGGCGGCGCAACGCGCCACCCGCCACGCCAGGGCTGCTTACTGCACGGCCTCTTCGACCGCGTCGGCAGCGGCTTCCGCGCCTTCGGCCACGGCATCCGCGCCTTCGGCCATCGCGTCGCCCGCGGCGTCCATCGCATCGCCGGCGGCGTCAGCCGCATCGCTGGCGGCATCCATGGTGGCATCGGCGGCCGACTCGGCGGCAGCGGCCGCGTCATCGACGGCGGCCGCGGCGTCCGGCGCCTTGCCACCGCACCCGGCGAGCATCAGCGCGAGCGCACCCGTGGCAACCCCGATCATCAGATTGGTCTTCATGTTTCTCTATCCCCTGTTGGATGGTGACTACGAGCAGAAATGGCAGGGCCTCCGCCGGGATTCCACTCAGCCGGACGGAGGCGCTTTTTCACGTCGACAAAAGCTGCTCTCTCCAGCGGGAAAGTACTGCTGCGTCGCCGCGACGCGCATTAGGGCCAGGCCGTACGTAATTGGCGCCGGTCAGCCGCTGCGGGCGAGGGAAATGCGCACCAGATCGGTGATCGTGCGGATCTGCAGCTTCTCGAGCAGGCGGGCCTTGTAGACCTCGACCGTACGCGGGCTGATGCCCAGGCTCTCGCCAACCTGGCGGTTGGACATGCCCTGCGCCAGCAGGTCCATGACTTCGCGTTCGCGGCCGGTCAGGCGGCGCAGCCGCTCGTCGAGCACCTCGGCCTCGGCGACCTCGCGCTGCTGGGCGGCATCGAGCTGGATCGCGTTCTGGATCACGTCGATCAGCACGTCGACATCGTCGAACGGCTTCTCGAGGAAATCGAAGGCGCCGGCCTTCAGCGCACCGCGCGTCATGGCGACGTCCCCGTAGGCGGACATCACGATGCAGGGAATCTTCCAGCCGCGCCGGCTGATCTCCTCGAACAGCGCGAGGCCGTCGGCGCCTGGCGTCCGTACGTCGATCAGCACGCAACCTCGACCGGCGGCGTCATACGTCTCGAGGAAGGACTCCAGCCGACGCGAACATCTGGGTCCGCAGGCCACGCAGGCCCAGCAACAGGCCGAGCGAATCGCGCACGGCGGGGTCGTCGTCGATGACGTATACGGTGGCTTCGGTCATGTTGGCAGCGTCTCGATGGCAGGAAACTCCACAACGATGCAAAAGCACGCCCCGCCGAGCGCGGGCGCTCGACGCCAAGCTGCGCGGCATGCGCCGCGGCGATCCGGCGCGCGATGGCGAGCCCGGGAAGCCCCATGCCCTCGGGCTTGGACGTGCGCAGCTGCGCGAACTGCAGCTGGTCCAGGCGCGGGGGTGAAGCCGGCGCCGCTGTCGTCGATCAGCACGCGCGCGCGCGACCGGCCACCTGCTCGACGCCCATCTCGACGATCCGCTGGCGCGGCGCTTCGGCGGCGGCCGCGATCGCGTTTTCAACCAGGTTGCGCAACAGGATCAGCATCTGCATCGGGTCGACCATCGTGACGACCCGCTCGCCCTGGCGCAAGCGCAGCGACACGCCGCGCCGCGCCGCTTCGGCCTGGAACTGCTCGGCGACGCGCGCGGCCAGCGCACCCAGGTCCTGACGACTGAGGTCGAGCGTCCCCGCACGGTACAGGTCGCGCAGCGTGCGCACGACGTCACTCGCCCGCCGCCCCTCGCGCAGGGCCTTGTCGAGCGTGTCGGACAGCGTTGCCCGCTCCTCCGGCGAACGTTCCGCGAGGATGCGCCCGGCCTGCAGGTACTGCAGCAGCGCGGCGATCGGGTTGTTGACCTCGTGCGCCAGCGCCGCCGTCATCTCCCCCGCCGCGGCGAACTGCTCGGCCCGCCGCAATGCCGCCTGCTGCTGCTGCAGCTGCTGCTGCACGCGGCGCCGCTCCGTGACGACCGCGCCGAGGATCAGCGCCGTCGCGCTCAGCGCCAGCATCAGGATCTGGAATTCGATGAACGTGACGGCCTTGTAGCCCATCAGCAGCACGACGACGATCAGCCCGCCCTGGATCGCGGCGACCGACAGCGCCGCGCCCGGGATGCCCCAGCGCAGCGCGATCCAGATGATGGGCAGGAACAGCAGGAAGAAGAACTTGAACTCGTCGGTGACCGGCAACCCGAAGATGATCCACAGCGCGAGCACGATCGACCCGGCCTGCAGCGCGATCTCGCCGGCCGCGGCCCGCGCGACACGCCGTGCCGCATCGAGGCTCGCGGCGTTGAACTGCCAGACCAGCAGCGCCGGCGCCGACACCAGCATGCCGTTCAGGTCGCCGATCCAGTAGCGCAGCACGCTGCTGAGCCACTCGCGCATCGACAGCCCCTCGAACCAGACGAACGCAGAGACATAGCCAACGGCCGCGAGCAGGGTCGCGGGCACGAGCACGACCGTCAGCCACACGACATCGCGCGCGCCGCGCAGCTGCGAGTCGACGTCGCGACGGCGCAGCATCGCGCAGGCGCCGGCATACACGGCCGCGACCCACAGGCTGCCGGCGGCCAGCGCTGTCACGCTGTCCGGCGCACCGCGAACGAACAGGTCGGCCAGCATCGGCGCGGCGACCGCGAGCGGCACGGCCACCGGACCCCAGCGCCACAGCAGCACGAGGCTCAGCCCGCTGGCGGGGTTCCAGGGGGTGATGCCGAGTGGCGGCACGGGGTACAGGTAGCTGAGCCGATCGAGCGCCAGGTAGGCGGCGACATACAGCGTGGCCAGCGCCAGCAGCACGACGCGGCGGCGCGGCACGCCCGAGGCGGATGGCAACAGCAGCGACTGGAACATGTCGCCATGATAGGCAACCCGCCGCCCGCGAACACGGCCCGCGTTGCGGCATCTGCGCACGGCGCCGACCCGCGCCGCTGCGACAATGCGGTCATGAGCAGCGATATCCACGGCGTTGGCCTGTCCGCGAACGAGGCCGCGCAGCGCCTGCGGGAGGACGGCCCGAACGAGCTGCCGGCGCAGCGTCGCCGCTCCGACCTGCGGCTGCTGCTCGAGGTGTTGCGGGAGCCAATGCTCGCGCTGCTGGTCGCCGGCGCCCTCGCCTATTCGCTGCTCGGCGATCCGGCGGACGCCGCCGCACTCGCGATCGCGGCGGCCGTGGTCATCGGCCTGACCTACTACCAGGCGCGGCGCACCGAGAACGCGCTGTATGCGCTGCGCGAACTCGCGCAGCCGACGGCGACGGTGATCCGCGCGGGCGCCCGACAACGCATCCCCGCGCGTGCCGTGGTCCGTGGCGATCGCCTCGTGATCGACGAAGGCGATCGGGTCGCGGCCGATGGCGACCTGCTGGCAGGCGAGTCGTTGAGCGTCGATGAATCGCTGCTGACCGGCGAGTCGCTGCCGATCGACAAAGCCGTGGCGGCCGCGGGCACCGCGCGCTGCCGGCTGTATGCCGGGACACTCGTCATCAGCGGTCGTGGTGAACTGGTCGTCACGGCCACCGGGCCGCGCAGCGAGCTGGGCCGGATCGGTACGGCGCTGCACGAGATCGTCGACGTCGACACGCCGCTGCAGCGCGAGATCCGCCGCGCGGTCGCCTGGTTCGGCGCACTGGGGTTCCTGGCCTGCGTGCTGCTGGTCGCGATTTATGCGGTCGTGCGCGGCGACGCGCTCGCCGGCCTGCTGGCCGGCATCGCGCTCGGGATGGCCGTGATCCCGGAGGAGTTCCCCGTCGTGACGACGGTGATGCTGGCCTTCGGTGGCCACCGGCTCGCCAAGCGCAACGTGCTGACGCGACGCCTGACGGCGATCGAGGCGCTCGGCAGCATCACGGTGCTGTGCGTCGACAAAACCGGCACGCTGACGGAAAACCGCATGCAGGTCGAAGCCTGGCTCGCCACGGACACTGCCACGACGCATCGCATCGCGGCCTGGGCCAGCGATCCGGCGGGCACCGATCCGATGGATCGCGCGATCCTGGACGGCGCCCCCGCGGCCGCGCCGGGCACGCCCGTCGCGACGATCGTCACGCCGATGGCACGCGGGCGCTGGTACGCACTCGACGGCGAACTGTTCGGCTGCATCAAGGGCGCCCCGGAGCAGATCCTCGACGCCTGCGCCATGACCCCCACCGTGCGCGCGACGTGGCTGGAACGCGTCGCCCTTCAGGGCGCGGCCGGTCGACGGCTGCTGGCCGTCGCGAGCGCGCGGGCCGGTCGCGGCACCGATCGCGGCGCCGATCGCGGCGCCGGCGCGGCGGGCGCCGCCTCGCAAATGCACGCGCTGCCCGACGGGCTCGAGTTCCACGGCCTGGTCGTGCTCAGTGACCCGATCCGCGCGTCGGTACCGGCCGCGCTCGCCGAGTGCCGCGAGGCGGGCGTGCGGGTGGTCGTCGTGACCGGCGACCATCCGGCGACCGCACGGCGCATCGCGGCCGAAGCGGGGCTGATCAGCGACACCGAGCCGCTGACCGGGGATGTGATCGACCAACTCGATGACGCAGCGCTGCGCCAGCGACTCGCGCAGGTGACGATCTGCGCACGTGTCCGGCCGGAGCACAAGATGAGGCTGGTGCGGGCGCTGCAGGCCAACGGCGAGATCGTCGGCATGACCGGCGACGGGGTCAACGACGGCCCCGCGCTGCGCGCGGCCCACGTCGGCGTCGCACTGGGTGGCCGCGGCACGGATGTCGCGCGCGAAGCGGCCGACATCGTGCTGACGGACGACCGCTTCGAATCGCTGGTCAGCGGCTTGCGCGAAGGCCGGCGCGTGTTCGCGAACCTGCGCAATGCCGTCGTCTACATCGCCGCCATCCATGTGCCGACGGCCGGCGTCGTGCTGCTGGCCGCCCTCGCCGGCCTGCCCCCGCTGCTGCTGCCGATCCACATCGCCGCACTGGAACTGCTGATCGACCCCGCCTGCACGCTGGTGTTCGAGGCCGAGCGGCCGCCGCGCGACCTGATGCGCGTGCCACCGCGGCGTACTGGCCTGTTCGACCGCCGCCTCATCTTCACCGGTCTGGCACAGGGCGCGATCGTGCTGCTGATCGTGCTGGGCATCGTCGCGCTCGGTCAGCACTGGGGCGCCAACGAGCGGCAGCTGCGCGCGCTGGCCTTCGCCAGCATCGTGCTGTCTAACGGCGCGCTGCTGCTCGCCAACCGCGCCCGCGGCCTTGCGGTGCTCGATTCGCTGCGCCAGCCCAACTGGATGTTGTGGGTCATCGTCGCGCTCGGCGTGCTGACCGGCTGGGCCGTCACCGTCTGGGCGCCGCTGCAGTCGATCTTCCACACGGCGGCGCTGCCTGGCGCAGCGTGGCTGGGCCTCGGCGCGATGATGCTCGCCAGCACGCAGTTGTTGCGCCTCGTGCGCCGATAAGCCTCAGCGGCTGACGCGGCCGATGCGCGCGTTGGTCGGCAGCGTCCGCGGAATCCGCGCGCGCGTCAACGCAAGGCCCAGCCGGGCGTCGTCGGCCTTGACCAGATCGCGCGCCGATTCATGGCGCAGCTTGCGCTTCAGCGGCGCCGCCAGATGAGCGCGCAGCACGCCGAGGAACCGCGGCTCGACGATCATCAGCAGCTCGCTGATCTCGCCCCGCTGGCGCAATCGCTCGAGCCGTGCGGCAACGCGCTTCGCGAAGCGCGCGACCTCGACGCTGTGCGGATCGGCGTCGCTGCCCACGCTCGAGCGCCGCGCCGACGGCGGTCCGGGCGCGCGCCCCCGGGTTGCACGCGGGTAGACGCGACCGGGCACGTCCGAGCCCAGCGCCCGCTTCGGCAGCTTGGCCGTCGGGCGAATCAGTTCGGCAATGGGCGTGAACACCCAGGGGCCCGCGTCGGACACCGACAGGATTCGCGCCGCGCCCCCATCCGCCACGAGGAGTACCCTTGCCATGACATCACCTCCTGCTGCGGCCCATTAGCCCCGCCTGCGCGCCGGCTGTCTGTCCGCAGCAATGCGTATGGGAAACCGGCGTCGATGGCGCGATCATCGGCAGGTCCAGTTCCCCACCATGACGCGGAGGGCAGCACCATGAAACCCCAGAAAGGCCAGTGGTTCCGGCACCGCGACGCGGGTCGCGAGTTCATGATCGTCGGCATCGACGAGGGCGAAGGCCTGGTCGAGATGCAGTACGCCGACGGCAACGAGAGCGAGATGGACCTCACCGAGTGGCTGGAGCACGGCTTCGAACGGGTGCTCGAGCGCGAGGCGCTGCTGGAGAGCAGAAAGGGGCGCTAGCTAGCGCGGCTGCGCCTGCAGGCCATTCGCGGGCTTCACCGCCCGCGCCTTGTCGAGCTGGCTGCGCAGCGCGTGCCCAGCTCTCGGCCGCATCGCGCACCGCCTCGTTGTTGTCGATGCTCGTCGTCCACTGGAACCACATGTCTTCGGGGTCCTCGTGGCGATCCAGCGCGCGGGCGATCAGCGCGCCGCTCGCCGAATCGCGCAGTTCCGCGACCAACGTCAGCCTGCCGGTGGAACGCGTGAACGTCTGCGTGCGCGACGGCCGATCGACGTCCGGCGCGTTCTGGTACAGGTCGCGCACTTCGGCGCGCACGCGCAGCACGTCGTCGCCCGGCTCCATAACGATGCGATAACCACCACCCGCCAGCTCGCTGCTGAACTCCTTCTGCACGATGCGCGCGACGTCGGTGCGCAGCTTCGTCTTCTCCTCGGCGGTCAATTCGCGACCAGCCGGCTTCGGATTCCATTTGCGATCGAACGACACCTCGACCGGATCGAGCATGATCGCGCGATACCGCGCGAGATCCGCGTCGGGCTGCACCAGGTATTGCTGCAGGCCGCGCACCCGCACTTCGACCAGGCCCTCGCCATTGGCGGCGTCGGCTGATCGCGCGGCCGGCGGGTCCGCGGCAAATGTCAGCGTCGCGAACAGCAGTCCCGCCGTGAAGGCGAGGACGGAATGGGTGGTGGTAACCATGGGAGCCCCTCTCGCACGTGGGAACTGGCGCATTCCGAAATTGGACCACAGCATGAAGCCTAGGTTCCGCTGCCGCGACCAACACGACGAACTGCGACCAAACTGCATTGAAGCTTGTTATTGGGAATCCGGCGTGGGCAACAAGTCACGAGCACGGAGGCACGGGTCAGCGCGGCGATCTGGTGCCAGCATCAAACGCGTATTGCTCGCAAATGAGAACCGACCGCTTCCTCTGCTTCCGCGGCGCGGCCGATGGAGTCGACGCGCGCCCGTAGAACTCTAATCCAGCTCCACCAGCACCCGGCCCTCTTCCACCCGCTCGCCGACCGCGCGGTCGATCGCGCGCACGGTGCCGGCCCGCGGCGCCGTGATCGCGTGCTCCATCTTCATCGCCTCGATCACGAGCAGCACCTGGCCCGCGTCGACGGCATCGCCGGCCTTCACCGCGACCTGCACGACGAGCCCTGGCAGGCGCGCGACCAGTTCGCCCTCGGCGACGGCGTCGTCGCCCGTGGCCGCACGCGGATCGGCGATCGCGAGCGCGTACTTCTCGCCGTCGGCCCAGACGACGACCTCACCGTCGGCCAGATCGACGTCGCCGGCGCGCAGCGCAGCGCCCGACCCTGCGTCAACGACGAACTGGGCGCCGCGCCAGTCGAACTCACAGCGCGCGCTCGCAACCAGGTTCACGCGGTATGCATCGCCAAGCTCCACGGTGACGCGGCCGGCAGCGCCTGCAACGGCACGTCGCGGCGCGTCGAGCACGGCCTGCGCCGCAACTGCTGCACGGACGCCGGCACCGCAACCGGCGCGCCGAGTGCGCAACCTGCTCGGCGAGGAAACGCGTCGTCACGCCACCGGCCGCGAACGCATCGGTGCGCAACGCGCGACCGAGCCAGGCCGCGTTGTCCGCAACGCCGGCGATCCGCGTCGCGGCGACGGCGCGCACGAGGCGGGTGCGCGCTTCGTCGCGATCGCGCCCGTGCGCGATCACCTTGGCGAGCAGCGAGTCGTAATCGCTCGGCACGACATCGCCCGTTTCGAAGCCCGCGTCGACGCGCACGCCGGCGAGGCGCTCCGGCCAATCCGCGCGGCGCAGCCGCCCGGAACTCGGCACGAAGTCCGCATCCGGGTCCTCCGCGCACAGCCGCACCTCGATCGCATGACCGCTCGGGTTCAACGCCGCCTGCGTGAATGGCAGCCGCTCGCCGGCCGCGATGCGCAGCTGCCACTCGACCAGGTCGAGGCCATGGATCGCCTCGGTGACCGGGTGCTCGACCTGCAGCCGCGTGTTCATCTCCATGAACCAGAACTCGCCATCGGCGTACAGGAACTCGACCGTGCCGGCATTCGTATAGCCGATGCTGCGCGCGACCGTGACGGCTGCGGCGTGCAGGCGCTCGCGCACCTCGGGCGCAATGCCCGGCGCGGGCGCTTCCTCGATCAGCTTCTGGTGGCGCCGCTGCACCGAGCAGTCGCGCGTGCCGAGATGCAGCACGTGGCCATGCTGGTCAGCCAGCACCTGCACCTCGACATGGCGCGGCGCCGGCACATAGCGTTCGAGCAGCAGCGTCGGATCGCCGAAGGCGCTGGCCGCCAGACGCCGCGCCGCTTCGAGCGCAGGCCGCAGCTGCGCCATGTCGGTGACGATCTGCATGCCCTTGCCGCCGCCACCGCCCGACGGCTTGACGATCAGCGGCAGACCGACACGCTCGGCCTCGTGCGCGAGTGCCTCGATCTCCTGCGCATCGCCGTGATACCCGGGCAGCACCGGCACGCCGGCGCGCGCCATCGCGTCTTTCGCGGCACGTTTCGAGCCCATTGCATCGATGGCTGAAGCGGGCGGCCCGACGAAGGCGATGCCGGCCGCCGAACAGGCCGCCGCGAACGCCGTGTTCTCCGACAGAAAGCCGTACCCCGGATGCACGGCATCGACATCGTGCTCGCGCGCGGCGGCAAGGATGCGCTCGACGTTCAGGTAACTGTCGCGCGCGGGCGCAGCGCCGAGGCGCACGGCAACGTCAGCCAGGCGTGTGTGGCGCGCACCGGCATCGGCATCC
>JAWLAD010000014.1:0-68003 GCA_041395605.1 Steroidobacteraceae bacterium
AGCTGCTCGACCGAGTACCTGATCGACCCGACGACGGGCGACCGTCTCGACCAGATCGACACGCGCACCGGTGAACCGCGCTGCTTCCCGATCTCGGGTCTCGCGGGCACCAACGGCCTCGCCCACAACTACATCGTCTCGGCGGTGATCAACTCCGCTGGCACGGCGCTGGCCGGCCAGCGCTGGTCGCCGACGCCGGGCACGACGGGCTTCATCCCGGGCTGGACCAACGTCGACAACCCGCTGGCGCGTCCGTTCGCGCCAGACCAGCTGCTGCAGGAGTCGCTGATTTCACCGGCGAAGAACTCGACGGCGTTCATCAACGGCTCGTACGACCTGCGCTCACTCGGCGATGCGGAGATCTACTTCGAAGCGCTGTACACGAAGCGTGAGTCGGAGCAGATCGGCTCGCGCCAGCTGAGCCTGGACTACGTCCGCGGCAGCCCGCTGGTGCCGGAACCGTTCCGCTCGACGCCAGTGCGCATCGGCGTCAACCCGGCCGGCGTGGCGCTCGCCGGTGGTTCGATCGTGGCCCGTTCGCTGATCGCGTTCGGTCTCGACGAGACCAGCCAGGAAGTCGACTACCTGCGCGTGGTCGGCGGCATCCGCGGCGACCTGACGTTCCTCGGTGACTGGAAGTACGACGCCTACGTCAACTACAACCTGTCGAACGCGGACTACACGTTCCAGTCGTTCCTGACGGACCGCATCTACAACTCGCTCGACGTCGTCGTCGCGCCCACCGGTACGACCGCCCCGACCCGCACGGTCGATGGCGTCGCGTACACCTGCCGCGTCAACACGGTCAACACGGCGGCCGGCTGCGTCCCGGCCCCGCCGGTCGATGCCAACGCCCTCGGCGGCAACATCGATGCGGCCTACCGCAATTACGTCTTCCGGCCGGTCACCGGCAAGACGATCTTCGAGGAAGCGACGTTCTCGGCGATCTTCGACGGCAGCCTGTTCGACATGCCAGCCGGCACGGCGAAAGCCGCGGTCGGCCTCGAGTACCGCACGTCGCGCATCAACGACACGCCGTCGGCCGACAGCATCAACCAGAACCTCTACAACCTGACGGCCGGTGGCATCACCAAGGGTGACGACGCCGTGTCCGAAGTGTTCCTCGAGGTCGAGCTGCCGCTGCTGCGCAACGTCGCGTTCGCGAAGGACCTGACCTTCAACGCCTCGGGCCGCTACACCGACTACGATTCGTACGGCTCCGACGAGACCTACAAGCTCGGCCTGAACTGGGCGCCGTTCAACTGGCTGAAGCTTCGTGCGACCAAGGGCACTTCGTATCGCGCCCCGGGCGTGTTCGAGCAGTTCCTGGCGCCGACCTCGGGCTTCATTTCCGCGCAGAACGACCCCTGCAACCAGTGGGGCACCCTGCCGGTCGGCTCGATCCGCCGCGCGAATTGCGAATCCGAACTGCCGGGCAACCCGACCTTCCTGCAGTCCAGCGGCATCCGCGTGGACGTCGGCGGCGGTGCGGCCCAGGGTATCGCCAGCGAGACGTCGGAAGCGGCGACTTTCGGCATCGTGTTCCAGCCGACGCTGCCGGCCGCGTATGGCGACCTGCAGGTCGCGCTTGACTGGTGGAAGATCGACATCGATGACCAGGTGTCGCGCATCGGCGGTGGTGGCCTGCTGCGCCTCTGCTACGACGATCCGGACTTCCGCGCCGGCGGCGGCTTCTGCAACTTCGTCGCGCCGCGTACTGCGGGTGGCAACCTGCAGGTCGCGGACAACTTCCTGAACATCGCGTCGCAGAAGGCCGAAGGCCTCGACTGGAACATCCGCTACACCCGCGCGCTGGGCACGGGCACGCTGCGCCTCGACCTGCGTGCGACCGACTTCATCCTGCAGGACAGCAAGCTGTTCCCGACCGACCCGTTCGACCGGAACAACGGCACGCTGTTCCAGCCCGAATGGACGGGTGACTTCGAAGCCCGCTATGACTGGCGCGAGTGGACGTTCCGCTACGGCCTGACGTTCGTCGGCGAGCAGGACAGCTACGAGTTCTTCGGCGAGGATCCGGCGACGTCGCCGTTCGTGCTCGCGGTCAGCGAGTACATCACGCACGGCGTGTCGGTCCGCTACCTGAGCAAGAACAAGTGGTCGGTGCTCGCGGGTGTCAGCAACCTGACGGACGAGGAACCGAAGAAGTTCTCGTCGGGTGTCACCAGCCTGCGCGTCGGCGACGGCCTGCTCTACAGCGGCTACGACTTCTTCGGTCGCACCGCGTTCATGACCGTGACCAAGACGTTCTGATCGGCCTCGGCCGGTCTGACGGACCAATGTCAGCGAAGGGGGGCGAGCGCGAGCGCGCCGCCCATTTTCTTGGACGCCACCGACCCGCCCGCGCCGCGAGTCCGCGACGGCCCCCCGCTCAGTCGGGTTAGCCTTGCGGGCATGCCTACGGTCCTGATCACCGGCGCAAGCCGCGGCCTCGGTCTCGAGTTCACCCGCCAATATGCCGCCGCAGGCTGGGACGTCATCGCCTGCGCGCGCATCCGCGCGAGCGACGGAACTGGATGGCGCGCGCAAGCGCCTCGGCGGCCTGGTGTCAGTCGAGATGCTCGACGTCACCAATCCGCAGCACCTCGAATGGGTGGTCGGCAAGTACGCCAGCACGCCGATCGACGTGTTGATCAACAATGCCGGCGACATCGGCCCGCGCGGACCGCATCGCGAGCTGCTGTTCAAGCAGATGTTCGGCAGCCTCGACTATGCCGAATGGTTGCGCGTGCTCGAGATCAACACGCTGGCCCCCATACGGGTGGCGGAAGCCTTCGCGGCCCACGTCGAGCGCAGCGAGCAGAAGAAAATGGTGTTCGTGTCGAGCACGACCGGCTCGAACGTCGAGGGCGAGTACCCGGTGTTCGCCTACTGCTCGAGCAAGGCCGCGCTGAACAAGTGCGTGACGATGCTGGCCATCGCGCTGCGCGAGCGCGGCGTCATTGCCGCCGCCGTATGCCCGGGCCACGTGCGCACGGAGCTCGGAGGCATCGGCGCGACGCTCGAGCCGCCGGAGAGCATCGCGGGCCTGCGCAAGGTCATTGCCCGGCTGACCCTGGCCGACAGCGGCAGCTTCACGCGATACAACGGCGATCGCATCGCCTGGTAGCTGGTCGTTCATTGCACCTCTGGGACCTGCACGCCGTCCGCGCCCACCCCCGCCGCATCATTGCGTTCGGACTGGTGCTGCTTTCCGCCGCGGCACTCACGCGCGCCCCGACCGTGCACGCCTGGCTCAACAGCTGTTCGCACAGGTCGCCAGCCTGATCACGCAGCACCTGGCCGCCGGCGCCTGCTGTTCATCGCAGCGACGGCGCTCGGCGCCATGCTGGTGTTTTTCTCCGCCGTACTGCTGGTGCCGCTCGGGATCGAAGCATGGGGCAGCCTGGTCTGCTTCCTGCTGCTGTGGCTGGGGTGGTTCCTCGGCGGCGTCATCAGTTACACCATCGGGCGGAGCCTGGGCCGGCCTGCCATTGAGACACTGCTGCGCAACCGTCCACACGGCGAGTTCGAACGGCGACTGCCCGCGACGCGCGGCTTCTGGGGCGCCCTCGCGATCCAGCTGGTGTTTCCATCCGACATGGGCGGCTATCTGTTCGGCCTGCTGCGCTACCCGCGTGCGAGCTACCTCGCGGCGCTGGCCTGCGCGGAACTGCCCTATGCACTGGGCACGGTCTACCTCGGCACCGCGTTCATGGAACGCGCCTGGGTTCCACTGCTGGTCGGCGGCGCACTCGCCCTGCTGCTGTTGTTCTGGCGATGGCGCGCGCAGGCGTAGAATCTTGGTGAGGAACCAGGACTTCAGCCGCCGCGCTGACCGGCAGGAAGCCGGGCGCCGCAGATATCGCAGTTCGAGACCGGCGAGCCTGGGGCGACGCTCGCCGACATGCTGGCCTTCTTCAGCGGCGGGCTCAACGGCGAGCTGCGCGTCGCCACACGCAGCGTCTTGACTCCTACGGCGCCTGAAACGGCAGCGCCGTAACCAGTCCCTCGTACCCGACCCGCTCGCCGCGCGTGCTGCCCCCGATCGCGAATGCGAGCGGCCGGTGCGCTGCGTCCACGTAGAGATTGAATGCGACGTCGAACGAGCGGCCCGAGGCCTCGTCGCGCAAGGTCTCGACGAAGGCGAACTGCTGAACCTCGACAGCTGCGCCGTCTGCGGTGCGAAACGGCGCGATGCGCACCCGCCCGATGCGCGCGACGCCATCGAGCAGCACCTGCCCGTCGGTCAGCGAATGGCCGACCCAGCGGAAGGTCTGCACGCCGCCCCGCCCAATGTCATAGCGCCGGGTCATCGTGAACATCGGCAATGCGCTCGGCGCGAGGTCGATCAGGCAGTCGTCCGCACAGGCAGCCGCGTAATCGCGCTCGCCCTCCGCGCGCTGCACCCGCATGCGCGCACCTTGGTCGCCGCGCTCGATCGTGACCTCGAACGGCGTGCCGTCGATCTGGCCCTGGCCGCGCGCACCGGTAGCCACCCACTCGGCGTCGTAGGACCATTGCCCCGTGACGCGGTAGCGCCCGCCCTCGCCGACCGTGGTGCTGCTGAGCACGCGCGAGCCGTCGCTGGCGCGGCGCAGCTCGAAGCTCTCGATGCGCGCCATGCGTGCACTGGTCACCTTCAAGACGCCCGAATCCTCGATCGTGGCGGATCGATCAGCGGCAATCGCAACGGTCATCAACGACCCTGCGGACAGTGCCGCGACGACACACCGCACCCGGAAACCCCTGTGGCCGCTGCTCATGAAGTACCTCCCGCCCCGTTGACCGCGACGCAACCCTCAAGCAAGGAGTCGTTGCACGCGCGTTCAAGACGCCATTTTTACAGTATTCTGCGGCCCTGCCTTACACGAAGTCGGCGGGTACCATGCTGACCCGCCGAAGCTTCATTGCCAGCAGCGCCGCCGTTGGCGCCGCGACCGTCAGCGGTTGTGGCCGCAACGATGAACCCGTAGTCTTCGCTGAAGGGGTACCGATGTCCCGGTACGACAAGAAGACGACCGCCGAGCAGGTCGTCGCCGGCCTCGATCTCGCTGGCAAGACCTTCCTGATCACCGGCGGCACCTCGGGCCTCGGCCTGGTGTCGGCCCGGGCGTTGACTGCGCGCGGCGCCAGGCATGCTGCTGACGGGTCGCAGCCTCGACAAGGCGTGAGGCCGCGGCGGCCAGCTTCGGCCCGCTGCACGCCGCTGGCACTCGAACTCGAGCAGCCCGGTCCGATCGTCGCCTGCGCCGCGGAAGTGGCGCGGCTTGGCATGCCGATCGACGGCCTGATCTGCAACGCCGGCATCATGGTGCTGGGCGACCTGCGCCAGGTGCGGGGCATCGAGCAGCACTTCGCAGTCAATCACCTGGGTCACTTCCTGCTGGTGCAGAAGCTGCTGCCTCAGGTGCAGGCCGCGCCGCGAACGCGTCGTCGTCGTCGGCAGCTCTCGGCCTACAAGTGGGCGCCGCCATGCGGCATCGAATTCGACAACCTCGCCGGCACCCGCGAGTTCACGGCCAACAAGGCCTACGGTCAGTCCAAGCTCGCGAACGCGCTGTTCTCGCTTGAACTGGCGCGCCGGCTCGAAGGAACCCGAGCAACGTCGAACTCACTGAACCCCGGCGCCGTCGACACGGCGCTGTGGCACCACTACCCGAAATGGCAGCAGCAGGCCCTGCTGGCCGCCGATCAAGGGTTTCCTGCTGAGACGCCAGAACAGGGCGCCGCGACGCGATGTTACGTCGCCACGGCACCGGCGCTCGCGGGCGTGAACGGCCAGTACTTCGAGAACTGCAACGCGGTCGTGCCGCCGCCACAGGTACGCGATGCCGCGCTTGCGCGGCGATCCTGCCTTCGGACCACCTCGGAAGACTTGCTGCGACCCTGGCTGGGATGAACCGCACGCGCGCCTGGGTGCAGCGGCCTACTTCAGGCCGCCGGAACTCGCGGACCTGTCGCTCGAAACCGCGCCGACGAGATCGTCGTGGACATCGTCGCGACCGGTGTCTGCCATACGGACCTGATCGCGCCGCCGTTCGCGCGGCTGCCCGCCGTGGCTCGGCCACGAAGGTGCGGGCGTCGTCAGCGCGGTCGGCTCGCGCGTCGGCGGGCTTCGCGTCGGCGATCGGGTGGCGCTCACCTTCGGCAGCTGCGGCCACTGCCGCAACTGTCGTGGCGGTACACCTATATCTGTGCGTCGTCGTCGGAGCTGAACTTCATGGGCCAGCGGGCCGATGGCTCGACGCCACTGGCCGAGGCGACGTGGCAGTCCGCAGCGCGTTCTTCAGCAGTCGTCGTTCGCGACCCGCGTGATCGCCACGGCGCGCAACGCCGTGCGTGCCGCCAGGTTCCCGCTCGAACTCGCCGGTCCGCTGGGCTGCGGCATCCAGACCGGCGTCGGAGCCGTGCTCAACACCTTGCGCATCGAAGCAGGCGCATCGCTCGCGGTGTTCGGCGCCAGCGGCACGGTCGGCCTGTCACCGTGATGGGGGGCGCGCTGATCAGTTGCGAGCCGCTGATCGCGATCGACGTGCGACCAGAGCGGCTCGCGCTTGCACTCGAACTCGGTGCGACGCACGTCATCGACGCGCGTGACGGCGACGTCGCCGCGAAGATCCGCGACCTCACGGAAGGCGGCGTCTACTACTCGATCGAATCGACTGCACAACTCCAGCCGTTCCGTGACGCAATCGCCTGTCTCGCGCGCGGTGGCGTCTGCGGCCTGTGCGCCGTGCCCGACTACGGTAAGCCGTTCGAGTTTTCGCCGGCGCCGATCCTGTCGGGCCGCACGCTGAAGGGCGTGCTCGAAGGTTCGAGCGTGCCCGACGTGATTTCATCCCGCAGCTGATGCGGCTGCACCAGGCCGGTCGCCTGCCGTATGACCGCCTCGTCAGCTTCACGACTTCGAGCAGTTGCCGACCGCGCTGGCGGACGCCGCGGCCGGCAAGGCGATCAAGCCGGTCGTACGCGTCTCCTGAAGGCTGTCAATGGCCCGCCTGTGCCGCGGGCTCGGTCCAGCGGCTGGCTTGGGCGATGCTGCGACGGTAGGGCCCGAGTCCGAGCACGAGACAGGCCAGAGCGGGCACGCCAGCCATCAGCGCAGTGATAGATAGCGAGTCGCCGACTCGCTGCGGGTCGACGAACACATAGTCCGTGATCAGCGCGACCAGCGTCGCCCCGAAACCCAGGCCGCAGACATTGATTGCGAGCAGGAACACGGCAGACACCTGGCCGCGCAGTTCGTTGGGCGTCACGAGCGTGAACGCCGCGACGTTCGAGCCCTGCGGGAAGGTCAGGAAAAACACGAGCGCCGTGACGAGCGCGAACGACAGGCGCCAGTCATCGACCAGCGGCGCAGCGATGCCGAGCGGTAGCGCTATCACGAGCGCATGGATCGCCGTGCGCAGCGGCGCGTCGGTGGCGCCGCGTCGCCACAACCAGTCGCACCAGGCGCTGCCGGCGGATGCCGGTGATGCCTGCCACCAGGCACTGGCCCGAACAGCGCGCCGAACTGGCCGGCGGTCAGGCCGTGCGCGCATGAAATACACCGCGACCCAGGACATGTAGCCCGAGCCGAACATCGCGGTGATCGACAGACCGGTCAACAACGCGCCGTAGGTCGACCAGTGTTCGCGCAGGTGGCCGAGCGCGGCACTCCACGGCAGGGCACTGCCGGTGAGGGCCAGCGTGCCGCGGCGCTGTGGTTCGCGCAGCGTCGCGAGCGCCCAGAGGCCCAGTGGGATGCCGGGCAGGCCGGTGATCAGGAACACGAGCTGCCAGGACTTGATCTCGCCCAGCAGCGGCAGCGTGACGCTGCCGACGGAGGTCGCGTAGGACACGACCGCGCCACCGGCACCGAAGGCGACCGCGGTGCCGATCGGCGCGCCGAGCATCAGCACCGCGTAGGCGCGCGGCAGGCGCTCGCGCGAAAAGTAGTCGCTGATGATCGAATAGGACGCCGGCATCAGGAGGCCTCGCCGACACGAGGCCCCATGCAGCACGACGAACAGCTGCCAGTACGACTGCGCGATACCGCAGAGGCTCGCCATGACCGCCCAGAACGTCGCGCCGATCCCGATGATCCAGCGCCACGCGACCGGCGATCCGCAGGCCGCCCGAACAGCCTGCGACACGCTGTAGAACAGCGCGAACGCGGAGCCCTGCAACAGGCTCACCTGGGTATCAGTCACCCCGAGGTCACGCTTCATCGGCTCGACGACCAACGAGATGATGACGATCGAGGAATGAATTGACGTACAGCAGCATCAACACGCCGACCACGTACCGCGTAGCGTAGCGACGCGCTGGTATCGCTCACGCGTGGTGCTCGCCCACCGGCAAGGTCGTGCCGCGCTCGACCAGCGGGCACTCCAGCAGCGCCTGCTCTGGCGGACGGTCCGGATCCTCGACGTGGTCGAGCAGCATGCCGATGCTGCGCACGACGATCTCCCGCAGCGGCAGCTGCGCGTCGTCAGCGCGTAGGACGGCAACCACGACGCCACCGGAACGTCGCTGAAGCCGATGACGGACAGATCCTGCGGCACGCGCAGCGCGGTCTCGAAGCGCGCAGTATCGACCACGGCCATCGCCATGGAGTCGGTGACGCAGAACACCGCGTCGGAGCGGCGCGTCGGCGCGAAGCAGCCGGCCCGCGCCGGCCCGGCCACCGTCGTAGTAGCCGCCGTACTCGATGACGACGCCATGCCCGGCCCTGCTGCACGCGCTGCATGACTGCGCGAACGGCGCGACAGCCCCTCGCCGGGCACACCCTCGATCAGCGCGAAGCGCAATCGCCCCTTCGGCGAGGGAAAGCGTTCGCAACCGTCGCCAGGTGCCTCGCTCTGAATCCAGACCTGGTTCGATTCGGGACCACTGGTGCGGTCGACGACCACGATGGGCAGGCGATGGCGGCGACAGCGCGCGACGAGCTCGCGAGGGGCTGCGGGAGACCATCAGGATCCGTCCAGCTGGTACTGCAGCGCCGCTCCGCGGCCTCGAGGCCGAACTTCAGGGTGAAACGGTCTGCAGCAGGGTCTGGTAACCGCGCTCGCGCAGTTGCGCGTGAACTCGCCAGCATATAAGCGCGGGGATTGCGCGGCTACCCATCAGCGATGCGACGACCCTGCGACCGTTGCACGTCATCAGCGAGCGGGCCATCAAGGTTGGGCCGGTAGCCAGTTGCTCGGCGGCCTCGAGCACGCGGCGCCGCGTTTCGGACGCGACGCTGGCCCCTCCGTAAGCGTGCGCGAGACCGCGGAACGCGACACGCCCGCGAGCCGCGCGACGTCCAGCGCGGTCACGCGACCGCTGCGTCGGCGCGCGCGCCGGGAATCGGGAGGGTGCTGAGGACATCCGCCGGATTATACGGAGTCCCCCTGTATCAGCGTGCCGTCGTACGACCCCGGGGCATCAACGCCGCCGGGCGGAACAGATATACCAGCTGCCCATCGGCAGACCGCCGTCCGCAGCACCGACCTCAGCGAGCGGACCCTCAGCCGCGTCATCGCGGGCGTGTACCTGGCGGAATCCGACCATGATGTGTCTCCCGTCGCGAAGCCCGCCTCGCCGGCCATGCGCGCGAAGTCGGCGCGGGCGACGCCCGCCATGAACAGTTCCACGTTGTTGTACAGCGATTCGAAGTCCGCCCGTACCTGTTCCAGCCCGACTGGTCGTAACAGGCCGGCACCTCGAGATGTACCATCACCCCGCCGGGGCGCAGCAGGCGATGGCTCTCGCGGAGAGAGATCGCCCGTGTCGCCGCCAGCGAGGTCTCGTGCAGCGTGACCGCGGAGACCACGAGGTCGAAATGGCCATCCGGGTAGCGGGTACGCTCGGCATTCTGCTGCGAGAAGTGGATCGCGCGACCCAGGTGCTCCGCGCGAGCGTGCGCAGCGCAGCATCGGCGCGCCGACATCGATCGCATAGCCGACTTCCCGCGTCCGGAAAATCGTCTTTCAGGGCGACGGTCGTGTGGCCGACCGCACAACCCATGTCGAGAATGCGGGTTGGCGTCAACTCCGGATAGGCAGAGATCACGTGCGACGCGATCGTATGGCCGCGGCCGTCGTTCATCCAGCCGCCGTTGCGCCAGTAGTGGTACATCGAGGAGTAGCGGTCGTACATCGCGCCGGGCTTGAGATCGTCCGCGCGACCCTCGGCGTGGTAGCTGCCCGCCATCCGGTGATGGTCGAACGATGCGATATAGCGCGGTACCTCGAAAGAAGGATCGAGTTCCAGCGTGCCCTTCGGCGTCGCGATCGCACGGCGCTGCGCATCGAGGTCGGCGTGCTGCCGGTCCACGGTCTCGCCGATCGCGCTCCACAGCATGTCCTGGTACAGGCGCTGCAGCGTCAACCAGGCCTGGTGAAACGGTTCGGCTTCGAGGTCGGCACGGATTTCGGCACTGGTCGCCGGTGCGCGGCCAATGCGCTGTGCGACTCGCGGCGCGACGCTGTCATTGACCAGACGCCGATCCACCGCATCCATCTGCTGGATCAGGTGTCCGCGCATGGAAACCAGGAAGGCCTCCAGCGCGAACTCGTCATGCGTTGTCTGGGGCATCATCGGATGGGCGAAAACGGTGGCCATGGCGGGCAGCTCCGAACTGTTCTGTCAGCGGGCGGGTTGCGCAGCGTCGGTCTGGACTTCGGCGAAGATCCGGGAATAGGCGTCGCTCTGCGCGCGCAGCTCGGCCGGCGGCAGCTTCTCGTACAGCGCGCGGAAGACGTGCCGGATCATCCGTTCCCGCGTCGCGGCGCGCTGCTGCGCGACCTCGGCCGTCACGTCGTAGCCGTCTACATCACCTGGCCCAAGCGGCAGACCCGCCGCCTGCAGCAGGCGCTCGTGCGCATCGAGTCGATCGCGGGCCACCGACAGTTCCGCGAGCAGCGCGACGACCATCGAGAACAGCGCTTCGTGCATCGGATCACCGAGAAACACGGTGTGGTCGCCTGCGGCGCGGCGGACCGTGGCACTGTCAGGACTGGCGGACATATCGCTACCTCACTCCAAAACATCTCGGCAATGGGAATTGCACGCGCGTGCAATCCTAGCATGGCTTCACGCGCTTGCCCAACCCAGCGGCTGCCTCAGCGGCGGCCGGCGGCCAGTTCCTCCAGCCGCTCCCGAGTCAGGTCGTAGCGGGTCAGGAACAGCAAACTCAACAGCATCACCGTGGCCGGCAGGACCGCGACATTCAGCTGGATCGCGGTCAACGCGGACTGCGGCTGGCAGGCGATCTCTCCGGCCCGGGTCTCGAGATAGCCCGCACCGCTGAGGATCGCGCCGGCGAACAACGTGGCCACCGCGGCCGAGCCCTTCTCGATCGTGCTCCAGACGCCGGCATAGATGCCTTCGCGTCGCTGTCCGGTCAGGTGATGGTCGTAGTCGATGGTATCCGGCAGCATCGAAACGCCCAACAGGATCAGGCCGCCGGACGACAGGCCGATCAAGAAGCCCAAAGCGAGCAGCAGGCCGAGGTCGCCCTCGCCGACGAGCAGCAGACCCAGATCGAGGCAGACGAACGCGAGCACGGCGAGCAGATAGGCTGCCTTCTTGCCCGCCCGGCGCGCATGCCAGACCCAGCCGGGCAGCGACAGGATGGTGCCGAGCGAGAACAGCCCGAAGAACATGCCGAGTTGGGCACCGGTCAACTGGACCACGTACTGCGCGAAGAACGCCAAGCCCGCCGAGAATGCCGTGACCCCCGTCAACTGCAGGGTCTTGGTGGCGACCAGCAGCATGAAAGGTCGGTTGCGAAACGTCATTCGCACCTGCTCGGCGAAGTTCGTTGCGACCGCCTGCGGCATCGCGAAGCGCGCCCGACGCGTGCCGAGGAAGCACAATGCCATCGACACGAACACGACCACCGCGATGACCGTGCCCATCAAGGCGTAGCCTTCGGGGGTGCCGGCGACCTGCCCCGCCCGCCCGGGCGGCAGCACGCAATCGATGCCACCCGGGGGACGCAGCACGGTCGGCGCGCTCGTCGCGCCACCGCCACTGGAGACGATGATGGGGGCGATTGCGGTGCCGATCAGCAAGCCGACGGAACTGAACAGCGTCCGGAACGACATCAACCGCGTGCGGTCGTGGTAGTCGGACGTCATCTCCGCCGGCATCGACAGGTAGGGCACGGAGAAGATCGTGTAGCCCGTCGCGAACAGCAGCAGCACGCCGCCGTACCAGACGATGGTGGCGGTCTCGCTGGCGAATGCCGGGACGTCGAACAGCAGCCAGGCGGACAGCGCCGCGACGACGGCACCGAGCAGCAGATAGGGCCGACGCCGGCCGATCCGCGAGCGGGTACGGTCGCTGACGTAGCCCATCAGCGGATCGGTGACGAGGTCATAGATCTTGCTGGCGAAGATCAGTGCGCCGGCGAGTGCCGGTTCGATGCCAAGCATGGTCGTCATGAAGAACAGCAGATAGATTCCGGTCACGCCGATCAGCGTGGCCGTGCCGTTCGTGCCCAGCCCGAACGCGAGGCACAGCGACAGCGGCAGCCGCGACGACGGCTCGGATGGCGGGTTCGACATGGCTGGCAGACTCTCCTCGGGCTGCTTAAGATGAACGCGCGTGCAAGGTTTGGCAACCACGGTATGGAGTAGCGCGATGACGGCAGCGAGCGAGATCGGCATGGTGCACGGCCCCGGCCCGGCGGGGTCATGGGACTCCGAAAGGGTGTCCGGGCCGCGTGTCCTGCGCTGCAGCGATGGGACCTGGCGGATGTGGTACTACGGCCGCGACCCGGATTTCGACCGCCAAGTGAACCTCCCGACCGGGCGCTGCGGACTTGCGACGTCCAGCGATGGCGTCCGCTGGCAGGCGCAACGCGGTCCGTTGACGATGGGCGCCGTACTCGAACCCCATCCGGACGCGAACCGCTTCGATGCGTCGCACGTCGGCGTCAGCGACGTCCACGAACGCGACGGGCTGTACTGGATGTGGTACTTCGGCGGCAGCACCATCACCCAGACCATCGGGCCGTACACGGTGCGCGGCTTCGACCTGCGCCCCGGCCTCGCGATCTCGCGTGACGGCCTGCGCTGGA
Source organism: Steroidobacteraceae bacterium (assembly GCA_041395605.1). GTDB lineage: Bacteria > Pseudomonadota > Gammaproteobacteria > Steroidobacterales > Steroidobacteraceae > UBA964. The sequence goes on from JAWLAD010000014.1 coordinate 13,055, forward strand.
ACCGCGTTGAAGGGCCGCATCGCGGTGCGCTGCTGGATGTCGGCGCGCCTGGCGACTTCGACATGCTGATGTGTGGCTGGCCCCAGGTGCTGCAGGACGACAGCGGCTGGAAGATGTACTACCACACGCTCGACCCTCGCCGCGGTTTCCTGGTCGGTGCCGCGCTGTCGAGCGACGGTTTGAACTGGACCCGGCACGGCCTGGTGCTCGAACCCGGAGCACCAGGCAGTTTCGACGAACAGGGCGCGGCCACGCGCCAGGTCATCCGCGTCGGCGGCGACTACCTGATGTTCTACGAAGGCGTGACGAAGTCCGGCTACCGCTCGATCGGCCTCGCGCGGTCCACCGATGGCCTGGCCTGGCGACGCGAACCAGGCCCTGAACCCGACGGTTCCGTGTTTGCGCACGCACCCCGCGGTTCGGGTCGCTGGGACGCGTTCGCGATAGGCACTCCTTGCCTGCTGCCGATGGACGACGGCTCCTGGCGGATGTATTACATCGGGTCCAACGAATCGGACCAGCACGCTGCCGGCGGCGAGATGGCGCTGCGGCACCGGATCGGACTCGCCGTCAGTGAGGGTCCGGATTTGACCCGCTGGCGTCGTTGGGGAGAATGATCTTGCACGCGCGTGCAACACGCGGCATGATCCGACACTGCAATTTGCCATGCTCTGGCCCGGAGGCTCGCTGCGCATGAACGCCCGACTGCAACCGCTGAAGGAACATCACCTGAAGGTCGAAACGGCCACGGCCGAGGCGCTCGCGCCGTACGGTGCGCTGCTGGGCAGGCGCTCGGGCGTCAAGCCCACGGGGCTCGACTACTACAACGGGGCCGTCGCGATGAGCCGCCCGGTCAATTACCAGTGCTCGTCGCAGACCGAACTGTCGCTGACGACATTGAAGAAGCGGCCGTTCCAGGTGCGCTACCTCGAGCGCCACTTCCAGCATACGCAGTCGTTCATCCCGCTGGGCGGCAAGGCATGGATGGGCGTCGCACCGCCGTGCGACGGCGACATGCCCGACTTCGACCAGGTACGCGCGTTCCGCTTCGAGGGTGACACCGGCCTGTGCCTGCACCTCGGCACCTGGCATGAGTTTCCGTTCGCACTCGAGGACGACACCGATCTCGCGGTCGTGCTGTCCTCGCAGACGACCATCGACCTGCACCACCGCGCGGAAAACGGCATCGAAGCCTTGGCCCCGACCTCGACAAGAAGGACATGACATTGCGCGCCGGGCGTCCTGTTCGTGCTCGACGTCTGATATCACCACCGAGGCAGTCATGTACGAGTCCGTTCCGCAGAAGGTAACCGGCCCTGCTACGCACATCGCACGACGAGACGCGCGGCAGCTGTTCGCGGGCTGAGCCCGCGGCACATCCTGCTGGATGTACCGCGGGAGACACGCGCAAGATCTGGGAGACCGAGGCCAAGCCGGCGGTTTCCGCGCGGCTCGGGGCGCAACCGATCGACATGAAACCGCACGCGATGCGATGTGGCAGCACGGCTTCCGCGCGCCGCGATGGGCCTGCAGCGGGTTTCGCAGGAAATGCTCGATCACGCCGGTCGTCGAGCTGCCAGGCCGCCAGCATCGCGGAAGTGGCCGCTGCCGCGACCCGCGGACCCGGCAGCCTGACCTCGATCCGACCGTGAAAGTGCCGGACTACCTCACGCAGACGACATCCACTGCATGCCCGGCAATTACCACACGGAGTGCGCACACCTGACGACGCGACCCTCGGCGCGGTGTTCGACCGAGGTTCGTTCCTCTACGCGTTGGGCGGTGCCGGCGGAATCGAACGACGCGACGGGGCGACTGCTCGTGGCAAAGCTGCGCGAGCAATACCCGCAGCTTGCGCCACGGCGCATCCTCGACCTCGGTTGCACGATCGGCCACAACACGCTGCCGCTGTGCGATGCGTTCCCCGACGCGGAAGTCCATGCGGTCGACGTGGGTGCGCCGATGTTATTATGCGCATCGCCTGACGGGCTATAGGCAAGGCCGTGCATTGGCATCAGCGCGACGTGCGACAGACGCGGTTCCCCGACGGCCATTTCGATCTCGTCACATCGTCGATCATGTTCCATGAAGTGCATCCGGACGAAATCGGCGCCGTGTTCCGCGAAGCCTGGCGCGTGCTCGCACCGGGTGGCGTGATGGCGCACATCGACATCCCGAACTACTTTGCCTATCCCGATCCGCTGTTCGTATCGCTGGTCCACGCGGACACCTTCCACAACAACGAGCCGTTCTGGGGCGAAATGCATCGGCGCGACCTGGTGCAATTGATGGTGGACGCGGGCTTCCCGCGGGAACCCGGTTTCCGCGGCGTCGCGGCACTTGGCACGTTTCCGTGGTCGCCCGGGGCGGTCAAGGCATGAGCGCCTCGCCCCCATCTTCCGCGCCGATTCGCCTGCCACGCACGCCCAAGGGCGAGCGCCCGCAGTTCAGCGCCAACCCGGAAGTGGATCGTGTCATGGCGATCGCGATGGCGATCGCCGGCGAGGTGGCCGTGCTGCGAGAGCGTCTGGACACCTTTGAAACCCTGAGCGCAGCGCGCGGGTCGGCTTCCACCGCGGATGTGGACGGGCTTCGTGCCGACGGATGATCACGAGAAGCGGCGAGAGCAGTGGCGCCATGACTTCCTCGATCGCGTGCTCTACATCCTGCGGGCCGAGGCCGACACCGCTGGGGATCGGGTCGCACCGCGCGCCCCGGGGCCGTGACGTCGTTCGACGCCGGCCTCCCCGATGCCGGCATCATCGAAATGCGCGGCGGGGATCCGGTCCATGATCGCGACGAGATCTTCGAGATCGCCGCCGACGGAGACGGTTATCGGATCGATTCCCGGATCGTCGCCCGCAGTGGCGCCTATTCGCTGCGTATCGAGGCCCGCTACTCGCCCGACTGGCTGCCGCGGGGACTCGCCGGCTGGTCGACGACGGCGGATCACGAAGGCGTTGTGAGGATTGACGTCGAAGCCGGCGAAGCTGTGGTGATGCTGGCAGCGGCGCCGCCGCCAGGCCCACTTCGCCTGCACTGCCCCACCGGCACCCTGATCGACCTGGAACCTTCCACGCTGCCTATGTGGGCGATGACGCGCCGCTATGATCGCGCGCGCGGGGGCACACAGGTGTTCCGCTGGATCGGTCGATCGCTGGTCAGGGACGTGACGCTCGAGAACCTCGAGGTGCCACTGACGCTGGTACGCAGCGACGCCCGCGGCGAGACGTTCGAGTTCTCGGAAACGTACCCGCTGCCCGGCGGCGGGCAGTTCACGCTGCCGTTCACGCTGCAAGTCGACACCGCGGGTCGGTTGCAGCGGTTCTCGGTCGGCACCGGCGCACGCCGCGTTGTCGGCGTGCGCCGGCCACTCGCCGCTGGCGGACCGACCTAGAACGTCAGTTCCAGCCGCAGCCCGACGACCCGCGGGAGCGGCAGGTAGGCGAGCACCGCGCGGCCGGGTGCACCGAATCCCTCCGTCCGACCCACGTCGACGAATCGCGCGGCGTTCTTGATCTTGTCGTCGTCGAACACGTTGTTGACGAAAGCCGTCAGCGCCCAACGTTCGCCGGAGAGACCCGCGCGCAGATCGACCAGCGCATACGATGGCATCGTCTGCAAGTTCGCCTCGTCGAGGAAGCGTTCGGAGCGGTAGGACACATTGCCCTCCGCGAACCACTTCATGCCGTTCGAAAGCGCGTCACGGTAGTCGATACCGACATTGAACGCATGCTTCGCGGTCTTCTGCACGGCATTGCCCGAGAAGTCACCCGTGACGTTACCGGCTTCGACCCGCTGCAGCGCCGTGGCAAGCGGCCCGATGACGAACTCGGTGTAGTCGCCGTCCGTCAGCGCATAGAACGCGTTCACAGACAACTGCTGCGTCGCACGCCAGACGGCCTCGACTTCCAGCCCCTTGATCTCTACTGCACCGGCGTTCGCGATGGCCGACAGCGTCTGGCCAGTCTGGTCGTCGATCCGCTGGATACCGACCTGCTGATCCGTGTAGTCGTTGAAGAACGCGGCCGCATTCAACAGCAGGCGGCGATCGAGCCAATCGGTCTTCACGCCGACCTCGTAGGTGTCGACACTCTCCGACAGGTAGCCCTGCTGCGACAAGTCAGTCACTTCGTTGACGTTGTAGCCGCCTGGCTTGTAGCCCTGGGCATAGGTCGCGTAGGCCATCAAGCCGTCGCGGAATTTGTAGTCCAACGAAACGCGTGGCGTGAACTTCGACTCCGACAGCGATGCACGGTCGCCGCACGACGACGCACCGCCCGGGGTCGGCGGACAGCTCGGCGTCAATCCCTGCAGGCCGACCTGCAGACGCGTGAATCCGTCGGTGTAGTAGTCAAGTTCGTCGTCGTTGTAGCGACCTTCGATCGCGAGCCGCGCACGATCATTGATCTGCCACTGCAGCGAGCCAAACGCGCCCTGGTATTCCGTGCTGCGCGCATAGAAGCCCGGGAATGGCGGCGCGGCGGTTGGCGCTGCGCGGAAGAAGAAGGGCGGGCCGCCGAAGATCGACGCGGGGTTGCGCAACCAGAACTGGCTGCCGCTGATCAGGGAAGAGGTTTCCTTGAACAGTTGGGCGCCGACAATCACGTCGACCGGTCCAAACGCATTGCTCCAGCGCACTTCCCAGTTACGGTGCGAGTTCTCATAGAGCTCGTTGACAGCCGCCGAGAACGACACGACGGTCGGCCCGACGGGATAGTCGTTGTAGTCGCCATCGATAATCGAATGTGCGTCGTTACGCAGGTAACCGAACATCAGCGTGAAGTCGCCGGCAAAGGTGTTCAACGTGGCCTCGAGCGTGCCGTTTTCCTGGGTCTGGTCCAGGCCCGGGAAGGTGCCACCGAACGGTGAAGCCGAAATCTGGATGTCCGATTCAGCCGCGGCGATGCCGCCTATGACGGTCTGGCGCGTACACGCCGCGAACACAGTCGGTGTGGCACCGGTCAGATCGGTCGGGCATGGGGACTGCGGCCCACCGGGGAACGGTGCGAACGTGCCGCCAGGAATGGCGACGGTGGTGTTGGCACCGATGTACGCACCGGCGAGTTGCGAGAACTCGTCGTCGGCATACTGGTAGCGCGCGAGCACGGAGAGCTTTTCTGTGGGTTTGAACAGCACCGACAGCGCACCGCCGAGACTGCGTTCGGCACCGAGATCCTCGCCCGTCACCGGATTGTCATAGAAGCCGTCGCGCTCGAACGACGAGACATTGAACCGGACTGCGAGTTTCTCGGAGATCACGGGCCCGGTCAGCGACGCGCGGGCGCCGCGCGTGTTGCCCGTACCGCCTTCGAGTTCGACCCGACCTCCCCAAGCTTCCATCGACGGTTTCTTGCTGATGTAATTGACCGCGCCGGAGAAGGCTGAGCGGCCATACAGGACCGACTGCGGGCCTTTGACGACTTCGATGCGCTCTAGGTCGAGCAGCCTGGCATTCAGTGAGCCAGTGCCACCAGCGATGTAAAGGTTTTCGCCGCCGATGTCCTGGCCGTCGAGCAACACCGCGACGCTGGGTCGGCCACGCTCGTTCTGCATGCCGCGGATCGCCGGACGCGTGTCGTTCGGGAACGCACCGAGGTCGAAGTCGAGGCCGGGCACGAGCTTCGCGACATCCTCGAGGCGGGTGATGCCCTGGCGCTCGATCTGCTGTGATCCAAACGCGCTGATCGACAGCGGCACATCCTGCAACCGCTCCTCGACCTTGCGGGCCGTCACGACGACCTCGTCGAGACCGGCATCCTGCGCATGACTGAGCGGGATGAATGCGGCCACTGCCGACAGCAGCACCGCGCCGCGACGAGGACAGTCCCAACCCACCTTGAACATTTTCACGATACGCCCCCTGGTACTGCGATGAATGAACTGCGTTCCCTGCCCGTGATTCCTGGGGTCACCGGCCTGACTTGAGTCTGCCGCGCTTTGCACGCGCGTGCAACCCTGTCATCATCCACCGGATCAGGGCAAGATCGGACCACCGCGAGGTCCCCATGAGTAACGCAAAAGTACTGGTTTTCGGCGCCCGATCCGGCATCGGCGTGCAGCTGATCGAGGCGCTGAAAGCCGCCGGGGTGGAGTCCGTCGGGATCACCCGTTCTGGGAGCGGTGCAAGCGCGTCCGCTGATGTGACCGACGCTGCCGCCGTACAACGGGTGTTTGCCGCCCACCCGGATACGACCGCCATCGTCAGCATCGTCGGTGGCCGACCTTTCACCAAGGACACGCCGCCAGACCTGACGGGTAACCGGAACCTGATCGACGCCGCGGAGCGTACTGGTGTCCGGCGTTTTGTTCTCGTCAGCACGATCGGGGCTGGCGACAGCCGTGACGCCGCCCCGCTGGCCGCGCGACTGGTGCTCGGAAAATTCATGAAACTGAAGACCCAGGCGGAAGAGCTGCTGCGGGGCTCGAAGCTCGACTGGAGCATCGTGCGCCCGGGTCACCTGAAGGACGGAGCGCCGACGGGTCGGGGCGTGCTGCTCGAGGATCCGACTGTCTCGGGTGCGGTGGTGCGCGCCGATGTCGGCGTACTGATCGCCGGCCTGCTCGATGATCCAGCAAGCTACGGCAAGACCTACGCCTGCATCGAACGCAAGCGCGACTGAGCCCGACCGCGAGCGCCACGAACCGCTGGCGTACGGCCGGGCGTCAGCGGAACAGGATCGAGTTTGGGTACCGCGTGTGCAGACGGCGATCCAGCCCCTGCCAGTGGCCGGTGGGCAGGATGACGAACAACAGCGCGATCAGGCCAAGGACGATCAGCGAGGCATCGTAGAAGCCGCCGAGGCCGATGTTGACGGTGGCGAAGATGGCCAGTGCGCCGGCCCAGCGGGTGCAGAGGCCCAGCAGCAGGCCGACGGCGACACCGGCCCAGACCAGCGTGATGATGATCCCGACCAGCCGGTAGTTCGGAATCAGGAATCCAGTCAGATAGGCGGCCATCAGTCCGTTCGGATCGATCTGCGCCAGCTGTTTCAGGAACACCTGCTTGGGATAGTCCGTCCAGGCGTAGCCCTGCTGCAGCTTGTTGATGAACGCGAACAGATAGAACAAGCCATAGAAGTAGCGCAGGCCGAGTACGGCGCCGCGACCAAGCTTGCCGGCCCAGCCGCGTTTCGATGCGGCGTCATGAACGGATGTCGAGGCATTCATGGTGCGGTCTCCTGCAACGTCGCGGCGAACTGCCGGTCAGGGCCGCGCGGGATGTGTGTGCACTGGCCAAGGCTGGCGCCGTTGCGATCCAGCCAGGCGCCGGTTTTCTGATCGACGACGGCGTCAGGCAGTTCGACGCGTCGGTGCCAGACATCGAGGCGTGCCTCGAGACCGGCTCGAGACGCCACGGCGCGGGACATGTCCGCCGACAGTTCGTAAACCGTCAGCTTGCGGAAATCCTCGGTCTTGGGTCGAAAGAACTCCGCGAAATAGTTCCAGATGGTCGCAATCTGTGCCCACGTCCCCTGCTCGTGCAGCACGTAGGCGATGCGCTGCGCCGGACCTTCGCAACGCAGCACCTCGATGCAGACCGTGCAGTACTCGGGAATGTCGATCGCGAGTGGCCCTTGCACCTGGGGTGTGCCGGGCCGTGCACAACCGGCCAGCGCCAGCAGCAGCGCCGCCGCAGCGATACGGATCGCGGGCAGAATCATGTTGGTGATGCCTCGAATATGTTGCGCGGCCTGAACCGCGCGGTCGCAAAACGCGTTGCGGCCTTCCAGGGCGTCAGCCAGGCGATGCGCGCGCCGTGGCTGCGGTTTTCGAGCACCTGTGCGGCAAGCCACGGCGCCACGGTGTCGACCCGGTCGCCAAGGATGTTGTAGATCCGGCGCGTCTTCGCAAGCTGCTCGGCCGTCAGTCCCTCGGTTTCGGTACTGAGCATGTCCGTTGCGACAATACCGGGGCTCAGGGTACCGATGCGCACCGCGCTGCCGCGGTACTCGCGTTCCAGAGAGCGCGTGAAATAGCGCAACGCGCGCTTCGTCGAGCCGTAGGTCGTGAGCCCGGGACGCACCATCCCGTCGCTGCCAAACCCCTCGAAGTTGTACACATCCCCGCCACCCTGGCGCAGCATGCCGGCGATCGCCGTCTGGCAGCAGGCCATGGTGCCCACGAGGTTCACGTCGACCAGTGCGCGGACCCGGTCGAAGGGCACTTCGTGGAACACGCGGCGCGGCATGATCAGGCCGGCGTTGTTGATCCAGATGTCGACCCGACCGGTCAGGGACGCGGCGACGTCCCACAGGCGCTGTGCGCCGGCCGGCAACGCGATGTCGGCGGCAAGGCCCGCGTGGCCGACACCGCCAAGCGTGGCCAGGGCGGCATCGACGGCCGCCTGCGTGCGCCCATTGACCACCACGTGGCAGGCGCGGACCGCAAAAGCCTGGGCCAGCCCAAGACCGATACCACGCGTACTGCCCGTGACGACGACGACCTGGCCCATGCATCCCCCGATGGATCCGTCCCCAGAGTAACGTAACTGACCATTCGGTCCAATAGTGGTGCTTCAGCGCCTCCGCGTGGTGCGCACACGACGTCTGCGATCGGCCGGGCCAGGCGGATCGTCGACCACCCGGGCGACCACGATGTCGATCATCGACTCTATCCGCCGCCAGTCCGCCTCGCGGTCGAGGCGCAGTCCGAAGTAGCGCGGCGCGGTTCGGGAGCGCAGCGCGAGGTAGCAGACCGCCGCGTACAACAGCCGCTGCAGCGCGATGATCTCCTCGCGGTCGTACTCTTCGGGACGACTGAACAGCCGGACCAGGCCGCGGCCGTGGGCGAGCCGTACGCGATCCAGCGCGCGCGTCACCGTCGTTTGCTGCAACAGCTCGCCGCCCAGCAGCTCCAGCGTTCGCGGTCGCGCCCGCAATGCGCGCGCGTAGCGCTGGTAGTTGCGCACCAGTTGATCGCGTGTACTGAGGCGCGCGTACTCCGAGGCATCGCCCCCGAGCAGATCCGCGTCCGTCGGTAGCAGTTCACTGCGCTCGGCCCAGGCCGTCGCCAGCCCCTCGAGACCGCCGAAGTAGCTGTAGAGCAGCGACTTGCCAACGCGCGCGCGCCGCACCACGCCATTGACGGTGACGCGGTGCGCGCCGCGCTCCTGCAGCAGGGTATCGAACGCATCGATCAACGCGCGCTCCTTGCCGAGGCGATCGCGCTCCCATCGGGGGACGGTCCCGCCTGCCGCCCTCGACTGGCTGGGTTTTCCGGACTTGCGGGAATGGCGGGACGGGCGGGTACGGCTGGCCATCCGGCAGACACTATTTCAAAGCGCGGCTGACGGCTACAGTGGGCCGATGCACAACCGACGCCTGTTCTGCGCGCTGTGGCCGAGTGAAGCCGAGCGCGCCGCGCTCGCAGCGGCCACCCAGCGCCTCTTTCCCCTGTCCGGTCGACCGGTGGCGCCGGCGGACCTGCACATCACGCTGGCCTTCATCGGCGCCGTCGCGGAACCACGTGTCGACCGCTTCCTCGAGCTTCGTCGCAGTGTGAGTCCCGTACGGATATCGCTGGACACCCTCGAACACTGGCCGAAGTCACGCGTGCTGGTCGCCACGGCCAGCGATGTGCCCGACGCGCTGCGCGCGACCGTCGATGCGCTCTGGCAACGGCTGGACCGGCTGGGCGTACAGCGCGAAACCCGTGCGTTCCGACCGCATGTGACACTCGCCCGGGACGTCCCGCGATGGCGGGCGGGCACCGCGTGGCCATCGGTGAGCTGGACGGCGCGTGAGATCGTCGTAGTCGAGTCGCGCCCCGGCGAGATCCCGAGATATCAGCCCCTGGATCGGCGCCCCTAGCGTCGGCAGACCCCGGCCGCGGCACGCTGCTATTCTTGACGCCGCCTATTCGTCGGAGGGAGATCCGGGCATGAACCACTGGGCCTGTCTGTCACTGCTGGCGGCGGCGGGCGTCGGCATCGCCATTGCCGCGGAACCGTCGGAACCAAGACAGATCGCGCAGGACGGACGTATCGTCATCGGTCCGCCGATCACGCCGAATCAGGTACGAGGCGCGAATCATCCGCGCTTTCCGCCGGGCTGGACCTGCGCTGAATGCCACGATGTCTCGTTCGGCACGGACTTCGTTTCCACGGCGAGCCGTCAGTACTGGAACAACTACGGTCAGCTCGCGAACGAGCAGATCTGGGAGCGTGTGGTCAAGTTCCTGCCCGGCCGCGAACGCTTCGCGATGGCGACCGTGCACCGCGATCGTCCGACCAACACGACCATCGACTTCGTGCTGGACCGCGACGAAAAGGTGTTCTATGCGGTGTCCGAGCGAGGCACCGAGAAGCTGTTTCACCTCAAGCGCAATCCCAACATCAGTGCCGTTCGGGCAGATGGCTGGACCGTTGCGGAGGGCGGCGCACGTCAGTGGGCCAGCGTACAGATTGCGGGCAAGTCGGAGGTCATCACCGCCAAGGACCCGCGCTTCCTGCCGCTGCTGCGCAAATACAAGCTGGTGCGCATCTCCGAAGAGCGCGCCATGCGTCGCTTCGACATCCAGCGCATCACGCCCATCGACATCGTTTACTTCGATAAGACTTTGCTGGCCGAGGGCCTGTCCGCATACCAGTACTGGAGCCGAGACGGGCGGCAGGAGCGGCGCGGCAAGTGACAGCGCGCAACGCGCCGCCGCGCGAACCGCAGCAGCACGCCTCCGGGACGGGCATCGACCGCGCGCATCGTCGCGTGATCTTCGCATCGTCACTCGGCACCGTGTTCGAGTGGTACGACTTCTATCTCTACGGCGCCCTGTCCGTCATCATTGCGAAGCAGTTCTTTGCAGGCGTCAACGAGACGACCGGCTTCATCTTCGCACTGCTGGCTTTCGCAGCAGGCTTCTTCGTCAGGCCGTTCGGCGCACTGGTCTTCGGCCGTCTGGGTGACCTGATCGGTCGCAAGCACACCTTCCTCGTCACGATCGTGCTGATGGGTGGCGCGACTTTCCTGGTCGGCTGCCTGCCGACCTACGACGCGATCGGGGTCGCGGCACCGATCCTGTTGATCGTGCTGCGATTGTTGCAGGGCCTCGCGCTCGGTGGCGAGTATGGCGGTGCGGTCGTCTACGTCGCCGAGCACGCGCCGCCGGATCGGCGCGGTAGATATACCGCCTGGATCCAGACGACCGCGACGCTCGGGTTGTTCCTGTCGCTGCTCGTCATCCTGCTGACACGCCTCGCGCTGGGAGATGAGTTCGAGACCTGGGGCTGGCGCGTCCCGTTCCTGCTGTCGGCGCTGCTGCTCGCGATCTCGGTCTACATACGACTGCAGCTCAACGAGTCGCCGGTGTTCCAGGCCATGAAGGAGGAAGGGCGGCTGTCGCGTGCACCGCTGCGGGATGCCTTCGGCCAATGGCCCAACCTGCGACTCGTGCTGCTGGCATTGTTCGGAGCAACGGCCGGACAGGCGGTGATCTGGTACGGCGGTCAGTTCTACGCGCTGTTCTTCCTCGAAAAGATCCTGCAGGTTGGGTCCCGCGAAGCGAATCTCGTCATGGCGGCGGCGCTGCTGATCGGCACACCGTTCTTCCTCGTCTTCGGAATACTGTCGGACCGGATTGGTCGCAAGCCGGTGGTTCTCGGTGGCTGCGTGCTGGCGGCCTTGAGCTACTTCCCGGCGTTCGAAGCGTTGACACGGCACGCCAATCCCGGCCTGGCTGCGGCACAGGCCAGTGCGCCGGTCACGGTCATCGCGGACCCCGCGGACTGCTCGGTGCAATTTGATCCGGTGGGCCGCACGGTATTCAACCGCTCCTGCGATGTCGCCAAGGCGGCCCTGGCCAAGGCAGGGATTCCCTACCGCAACGAAGCCGCACCCGCGGGCGCGCCGGCGCAGGTGCGCATTGGCGCTGGCAACTCCGGGATGACGATCGACTCCTTTCGCGGTGAACGGCTGCCGGCGGCGCAGTTCAAGACCCGCAGCGACGCGTTCAGCGCAGAACTGCGCGCCGCACTCGATCGCGCCGGCTACCCGCTTCGTGCCGACATGGCCAAGGTCAACTATCCGCTGCTGATCGCCGTTTGCACCTGGCTCGTGCTGCTCGTGACCATGGTCTACGGACCCATCGCCGCGTGGCTGGTCGAGCTGTTCCCGCCACAGATCCGGTATACGTCGATGTCGTTGCCGTATCACATCGGCAACGGCTGGTTCGGTGGCTTCTTGCCGGTAACGTCGTTCGCGATCGTCGCCGCGACCGGTGATATCTATGCAGGGCTCTGGTACCCGATCGTGGTAGCCAGCGTGACCGCCGTGATTGGCGCGCTGTTGCTACCGGAGACGCGCGGGCGCCATATCAGCCACTAGGCCTGGTCAGCGCGGCTCGAAACGCGCGGTGAGTTCCACGCAGGCTTCGACCGCACGACGATTGCTGGTCGCCGGCACCCAGCGCGCGGCCTTGGCCCAGTTGCGTGCAGCGACATCCAGCCGCTCGGAACCGGAACTGCGCAACACCGCCGGCTCGCCGACCAGTTTGCCATCGGGCCCCGCGCAGACGCGCAAGCCGACGCTGCCCGTCTCCCGCGCGACCCGTGCCTCGATGGGATAGAACTCCATGACTCCCGGCGACGCGGCGGCATTCATGAACAGCGGTGACGCGGCACGGCGCGGCTCCGCCGCAGGACCCGCCGCTGCGTGCTGCGGTGCCGGATCAGGGTTGGAAGCGTGCGCCGCGCTGGCAGCGGCGCCTGCGGCCGGTGGCACCGGCGCAGCGGCGACTGCTGCTGCGACGACCTCGGGCACCGGCTCCGGCATGGCCGATGAATGATGGTGCGAGATACGCCACTGACCATCGCGAAACGTGTAGACGTAGGTGAAACGCGCCGACAGCTCTTCGACCGCGCCCGTTTCGTCCATCAGGGAAAATGAGTAAGTACCGGCGTCGACGGCCACGTTGCAACCGAGCTGGACGGTCCGGGTATCGACCCGCCCGCGCGGATGCTTCTCCAGGAAGTGCACGAAGTAGTCGCGTATCGCAGCCGGGTCGGCGCGCGGCCGGTTGGAGACGGTCGCCAGCAGTACGGCGTCGTCCCAGTAGCGCTGCGCGACGCGATCGGCATCGAGACTCGCGAGCGCGAGGTTCCAGCCGTCGAACCAGCTGGCCACCGTACTCGCATCCACCGGCGCGCAACGCGGCACTGCCGGGGCCGGCGACGCCGACGCGGCGACGGCGTTCAACAGAATCGCGGCTAACGACAAGGACGGCTCCCGGGGGCAGTGGATCGCCTCCCGTTATCGGCCATCCGCCTCGCCGGCTTGAGCGTCGTCGTTACATATCGTCGATGTCGGTGCCGGAGCGGATGTTCGGCAACACCAGTGCCGCTACGGCGGAAACGGCCAGCAATGGTGCGATCGCGAGCGTGAATGCCCATTGCCAGCCCACCGAAGCCACGATCAATGGCACGACGCTGGGAAACACGGCGAATCCGAGGCTCAAGGGCGCGGAACCGCAGACCGCATAGCTCGTCGTCCGCATCCGCGTCGGGAAGAGATCCGCGAGCAGTGCACCCACCACCGCATTGCTTCCGTAGAAGAACGCACCGGTCAGCGCAAACAGCGCGAGATCGTGCCAGCGAGCCTGCGGCAGCCACATCAGGCCCACGAGGGCCGCGGCACCCGCCACGCACCAGATCGCGAACGTGTTTCGCCGGGTCAACTTGTACTCGCCGACCCAGGCAGCCGTCAGATAGCCGATGATCGCGATGCCGTTCGACCAGCCAACGAGCTGCGTGGCCTCGGCAGCGGTGTAGCCGCGCACCTGCATGAAGTAGGTGGGGAAAAAGAACGCGGTCCCCGCGTATGCGGAACCGAAACTGAGGAACAACACCATCGAGGCGATCGAGCGCAGCCGGAACCGCGCGCCGAACAGTTCGCGCAACAGGCTGGGATCGAACGTCTTCGCACCCTGGCTGCCGCGCGTCGCCGCCACCGCTTCGAATCGCCGGCTTTCGGGGAGGCGCCACGCGATCAGGAAGGCGAGCGGCACGACGGCGAAGGCGATCAGGAAGATCGAGCGCCAGCCACTCGTTTCGAGCAGCGGCGCCGCGATCAACGCCGCGATGAACCAACCCAGTGGATAGCCGCACTGCAGGACACCCATCAGCATGCCGCGCAGGTGCGCCGGCGCGGACTCGGCGACATAGGCCGCCGTAATCGGCGCGAGCCCCGCCGCCAGGCCGAACGCGAGCGCCCGCAACACCGTCAGCTGCGTGAGGTTCTCGACCATGCCGTGCAAGCCGACGAACAACGCCGACGTGGCCAGCAACGTCCCGAGCGTCCAGCGCCGCCCCCAACTGTCGGCGGCAAGACCGGCGAATACGACGATGATCGCGGCCACGACGAAGCCGATCGACAGGATGATGCCGATGGTTTCGAGCCCCACGCCGAACTCGGTCGTGATCCCGGGCACCGCGTAGCCGAACAACGACTGGTCGAGGTTGCTGACCGTCCAGGCGAACAGGCAGAAGCCGAGCACGGTCAGCCACTCGCGCCCCTGCCGGGCGGGCGACGCGGCAGCGTTGGTATCGTTCAAGGGACCCCCGGATGATGGATGCGAAACACCACTTTACCCGCGCGAGCATCCCCGGTGCTGGCAGCATGCTCGATCGCTTCGCGCCATCGCTCGAGGGGATACTCGCCGGCGATCGGTGTCTGCAGCTCGCCCATCGAGATCAGCCCGGCGAGCTGGCGCAGCAAACGCTCGCGCTCCGGCAGAGGGCGTGCATCGAGGCTGAAGCCGGCGTAGTAGCCCACCACGCGCAGGCGCTTGTACAGCAGCATCCAGGTTGGCACGCAGCAGGGCTCGCCGCTGACGGCACCCATATGGGCGAGCGTGCCGCCGTCCGACAGGCACTCGGCGAGCCGACCAGAAGCGGAACCGCCGATGCCATCCAGCGCGATGTTGAGCGCGGCATCGCCGACCGCGGCGCGCACGCGCTGCGCAAGCTCGGCACCGTCGACCACGACGACATCGGCACCCAACGCGAGTAACTCGGGTACGAGCGCAGCCTGACGCACCACATTGATGGTGCGCACCCCGCGGCGACGCGCGAGCCGGATCAGGTTGCGCCCTACGTTGGAATTCGCACCGTTCTGCACGAACCAGTCGCCTTGCCGCAGCACGGCGAGGTCCTGCAGCGCGAGTTCGGCCGTGAACGCATTGACCATCAGGCACAGCTGCGCCGGGTCGCCCTCCGGCAGGGGAATGACGCTGCCCGCGTCGGCGACGAGCTCGCTGCGCCAACTGCCACACTGGCGCGGCAGAAGCACGCGCTGGCCAACGGCCAGTCCGCTGACGCCGGCGCCAATCTCGGCAATCCGCCCCACCCCTTCGATACCCGGCACTTGCGGCAGCGCGACCTGCAGGTCGCGGCCGTCACGGACGTGGCGGTACATCAGGCGACCGCCAGCAATGTTCGTCAGGTCACCGGCATGGATCGGCGCAGCTTCGACAGCGATACGCACGGCGCCGGCGCCAGGCGCGCGCGACGGCTCCGACAGCAGCGACAGGACGTCCAGCGGCGCGCCGAAACAGCCGTGGCTCAGCAGCCTGACCGTCACCGCTGCGTCGCCGCCGGGTCAGCGACGAAACAGGCCGATCAGCTTCGCCCGATCCAGCGAGTTCATGTTCAGCTGGAAGCCGACGATCGCGCACGACGTTTCAGCCGTCACCGGCAGCGCTTCCACGCCAACCGCGTGGACGGTGAAGATGTAGCGATGTACGTTGTGTCCCGGCGGCGGGCACGGACCGCCGTAGCCGGGTTTGCCGAAATCCGTGCGAATCTCCAGCGCCGCCTTCGGCATCTTGCCGCTGGCGGGATCGCCTGCACCCAGCGCAAGCGAAGTGACGTCCGCCGGAATATTGACCACCATCCAGTGCCAGAAGCCGCTGCCCGTCGGCGCATCCGGGTCGTAGCAACTGATCGCAAAACTCTTCGTGCCGGCCGGTGCGCCGCCCCATCCCAGCTGCGGCGACAAGTTACCGCCGCTGCAGCCGAAACCAAACGCGCTGGACAGCACATGATCCATCTTGAGCAGTTCGCCGTCCTGGAAACTCTCACTGGTCAATGTCATCGGCATGGGACACCTCTCGAAACCGTCACAGCCTGTTCGGCCCAGCCCCAAAGATTGCCACCAAGCGCCGCGATCGGCCAGAGGCTGGGGCGTGGGGCCGCTGGCCTATACTCCACTCATGGCGCTGCTCAGATCGGTCGGCACATGCTTGCTCGCGATGGCGTCGATCGCGACCGCGGGCGACAGCAGCACCGACCTGCATGCGAGGCTTGCCACAGCGACACGACAGGTCACCGCGATGCGTTACGACCTGCGAACGCTGCCGAAGGCGCGCGCCGCCGAGTTTCGCGAGCTGTTTGTCGCGCACGTCATGACCCTCGCTGAACTGGATGCGATGGAGGTCCGCACCGGTCAGGCAGGGAAGCTCGCCAACCGCCAGCAAATGGTCGACGCTGCTGCGCTGCTCGACCAATTCGCCGACGAATTGACTCGCGCCCACGACCGGCACAACGCGCTGCACCGTTATTTCACCGACGCACCCGAGATGGCGACACGCCTCGATCACTGGCGCAAGTTTGCGCGGGCCAACTCGCTCGCCGGCAACCACTACGATGACGTCGAACGACTCGCGCGTGACTTGCAGGCAGCCGTTGGCCGCGGCGACTTCCCCTCGGCTGCAACAAACCTGATTCCGGCAATTCGACTGGCGCTGGACCAGGCCCTGGTAAATGGCTGGATCACGGCGTCGGAGCGCGACGGTCCGCCGATCCGGTCTGCGTCCCGCACCAAACCATGTCCGCGTGCCGCCGACACGCGCCGTGGTTATGGCCTCCCGCCGGCGGGCCTTGCACGCGTGCCAGCGGTGCTCGATCTCGACCAGACCCGGTTCAAGCGGGGCGACCGGGTCCTGCAGCCCACCGACACCCTGCACGAGGTCGGGTTGGATCTGCAATTGGATCGCGAGGGCTGCGTACTCGAAGCATCGGTCCGCGTGTCTTCCGGGGAGCCCGCCATCGATTCCGACGCGTTGGCGTGGATACTGAATGACGCGAACATCGAACCGGCCTATCTGGACGGCCAGGCGGTCGGCAGCCACCTCCGAATCAGGCTCCGCATGTGGTGATCCGCGTGACCGTCGCGACGCTGGCGGCGCTGCTCGCTGGCGGCATCGCCTTCACCGGCCCGACGCACGCCGCGACCGCGGACCCCGTCCGCCAGGACCCCTGTCGTCCGGACATCGGCGACGAAGCCCAACGACTCGACCGGGCACGTGCCGGCATGCAGCGCCGTGTCTGCGCCACCGCTCGCTGGTTCGACGGCCTGTTCGGCGATCCGCGCGAGCACGCGGAGGCTTATGGCGACAGCTACGGCCGCATCGGCGTCGCCGTCAGCTGGGATGAACTCGACGACGCCGAACTGCAGGGCAGCTTTCGCGCGCGCCTCGCGCTGCCGGCGCTGGGGGAACGCGTCAATGCGGAGATTGGCCGCGACGACACCGAAAACTACATCGATGACAGCTACGATGATGCCGCATTCCTGCCGGGATCCTTCTCCGATGATCGTTATGCGCAGTGGCATGCCGGGCTGAATTACCTGGCGAGTGCACGCCCGCGCAGCGTGTTCGACCTCGGGCTCGGCCTCAGCCTGAGTTCGCCGGTCAACCCCTACCTGCGTGCGCGCCTGCGCGGCTTCCTCGCGCCGCGTGACGACCTGCTGA
Source organism: Steroidobacteraceae bacterium (assembly GCA_041395605.1). Taxonomy (GTDB): domain Bacteria; phylum Pseudomonadota; class Gammaproteobacteria; order Steroidobacterales; family Steroidobacteraceae; genus UBA964. Next base: position 30,797 of record JAWLAD010000014.1, read on the forward strand.
TCACGCTGCGCAGCACGGCATTCTGGGAACGACGACAGGGGTTCGGCAACACGCTGGGTGCGGACTTCGACTGGACGGCGAGCGACGCGCTGCTGCTGCGCTTTGCACAGACGGCGACGTTTTCCGAAGCGACCGCGGGGCTGCGCTGGCGCAGCCGCCTGTCGCTGTACCAGGCGCTGAACCCGCGCAGCGCGCTGCGCTATGAGGCCTTCGTGCAGGGCGAGACTGACGGCGTGCAGCCAGAGTATCGCGGCGTGCGCCTGACCTATCGCCGCAGCGTGCTGCGCGAGTGGCTGTTCGCCGAACTGTCGACGCGCGTGTTCTGGGCCGATGCCGTCGATCCGTCGCGCAGCTGCGCGGGTTGCGTCGGCGTCAGCGCGGGCTTCGAAGTGATGTTCGGCACGCGCTACGATCGCTGGCTGGACGAGAGCGAGGCGGCGCGCTGAATGCGCCGCCGAGGCCAAATTCAGTGCGGCGCGGGCTCCGCTGTGCGCTCGAGCACCTGTACGCGAGCGGTACGGACGGTATTGTCGGCCGTCGCCACGACCTCGATCGCATAGTCGCCGATTCGCAGCGACGTGCCCTGCTCGGGAATCGTTTCAAGGTGTTCGACGATCAGCCCCGACAGCGTCTTGGGGCCGCTGGTGGGCAAGTGCCACTTCATCGCACGGTTCAACAACCGGACGGTGGCGGATGCCGTGACGAGGAAACGGCCATCCGCTTCGCGCAGGACCTTGCGATGGCCAGCCACGCCCGGGTCGGTCGTGAATTCGCCGACGATCTCCTCCAGCAGGTCTTCCAGCGTGATCAGTCCCTGGACGTCGCCGTACTCGTCGACGACGAAGCCGAGCCGACGCCGGTCCCGCTGGAAGTTCAACAGCTGCGCGTTCAACGAGGTCCCCTCGGGCACGAACAACGCATCGCGCTGCGCGGCGATCTCCCGCATCATTTCGCGAGTCAGGCGTCCCCGCGCCAGTTCGTTCGCGACCCGCTTCATGTGCAGGACGCCGATCAGTTTGTCGAGTTCGCCTTCATACACCGGCAGCCGGGTGTGCCGCGTCTCGCGCAACTGCTCCAGGATGCGGCTCCAGTCCTCGGTGACATCGATGCCGACGACTTCGTTGCGCGGAATCATGATGTCGTCGACCGTGATCTGCTCGAGGTCGAGGATGCTGATCAGCATCTGCTGGTGGCTGCCGGGGATCATCGCGCCTGCCTCGGCCACGACGGTGCGCAGTTCCTCGCGCGACAGCGCCGTCTGCTGCGTCTGCTGGTCGACCCGCAGGCCCACCAGCCGCAACATCGCATTGCTGATCCGATTGATGATCCACACTGCCGGGTACAGCAGCCATTGCAGGCCGGTGTACAGGTAGGCGGATGCGGTGGCGATCGGGCCCGAGTGCAGGGCGCCGTAGGTCTTGGGACCCACTTCGCAGAAAATCAGCATGACCAGCGTCAACACACCGGCGCCGACTGCGACCCACTGCTCGCCCCAGGTCTCCAGCACGAGGATCGCGACCAGGGTCGCCGCGAGGTTGTTGGCGAGGTTGTTGCCGATCAGGATCAAGCCGATCAGCCGGTCGGGCCGGGACAGCAGCTTCTCCGCGAGCATGGCACCGCGATGCCCGCGCTGCGCGAGCGTCCGCAGGCGGTAGCGGTTGACGCTCATCAGCGCCGTCTCAGTGCCGGAAAAGAACGCTGACAGGACCAGGCAGAGCGCCAGCAGCGACAGCAGCAGGACAATGTGTGGGTCGGGCACGAGTCCGTTGAAGCACGCGCCACGGTCCGGCGCCCGGACATTCTAGGGGATGGCGCCCGTCCGTCCACCGGAATGGCGTAACCCAATGTAATCAAATACTTATGTCGCCCACAGCGGGCCGCCCTTCGGTGCGCAACCACGGGCGCAGGCGACGCACCTCAAGAGTGCAAGGTCCCCGCCGATACCGGCTGCAACAGACACGTGTCGGGGGCATTGCCATGCAGGTTCACCAGGTTCGACTCACCCCATCCAGCTCGCTGCCTGGCGCGCTGCAGGCCAGCGAGAACCCGGCGCCCGATCTGGTGCTGTGCTTTGCCGATCCGGTGTTCTTCGAGGCGCCCGATGCCGCGCTGACGGCAGCGCTGCGCGACACCTGGCCCGACTCACTGATCGTCGGCTGCTCCAGTGCCGGCGAGATATCGTCCGACGGCGTGACGACCGGCAGCGCCGTCGTCACCAGCGTCAAGTTCGCCCGTCCCGGACTGGTCGCAGTCGATGAGCCCGTGCAGGGCATGGCCGATTCGGAGGCCGCGGGTGAGCGCCTTGGCGCGAAGCTGGCCAGCGCCGCACCACATTCCGTCATGGTGTTCGGACAGGGCGTCGAGCTGAATGGCAGCGCACTGATACGCGGACTGCGCAAGGCGCTGGGCGACCGCGTCACGCTGGTTGGCGGCCTCGCGGGCGACGCTGGCCGTTTCGTCAGGACGCATGTGATCTCAGGAACCGGTAGTTCCAGCGAGCAGATCGTGGCTGTCGGCTTCAACGACCCGGCGTTGCGGGTGACGACAGGCACGTTCGGCGGCTGGAAGCCGTTCGGCGCGCTGCGCCGCGTGACCCGCGCCAGCGGCAACGTGCTGCATGAACTGGATGGCGAACCCGCGCTCAACGTCTACAAGCGCTACCTCGGCGAGTACGCCGCGCAACTGCCGGGCTCTGCACTGCTGTTCCCCTTTGCGATGTTCGATGCCGAAGGACGGGACACCGGCGTGATCCGCACGATCCTTGCCGCGGACGAAGCGAGCGGCAGCCTGACGCTGGCCGGCGAGATTGCGCCGGACGGTTTCCTTCGGCTGATGACCGCGAGTTCCGATGAGCTGATCAATGGCGCGGAAGTCGCTGCGGAATCATCGGTCGGCGACGAACTGACACCGCAGCAGACGCTGGCGTTGCTCGTGAGCTGCGTCGGACGCCGCATGGTGCTCGGCGCGCGCGTCGAGGAGGAAGTCGAGGTCGTCGCGGACGTCGTCGGCGCGCAGTGCACGTTGACGGGGTTCTATTCCAATGGCGAGATCAGCTCGGATGGTTGCCTCGAGAACTGCAAGGGCGCGGCGGGCCACCACCTGCACAACCAGACGATGACGATCACGCGGTTCGCCGAAGGCTGACATGCACCGGCTGCTGAAGCGCCAGCTGCGGCGCGCGCTGCAGTTGCCGGCGGGCGTCGAGCCCGACGCCTGGTTGCAGGCGCTGCAAGCCGGGGCGACCCACGCTCCGGACGGGTCGTCCATGGACTGGCCGGGCGCACTGCTGCAGCTCAGTGCGGCGATCGGCGAGAGCTACACCCAGCTCGAACGCGATCTGGCATTGCGCGCCCGCAGCCTCGAGATCAGCTCGCAGGAATTGTTCGAACTGAACGAGCGCCTGCGCGAAGACCTGCAGGCGCGGACCGAGTCGGAGCGCCTGCTGCTCGACGCTGCCGAGCGCATTGCGGCGGTTGCCGGCCTGCCACCGGTGCAGACCCAGGGTTCGGGCATGCAATCGCTGAGTCTCCTGATATCCGGGTTGAGCACGGCGCTGGCGGATACGCAGCGCGCCAAGGATGCCAGCGAGCAACGCCTGGACCTCGCGCTGAAGGCCGCCAATCTCGGCATGTGGGACTGGGATACCGCGGCGCAGGACATCTTCTTCGAGGAACCCTTTGCACGCTTCATCGGACGACCGGATATCCCGCGCGAAGTGCCGATCGCCACGCTGATGGCGATCACCCACGCTGACGACGGCGCCCGATTCAACGCGGGAATGACGGAGCTGTTGCGCGGGCACAAGGGCTTCTTCGATATCGAACACCGGGTTCGCCACGCCGACGGGCACTGGATCTGGCTGCACACCTTCGGCAACGTGACCGCGCGCGCCGAGTCCGGGCGCGCACTGCGCGTGACGGGCGTGGTCGCCGACATCACGGCACGCAAGACGATGGAGGCGCAGCTGGCCGAAAACCTGTTGTTCGTCGAGTCGCTGCTGGAGGCAATTCCGCTTCCGGTCGTCGTGAAGGACCGCGAAGGCCACGTGCTGCGCCTCAATGCAGCGTGGGAGACACTGACCGGTGTCGCGCGCGAGCCGCAACTCGGCGCTGCGGTGATGATGAACGATGCGACCCACCGGCGCATCAGCGAAGAGAGCGACCGCGTGGTACTCGACAGCGGAGACACGCACCGCTACGAGGTCACGATCCCCGACGCAGCGGGACGCCCGACCAACGCCCTGGTCCACAAGGCGCCCCTGCGACGCGGCGGCACCGAGCCAGACGGCATCGTTGCCGTCATCACCGACATCACGATGCAGAAGCAGGCGGCTGAAGCGCTGCGACTCGCCAAGCAGCAAGCCGAAGCGGCGGCGGCCGCGAAGGCGCAATTCCTCGCGAACATGAGCCATGAACTGCGCACGCCGCTGAACGGCGTCGTCGGCATGGCGTCGATGCTGGCGACGACGTCGCTGGACGCGCGCCAGCAGCGCTTCGTCGACACGATGCGGGGTTCGGCCGAGGCGCTGATCGCGATCGTCAACGATATCCTGGACTTCTCGAAGGCGGACGCCGGCAAACTGCGGATGGCGCACGACGCGGTGCCGCTGCGCGAGCAGATCGACGACGTCGTCAGCCTGTTTGCCGCGCGTGCGTTCGACAAGGGCCTGGACCTTGCCGGTGTCGTGCTGGACGACTGCCCGGCTGCGCTCATGGGAGACCCAGTGCGGGTACGGCAAGTGCTCGGCAACCTCGTCAACAACGCCATCAAGTTCACCGAGCGCGGCCAGGTCGTGATCTCGGCGGAGCCCGTCACGGCACCGACGGGATCCGCGAGCGCAGTGCGTATCGTCGTCACCGATACCGGCATCGGCATCGAACCGCAACAGGCAGCGCACGTGTTCGATGCGTTCGCGCAGGCCGATGCCAGCATCACGCGCCGGTTCGGCGGCACCGGCCTGGGACTGGCGATCTGCCGCCAGCTGGTCGAGGCCATGGGCGGGGAAATCGGCTTCGACAGCGAACCGGGCGTGGGCAGCCGCTTCTGGTTGGTGCTGGCCGCGGCGCCGGCAGCAACCTCCGTGCCGCCCGCTCCCAGCCGAACTCTGCTCGAGCGCGCGCCCCGGCGACGGGCGGAGGCACCGCCGCCGAAACGCGGGCGCTGATCATCGCGAACGACGGCCCGGTGCGCCGCGCGCTCGAGCGGGTCGCGGCAGCGCGCTACCCCTGCGTACTCGCCACCGACAGCATGGCAACCGCGATCAGCGCGTTGACGGCCTGGCCGTCGCTGCCCATGCAGCTCGCGGTCATCCTCGACGAGGATTTCATCCACGGTGAATCAGCAGCCCTCGCGGACTGGCTCGCGCTCGAACGACAGCCCTGGCATGTCGTCTGGCGCGGCCTGAGACGCCCCACCGATGCCCGCACACCGACGTCGGGCCTGGACTGCCTGACCAAGCCAGTCCCGCTCGGCCAAGTGTTCGACGCGGTCGATGAAGAAGCGACCGCCGCGGCCGCCGAACCCTCCAGTGGACCTCGGGACGATCTGGCCGGCGCGCGCGTGCTGGTCGTAGAAGACAATGTCGTCAATCACGAAATCGTCCGTGCAATGCTCGATCACCTGGGGTGACGGTCCTCACCGCCATGAACGGCGCCGAGGGGTCGATGCGGTGCGCAACGATCCGACGCTGGACGTCGTGCTGATGGACTGCCAGATGCCGGTCATGGATGGCTTCACGGCCGCGGCCACGATCCGTCGCGAGCTGCCACAACGCGCGGCGCTGCCGATCATCGCGCTGACGGGCAACGCCATGCCAGGCGATCGGGAAGCCTGCCATGCGGCCGGCATGAACGACTACCTGACCAAACCCCTGGTCCTGCCGGTACTCGAGCAGGCGTTGCGTCGCTGGCTACAGCGCCCGACGCCCGCCTCAGGCGCGCCCGCGGGCCGAGAGCATGCCGTGGCCTAGCACGGCCAGCACGACCAGTGCGGCACCGAGGTAGAAAAGCAGTCCGAGCTCGGTCGCCTCGCCCAGCAACCACGCGGCGATGGCCATTGCGTAGATGGGCTCGAGATTGACGGCGAGCTGCGCCGTGAACGCCGAGACTTCCCGCAAGGCGATCAATGACAACGCGAACGGCAGGATCGTGCAGAACACGGCCAGCACGACCAGCAGCAGCAGATCGCGACCTGCCGGCAGGAACCCGGCCGGCGCGATCGGCCCGACCCACGGCAGGATCGCAAGCGTGATCAGCAGTCCACCAGCGAACTCCAGTGCGGTAACGCCCAGCGGATCCTGCTGGCCGATCCACTGTTTGTTCAACATCATGTACACGGCGACCAGCAGCGCCGCCGCCACGCCGAACCAGATCCCCCGCTGCATGCCTGCCGGAATGCCCCCGACGATCAGCACGATGCCCGGTACGACAGCGATGCCGAGCGCGACGTCCCAGGGACGCAGGCGACCGCCGTGCAGCCAGGGATCGAGCAGCGCGATCGCGACCGGTGCGATGGCCAGGCAGATCGTCGCGACCGATGCGTTCGATGCCTTGATGGCCCCATAGAACGCCAGCCAGTGCAGCGCCACCACCGCACCAATGCCCATGAACACCAGCGTCTGGCGGGGTCCGATCGAGCGGATCGAGCGCCAGACACGCGGCACCAGGGCCATGCCCGCCACGACCAGGATCAGTCGCCACGCAACGAGCTGCGTCGCGGGAAGCGTGATCAGTCGACCGAGGATCGCCGTGAACGCCCACAGCATCACGCACAGGTGGATCTGCAGCAGCGCGCGCCGGCGCCGCAGGCCAGCCTCATCCACGCGGCGCGTTCAGGCGCGCCGCACGCGCAGGCTGACGTCGCCCGAGGACAGCGGCTTCGCGCCGGCGGGGGTGCAGACCATCATGTCCTCGACATGCGACGAACCGTAGCCGACCTCGAGGTAGGGCACGTCGATCGTGAACACCGTGCCGGCGGAGAACTGCAGCGGCGCGGGCCGCCGCGTCGGGTGCGCGAGCGAGTTCGGCTGGTCGGTGTGGTCGATGCCGACGTTGTGGACCGCGGCGAAGCCGTTGTAGCCCTCCTGCCGCATGACGTCGGAGACGATCTTGGAGACCGCCTCGAAACCCATGCCGGGGCGGATCGCGTCATAGGCGATGCGCAACGCCTTGGCGTTGGCCTGGTTGCGGCCGACGGTCTCGTCCGTCGGCGTGCCGACGACGATCGAGCGGCCGATGTCGCCGACATAGCCGAGGTAGTCGCCGACGCTGTCGATCTTGATGACCTTGTCGCGTTCGATGCGGCCCGAGTTCAGGCCGTCCTGGTTGATGATCAGCCAGCGCGTGTCGCCGCCGAGGGCGCCGATGCGCTTGCGGTATTCGATCTCGACATCGGCGATCGCCTGGCCGACGTGCAGCGTCGCGATGGCTGCGTCGAGTGCCTGCTCGCAGCGGCGCGAAGTTTCCCGCAGCAGCTCGATCTCCCGCGCGGACTTCACCATGCGCACTTCCTTGAAGATGTCGAACGCGTCGACGCCGGTGACATCGGCAAGGCCGACGTCGCGCAGCCAGGGGATCACGCGTGCATCGTCGAAGCCGACCTTGCCTTTCGCGACGCCGGCAGCCACGAGTGCGCGCCGCAACGCATGCAGGGCCGTCGCCGCCGGCTTGTCCGCGAACTCCGCGGCCAGCGCGAGCTGGAAGCGGTCGCGCTCCGACAGCGGCGCGCCCTTGCGGACGAGGTTGCGGTTGTAGCGCATGGCAGGCGGATCATCGGGCGACACGCCAGCGGGCAAGGCACCGCCGGCGAGCCGCTCGACCGGCAGCGGTGCGGTGAAGATCTCGACCGATGGCATCCAGGTCGGCCGGTAATCGAGGTGGTACAGCAGCGCGCCCCAGATGATCAGCGTCGGCGGCGCATCGCTGCGGCGCGGCAGCACCGCGAACAGCATGTGCTCGATGCCGGTGTGGTAGAACGCGTTGTCGTGGCTCGACAGGTAATAGACGTTCTTGGGCGTCGCTGCGACCAGCGCATCGAGCCCGTATCTGTCCATGATCTCGTTGGCGCGCTCGCGGTTCACGAGCGGCTTGGCCGAGAACAGGTGCGCCAGGCGCGCCGGGTCGCGGTACTGCGCGAGCTCCTCTGGCGAAAGATTCACCGACATCGACGGGTCATAGCCGCCCGCGGCCTGCGGCGTCGCGGCCGTCGCCCACAGCGGCACCGTCGCGAGCGCCGAGCCGGCGACGAGGACGTCGCGTCGTGTGGTCGCGGGCTTGTCGTTCATGCGGAGTCCCCTGCGTTGTCTGGTCAGGCGCCTGATTCAATCGCGTCGACGCATCCGCTGCAACATTGATATGGCGGGCGCGGCCCCGCCACCCGCCCGTGGACAGAGCTGCAGCGGGCGTTTCCCGTCCGCCCCGCCCGTGCCAAGCTTGCGTACGGAGGTCCCCCATGAACGCACAACCTATGCCGACCGAAGCCCTGCGCAGCCGTCTGGTCCAAGCACTCGGCGAAGCCGCGGTGCTCGACGACGCCGACTCCACCGAGTTCATGGGCACGGACGTCTACCACGCCGGCGGCCGACCCGCCTGCGTCGTCCGTCCGACCACCGTCGAAGGCCTGCAGGCTGCCGTGCGCACCTGTGCGGCAGCGGGTGTTGCGATCGTGCCGCGCAGCGGCGGCGCTTCGTATACCGATGGCTATCTGTACGCCGCCGGCGGGCACGTGCTGTTCGATCTGGGCGGCCTCGACGCCATCGAGATCGACGTGCCGAACGCCGTGGTCACGGTCGGCCCCGGCACGACCTGGGCGACGCTGCGCACGAAGCTCGCGGAACACGGTCTGCGCACGCCGTTCTGGGGCCCGTTTTCGGGCCTCGTCGCCACCGTCGGCGGCAGCGTCAGCCAGAACGCGCTGAGCCATGGCAGCGGTGCATTCGGCATCTCGGCGCCGTCGGTGCTGTCGATGGACATCGTCGTCGCCTCGGGTGACCTGCTGTGCACGGCGCCCACCACCGCCACGCGGAACTTCGGTCCCGACCTGACGGGTCTGTTCACCGGCGACTGCGGCGCGCTCGGCATCAAGGCGCGGATCCGGTTGCCGCTGATCGCGCAGCGCGAGCATTTCGAGGCGGTGTCGTTCGCATTCGATGATTTCGAGAGCTTCCACGCCGCCGTGCGCGCCGCGCAGGTCGAGCATCTCGACGAGGAGAACTTCGGCCTCGACATCTCGCTGTCGCAGGGCCAGATCGCCAAGCAGGAAGGCGTGGCGACCAAGGCGAAGATCGCCGGCGACGTCATGCGCGCCGCGCCCAGCAAGCTCGCGGGCCTGAAACAGCTCGCGGGCATGGCGATGGCCGGGCAGCGGGCGATGCGCGCCGGGGAATGGATGCATCACTTCATCATCGAGGGCTCGACGCAGGCCGAAGCGGCCGCCAAGGCCGCGCGGCTGCGCGCGCTGATCGAGCCGCTCGGCCGCGAAATCGCCAACAGCGTGCCGAGCTTCGTGCGCACGCTGCCGTTCGCGCCGCTGAACAACATCCTCGGCCCGAAGGGCGAGCGCTGGGTGCCGCTGCACGGCGTGCTGCGCCATACCGATGTGCTTGGCTTCCACGACGCGCTGACCGACTTCTACGCGGCGCGCGAGGCCGACATGAAGCGGCTCGGCGTCTGGGCCGGCGGCATGTTCAGCCCCGTCGGTTCCACCGGCTTCCTGTACGAGATCGCGATCTACTGGCCCGACACGCTGACGGCCTACCACCGCCGCATGCTGGACCCCGGCTTCCTCGCGGGATTGCCGAGCTACGCGGCGAACCCGGAGGCGCGCGCCTATGTCGACCAGCTGAAGCGCGATCTCGTCGGCCTGTATGCCGCGCACGGCGCCGCGCACTTCCAGCTCGGCCGCGCGTATCCCTACATCAACCGGCTCGAGCCGCGCGCCCGCGCGCTGCTGACCGCGCTGAAGCGCGACGTCGACCCGCGCGGCCTGATGAATCCGGGGGCGCTCGGCCTGTGAGCCTGCGGCACCGCAGTTACCGCGGCCAGATGGTCTACCGCACGAACGGCGTCGGCGAGATGGGGCGGGAGTTCTTCTCCGTGTCCGTCTACGAGAACGGGGCGCGCACGCTGCGCGCCCAGTGCGAGATGGACGACGACCAGCTGCTGCGCGACGTCACGCTGAGCCTCGACCCGCTGTGGCGGCCCACCGACGGCTTCGTGCGGCTGACGATCCACGAACGCTTCGTCGGTTCGGGCTGGTTCCGCTTCAGCGACCGCGTCGCCGAGTGCGAGAGCTTCACGGCGAACGACGGCCGCGTCTCGCAGCGCTTCGACCTGGACGAGCCTGCCGCCTGCTTCGGCACCCATGCGCTGCACGGCGACGCGTGGACAGTGGGACGACTGGTGCGCCATGCCGGCCCGGCCGAGGCCTTCCGCTTCGTGACCTTTGCGAGTTCGACGCTGCCGAACGGCGGCTCCGGACCGGCGTTGATCCCGGTGCCCGCCGGCTTCGCCCGCGTGATCGACCATGGCCCGGAGGTCGTTGAAGGCCCCGCCGGCCGCTTCGACACACGGCACATCCGCATAGAAGTACCCGGCGTCGACTACTTCGACGTCTGGGCCGGCGGCGAGGACTGCCTGCCCGTGCGGCTCACGTCGGATGTGTTGAACCAGACCTACGAGCTGACGGCGGTATCCGGCGACTGGCGCTGAGCGTCGCGCCTCAGCCGCCGCCTGCCGCGGCCGCATCGCGCTGCTTCAGGTACTCGCTGTCCTCGAACAGGAACTCGGTCCAGGTCGCGGTCTCGAAGATTTCCGGCACGAAGCGCCGTGCGCCTTCGGCGACGCCCGGCGGCAGGTCATCGAGGTCGCGGATCTTGCCGCCGTAACCGCGCGCGACGGTGCCGCCCGGCCGGTCGCCCATGCCCATCCACGGCGCCCAACGGTTCTTGTTCTGCAGTTGCAGGTGCACCGGTGCCGACAGCACCTCGGGGTTCGCGACATCGGCCAGCGTCGCCGACATCGTCATGAACGAATTGGTGTAGAGCGTCTCCCCGGGATGGATCATGTCGGGCCGGTTCTCGATCGACTGCGTCGCGAGCAGCACGCGATCGCCGATGACTTCGATCGGCAGCAGCTTGGGGTTGTAGCCCATCGCGATGACGCCATCCGGCGTGTAGACGCGCGGCACCGGCCCGAGCGGAAGTGGTGGATCGCTTCGGTCTTGCCGGTCACCGGGTTGTCGAAGGCTTCGAGCGGCTCCTGGCTGTCGAACTTCGTGTAGTAGCCGACCTCGTACTTGCGCATCTCTGGATGTCGTCGCCCTGGGGCTCCCGGTAGTCGACCAGGATGTTGTTCATCGTGAAGCAGGGCACGAAGTTGCCCTCGCCCAGGTCGGCATAGATGTTGAGCCGCATGAACGAATGCACGACCTCGCGACCGAGGCTGCCGACCATCTTGACGTGCGTGCGGACGATGGTGCGCGGGTCGGTGAAATCCGGGCGCGATGCCGGCTTCGCGACGGCGGCGCCGGCGTCGGCCATCAGGCTCGCCGCACCGAGTCCTGCGGCACCCTGCAGTACACCGCGTCGGGAAATTCGTGACATGCGCTTCTCCGGTAACTCGCTGGAAGGACCGAGCCGAGACTACCTGTCCGCGCCGCGGCGCGAAAGCGCCCTGCGGCCCCGCCCTGCGGCTGGCCAGGCCACCACGCGATCATCTTTGCAAGGTGTCGGGCCGGACTGACCCGTGGGACTTGCGCGCCCAGGCGTGTGCAGGCAAGGCTCGCCCTCGCCCTTTCCATACCCGGAGCCCCCATGGACGACTCGAACCCCACCGCCAACGCGCCCCTGAACCGCCGCCACCTGCTGACGGCTGCCGCCGGCGTCGCAGCGGGAATTGCCGCGACCAGCATGCCCGCCGAAGCCGCCGCGACTTCGCCGCGCAAGCGCTACCGCTGGTCCGACGAGCAGTTGCGCGCGAAATTCAAGGACCCGGTCTGGAACCGCGAGACCAAGGCGCGCCTCGAAGGCGACACGGCGCCCGGCAAGTTCGTGCATGGCTACGTCACGGGCACGGTGCTCGGCGTGCGCGACAACGAGCGGGTCATGCCGCTGTTTGGCTTCGAGGTGTTCTCCGGCATCCGCGTCATCAAGCAGCCCAACGGCGACTACCAGCGCCTGTGCCGCGAGCTGATCTTCTACAAGGACTACGCCACCGGCCAGTTGATGGACGAGTGGACCAACCCCTACACCGGCGAGCGCGTCAAGGTCGTCGACGTCGCGAACGATCCGTTCAACTACGTGATCTCGGACCACTTCCCGGATCCGCCGAACTACGGCGGCCTCAACACCGAAAAGCCGCCGCGCCGGCCGCTGCTGCTCGACTGGAACATCATCGATGACGACACCGTCACGCTGACGACCGACATCCACCTGTACTACAAGAACGCGCTCGATCCGGCGAAGTGGCCGCGCGAGAGCTCGGGCCCGATGAACCGCGTCTCCGAGCTGTTCCGCTACGTGATCCGCCGCGAGGACGTCGAGAACGACAAGCTGACCCACCTGCCGCACACCGGCGTGTGGAACCGCATCACGCCGTGGCTGCCGTGGATGCTGATGGGCCAGACACCGGGCCACATCGTCTATGCGGGCACGTTCTCATCGGTCAAGAGCATCGACAAGGTGCCGGCCAATGTCGCGCAGCGCGTCAAGGAGCGCTGGCCCCTGTACATGGCCGCGCCCGACAAGTGGGTCGACCCGAGCCTGTCGAGCCTCGAGAACTACGCGCGCACGCAGACGCCCGCGCCCGTCAAGCAGCCCTGAGGCCGATGGCTGCCTGCGGCGGCGGTGGCGTTCAGCGCCGCCGCCCCCAGGGCAGCATCTGCGCGAGCGTCGCGTCACGCCTGATGAAGTGATGCCACAGCGCCGCGCTGACGTGCAGCAGCAGCAGGGCGAACATCAACCAGCCGAGCCAGATGTGCCCGTTGCGATAGATCACCGCGGCGTCGTAGTTCTTGGCCAGGATGACCGGCAGCTCGAACAGCCCGAAGAAATGCGTGCGGCCGCCATAGGCCATCGACGCAAACCAGCCCAGCAGCGGGATCAGCAGCATCAGCAGGTACAGGCTGTAGTGCGCGGCCAATGCCACGCGCCGCTGGCCCGGGTTCAAGGAATCGGCGATGGCCGGACGCGTCCGGTAGCGGTTCCAGCCGAACCGGAACACGACCAGGAACAACACGATCAACCCGATCGACTTGTGGAGTCGCAGCAGTTCCGAGTACCTGGCCCGCGCCTCGGGACTGACCTCGGCCTGCGCTTCGTAGATCTGCGAGTAGTACATCAGCGCGGTCGTCCCGAGCGTCGCGAACGCCATGATCCAGTGGAATGCCTTCGAGGGCAGGCTCCAGGTCGCCGCCCCCGGTCTTGCCGCGAGCCGCGCGCCGAACACGCCTGCAATGACCCAGATGGCGACCAGCAGCAGCGGCAGGGCTGCCAGCGATGATTTGACCCACTCCACGATGCCTCCCGTACGATCTCAGACTCGCAACAATAGTTTGCCCGTGGTCGCGCCGCCCTGCAGCACCGCCAGCGCGTCGCGGGCGGAATCGAACGGGTAACGGCCACCGATGTGAGGAGGCGGCAGTTGCAATGCCTCGAGCGCGGCGAACGCCGCCGGCATGCGCGCGACCGATTCCCACAGCCAGATCAGGTTGAAGGCCAGCAATCCGCGGTTCGTCGAGATCATCGCGAGCGGATCGAGCTGCGGCCGGCGCACCCAGCGCCAGGCGAGGCGCGGCCAAGACGGCTTCGCGCCCGCGGTCATGAAATCGGCCGCGCCATACAGCACGTAGCGACCCTCGGGCGCGAGGCGGGTGAACGTAGGCTCGAACCAGGGCCCGAGCACGGCATCGAACACGACATCGAAGCCTGGTTTGCCGAGGCTCGCCAATGCCGCATCGAGCCGGGCCGCGAAGCTGCGGCGGTCGCGTGTGACGATGCCGGTCGGCGCGAGACCCGCATGACACATCAGGAAATCGCGCTTGGAATCACTGCCAATGACGGCGACAGGCTGCGCACCGAGTCGCGCGAGGATCGCGAGCGCCTGCAACCCGACCCCACCTGCAGCTGATTGCACGAGCACGACCGAGCCCTGCTGCACATTGCCGAGCTGCACCAGGCCGTACCACGCCGTCAGCGCCTGGACCGGCCAGGCCGCTGCCTGCTCGATCGTCCAGCCGCGCGGTACTGCGTGCAGGTAGCGCACATCGACGTTCAGTGCCGTCGCGTAGCCACCGAAGCGCGTCAGCGCGAGCGCGGCATCACCGACGTGCCAGCCCGTGACACCCTCGCCGACGGCATCGACCGTGCCGGCGCACTCGAGTCCCGGGATGAACGAACCCTCCGGCGTTGCCGAATAAAGCCCTTGGCACGCAAAGGCGTCGGCGAAGTTCAGTCCTATTGCAGCGACCCTCAGCCGCACCTCGCCGCGAGCCGGCGGCGGCAGCGCTTCCTCGACGCAGCGCAGCCGGTCGAGCGAGCCGGCGCGGTCGATGCGCCACGCGCGCCGCACGATCCCGCTCACCAGGGAATCACGGAACCGTCGTAGTTGATCGCCCTGCCGTTGTTGTCGAGTGTCATGCCATCGATGACCTTGATCATGCCGGTCACGCTCTCGGCCGTCGAAATGCCCCGACCCGGAAACCCCGACTGGCGCAGCAGCTGCGTCTCGACCATGCCGGGCGCGATGATGCCGACCATGATGCCCTCGGCGCGCCAGTCGGCGGCCAGCGCCCGGAAGCCGATGTTCAACGCCGCCTTGCTCATCCGATACGCATAAAAGCCGCCGCGGCGGGCCGTCAGCTCGGACGAGCCAAGTCCGCTCGTCATCGCGAACACCTTTTTCTGGCCGCTCGCGAGCAGGTTCGGCTTCAGCGCCTCGGACAGCTTTAGCGCGCCGAAGGTGTTGACTGCCATCACGTACTCGAACGTGTCCTGGTCGAGGCTGCCTATGGTCTGCGGCGGAAGATCCCCCAGCACGCCGGCATTGTTGACCAGCACGTCGAGCGGCTGGCCGGCGAGGCGTTTGCCGAGCGCCGCGATCGAATCAACGCTCGCGACATCGAGCATCTCGATGCGCACGCCTTTGTGCTGCTGCGCGAGCGCCGCGAGCTCAGTGGCCTCGGCCGGCTTGCGGGCCGTCGCGATCACGGCCCAGCCGCGCTCGGCGTACTGGCGCACGAACTCGAGGCCGATGCCGCGATTGGCGCCGGTGATCAGCACCGTGCCAGCGGACGAAGCATGGGCAGCCGCCGCTCCGGTCATGACCAGGGCGAGCACGAGACGGATCAGGAAGCGCATGACGGGAACCTCGGGGCCAGCAGGATTGCTGCCGGCGAGGCTGGCACTTTGTCGAGCGCGGCGCCAGTGCCCGCCTGTCCCGCTGGCCGAAAGGTGGCGCGCCGCGCCAGCCGACGCGTCAGCCGCCGCGACGCTTGCCCGTCATGTCGGACTTGCCGAGCATGCCGCCGACCCCGCCCGCGAACGAATCGCCGTCGACGACCACCTCGCCGCTCATGCTCATCCGGAACGGCTCGGTCAGCTTCATCTTCCAGGTGAAGGTGCGGCCATCGAACTGGCCATCCGTGATCGTGATGGTCTCGAGGTCGGTCTTCGCCGTGCCGGTCACGACGCTGCCGTCGCAACTGAGTTCCATCACCGATTTCTGGTCGCCCATCGGCGTGCTGCTGACGCAGTCCCAGGTACCCGCGATACCCGCCATGGCCTAACCCTCCGCCGCCTGGTTCTGCTTGCGGGCGTCGCGACTGCTGATCAGCGGCACGGTCTCGATGACCCAGTTGCCCTCTTCCCGTCGCCGCGGCGACGGGATCGCGAACGCCGTGTTCTTGTCGTTGCGGCGCATGAACTCGTCCCAGTCGATGCGCCAGCCCTTGTCGTCGAACTTCGCGAGCCACTGGCGATAGGCCGCGACCGCCTTGTCGGCCGGCATCAGCACTTCCTTGGTGTTGCTGATCGGCGTACGGCGCGGATAGACGTTCTCGAGGATGTCGATGTCCTGCTGCGCGATGACCTTGTTGCGCGCATGTATCGGGCCGTCGTGCTTCGGGTCCAGCATGAAGTTGCGCATGTTCACGAAGAACACCCTCGTGTGCTGGTCATCGATCGGCTGCTCGATGAAGTACTGCTTGAAGGCCTGGTCCTCGCCGACGTTGATCTCCGTGATCATCATGTGCGGGCCGTGCGTGCCGCTGCCGGCGAACAGGCCGCCGGCGCGCGTCTGCGCCTCGTCCCAGGTCTTGTCCGACAGCCCCGGCGCGTCGAACTTGTGCAGGAACCACATGCCCCAGCCCTGGTCGTAGTCGCGCACGTCGTAGTCGCGCACCTTGTAGGTCTCGCGGTTGATGCCCTTGTAGCCGTGCGTCGGATGCACGAACTCGTTGTGCGCCGGATCGAGGCCGTTCTCGATGGAACGCTCGTAGTAATAGTTCAGGTCCAGCGTGATGACCGTGTTGGCGCGCCAGCCCGGCGCATCCCATTCTGGAATCTCGAGCATCGGTGGGCGCTCGTTCTCGGGCAGGTCACCGAGGAAGGCGAACACGATGCCGTAGCGTTCCACCGTGGGGTAAGCGTCGACCTTGGCGCGACTCGGCGGCTTCGTCGCGTAACCTATCGAGGGAATGCTGACGCAGCTGCCGTCGGCCGAGAATTCCCAGCCGTGGTACGGGCAGACGATGCAGTCCTTGACGATCCGCGGTTGCGCGCCGAGTTCCCACGGGCCGGACAACGAGCCGCCGCGATGCACGCAGGTATCGCTGAGCACCACCGGCTCACCGGCCGCATTGCGGAACACGGCGAAGTTCAGGCCCAGCACCTTGACCTTCTCAGGCTTGCCGGGAGAGAGATCCTCGCTGCGGATCATCGGATACCAGAAATTGATGTACATGCTCGGCTCCCCTACTGACGTGGGCCGAACATTTGCGCAGCCGCGCGCGGGCTGTCCTCGGTAGGAATACCTACAGCCCGCGCGAGCCGCTTCGGCTGGCCTCAGGGTGGACAGCCGCCGTGCTGCGGTCAGAGATCACGGATGCCGATCGTGGTCGCTGTCGTCACCGCCGAGTCCGCGCGCCTTGGGTCGTTCACGACACGGAAATCCGCTGTCCAGTCACGCGCATCGACGTCGAAGCGCAGGTAGCCGCGCCGCGCTCCATCGAGGTAGTCGACGTGCGGGTTGAACGTCCTTGCGGTTTCCAGCGCGCCTGCCCACGGGCAGTGTGACGAGATCGATGTGCCGCAGAAGTTGTGGCCGATGCGCTTCGACCGGGGATCCCAGGGATCTCGGTGGATGCGCATCGCCGCGGCACTGTGCCAGTCGCCGCTGATGACCACCGGATTGCTGACGTCCGCGGTGAGCGCGTCGACGATCCGCTGGCGCTGCAGCGGGTAGCCGTCCCACTGATCCATGTTGACGTGCGGCGCCTCGCCCGGCGCGTTGTATCGGAACGGTGCGAACCAGGTCTGGGAGGCGATCACGTTGTAGCGCGCGTTCGAGCGGCGCAGCGACTCCAGCAGCCAGCGCTCCTGCCGCGCCCCCGTCATGCTCAGCGTCGGATCCTGCTGCTGATCGCAGGATGGCTGGCCCGGGAAGCCGTCGCCGCAGGGCTGGTCCGATCGATACTGGCGCGTGTCGAGCAGGTGCACGAGCGCCGGACCGAGGTGCCACGCACCATACTGCTGCAGGTGTGAATCGACGCCCTGCAGTTCAGGTGGCTGCTCGATTGGCATGTGCTCCCAGTACGCCTGCAGCGCCGCGAGCTTGCGGACCTTGAACTCGAGCGTCGACTGCGCCCACGGGTCCTGCGGCACATCGGCGGCCCAGTTGTTGTCGATCTCGTGATCGTCCATCGCGACGATCCATGGGCTCGCCGCGTGCGCGGCCTGCAGCTGCGGGTCGCTGCGGTACAGTGCATATCGGTTGCGGTAGTCCCAAAGCGTGACGATCTCGGGGCCATCGTGCTGGCGGACGTTCTCGAAACGCTGCTCGGCGTTGCCGACGCGCCGCGTCACCGTCGCGGGGCTCTGGCCACCCTCATAGATGTAGTCGCCGACGTGGATCACGCAATCGGGCGCCCAGCGCGCCATGTCGCCATAGGCCGCGAAGTGGCCGGCCTCGTACGAGTTGCAACTGGCGAGCGCGAGTCGCACCGCCGTCGCGGCGGGGTCCGCCGTCCGCGTCCGACCGACCGGACTGTCGTCCTCGCCGAACGAGAACTGGTACCAATACTCCCGGCCCGGCTGCAAGCCGCGGACCATGACATGCACCGCATGGGCCTTCAATTGCGAGGTCTCGACGACGCCGTCACTCACCGTGCGTTGCATCGCCGGGTCCGAGCAAACCCGATAGCGGACGAGCGCGACGCCGTCCGGCATGCCGCCGCCGCGCAGCGGCTCCGGTGCGAGCCGTGTCCAGAGCACGACGCTGTCCGGACGTGGGCTGCCGGAAGCAACGCCCAGCGTGAACGGGTAGCGCTGTGCGCCGGCACCGAGGACCGGCGCGCTGAGCAGCGCGCCGGTCGTGAGCATGAAGTGTCTGCGATTCAGCACGGCAGGCCTCAGAAGTTGTATTCGTACTGCAGGAAGTACGACAGCGGCTTGCCGTTCCAGCCGTAGGTGTAGAAATAGTCTGGATTGGTCGGCCCGATCTCGCCGCGAACACCCGCGCGCGAGAACGCCCGGTCCGTCGCGCCACCGCGCTCCCAGTAGTCCTCGTCCAGCACGTTGACGAGCCGCAGCATCAGGCGATGCTGGCGGTCCTCGCCCATGAAGTGCTGCACCGAGGCATTCAGCACGAAGTAGTCGCCGAAGTTCACGTCCGGGTTGGTGCGGTTGCCGGCGGCGTCGACGAGTCGGGCCGCGTTGTTCTGCACGTAGAGGTACTCGGGACCCTGCCAGCGCGGGTTCAGCGAGAACACCCAGCGATCATTCGGCGTGTAGGTCAGCAGCGCCGATGCCATCCATTCAGGACGCTCCGCCGACTGGCGGAACGGATCCGAACCGGCCGCGCCGGGCACGACGGTCGTCAGGACCTGACCACTGCCCGCGGCGACGGCGGTCAGGCCGAAACGAGGATTCGGTTCCAGGGACTCCTGCTTCGTGAAGCTGAAATCGAGAGCCCATTTGTCGAGGTCCAGTGCGATATCGAGCGTGTAACCGCGGATGTCCTGCTTCGCGCGCGTATTGAACGTGGCCGTGTCCAGCGGCGACAGGCCACTGGTTGGAAACGCCGCGCAGAACTCCGTGGGCGTGATGATGTTCGGGTTGATGACCTGGGTGGGATCCACGCCCGGGCAGACGTTGCGGATCTGCGCGTTGCCGAACAGGTTGGCGATCTCGGTATCGAACAGCCCGAGCTCGACGTTGAACGTGCCGCCGCGGATATCGCCGTTGATGCCGACGCCGAGACCGAAGGTCTCGACCTCCTGGGTCTTGAGCGACGGATTGTTCACCGTGTTGCCGCGCAGGCCCAGCTCCTGCGTCCGGGGTTGGAGTACGAGGTGCCGGCGCTGCCACGGAAGTAGTAGCCACCCGCGAATTCCTGGCGCAGGCTGGCACGCCAGATGAACGTGTCGTCGAAGATGTTGTTGAAGTCCTGGCGACCCGCTACCGAGACCGATGTTCCTTCGAGGAAATCGAAGTTCGCGCGCAGGTCTGCGTAGATTCCCGTCGACT
Source organism: Steroidobacteraceae bacterium (assembly GCA_041395605.1). Classification (GTDB taxonomy): domain Bacteria; phylum Pseudomonadota; class Gammaproteobacteria; order Steroidobacterales; family Steroidobacteraceae; genus UBA964. The sequence goes on from JAWLAD010000014.1 coordinate 50,535, forward strand.
CGATCTTCTGGTCGGACACGCCGTATACATCGGCGGAATCATCCTGGGTCGTCACGTTCTGCACGCCGACAACGGTCTCGAAGTTCTCGGTCCAGCGAAACTTCGTCCGGGCGTTGATACCGTACTCCTTGTAGCCGGCCTCGAACTGCGTGCCCTCGCCGAATCCCTTGACCGGCACGCCAGTACCACCGAGACCCGCGACGGTCTGGATCACGAAGCCCATGCCGTCGCCGATCCTGAACGGATTCTGCAGCGTGCCCAGGATGTTGCCGTTGGCATCGACGTAAAAGCCGTCACGCGAAGTCCGGTCGGCCTTGGGACTCGTGTCCGGGTTCGTCACGCAGCCAATCGGCAGGCCGTTGGCCGCCGCATAGGCTTCGTACTGCGACGCCACCGTGAACGGTCGATTCGTCGCCGGATTCAGGACGCTCTGGGGAATGCGGCAGATCTGCGCATCGACCTCGGAGTTCTTGAGCTTCGGGGCCTGGTAGAACGCCTCGGCTTCGAAGCTGATGCGGTCGGTGAACTCGGTCGTGAACGCCGCATTGAACTTCGGGTACTCGGTGTAGTTGGGGTTGAAGATGTGGTCGTTCGGGAAGGAGTCGCGGAAGTCGACCGTTGCAAGTTCCACGCCGAGGCGCAGGTTCGTCGCTTCGTTGATCCGCCAGCGGTACTTGCCGCCGATCAGGTTGTAGGTATAGGGGAAGTCATGGCGTCCGCCCAACTCGAGCACGACGTCGTTGTAGGCGGAGCGGTCGAACAGCTCATGTGCGTCGCTTTCATACGAGCGGCCGTAGAACATGACGCTGTGGTCACCCGCCGCGTCGATCGGATACGACACATTGCCGTAGACTTCGCGCGTCTTGAACGAACCCCAGTAGGCGCCGAACTCGCCTTTCTGCACGTCCCCGGGTTCCTTGTATCGGACTGTCACGACGCCGAGACCGCCGTTGCCGCCGTAGTAAAGACTCTGGCCGCCGCGCAGGATCTCGACGGTCTGGATCATGCGCGGATCGATCGCCGTCGCGCCCCAGAGGTCTTCCAGCGGCGTGCCCCGATCGAACGTCGGCACGCCATCCAGCAGAAGCAGCGTATCGCGGTCCGAGCCGCCATCGATGCGGATCGTGAATTCGCCCTCGTCGGGCGAGTAGCCGATGTTGGCGCCGCGGATCAGGCCCGACGCGAGCTCACCAAAGTTCGTGAATCCGCCGGTATCGATTTCGTCATCCGTGATCAATTGCACCTGGATGCCGAACTTGGCGGCTTCGTAGGCGGTCTGCGACATCTGCTCCGTGACGCGCCGACCCTCGATCTTGACTTCCTGCAGCGTGTCTTCCGCGACGGTGCCACCGCTGTCGGCGGTTGAATCGCTGTCCTGCGCAAGAACCGGCTGCGTCGCCGCGAACAACGCGACGAGCGCACCGCATGCGAGGGCACGCGCCCTCGCGGTCGTGAGAATCTTCATTGCTGCTCACCCTGGCTGTTTGTTGTTGGATCCCCGACACCACCGCGGATGTCGAGACTCGTATTACAGACGCCGGATGTGGCAGCGAGCTGATGCTTTGTTGAACCTCTGTTGAAGATACTGTTACTGCTTCGGCACCACGAGCGGTTGAGTCCATGCCATCTCGTGATCGCCCGCAGCGAACGGGTTCGGATGCAACTTTGACGACGTCACGCGTGCTCGCACGTAGATTTCGTCGCCGCGGACGTCGTAGCGTGCGCGGGTGCCCGCAACGCTCGCCAGCACGACGCCGATTTCATCGCTGTACCGCTGCGACGTGCGACCGGGCGAATCCGCCGCCGGTTGCATCGGCTGCGCGCCGCGCAGGTCGGCCCCGCGGCGTGTCCCGATGAACTCGATCCGGTAGTCCACGCCGGGTTCCGCGAGCACTTCGAGCTCGATGCCCCTGGACCCGTGACGAGCGTGGCCAGCGTGACGCCAGTGCTGTTGTAAAAGTCGCCGCGCTTCATCGCGGCCGTGATCGTGTCGGGCGTCAGGCGCGGGGCGCGCACCATGACCCAGCCGCGGCCAGGATTCACGCGCCGCAGGCCCCACGCCGTGTACTCGTGCGCATCGTCGGTGGCCACGCCGTACATCACGCTCGCGCCGCGCTCGCCGAGGCGTTGCGCGAGCACGATATCCCACAGGCGCTCCGTCGACGGGTGGAACGCATCACCGTCATTGCGAACCCCGGAGTGACCGTTGTAGACCTCGACGAAGCCGTCGCCCGGCGCATGCTCCAGCGCGATCAGATCCTCGGCCGTGATCGCGTAGAAGAAGTTCGGGTGATTGACATGCGCGAACATCGGCCGGCCGGCGCGCCGCCCCTGCTCGACGACCGCATCGATGTTCTTCTGCAGCATCTGCGCGACGCTGTCGCCGCCTTGCGGGATGATCGCCCGTTCGAGGTTCACGCCATTGAGGTGCACCGGATGCTGGTGGTGGCGATCGGTGATCTCCATGCCGCGGATGAACACGAAGCGGTTCTTCTCCTCGAAGAGGCTGCGGAACTCGTCCAGCGTCTTCAGCTTGACCTCGGTGACGCCAGCGCGCTGCCTCGTTTCCGCCCAATCCTGGCCAAACGTCGCGACGTAGTGCCGCAGTGCGCTGCGCTTGGCGTCTGTGTCCACCGCATACCAGAGCTCGCCTTCCTGCATTCGGTTGTGGTCGCTGAGCACGAGGAAGTGGTAGCCACGGTCGCGATACCACTGGGCGACGCTTTCCGGCGGACTGTCGCCGTCGCTCCACCAGGTATGCGTGTGCGTGTTCCCCTTCCACCAGCCATCGACGTGCTGGCCACTCACGGTGCCGGCGTCAACGTGTCCGTCATGCGCCAGTGCGGGTGACACGGCGAGCGCCAGCAGCAGTGCGATCAGGATCGGTCGTCGGTTCATGATGTCGCCCCGGAGTGGTTGCTGTTCCGGGGCAGACGTTGACGGCCGAAAGTGACGCTTTCGTGCCGGCTCGATGGCGGTGACGTGAAGGTTGGCCGGGGGCGACGCGCGCGGGCGCGCCGGATTCAGCCCGTCAGCGTCGCGAGCTTGCTGCGGATCGCGGTGACGATTTCGCGGCTTTTTGCGGGCAGCCACGGCAGCGGTGCCGCGTTCGATGCGAGCGGCGCATAGGGGATCAGCAGCATCAGCACCGCGTACAGCAGCATCATCGCGCCGCCGGTGAAGACCAGCAACACGACCGCGATGACACGCAGCAGCGTGACATCGAGTCCGCTCGATCTTGCAAGCCCGTTGCAGACGCCGCTGACCCAGGCACCCTCGCTGATCTGTTGCAGCGCATTTTCCGGTGACGGCGTGGCGCGGTACGCAGCGCCCGGGTCATCCGACGGCAGCGGGCCCGGCGCGCCCGGGACTTCCACTTCGCCGATCTCCTCGAGCGCTGGCGCCAGTTCCGCGAGCGTGATCACCGTCTGCCCTGGTTGCAGTCGGCGGGCGCACTGGTCGGCCACGGCCTGCTCCAGGTCGGCGATGACTTCCATGCGATCCGGATAGGCCTCGAGACGGGCGGCCGCGCGCGCGAGGTACGCCTCGAGACGCGCATGCGCATCCAGTTCGAGGTGGTAGGCATTTCGATTCAGGCTGACAGTGATCACTCGCTGCATGGTGGTCGTCCAAGGTCTTCGATCGTGCGGTTGATCTGTGACCAGTAATCGTTGAGGGAGGCGAGATACGCGCGACCGGCATCCGTCAGGCGGTAGTACTTGCGGGGCGGACCGCTTTCCGACTCCCGCCACTCGTACTGCACCAGTGCATCCCGGCGCAACTTGCTGAGCAACGGGTACAGGGTGCCCTCCTGTGTCGCGAACTGCGTCGACGCGAGTCGGCGCAGGATCTCGGGCACGTACACGCACTCGCTGCCGACGATCCGGAGCACCAGGAACTCCAGCAATCCCTTGCGGATCGGGGCAAATTTGAGGGTGTCAGTGCTCAAAATAGGTACCTTTTAAAAAAAAGGTACATTGTCGTGGCAGAAATTGCAAGCCCGGGAGGCCGCCGGCGCCCCGACGCCGCCGGTCACCACGGCGCCGGTCGATAGTCCTTCAGGAATTGCCCCCAGACGTGCTGGCCGGTTCGCTGCCCTTCGAAGATCGGATCGACGATCCGTGCCGCGCCGTCCAGCACGTCCAGCGGTGGCGCGAAGCCGAGCTCGGCCTTGCGTGCGGCGTGCAGGACCGGGTCCTCGTCCGTGACCCAGCCCGTGTCGACGGCGTTCATGTGGATGCCATCGCGGACGTAATCGGGGGCGCTGGTGCGCGTCATCATGTTCAGCGCCGCCTTCGCCATGTTGGTGTGCGGATGCTTGTCGGTCTTCGTCGTGCGGTAGAACTGCCCCTCCATCGCACTGACATTGACGATGTGCTTGTGCGCCCCGGGCGTCGCGACCAGCAGCGGCTTGAGCCTGGCGTTCAACGTGTACGGTGCAACGGCGTTGATCAGCTGCACCTCGAGCAGCTCTGCGGTGCTGACCTCGTGCAGCCGCAACCGCCAGCTGTTGCTGGCACGCAGGTCGACCTGCTGCAGATCGGCGTCGAGCTGGTCACGCGGGAACAGCGCCTCGCCGTCATGGAAGTCCTCGTCCAGGTAGCGTCGCTGCGAAAGCGCCGCGCTCTGCAGCAGGCCAGACACCGCTGGCAGCTCGCGCAAGGCCGTCGTCGCGACTGCGGCCGGCAGCATGGCATCCGACGACGTCGCAGCGCCCAGCTCCTGGCAGAGCCGGGCATGCGCCGCCAGCGGCCCCTGCAGCGGCGACGGCAGCGAGTCGAAAGCTTGCGCCTCTGCATCCAGCAGGTGCCGGAACCAACCAGCCGGACGGCGCACCGTCTGGCAGGCGTTGTTGAGGATGTAGTCGAGCCGTGGCAGGCGCTCCTGCAGCGCGCGCGCGAATATCTCGACGCTCGGCGTGTGGCGCAGGTCGAGCCCGAAGACCTGCAAGCGTTCGCGGAATTGCGGGAAATCCGCTTCGCGTGCGTAACGCGCCGCAGCATCGACGGGAAATCGCGTCGTCACGATGACGTGAGCACCGGCACGCAGCAGCTTCAGCGCGGCCTGGTAACCGATCTTGACCCGTGCACCCGTCACGAGGGCGTAGTGGCCTGCCAGGTCAGCCGTCTGGCCACGCTTGGCGTAGTTGAAGTCACCGCAAGGCACGCACATCGAATCGTAGTAACGGTGCGGCTGGGTGTAGTCGCTCTTGCAGACGTAGCAGCTGCGCGCCCTGTTCAGCGCGGCGACGGGCGCATCCGGCGCGCCTGCGGCCGCTTCCGCGTCGCTCGGCGGCGGCAGCCACAACGGCGCGTAGACGGGCGCCCGCCGCTGCCGGCGCAGCCCGGTCTGCTCGATCAGGTCGCGGTCCCGCGCCTGCGCAGCGGCGCGATCCGCGCGTCGGAACGCCTTCGCCAACTTGCGCAATGCCTTGCGATCGGGTTGGGTGATGCGGCCGGCGAGTTGCAGCAGCTCGACGCGCTGCTGCGCCGTCAGTCCGGCCAGCAAACCACGATCCGCATCGATGGCGCGCAGCAACTCGAGCACGCGCTCGACGTCACCGCCAGCCAGCATCAGTACTTCCAGATCAGATAGGCCATGGCCAGCAGCGCGAGCGTGCCCCAGCCCAGCCAGTCGATGTAACGACGGATGTGCTGCTCGATCGGCGCTCCGCCGAAGCGGACCAGCGTCGCGACCAGCAGGAAGCGCGCGCCGCGGCCGACCAGCGAGCCGGCAACGAAGGGCGCGAGCCCCATGTGGGCCGCGCCGGCCGCGATCGTGAAGACCTTGTAGGGAATCGGCGTGAAGCCGGCGGCGAAAATGGCCCAGAAACCATAGGTCGCGAACCAGTCCTGCGCGGTTTCGAAGTGGCGCCAGTAGTCGATGCTCTTCAGCAGCGGCGTGACGGCTTCGAGCGCAAGGTAACCGATCAGGTAGCCGAGCAGACCGCCGAGCACCGACGCCGCGGTCGTCAGCGCGGCGAGCCGCCACCAGCGCGGCGGCCGCGCGAGCACCATCGGCGCCAGCAGCACATCGGGCGGGATCGGAAAGAACGACGACTCGGCAAAGCTGACGAGCGCGAGATAGCGCTCGGCATGCGGATGACGACTCCAGACCAGCGCGCGGTCATACAGGGCGGAGAACAGCTTCACGGCCGCAATTCTAGCGGGCCGCCCGCGCAGCGCGGGACGATTCTGCTAGTGTCGGGCGAGATGGGGACTGCGGTTCAGGAAAGCGGGTTCAGCGGCCGACTGACGATGATCGGCTGCGGCAGCATCGGCCAGGCCGTGCTGCCGCTGCTGCGCCAGCACGTCGCGCTGGTCGACGGCGGACTGACGGTGCTGTCGGCCGACGAACGGGGCCGCCGGATCGCCTCCGGCTGCGGCGCGCATTTCGTCCATTGCCATCTCAAACCCGGCAGCTTTCACCGCGCGCTGGCACGCTATGTCCGCGCCGGCGATCTGGTGCTGAACCTCGCCGTCGATGTCTCGAGCCTCGATCTGGTCGAATGGTGCGCCGCGCATGGCGCGCTCTATGTCGACACGTCCATCGAGCCATGGCCGGGCGTGTTCGACAACGCCATGCTGACGCTGCGCGAGCGCACCAACTACCTGACCCGCGAACGCATGCTGAAGCTGGGCCAGCGTCTCGGCCCGCACTCGCCCACCGCCATCGTCGATCACGGCGCCAACCCCGGGCTGGTCTCCCACTTCGCGAAACAGGCGCTGCTGCATCTCTCCCGCGACCTGCTGCCGTCCGTACCGCAGCCGACGGCGCGCGAGCAGTGGGCGCAGCTGGCGCGCGATCTCGGGGTCGTGCTGCTGCAGGTCTCGGAGCGCGACACGCAAGCCGCCGAACGACCCAAACGCCCCAATGAATTCGTCAATACATGGTCGATCGACGGTTTCATCGACGAACTGATGCAGCCCGCCGAGTTGTCGCTCGGCACGACGGAGCCCAAGCCACCACGTGGCGCGCACTGGCATCGGCGCGGTTGCGGATCGGTCTACCTGCAGAGGCCGGGCGGCGGCACGTACGCGCGCAGCTGGCTGCCGTCGACCGGCGGGTTCCAGGGCTTGCTGATGACGCACGATGAGGTGTTCTCGATCGCCGACTACCTGTCGCTGCGTGGCGATCGCGGCTTCAGCTATCGCCCGACGACGATGTTCGTCTACCACCCCTGCGACGACGCGATGCTGTCGGCGCTGGAGCTCGAGGGCCGCGGTTGGGAAATCCAGCCGACGCGCCGCGTGTTGACGAGCGAGCTGGTGACCGGCATGGACGAACTCGGCGTGCTGATCGCTGGCCATGCCCGCAATGCCTACTGGTATGGCTCGCAGCTGAACATCGAACAGGCACGCCGCCACGTGCCGCACGCCAACGCAACCTGCGTGCAGGTCGCCGCCGGCGCGCTCGCTGCCGTCGTCTATGCGATCGCGCGTCCGCGGCTCGGCGTCTGCGAAGCAGATGACCTCGAATTCAGCGAGTGCCTGCGTGTCGCCGCGCCTTACCTCGGGCAACTGGTCGGCACATACACGGACTGGACGCCGCTGCAAGGTCGCGGCCAGCTGTTCGAGGAACAGCTCGACCCCGACCAGCCCTGGCAACTGCGCAACGTGCGCGCAAGGCAGTGGCAGGCATGAGTTGAGCGACGCGGGCGTCGTGTCGCCGTCGCTCAGCCCTTCAGTGCGACCAGCACCTCGTCCAGCATCTTCTTCGCATCGCCGAACAGCATCCGGTTGTTCTCCTTGAAGAACAGCGGGTTGTCGACGCCGGCATAGCCGGACGCCATCGAGCGCTTCATGACGATCGACGTCTTTGACTTCCAGACTTCGAGCACCGGCATGCCGGCAATCGGGCTGGCGGGATCGTCCTGCGCGGCGGGGTTCACGATGTCGTTGGCGCCGATGACCATCGTGACGTCAGTGCCGGGGAAATCGTCGTTGATCTCGTCCATCTCGAGCACGATGTCGTACGGCACCTTGGCCTCGGCCAGCAGCACGTTCATGTGCCCCGGCATGCGCCCGGCGACCGGATGGATCGCGAAGCGAACCTCGACGCCCGCGTCGCGCAGCAGCTTGGTGATCTCGTAGACGGTATGCTGCGCTTGGGCGACGGCCATACCATAACCCGGCACGATCACGACGCTCTTCGAGCCGCGCAGCAGTTCGGCGGTCTCGACCGCGCTGATGGCCTGTACCTCGCCCTGCGGCTCGCCGCCCGCCGCCGCTGCCGGAGCAGCACCACCGCCCGTGCCGAAGCCGCCGGCAATGACGCTGAGGAACTGGCGATTCATCGCGCGGCACATGATGTAGGACAGGATCGCGCCCGAGGATCCGACCAGCGCGCCCGTGACGATCAGCAGGTCGTTCGCGAGCATGAATCCGGTCGCTGCGGCGGCCCAGCCCGAGTAGCTGTTCAGCATCGAGACGACGACCGGCATGTCCGCGCCGCCGATCGCCATGACCATGTGGATGCCGAACAGCAGCGCGATGATCGTCATGACCAGCAGCGGCAGCATGCCGGCATCGACGTCCGGCGCCTGCACGAACTGGACGAGGTACCAGACCACGACCAGCAGGCCGATCAGGTTCAGCCAGTGCCGCGCCGGCAGCAGCAGCGGCTTGCCGCCAATCTTGCCGGACAGCTTGCCGAACGCGATGACCGAACCCGAGAACGTCACGGCGCCGATCAGGATGCCGAGGTAGATCTCGACTTCGTGGATGGTCTTCTCGGCGCCCTCGTAGACGATCGATGTGTCGACGTAGCTCGCGAAGCCGACGAAGCAGGCCGCGAGGCCGACGAGGCTGTGCATCAGCGCGACCAGCTCGGGCATCTGCGTCATCTGCACCTTGCGCGCGGCGTATAGCCCGACCATGCCGCCAACGGCCAGCGCGCCGATGATCCACGGCAGGCCGGCCGCGGTGACGCGCGGGCCGAGCACGGTCGCGAGCACCGCGATCAGCATGCCGACGATGCCATAGAGGTTGCCGCGTCGTGCGGTCTCCGGATGCGACAGGCCGCCCAGGCTCAGGATGAACAGGATGGCTGCGCCGACGTAGGCGATATTGGCCAGATTGGCAGACATGTCGTCGCTCCCTTACTTGCGGAACATCGCAAGCATGCGACGCGTGACGGCGAAGCCGCCGAACATGTTGACGGCCGTCAGCACCAGCGCGGCGACCGACAACCCGAGGATCAGTGCGTCCGGACGATCACCGCCCGCGCCCGCCAGCGGCGGCGCGACCTGCACGAGGGCGCCGACGGCGATGATGCTCGAGATCGCGTTGGTCACGCTCATCAGCGGCGTGTGCAGCGACGGCGTGACGTTCCACACGACCATGTAGCCGACGAAGCAGGCCAGCACGAACACCGTGAAGTGCGCGACGAAGGACGCAGGCGCGAACGTCCCGACGACCCAGAACAGCAGCGCGCCGCCACCGAACAGTACCGCGAGCGAGCCGACCGAAGCCGGCTCGTTCGAGCCGCCATGGCCATGGCCGCCGGATTTCTTCGGCGCGGCCGCCGCCGTCGCGGCCGCCGGCTTCGCCGCCGGTGGTGCCGGCAACTTCAGCGGCGGCGCGGGCCAGGTCACCTCGCCTGCCTTGATGACCGTCAGTCCACGGATCGCGTCGTCGTCGAAGTTGACGTTGATCTGGCCGTCCTTCGTCTTGCAGAGCTCTTCGGTCAGGCGCAGCAGGTTGTTCGCGTACAGCGTCGACGACTGGCGCGCGAGCCGGCTCGCAAGGTCGGTGTAGCCGACGATCGTGACGCCATGCCGCACGACCGCTTCGCCGGGCACGGTCAGTTCGCAGTTGCCACCCTGCTCCGCCGCCATGTCGATGATGACGCTGCCCGGCTTCATGCTGCGCACCATCTCGGCCGTGATCAGTCGCGGCGCCGGCTTGCCCGGGATCAGCGCCGTCGTGATGATGATGTCGACCTCACGGGCCTGCTTCGCGTACATCTCGCGCTGCGCGGCCTGGAAGCCCTCGCTCATGACCTTGGCGTAACCGCCGCCGCCGGAACCTTCTTCTTCGTAGTCGACTTTGACGAACTCGCCGCCCAGCGAAACGACCTGATCGGCGACTTCAGCGCGCGTGTCGTTCGCGCGCACGATCGCGCCGAGGTTCGCGGCGGCACCGATGGCAGCGAGGCCCGCGACGCCGGCGCCCGCGATGAACACCTTGGCCGGCGGGATCTTGCCCGCCGCCGTGACCTGGCCGTTGAACGGCCGGCCGAACGCATGCGCCGCTTCGATGACGGCGCGATAGCCGCTGACGCCCGCCATCGAGGTCAGCGCATCCATCTTCTGCGCGCGCGACAGCTGGCGTGGCAGCGAGTCGATCGCGAGCACCGTCAGCTTGCGCGCCGCGACGTTGCATCAGCTCGGGGTTCTGCGCCGGCCGATGAAACCGATCAGCGTGCTGCCGGCTTCAGCGCCGCGACTGGCCGCGGTCGGCGGCCGTACTTGAAGACGATATCGAACGCCGAGCAGTTCGGTGGCCGTGTCGACGAGCCGCGCGCCGGCGGCGACGTAAGCGTCATCATCGAAGTTCGCAGCCGCACCGATGCCGCGCTCGACGGCAACGCCGAAACCCAGCTTGATGAGCTTGACGATCAGCACGCTCGCCACGCTTCCTCGCCGAAGAGAAGGTCTCGCGCGAATACCGATGGTCAGGGACATCGCGACCTCGTCCTTGGATTGGGGGGCAGCAGCACGAAGCCGCGCATAGTACCCGAAACACCTGACGCGCCAGAACGGTCGCCGCTCGCGCGGCTGCTCAGGTCGCGGAACCGATGGACTGAGTCACTGAAGAGTCAATCGCCAGTATTTCGCGTTGTACTGACTCGCACACGAGCACAAATCGGGCAGTCGACACGCGTGTTGAGATCGCGCGCACGCTGCCCGGTGCAGCTCACACTGAGCTTGCGGGTGCGGGACGGGGATACCGCGGGGGTCGCGAGTTCCGCGACCTGCGAGGACAGGTCGAACTCGCCGCTGCAGCCGTGGCAGGGGCAGGCATAACGGAAGAAACCCCGCGCCGCCGGGAAGTACGTGAAGGACTGCGGCGAGGGCGCGCGGGCCGTGCCGTCGTGGAACTCGAACTCCACCCGCACCTCCGCGAGTTGCGGATAGAGCTGGCGCAGGGGGGCCGCTCGGGCGGCATCCTGCCAGGTAAACGCCGAGTTGACTGGCAGCCGGCCCTGGCGAGGGGGCCGGCTCGTTCGATGGGCCGTTCAATGGATCGCCAGGCGCTGCGGATGGCACCGCGGCCGTAGCGGGCGCCCCGTCGCCGGGGCGCTCGCCACGTCTTGCGAGGCGTTCGGACTGGCGCGCCAGGCGCACCATTTCCTTTTGTCGCTTCTGCTGGCGGAAGTTGACCTTCGCCACGCGAAGCGCCGGTTACCAGCGACCGCCGCCGCCGCCGCCGCCACCACCGCCGTAGCCGCCGCGGCCACCGCCGCCGCCACCGTAGCCGCCGCGACCGCCACCGCCGCGGGGCTTGTCCTGGGCTTCATTGACGCGCAGCGCACGACCACCCATTTCCTGGCCGTTGACGGCCGCAATGGCGCGGGCCGCATCGGCCGAGCTCATCTCGACGAAGCCGAAACCGCGCGGCGGCCGGTCTCGCGATCGTTGGGGAGGGCAACCGATTCGACAGTGCCGTGCTGCGAAAACAGCGCGCGGACCTGCTCTTCGGTAGCAGAAAACGGCAGGTTGCCGACATAAATCTTGGCCATGTAACAAGTCTCTAATGGACACCAACGTTATGAACGACAGGAGGAACGGGATCGTCAGAGAGCCGAGTTGCGGCTGAATGCGAGCCAGAGATCCTGATACAGCTGATTGGCAGGCGTGGCGGCTCGAGCGAGGCGCTGTGAAGTGCCAGTCCGATACGGACGGAAGACAATCTCGGTGCCAACGGTATCACGAAATCCATCCCGTGCGCCAGTGGCCGCTCAAGAGCAGTCGACACCTCGCCCAAGCCGGTCGGGCGAGCCCGGAAACCGCTCGAACTTCAGTAGCAGCAGGCAGCCCGCCACCAGCAGCGCGGCGTTCAGTCCCAGCGCAAACTGGTAGTCACCGGTACGGTCCACCGTCTGGGCGGTCAGCCACGGGCCGAGGCCGCCGCTCAGCGAGTAGGTCCTGCAGAACGTACCGTAGATACGGCTGAACGACAGTGGACCGAAGTAGCGGCTGGTCACGTAGGCGATCACATCGACCTCCGCGCCCACCGCAAGGCCGACCAGCATCGCGGCAACGAATGCCGTGGTGCCCGCGGCGCCTGACGCCAGCAGTGCGACTCCCGCACAAGGCCGCCGTAGGAACGCTGCCACGCGCGGCGCGAAGAAGCGGTCCATCAGCCAGCCCGTGGCGAGCCAGGGCGCCGCTCGTGACGGCGAGAACAGCATCGACAGTACGCGAGCATCGGCGAGGCCGCGGGCGCCGAGCAGGGGCACGAGGTGCAGCATCACGCTCTGCACGGCAAGCCCGACCAGGAAGAAGGTGACCAGCACCATCCAATACGCGTGCGCAACGCCTCGGCCAGTGTCAGGCCTGGCAGGGTTGCCGCAGCCGCTGGCCCCATGGCCGGGCGGCGGCGTATGCCCTGGCGGGCGCCGGATCGCCATCAGGCGCGCCGGTTGACGATTGGGACTGCCGCGCAGCAGCAGCGCGATCGCCGGTGCGCGATCGCCGGCGATCAAGCCGCCGCCAGCAGCAGATACGCATTGCGCCAGCCATGCTGCTCGATCATCGCTTGCGCGAACAGCGGCCACAGGAAGCCGCCGATGCCGACGCCGGACAGCGCGATGCCGAGCGCGAGGCCGCGGCGGCGGTCGAACCACAGCGTGATCACCCGCGCGAAGGCGACGTGCGTCGTCGCCAGCGCGAACAGCGCGAACGCGACGAAGCGCGCGTAGAAGCTCCAGATCGAAGTGCCCTGCCAGTAGAACGACGCGAAGATCAGCGCCTCGCAGGCGAACGCCAGCAGCACCACGCGACGCGCGCCGAAACGGTCGACGATGCCACCGACGACCGGCGCGAGTGGCGCGGACGTCAGCGTGATCACCAGCAGCGCGGCAAAGGCTTCGCTTTGCGACCAGCCGAAGGCCTCGCGCAGCGGCCCGACGAACACGCCGAAGGTCGACACGACCGCTGTCGCCATGCCACAGGCCAGGCCGACGACGCAGGCGGCGAGGACGCGCCAGCCGAGGAATTTCGCTTGCTTCATGCGCTCTCCATCCACTCGATCAGCTCGATCAGTTCGCCCGCCGCGCCGCGCGCGAGGCCCGCGCGACGCCCGAAGTAAGGCGCCTCTGGCAGCGCGCGCGGTGGCTGCAGCCAGGGCACCGGCAGCGCTGCAAGGTCGGGGCACTCGAAAGACACGACCGCGAATCCCGCCGGCAGCTCGCCGGCGGCGCTGGGGCGCGGGCCTGCCGCCGCCGGCAATTCGTCGACTTCGATCAGCGAGTCGCGCGACATCTTCACGATGCCGAGCGGGATGCGGTGCCCGTTCGGCAGGCCGAAACTGTCATTGATGACCTTGACGATGGTGGGCGCCGCGCCGATGGTCGGCGTTTGCAGCACCTGCGAGTAGAACCCGAGTACCGCCTCGATGTCGGCGCAACCGAGAATCGCGATGAACGGCCGGTCGACGCGCGAGCGCGCAGCGTTCAGGTCCAGGATCGTGCGATCGGTGGGCAGCGCCGTCAGGTACAACAGCTCGCCCGCGGGGCCCTCGACCTGCATCGCGTGGATCGCGGCATCGAACGGCAACGGCCGCGGCGGGATCAGCAGTTTGAACGGCGAACCCTGCAACTGCGCTGCCAACGCGTACGGATCGCGAACCAGCACTTCCATCGCGTTCCAGCCGTGGCCGGGCAGCGCGAGCGCGGTTGCCGACTGCGCCGGTGCCTCGACCAGCCGCAACAGCGTGTCGGGTGATTGGGACGCGTGCAGCAGCACGCTGCGCCGACCGGCGAGCGCAGGGCAGTCCCAGAGCTGCGCCAGAGTTGCGCCGACGCTGCCCTCCTCCGCGACGACGTAGTCAGCCAGCGACAGTAGACCTGCGCAGTCGCGGCAGGATCGGGCAGCGTAGTCGGCGTGAACGCGGACCAGCGCCGCGCAAGACCGACAGGCGCCTTGGGCTGCACGCTCAGCCCGCGCCGTTCCATGCGCGAAGCAGAACCAGCGGATGCCATCGCCGAGCCGGCCCGTCTTGTCGGAATCGACTTCGAGGCCCGCGGCGAGCGCTGCTCGCGCCAGCAGCGCTCGCCCAGCGCGCTGATCGACAGGACGACGAACTGGACGTAGTCGGCGTCGCGGAAGCGGCGTCGCGGATCAGCCGGCGCGGATCTCGGGCACGGAACGCGCGGTAGAACGGCTCGTTGTTGTAGTAGCCATCCCGGTCGAGATAGAACGAATCGTAAGGCGACAGTTGCGCCGCCGGCAGCAGCTCCATGTGCAGCATCAGGCCGCCGGTACAAGCGTGCCTCGGCGAAAACACCTTGGGGATGCCTTTCGGCGGCACTTCATGCGGAACATCGACGAGAACACGACATCGAAACTGGCCGCCGGAAACTCGAGCGCTGGCATGACCATCTGGTGAAATGGTCGCGACGCTGCGGTGCTGAGCGTGACCATAGCGCAGGCAGGAGCGCGGCGACGTCGATGCCATGGACTTCCGCGCCCAGGTGAGCGTCTTTCCAGGCGCCGGTGTTGTGACCCACAGTACAGCCGAGGTCGAGGATCTGCTTCGGCACGAACCGCGGATGACGCTCGCGGACGAAGCGCGCGATCGATTGGCCGATGTCGTCGAGATTGGGGCCGAACAGGCCGAACGTCGAGATCGCGAGCCGCTGCTCGTAGACCGCGCCCATGGTCAGATCGTCGTCGCCGTACTCAGCGACGTAGCTGCCCGGCATCAGGTGGATGTCGACCGCGGAGACCGAGCGCGGCACGGGGAAGCCGGGCTTGAGGCGCAGTGATCCGGGCGCACTGGCGGCCAGCCGCTGAGCGGCGCGCAGCAGCCGCGGGCGTTCGCGCTCGATCGCGGGGCGCACGGTCTGGTACAGCATGTCCTGCGAGGTCACGCCGCAGGCTCGAGTAAAAGCGAAAGCTGTCGCGCCCGCGCAGCGGCGTGCACGTCTGGCGGTGCGCGGCGCCGCGCCCCTGCCGCTGCCGTCCAGGCCGGCTCCGCTGCCCTCGTGGTAATCGTGCCGCAGCGTGGCGGCGGCCGGGTCGTTCAGCACAGCGCCGCCGTAGCTGCGAGACGAACGACGCGCGCCCTTCGTCGCGGCGCAGCGGGACAATCAGCTCGTATGCGACGGCATAGTCATGCCCCGACACGGTAACCGAAACAGCGCAGCGAGCGCGGCGTCATGGCCTCATGCCCGGACTTCCGTCCGGTCATCCGGCCTGCCACTCCACGAACGGTCAGCGCTCTTCCAGCGCCGACCGGATCGCGACCACCAGTGCGTCCGGCAGATAGGGTTTATAGCACGGGCAAGTCACCGGTATCGATATCGGTGTAGCCGGTCTGTAGCAGGACGGCAATTCCCGGGTGATGCTGCTTCACCCAGGCGCAAGTTCGAGCCCATTGAGTCGTCGGGCATGCGGATGTCGGTAAACAGGCAGTCGACCTGCAGGCCCTGCAGCAACAGGGTTGGGCCGCGTCCCCGGATTGCGCAACGGTCACGTCGAAGGGAGTTCTCGCTCAATGTCCGCTCGAGCACGCATCGGAGCATCGGGTGATCCTCGACGAGCAATGCCGCATGCGCGCAGCTTCTGGCGCACTCACTGCTCGTGCCCTCGCGGCCGGCAGGACGAGGCTGACGGTCGTGCCAGGTGCGCTGCGCAGCATGATCCCTGGCCCCGGACTGCTGGTGAAGCCCACACGACGACGCTGAGTCCGATGCCTGATCCAGCATGACGGCCTTGGTCGTGAAGAACGGCTCGAGTGCGTGCTCGCGCACCTCATCGGTCATACCAACGCCGTTGTCCGCGACCCCGATTCTTTGCGATCGGTACCTTCTGCGTCGATACGCAGCGTGATGACGCCGCCATCCGGCATCGCGTCGCGGGCATTCGTAATCAGGTTTAGCAGCGCAGCCGACAACTGCCGCCGATCCGCCCAGATCGTCGGCGGCGGGTGGGTCAGTGCTGACTTCAGGCTGATCGTGTCAGGCAGCACGCGACGGAGCAGCGGGACCACCTCATCGATGTATGGGCTCGATTCGATGGTCTCGGGAGCGAGCTGCTGCTGGCGTGCCACGCCCAGCAGCTGGCGCGTGACGTCGGCACTGATCTCGTTGGCTTGACGTATCTCCTCGACCAGCATGCTCGCAACGGAATCCGAGGCCACGCCGGCATGCTTGGCGAGCAAGCCTGCCGACTGTTGCGATACGGTCAGCAGGTTGTTGAACTCGTGGGCGATGCCGCCCGTCAGCCGGCTCAACGCTGCCAGCCTCTCATCGGCAGCGGCGCGGGCCTGCCACTGCTCGAGCCGACGACGCCACAGCCAGGTTCCGCCCGTCGCGGCCAGCACAACCAGCACGGCCAGCGCGATGACCAGATTGCGTATCACGGCTTCGCGCGACGCGGCAAGCTCTGCGCTGCGCGCGCTGCTGCGCGCTGCGCTCAGTTCTTCGCGCTGCAGTCGGTTCTCCAGGTTCATGCGCAACAGGGCTAGTTGACCCGGCACGCGCTCATTGAGCTGCGCCTCCGCCCAGAGGGCGTAAGCCTCCTGATCGGCCACGGCTCCTTGCAGGTCCCCGGCACCGGTGCGCGCGCGGGCACGCAGCGAAAGGTACGGCATGCGAATGGACTCGGGCAGGTCGCCACCATCCGATCTCAACGCCTCGTCAAACAGCGCGCTTGCCGCGACGAAGTCCTCGCTTGCCAACGCTGCAGCGCCGAGGCCGGCGAGCGCGACCTTCGCAGCCTCGCCATCCCCCACGAGCCTCGCATCCGCCAGCGCATCGCGGCACACCTTCGCTGTATCGCCCACCGCACCAGCCGCGGCCAGCGTGCGACACAGTCGCTCGCGCCCGTAGCGGCGTGGATTCGGGAGACCCGAGCGCTCCCAGGTTGCGAGCGCCCGTCGCAAGTCGATCTCTGCGGCCGCGTAGTCGCGCTTCGCGAGTAGCACGTCGCCTCGATAGAAATGGACCTCGGCTTGCTCCAGGGGACCACCCCGGCTGGTCTGGTACTGCACGGCCTCGTTGACGAAGCGAAGCGCCTCGTCGTGCAGTCCGTGCCACGAGTACAGGCGCGCGAGCATGATCCCCGCGTGGGTGCGCTCCTCAGCCTGCGAAGGCGCGCTCGCCAGCTCGTACGCACGGACCAGATCCTGGGTGGCCTCGATCCTTCGATCGGCCCGTGCGCGCAGATAGCCACGTTCAGTCAGGACGCAGACAAGATCGGGGGCGCCGTTCGGCAGGTCCGCCGTCGCCGCGTCGTAC